>DATLDE010000011.1:0-212201 GCA_035526025.1 Candidatus Limnocylindrales bacterium | reverse complement strand
TGTAATCCAAATGGATTCCAGTTATCATCTACATCACCTCCTATCATGCTGTACCTAATCTTAGCAATCCTTAAACACGCATTTCTGTAGATGATATATTTTTGCCGAAAGTGTATACCATGTGCTGACCTGTGCACAATTTTATCTAAATCTTCTATTGATTTTGGTCACAAGTATTATCTATAGTGATAATAGGGTACAATTTGTTCCCTATATGTGATGGTGTTCAAAATTATAAAGCTAAGCTTAATTTTTTTAGCTTATTTCATTTCCGGAAAAATTGGGCTTCAGCTAGCATCAGTAAATGCTTCTTCAACTGCAGTATGGGCTCCGACAGGCATAGCAATTGCCATATTTATCTTAAAGGGGTATAGGATTTGGCCGGTTATCTTTCTGGCAGCTTTTTTCACAAATCTCACAACAGCCGGAACTGTATTTACATCATTTGGTATCTCAGTGGGGAATACTCTGGAAGGATTGCTCGCTTCATATTTCATTATTACGTTTGCAGATGGACGCGCTGTGTTTAACAGCGCAAGGGGAATTCTAAAGTTTATTATTATTGTGATTTTTGCCTGCATGATCAGCGCGACCTGGGGTTTAAGTAGTCTGTTGTTGGGAGGGTTAGCAACGGCGGGAGAATCTTCCTCAATCTGGACTACCTGGTGGTTGGGGGATATCAGTGGTGCAATAATTATTACACCACTGATTTTATTTTGGAAAAAAAAGTATCTTTTTCATTGGAGCAAAAATCGCTTACTTGAAGCAGTCTCTTTACTATTTGGAATTGTTGTTGTATCAGGTGCAGTATTTAATAGTTTATTTTTTAGTATTCCTAGTTATCTTCCGCTTGAATTTTTGTGCATACCTCTATTAGTTTGGGCTTCATTAAGGTTTGACCGACGGGAAACAATGACAGCGATAGTCATAATGGCCTCAATATCCATATGGGGAACAATAAGGGGACACGGTCCTTTCTCTCAATTTAGTCCAAGCGAATCTCTAATTTTGCTTCAAACATTCCTGGACGTTGTTACTATTATGATACTTTCTCTTGCCTCAGTTGTTGCAGAGCGTAAAAGACTTAGCCGTTTGTTTAAGAGCACTCTTGACAATATGAGAGAAGGTTTTCAGATAATTGGATTTGATTATAAATACATCTATGTAAATGATGCGGTTGCAAAACAGGGGAAGCATACACAAATGGAGTTATTGGGTCATACGATGATGGAAATTTATCCGGGGATTGAGAAAACAGAAATGTTTACTTATCTTAAGAAGTGTTTATTTGAGCGGATACCACATAGTATGGAAAATGAATTTATGTTTTCAGACGGAAGCAATCGGTGGTTTGGGTTAAAAATAGAGCCAATAACTGAGGGCGCGCTTATCCTCTCTATTGATATAACAGCGCAGAAGGATTCTCAAAAGACACTGGCGAAAGGAAAGGCAGAAGCAGAGGCACTCCTTAATAGTATAGGAGATGGAATTATAGCAACAGATTCGGAAGGAAAAATAATTCTAGCAAATATAGCATTTGAAGAGCTTATGGGTTTTAGCGAAGAGGAGCTTATTGGAGTACATAGTTTTGACAAGTTGCTAATAGAAGATGAAAAAAGAAATGTACTTTTAGAAAAAGATCGTCCTTTGACAATTGCCTTGAAGACTGGAAAGAAGGTAACGGCAACACATTACCTTGTCCGGAAAAACGGTACTAAATTCCCGGCTCTTATTACAGCAGCACCTGTAGTAATTGAAAAAAAAATAATAGGTGCAATTAAAGTATTTCATGACATTACGCGTGAAAAAGAAATAGACGAGATGAAAACAGAGTTTATATCAATGGCGTCTCACGAGTTAAGAACACCGCTTAGTGCTATTAAAGGGTTTGTATCCATGATCAATAATGGAGATTATGGAAAGGTTGATAGGAAACAACAGAGACCTCTTCAGTTAGTTGCGATGTCAACTGACCGGTTAATAAATATAGTTAATGAAATGCTTGATGTCTCAAGAATAGAGGCAGGTAAGGTGATACTGCATCTCAGCGATTATGAGATAAGCAAACTGGTGCAGGAAACGGTTGCTATTTTAAAACCCCTGGCTGTAAATAAAAATTTGAAACTGGATATTTTAGAAAGTGAGATATTACACGTGCATGCTGACAAGGAAAAAATTGTTCAAATCTTAAATAACCTTATTGGAAATAGTATTAAATTAACTGATAAAGGAGGGATCACAATAAGTATAAAGCAGAATAAAAACAAAATTGTTATTTTTGTCAAAGATACGGGTATAGGTATTGCGCTTGCGGATCAAAATAAGCTCTTCAACAAATTCGAACAGCTAAAGTCCAAAAAAGAGGGCAAAGTTGCAGGAACAGGACTTGGACTCTATATCTCAAGAGAATATGCAAGAGAAATGGATGGAGATTTATGGATTGAAAAATCGGCATTAGGAAAGGGAAGCACCTTCGCGCTATCAGTGCCCGTTGGAAATCCGAAATCAACCAAATCGGTGGTATCAAAAAATGTTACTATGAGTGTATGAAGAAAAGCTTAATGCTTATTGGAGTTGTTCTTATTCTATCCGGAGCCTTCTTGGTTAATGGAAAGTATTTTGAAGGTCTGGTTGGTCCTATTCAGGAGAAAAAGCAAATTTATTCAGGTCCGGTAGATAATCTTACTGTTGGAAAACAAGCTGAATACGGCACGCTTTTTGTAGTTGCAAAGGAGCAGGGATTTTTTAAGGCACAGGGTCTGGATGTCACAATAAGGGAATATGAATCCGGCGCCCCTGCATTTGCAAATTTATTAAAAGGTGAAATTGATATGACCAATGCTGCAGAGTTTGTGGGAGTAAGAAATAGCTTTCTAAATGAAGATTTTAAGATTTTAGGTTCTATAGGTACTGCTACAAGTGCGTGGGAAATAATTGCAAGACGCGATCGCGGGATAAATAATATTTCAGATTTAAAGGGTAAAAAAATAGGTCTTCCACGGAAAACTTTAGGTGAATTCTTTCTCGGTAATTTTTTACTTATCAACAAAATTTCCCTTTCCGATGTTAAGCTAATTGATAACACACCTTTGGCTCTGTCTGAGGCGATATTAAGCGGAAGTATTGATGCTGTAATGATTTTTGAGCCTCATGTTTTTAATATCAAGCAAACCTTGGGAAGTAACGCTGTTAATTGGTCGGGGCAAAGTGACAGGCTTAATTATATATTATTGTACGCATCAGGTAACACCATAAGAAATAAACCGGAAGCTGTTAAGAGATTTATTAAATCTCTTGTAATGGCTGAGGAGTACTTAAAAAACACTGATGGGGTAGTTGAGAAATTTATGAAAGAGACCTTAAGATACAATGATGCATATGTGTCTTCGGTATTGCCAAAATTCAGATTTTTTGTAGCGCTTGAACAGCCTATGCTACTTTTGATGGAGGATGAAGCAAGATGGGTGATTGAGAATAAATTAACCACAGGTACAAAAGTTCCCAACTATCTGAATTTCATATATTTTGATGCTTTATCTGAAGTTAACCCGGAAGCTATAACTATAATTAGATGAAGATTGTAACCAAGCTTAAAATTTTCGGAACTTTTGCTACTATTTTAGTTATTATTCTAGGAGCCACAATATACTGGAGAGCCAATCAGGTTGATCTGGCGATTGAGAAGGATAGAATTGCTGATAGTTTGGTCAAAGAAGCATTTGTTTTAAATTTATTGAGCGGTGATTATATCCAGACACATGGAGAGCGGGCAAGAACCCAGTGGATGTCTCAATACCAAAAGCTCAATAAAAGTATAAATTTATATACGATTGAGAGTCCTGAAGAGCAACGTATTCTAGATAAGTTACGCTTGGGTCAAAAAGCAATTTTGATTCATTTTACACAGCTTCAGGAAAATATAGTAGATGAAAGATTACCTGCGATAGAAGAGTTCGAGAGAAGATTATCCGGCCAGTTATCTGTTGATGTACAGGAGATAGTTTCACTTGCATCCGGACTCGCTGATATTAATAGCCGAAAATTAACAATTGTGCGTCAGGCTACTTCATATATTATGCTAATTGTCGTTTTGTCGCTTAGCTTTCTATTTGTCTTTTCATATCTTCTTCTTGCAAGGAGTATATCAAGGTCGATTAGAGAGTTAATCGATGGAACGAAAATATTAGCATCCGGCAACTTAAATTTTAGATATCAAGTAAAAAGCAAAGATGAATTTGGACAACTAGTATCCGCCTTCAACGATATGGCATCAAATCTCCAGAAGCTGGATGAGATAAAAACTGAATTTATCTTCCTCGTTTCCCATGAGCTCCGCACACCAGTTGGTGCAATTAAGGGTTTGATGTCTATGATAAATGATGGTGATTATGGAGATCGAACGAAGAAATTGGAAAGACCTCTTTATTTAATAACAGCATCAGTTGACAGGCTGTTGCGTATTGTCAATAAAATGTTGGATGTCTCAAGAATCCAGGCCGGTAAAGTGATACTCAATCTTACTGATTTTAATATCCGGGATCTAATCGATGAATCTATCTCAAGCGTGAAGCCTTTGGCAGATGAGAAGGATATCAAGTTAGTGGTAAAAAAAAGCAATTCTTTTACCATCTATGCTGATCGTGATAAAGTCCGCGAAATAATAATTAATCTGATTGAAAATGCTATCAAATTCACAGAAAAAGGTAGTATAACTGTATTCTTTGAGCAAAGAGATGATAAGATTATTACGTCCATATCAGATACAGGAATAGGTGTAGCAAATGAATACCAGCAGAAACTTTTTGATAAGTTTGATGAAATAAAGTTAAAGCACGCAGGAAAAACTCCCGGGATAGGATTGGGTTTGTATATTTCCCGTGAATTTGCAAGAAAAATGGGGGGAGATCTGTGGATAGAGAAATCTACTGTTGGAAAAGGTAGTACATTTGCTTTTTCGCTTCCGTTGTCTGAAAGAAAGATAAATTAGATATAAAAGTTGCAAATACTTATTGAAGTGTGTTTTTGAATATTGTTAATTTTTGAAATTACTGATATAACTGAAATTGATGGATAATCAAATTAAAAAGAAAATCTTACTTGTTGAAGATGATGCAACTCTCTCAGAGATGTATCAGAAAAAGTTCTCAGTTGAAGGATTTAATATTTTAGCTGCAAGTACCGGTGGCGAGGGTTTTCAATTGGCTCTTCAGACTAGACCAGATCTAATCCTGTTAGATATTTTACTCCCCGGAATGGATGGAATGACTGTGCTCAAAAAATTGCGCGATGACCCATGGGGTAAAGACGTTCCGATTATTATGCTTACAAATCTAAACGCAGATGACAATATCCTCAAGGGAGTTATTGAGAGTCGTCCAGCTTATTATTTAATGAAATCTAATTCTGATCCATCCGGAGTTGTAGAAAAAGTTAAGGAATTACTAAAGTAATATGAGTTCCATCTTAATTATTGAAGATGATACCACGCTTCGTGAGATGTATGCGGCAAAATTTACCCATGAACAATTTACAGTTAATACAGCTTTGGATGGGAGGGAAGGAATTGACAAGCTCAGAAGTCTAAAGCCGGATATTGCTTTGCTGGATTTATTCATGGCAAAAGTAAGCGGATTCGATGTTCTAAAACTAGTAAAAAATGATCCGGAATTAAATACTATACCTATACTTGTGTTAACAAATATATCAGTTGATGTTGAGGATCTATTGAAGAATTGGGGGGCAAAAGATTTTCTTCTGAAGGCAAATGCTACACCTGGTGATGTTGTAAATAAAGTAAATCAATTACTAAAACCTGCATCCTAACATCTTCTAATATTTATTCTCGAGTTCATATTTTTTGAATAATCGTAAGAATATCAATATTTTTTCAAATAAAAGTACACCAACGAACCACAATAGTCCTGCTGCATATCCTCCCAATACATCGCTTGGGTAATGTACTCCCAGATAAATTCTGCTTATTCCGATTAAAAAGACAATTAAGCCCGATATCAAAGTAAGTGTTATGCTCAGTTTTTTGTTACGGTTGTTGTGAAAAATGAAATAGGAAATACTCATAAAGAACACAAATGAATTCATGCTATGACCGGACGGGAAGCTGTAAGTTTTTTCAATTAACATAGCAAACAAATCTGGTCTTGCTCTTTCAAAAAATCCTTTTAGCCAAAGATTTAAGATAATACCAAAGACCAGTATAAATCCAAAAAGAAACGCATCTTTTCTGTGGCGGGTTAGTATTAGTACTGAAATAGTAATTATTACGGCTCCTCCAATGAATATTTCTCCACCAAAAAAAGTAACAAATTTCATAATTTTTGTGAGTAAAGGTGATTCGAAAGCATGTATGAAGTCAATTATTATCTGATCAAAAAAAATAATTTCTTTGGCAACTATTTTATTTGATATTTTAAGAAAAATATAGAGACTGCCAATCGCAGCGATAATTCCAGCGAAAATTTCAAAAACTAGAGACGGTGTCCCGCGATAGTTTTTATAAAAATCTACAATATTATTTGTGCCCTTTTTTACGTTTTTATTCATTATTAAAGTATAGCATTTTATTTCGTGTTATAATCTCAGTGTGAATTCTAAAATATGGGTTCCTTCTAAACCACCATTTTCAACACATAAGAGTAATATGTTTAAAAAGGCTGGAAACGTTTCTCATCTGGTCTATCAGATAGGGGAATCAGATATATTAAGAAAGTCTTCTGTTGAAGTTTTGGTTAATAACATTACAAAACCGGAAATGAAAAAGAAAATTAAGTATTTGAAGTCATGTTTTCTTAAATACAGAAAGTTAACGGGAATGGGTAGGGGAATGGCTGCTGTTCAGGTTGGAATATGTGATAAATTTGCGATTATCTACACACCTGAAAAGTTATTAACAATCATTAATCCTAAGATAACAAAAAGATCTAAGAAGTTACTTAAATATCCAGAGATGTGTATGAGCGCTGTGCCCATCATTGTACCCCTTGCTCGTCCTGCATGGGTTGAGTTTAAATATTTGGATGAATCAGGGGTATTGAATAAATGGACTACAAAAGATGATACAGAGCAGGGGAGAATATTAAACAGGGTTTTTCAGCACGAAATTGACCATATGGAAGGGATTATAAATGTAGATTTGGTACAATCACCAAAAGAACTCATTCTTGAATCCTATCCTTCATTTTATAAAAACGCAAAGTTTGAGGAGGTTTAGTGTTAGAAAATATTAAAACCCTGGGAAGTAGTCGGTGACTATTTTGTTTTTTGGAATGCCGAGTGTAGCTAGTAGCTCTTTATAAGCCTGGACCATAGAATTTGGTCCAGACATGTAGAATTTTCTTTCCTTGAAATCGCGTATTTCGCTTTTTATCATTTCCTCATTAATCCGTCCTGTTTTCCCTGTCCAGTTCGCAGGAGCGTTTTCAGTTTTTGTTATCACATAAATAGTTTTAAGAATAAATTTGTTTTTTGCATTTTCAAAAATATCCTGATATACAAAATCTGAAGGAGCAGGACTTGCGTAAAAAAGCGTTATGTCTCTTTTTTCATTTGAGTCCAGGAGATACTTGATCATGCTTCTAAAAGGTGTTATTCCAATTCCTCCTGCTATAAAAACTAATTTCTCATTAGGATCAACAGGCAACATGAAGTCTCCACTTAAAGATCCTGCAGAGAGAATAGTTCCTTCTTTAAGTTGAAGTAAGGATGATTTAAAACTTGAAGATTTTTCTGAAATTTTTACACCAATTTGTAACTTTTCTTCTGTTGGGGATGAAGCAATAGTAAAGTATCGTCTATTTCCTCTGGTGTCCGGTGTTTTATGTGGAAGGGTCCACTCCAGATATTGTCCGGCAGCGAATGATGGTTTCTGATTTGAAATAAAGCTGTAGCCATAAATATCAGATGCCAGTTTTTTTGTTTCTGAAAGCTTTAACAGGAAGTTCTGCTTCGGACTGACAAAATATGTAAATATATTTCCAATCAGAAGTGTTAGCTCAGGTGTTGAATAAATTGGTCCGAAATTGAATTGGACTCCAAATAAAACTCCTACCAGAACACCAAAGATTACCTGATATTTCCTAAGAGGAGGCATAGTTCTGGGTTCTGTAAGCATAATTGTAGCGAAAAAAACAAGAGGAAAAGAAGTTAGAGTAAGTAGCACCAATTCAATTCCACCTAATTTATTAATTATTCCTGAACCAACACTAACAATCAGAGCAGTTATCATAAATGAAAAGAACAGGGTAAATTTGCGTACTTTTCTGACAACTAAAAGTCCGATTATAGCTGTGATAGGGAGCATTGGGGGAGTCGCAACCCACCAAAGTGCTGCAGAATTAGCTGTAAACCCAAGGATAAATGCTGTAATAGCAACAGGATTAAAAATATGCTTTTTGTTAATTGCCAGAATATATTTGGAAAGCATGCTTATAATTCCTGCAATAAACAGGATTAACATTCCGTTAAGATTCTCAGCCGGTGGCATTATCAAAAATAGAATGAGGCCTGTTATCAGACTTGATTCGATATTGGTTACTGCCTTAAATACACGGGCAAATATTATATTACTTAGGTAGCAGGTAAGTAATAGAGTACTTGCTGAAACAAGTAAATTAAAACCGCTGTACGAGATAATCCTCAAAAATCCATAAAAAATGGTGAAAATACTTGTAATTAATAGTCCATAAAGAACTACACGATACATCGTGAATTTGTTGAGAAAGTTGTCAATTTTGTGCAGTAAGCTCATCATATATTTTTAGATGTAATATCAGTATACAACTCTCCCGGAAAATTGGAAGAGATTTCATAAGTTTTGTCAGCAAAAACCACGAGATAGTCGAAATTAAAATGGAGCCTTAGTAATTTAGCGGGTTTGAAAAATAGTGCAGTAGTGATCCCATCTGCTATAAGTCCGGTGTCAGCTATAGCCCAAGTAGCTACTGTATTTGTAGGAGATTTGAGCGTGTTCGGATTAATTATGTGATGAAATTGTGCCCATTTTCTCCTGTTGCCGGAACTTGCGCAGATACTTTGATTTTGTATTTCAGCTATTCCTATTACCTGAGTAGGGTCAGTAAGGTGTTCAAGTCCTACTCTGAGAGATTCATTTTTTGAGGTTTTATACAATATGTCACCTCCTGCATCAATACAGAAATCATTAATTTTGTTTTCAATCAATAGTTGTCCTATTATATCGATGATATATCCTTTTCCTGCTGCGCCAAAATCAAGAAGAACAGGCTTATGTATTTCTATATATGGAGGCAAGTATTCAAATGCTTCACTCCAACTTAATGGTTTGGTCAGATTTTTTGGCTTCAATGAATAATCTGCATCATAACCGGCGTCACTTAATGTATTTCCAATAAGCGGAGTAAATGCATGATCTGTAATATCATATAGCTTTTTATATAGTTTTAGTAATTCTTCAGCGTCAGCAGGTAGCAGGTATTTACCTTTTTTTTGTGACATTTTTGTGACAAGTGAGTCAGGTAGAAATCGTGAATATGTCTTGTCAAATAAATCAATTCTTTTTTTAATTTTTGTAAGGATTATTGCTTGCTTTGTATCAGTTAGGGGAGTACCGATTTCGATTGACCATTTGGTGCCGATTGCATCGAAAACATGTTTTGAGGATTTCATTTCCGGGGGGTTAGGATTTAGCTTGGGATTTGATCTTTTCGAGCGCATCATTAAATCCACCTGATGTTAATGAAGAGCCAGAGACTCTTGAGAGTTCAACATCAGTTATTTTTTTACCTACAACAAGTGGTTTGAAATTTTCGGCAAACATACCCTGATATCTAACAGTATTGGGGCGAGTGGCCTTGGTTTCAACTTGAGCATCAGTAATGATTCCATCTGCAAGTGTAACTGTCACACCTATTTTCTCTTCACCACCAGGGGATACATATTTTCCATCTGATGAATATGTCCCATCTTTAAATGTGCCAGCACTTGTGCTGGGAGGAGTATCATCTGAATCGGAAGGTGACTGAGTAGTGTCTTCTGTTGTAGTGTACGTTTCTTCGGTTTTGTTAGATACTACAGCTTCATCTTTACGGTTGGTTGTCGCAAACATAATAATTCCAATTACTATTATTATGACTGCGATTGGGATGAGAAATTTAGAAGCGCTTGATTTGTTGGTTGACTGAGGTGCTGATTCTTCCATTTACTATTATCACAAATTATAGTACAACTCGCTGAATCATGCAACTATGTTGTGAGTGGATAGAGATTTAATGATTATCGATAGCTAAGTCTTTTAACGTGCTTCCAGGGATTAGAATTTGAGTCGATGCTCGCTTTGAGTTTGTGCATTTTAAATATTGATTTAATTAAAGCTACATATTCTGCATAACTTAAGAGATAAAATAGAAAATACATAAGAGGGGACAAGGAAATATATATAGTTTTTTCTTTTACTGAAAGTGAGTCTTCGGCTAAAACATTGATAACAACATACCCGGTGAGAACAAAGAATGCAGAAATTAATGTAAAAAAATCTTTTTGAATTAGAATCAAGTATAAAATATAAAATAAAAATAATGGTTCAATAAAAAACGCTAGATCACCATATAAAGCATAAGGAAGATATAACCAGGTCAGACCTTTTGTAAACCTTTTATCTTTTGAGAAAAACATGCTTCGGTGTTTAAGAAAAGTTTGATACCGTCCCCATTTCCACCTGTGTCTCTGTCTGATAAGATCTGTAAGGCTTAGCACTCCTTGTGTATAAGTTATAACATCAGCCCCATATATAACTCGATGTTTTTTATTGCCATTTTTTAATATTTTCATCGTTAAATCTATGTCTTCGGTAACGGTATTTACGTCATAAAAATTGATTTTCTTAAGAAGGCTTTTTCTAAACACAGAGCCAACTCCTCCAATAATATATTCAACATTAAAAATCGTTTGTGCTCTTTTCATCTGATAATTAACTATATATTCAAATTGTTGTATCAAATTCAGAAGGCCTTTTGTTTTTTCTATCTTCACATTTGTGGCTAGTGCCATGACATTTTTTTCTTCGAAATATTTCACCGCATTGACTATGGCATTTTTACTCAAATACGAATCTGCATCAAGACACATAACAAGCTCTCCTTTTACATAATTTTTTATTGCATTATTTAATGCGTGAGCTTTTCCTGAATTTTTTTGAGATATGATTTTGACTTTTTGAATTAATAAATTGAATTTTTCTATTTCTTTTATTGTGTTGTCAGTTGAACCATCATCTACAACTACCAGTTCAAGCAAATTTTTAGGATAATTGCTATCAAGAACCGATGCAATAGCTTTGGAGATGCTTTGCTCTTCATTGTATGCCGGTATGACAATGCTAACAGTTGGATGAAATTGTATGCGTCTCTTGCGATAGCGGATATGATGATTTATAGAGTAAATGTCTGAGCCAATTAACAGAATTGAAATTCTAATTAAATTTACAATTCCGCAAAAAGTAATTAATAAGCTTATTATTTTGGATAAAACCATATTTATTACCTTAGAAAAACTTTGATTAATCTAGAAATTATGAAGCTGCTTAAAACTAAACCACCTAATAATATAGATAGTAGTAATAGCAGATTGCTAAGTATTTCTCCTCTTGAAATTGAATCTACTAAGCTTATAATACTTGATAAACTAATTATATTTGAACCAATCATCCTTGAAAAGGATAATAACATAGCATCAACCTATAGTCAATATATGCATCTAAGATTATCTTGCATGGGTCTTACATAAAATATATTCTATTATTTTATTTCATATATATGATCATAATCTAATGAAGATAATCTGCTCGATTACAATTTATATTATTTTCTCTCGTAAATTAAACTCATCAATTTTAGAGGAAGAGGGTGAATTGTATGAATAGATTAATTAAAAGAGCAGTAGCATCTGTAATTGCTGCATTTTCGTCATTTGCATTAGCGCTCAGAGCTCTATCAATGGTTTAATTAATATCTAGATCAATAACATTGGCACGTATTAAAAAATAAAATGAAATTATTATTTTGAGCGATTCATAAGGAAAAGATCACCCCCGTATATAGGGGGTTTTCTTTTGGCTTGACAAGTAAATTTTTATGGTTTAATCTTATCTTAAGATATGTTAAATATATCCAAAGCATCAATCGTCACAGCCATTATATTATTTGCTGGTAGTTCAAGTGTTGCTTTTGCGCAAAGTATCGCTCCTACAGCTTCTGCGCCATCTGCTCCCGTAATCCGTTCAGAAAAAGGAAAATTAAGATCATGTAAAGCAAAAGAAAAAAAGATCATAAAAAGATCTGAGCAAATTGTGAAGTTTTCAACAAATATGGAAAGTAAATTTGCTTCAATCTCGGCAAAAGTACAGGAATATTATGTTACCAAAGTAGTTCCATCAGGCAAAACAGTCATTAACTATGAAGCTTTGGTCTCAGGTATAGACGCAAATAAGCTAGCAGTTGATTCAGCGTTGGAAAAAGCCAAAACTGATGCAGCGGCTTTTAGTTGTGAATCTGGAACACCCAAGGAGCAGATGATGGTATTTAAAGATGATATCAAAGCTGTCAAAGATGGGCTCAAGGTATATAGAAGTTCAATTAAGGATTTGATTGTGGCAGTACACTCCGTAACAGGCGAGGAAAATGGTTTAGTTAATGAAGATAATGATTTAAACCCATCTCATGGTCCAAAACCAACAAAGCATCTAAAGAAGGGAGGCAAGGAGTAATGGGAGCTAAATCTAAAAAAATGGATCAAAAAGGTAATGTAAATCTGATTGCAATTGCTGTGCTTGTGCTGGGTATCACAGCTGCTGTATTCTTGGTTGTAAATAGAACAAATTTATTCTCAAATGCTTCTAAGTCAACACAATATAAGTATGAGCAAAAAACGATTCAAAATAGCAATGATTTAATGAATGCTTCTGACGAACTGGATAACACAGATCTTGACAGTGTGGATGCTGAGCTTGATCAAAACGATGCCGATTCGGTAGAATTTTGAAGCTGGAGCATAAAAATCCTGAGCTATAAAATCCTCTTATAAATTAAGCAATATTTCTGTTATAATTTCCAAACATTCCCTCTATGAAAAGAAATTTCAAATCTGAAGAATTTATTGAATTAAAAGAAAACGCATTTTTTCTAATGAAGAAGGCCGGTTACCCAGTAACAAATGTCGCAGTGGTACTGGATGAAAATCTCCCATACATGGGGCATACCACTGAAGTTGATGGATTACCACTTGTTGTTGTATCTGGAATGGCTGTTGCGCGTGGAATGGCACTTAATTTGCTTATTCATGAGTTGGGGCATGTGTATAGAAATCAGTCGAATCATCCTTCGCACGATGAGCAGCTGAATCTCTCAATTATCGCATGGGTGATGCATGGCAAAGCTGTGCAGGATTATCAGGAAGATGCAATCCACGCGATCATCAATCATCTTCAAGATCTCTACTCTGATGATATTTTCTTTAAAATATTTGACAAAGATATGGCTGATGAAAATATAAATGAATTTTTTCTTGGTTGGGTACATAAGCCAATCAAAATAGTGAAGAATAGAAAGCAGTCATGGACAAATACCGGTTATATGTTAAGCGCTGCATTTGCACAGGCAAATCTATATAGACATAACATAGAAGATGTTAATGGGCTTTTGGAGAATGCGATTAAGGATTTTCTCTCAAAAATTGATAAAAGGATAAGTGAAAAATATGATTTTTTCAAAAATTTCATGATAAATCTTCCTGAAAAGGTAACAGAGAAGGAATATGAGAAATTACTGATAAAATATCTCAGCGAATTCCTAAAAATAGCAAATGCTATTTAATTATTTTCTCATTTTTAGGTTTGGGGAGGGGGAGTTTTGCGGCTGTAACTTTGATTAGTTCAGTCATGTACTCTGAGTCATCCCAGAAATCCCCAGTGATTAAATAATATATCTTGGACCCTGGATAGGCGGGAGCTTCAACAACTTCGCCAATAAATTTCTTTCCAGTCTCTGTTGGTTTTACAAAAAGCTGATCATCACAGACAAAAGCAACGACTTTTTCATCACAATAAAGGGCATACTCACCAAACATTTTTTTATATCTGATATTTCCAGCGGTTGAAATCTGGTCTGTCAATAAGTCTATAGTCGATTGCTTCGTCGCCACGGAATAATTATATCAAATATAAATTAGGTTGTAGTTGAAGGAGGATTAGGATGCTCGACAATTCTTGGACTAAATCTAGTTATGCCATAAGTAGTTACTGAAACAGTTGTTCTTTCTGCTGGTCTTTCTATATCTTCTTTTCCTTTTGAAACAATAGGTATACCAAATATGCTCATATATGGCAGATCAATCATCAATTGAAAAGCATTAACGGCTGATGTCGCAAGTGAATCATCTTGTTTAAGATCCAATTCTTCAACGAGATCATACTTTGTGAGCATTTCACCAGGTCTCTCTGCAAGTACCCTTAATATATCTAATTTTTTTTCTGTAACCCTTGGATCAGATCCTTCCTTTCTCATACTCGGTCTATTTACAGGAATACCATTTATTAACAATTGATCACCCCGAGCAAATGTAAGTAAAACCGTGGGTTTTCCGACTAACTCCTGAAAATAAGAATGTGGTATTTCTCCTCCTCGCGAACCCATATAGCTTGCTATTATAGCATAATCGAAGCTATGATGTTTGTTTTGTTTCGAAGGTTTTTTCCTCAGATGGCATTAATGCCCAAAATAAAAGATAGGGGATAAGGCCCGGTAGACCCCCCGGGAGAAAAAGTAAAGCCCAGATAATACGTACAAGTGTTACATCAATTCCAAAATAATTTGCAATCCCAAGCGCAACGCCAGCTATTTTTCTACCGTTTTTTGGTCGTTCAAGCTTCTTAATCATATCTTTATTTTAGTTTAATTAATCATCAATATAAAGAGGTAAAGTGTAGTCACATGTGTTCATAAGATGTTATTACGCTTTTTTTACATTAAAAATGCTATAATTTACCATTAAATGAAGCGGCTAATCAGTTCAGTATTATTAATTATCGCACTCGTCAGTTTGATAACTGTCTTTTTTACCTATTTTCAGGTCAAAGATGAGGAGGTTCAGCTCAAAAATGATCTTCAGTATAGGTCTTGGCTTCTTTCAGAAAGCCTGAGGCTTGTAGTTGAGCCAGATATTGCAAGTCCTGAGCTTTTAAAATCTACAATTGATAAATTTGGCGCAAATGAAGAGTTGATCGGTACGAGTATCACAAGTGACAAGGGAGAGAACATAGCCTCCTCGTCATCATATCCCAAAAACATTACAAATCTTAAATCCATATCAATAGCAGCAATTAAAAATAATAAACCGCAAGGGAAGTTTGAGAGTAAACAAGGGAAAGATATCTATGTCTATGCAGTTCCTCTTCATCAAGATAAAGAAGTTGCAGGCGCACTAGTCTTTATTCAAGACGCAGAATTTATTGAGTATAGAATAGGTCAAATTTGGCGCACTGCTTTCTTAAGACTCTTTACTCAAATTCTTATCATAGCTTTGGCTTTGTTTTTCATCTTCAGATGGATAATACATGATCCAATTATAAAATTAGTTGAGTCTATTAAGCAGGCGAGACTAAGTAAAAGTCCAAATGAAAGATTGAGTAAAATTCCTGATCTGCCTTTTCTTAAACCTCTTTTGGGAGAGATATATAATATTAAGAAAAGTCTTTCAGAGGCACGGCTTTCTGCAAGTGAAGAAGCCAGACTTAGATTGGAAAAGGTAGATTCTCCATGGACCGAAGAAAGGCTTAAGGAATATGCAAAAGATATATTAAATGGCCAGAAAATAGTTGCGGTTTCAAATAGAGAGCCATATATACATGAAAAAAAGGGAGATAAAATAAGTTATTTCTTTCCTGCAAGCGGTATGGCAACAGCTATTGAATCAATTATGCAGGCATGTGGGGGAGAGTGGGTTGCTCATGGAAGCGGCTCAGGGGACAGATTGGTTGTTGATAAATATGACAGGATAGAAGTGCCTCCTGAAGATCCAAAATATATCCTAAAAAGGGTTTGGCTTACCGAAAAGGAAGAAAAAGGTTATTATTATGGCTTTTCAAATGAGGGTCTGTGGCCACTTTGTCACAATGTTCATAACAGACCAATTTTTAGAAAAGAGGACTGGATTGAATATTTGAACGTAAATACAAAGTTTGCCGATGCAATATTTGAAGAAATAAAAGATTTAAAAAACCCTATAATTTTTATCCAGGATTTTCATTTCGCATTACTCCCAAAAATGATTAAGGAAAAAAGACCTGATGCTCAGATAGTCTTGTTTTGGCACATCCCTTGGCCAAATTCTGAATCATTTGGTATTTGTCCATTTAGAAAAGAATTACTTGAGGGGATGCTTGGGGCTGATATCATTGGTTTTCATACACAGTTACATTGTAATAATTTTATAGACACAGTAAGGCGTGAGTTGGAGGCTCGCATAAACATTGAGAAGTTTGCTATCACACGAAATGATCACGAATCACTCATAAAACCATTCCCAATTAGCATCGCTTTTTACAATGACAAAGAAAAAAAGTATAAATTTGAATTTGCAAAACAAAAAGAGACCTTACTTAAAGAGTTAAATATAGAGTCAGAATTTATAGGACTAGGGGTAGATAGGCTCGATTATACAAAAGGAATTATTGAAAGATTAAAATCAGTAGAAACATTTCTGACTAAGTATCCTGAATATAAAAATAAATTTGTTTTTATACAGATTTCAGCACCAAGTAGGAGTGGTATTAAAAAATATGATGAATTTGGTCGGGAAGTTATGTCAGAAGTAGAGAGAATTAATAATTCGCTTAAAACCAAGAATTGGAAACCTATTATTTATTTGAACAGACACCATAGCCAGGAAGAATTAAGTTTATATTATCGAATCGCAAATGTTTTCTTAGTTACCTCACTTCATGATGGGATGAATTTAATTGCAAAAGAGTATGTTGCAGCGAGAAGTGATGAAAGAGGAGTTTTGATACTTAGCAAGTTTGCGGGTGCAGCAGCGGAGCTATCACAGGCATTTATAGTCAACCCATATAACATTGAGGGAGTTGCTGATACAATTAAAAAAAGTCTTGAAATGAGTTTTGCTGAACAAGAAAAAAGGATGAAAAAAATGAGAAAAGTTGTTCTGGATAACAACGTTTATAAATGGTCTGCAGAAATATTGAAAACTGTTTCTAACTTAGAATGACGACGTATTTGTGGAAATCAAAAGACATAGTTGAAAAGAGGCTCAAAGTAAGTTTTCACGTATTACTACTTCTTGATTATGATGGGACACTTACTGAAATAGCGAAAAAACCTCACCACGCAATTCTGCCTGCAAAAACAAAAAAAATTCTCAACGATCTAAAACTTTTTAAGCAATTAACGCTAGGAATCGTGTCCGGTCGAGGAGTATATGATATTAAAAAATTGATTGGGATTGAAGATATTGTATATGCGGGCAATCATGGACTTGAGTGGGAAATAGAAAAAGTTGTGTATGTAATGCCGGGAATTAGTGAAACTCGTGAGTTATATCTTAAAATCTTGAGCGCATTTGGACCTCTTGAAGAAAAGTATAAAGGTATATTTATAGAAGATAAAAATTTAACTATAAGCATACATTATCGTATGCTTAATAAAGACCTTCGCCCGTCTTTTCTTGAAGAATTTGAGAATTTTATCACCCCATATTTGGATTCACCACTCATAAAATTATTGAAAAATAAAATGGTTTTTGACATCATGCCTAATGTGAAGTGGGGGAAAGGTGGATTTATAAATTGGTTGATTAGTACTCAAAAATCTTCTCCGTTAACTATATATATAGGAGATGATCGAACTGATGAGGATGCTTTTTCTGAGCTTAAAGATGCGATAACTATTAAAGTAGGGAGTGGTGAGTCAGAGGCCAATTATTTCCTGCACGACATAGATGATACAGTTAAATTTTTGGAATTTGTTTGCAAAAGCTTAACTGAGAATACAGATTAAATTTGATTATTGGTTTTTACCAAATATTCATATATTGCGTTAATTCTTACATATTACTTACCAGGTTAGATTAAAATTCAATAAGCAATTAAGGATTTATATACATGGCTGATTGGGGAAAAATATTAAACAGAGGAAATGTTGAGGACAGAAGGTCATTCGCGCCAGCTGCTATTGGTGGCATAAGTCTGACTGGTGTAGCTCTATTATTTGTGTTCAATCTTTTATCAGGAGGAAGAACTATGGATTTTTTAAACCAGCTTCAAGAGGTTCCTGTTCAAAGGCAACAGATAATAAATAAAGAGGATTTTGAAGGAAAAGATAGTTATGAGGTATTTGCATCAACTGTTTTGGGATCAAATAATGAGATGTGGTCAAAAATTGCAAATGTCGAGAATAAAACATACACCGAACCAAAATTAGTATTATTCCGAAGCGCAACGGAGTCAGGTTGTGGAAATGCAGTCTCTGAAGTAGGTCCTCATTATTGTCCACTCGACAAAACAATATATCTGGATGAAACTTTCTTTCAGGAACTCACTAATAGGTTTGGTGCAAAGGGGGGAGATGTCGCGCAAGCTTATATCGTCGCGCATGAAGTAGGGCATCATGCACAAGGAGAGCTGGGGATAATGGGAAAGATGCAGCAGGAAATGGAAATCAATCCGGATCAACAAAATAATCTCTCTATAAAATTGGAGTTACAGGCAGATTGTTTTGCGGGGATGTGGGTTAACTCTATAAAGGATTTGGGAGTTTTGGAACCTGGAGAAGTTCATGAAGCCATGGATGCGGCATCTGTGATAGGGGATGATAGAATTCAGGAGAAAGTAACAGGTTATGTAAATCCAGAGTCCTGGACACACGGCTCCTCAGAACAGCGGACTACATGGTTTGACAAAGGATACACATCAGGTTCACTCTCTGCATGCGATACATTTAGGTAGAATATTTATATTAAGTCAGGTATTATTTTGCAATGTCAGTTAATTTCTGTGAATTTGATTTAAGGTAGAAATAATGATTAAAAAAGAATCAAAAAATAAAATCATTAAAAAGAATACTGCGGTGGTATTTACAAATATTGCAGATGAAATAGCTGCTGGAAAATCAATTGCAGATCAGATTAAGGAATCAATGGGGAGCTTATCTCCAGACGCCATAATAGTATTTGCATCTTCTAAATATAATTACACAAAATTACTTACTACTATAAAAAAAAATAGTAAGCCTAAATTATTAGTTGGTTGTTCCTCAGCTGGAGAGTTCATAAGTAAATCACAAGGAGAAGGAGCGGTAAGTGCCGTTGCGCTTCGCTCTGATGAAATGAGCTTTGCTGTTGGAATTGGGCATGGAATAAATAAAAATGTTGAAAAAGCGGCAAGAGACGTGGTGGCTACTTTTAAAGGAATGAAAAATCATACATATCCGTATCGCACCTCACTCGTACTTGCAGATGCGCTTGCTGGATACACAGATACCCTGATTGATCAGATGAACCAGTTGACAGGAGGAATATATCAGTTTTTCGGAGGAGGTGCTGGAGATGATGCTAAATTCAGTAAGACACATGTTTTTATGGATACTGAAGTTTTTACAAATGCAGTTGTTGCTTTGGAAATTCTTTCAAAAAAGCCAGTGGGGATTGGCATTAGGCATGGGTGGGAACCAACTGGGGAACTAATGCGGGTCACAGAATCAAAAGGAATGAAGATTATTAGTCTAAATGCTACGAAAACAATAGACGTTGTAAAGGCATATGCCAAAAAGACAGGTCAAACGCTTGATTTATCAGATCCAATACCTTTTTTTCTTCACAATGTAATTGGTATAAAGACTGTCGATGGTTTCAAGCTTCGTGTCCCTCTTGCTATTAATAAAGACGGGTCTATACAATACGCATCAGATATCCCAACTGGTGCAATTGTGAGCTTTATGAAAACAACCGCAGCATCGGCTGTGAAAGCTGCGCAGGACGCAACGAATGATGCGTTAAGCCAGGTAAATGTGAATGATTCTCATGTCGCTTTTGTTTTTGATTGCGTTGCAACCAGACTCAGAACTGGACGTGAATTTAAATCAGAGCTTAATGCAATTGATGATAAATTGGGAAAGAATACTCAATTTGTAGGATGTAATACTTACGGACAGATTTCAAGAGTTGACGGTCAATTTAATGGGTTTCATAACTGTACAGCAGTTGTGTGTGTTATCTCAAGCTGAAAATGAAATTATACAATGCTAGAATTATTAGGAAAATTATCCGAAAAATCAGAAAGATTTAAAATTGGTAAAACCATTGCAAAAGAATTTGGAGCACGCGAGTTACTTATTTTTATCAAAGATCCGGAACTAGATATACTTCTCCCGGCATCAGGATTTTCTCAAACATTAGAACATGCTGATAAATGGCAGATTTTCTTAAAAAAATGTGTAAAGCTAAAGTATCATTCAGATCAATTGTTATTTAACACAACAGTAACAGGTGTTGCTTATAAAGATGAATGTGTATTTTTGCTTGTAGGTGGGAATCCAGACAAGCAATTGGTTGAATCGGTTGTTCCAATATTGCCACTTCTTGCATCTATTATGCAGTATGAACAATTTGAAATACAAACAAGAGCTAAGCTATTACTTTCTGAAAAAACAATGATTGAAATGCAGGGTGTTGAGAAAAAATTAAATACAGCACGGCTTGAGCTGCAAGTCGCTCTCGGCAAGACTGAGCAGGAAATAATTGAAAGAAAACGGATAGAAAAAGAGAAAGATGAATTCATCGGAATGGCAACGCATGAATTAAAAACGCCCGTAACATCTATAAAAGCGTATGCTGAGGTTCTTCAGTGGAAATTCAAAAAAGCGGGCGATTTGGTATCAGCAAATAATTTGGGCAAGATGAATACCCAGCTTAATAAACTAACAAGCCTAATCGGGGACTTGCTTGACTCCACAAGGATTGACTCAGGAAAATTATATATGCACAAAGAGTTATTTGATTTTGATGAATTAGTTGTTGAGATTATCGAGGAGACGCAAAGAATAACTGATAGGCATACTCTGGTTTTAGATGGGGGTACTAAGAGAAAAATAGTAGGAGATAGGGAAAGAATTGGACAGGTATTAACAAATCTCATAACCAATGCAATTAAATATTCACCCAAGGCAGACAAGATATTTATTACTTCCAAGTCAATAGACAAAAATATAACAGTATGCGTTAGGGATTTTGGTGTTGGTATATCAAGGGATAAGCAAGCCCATGTTTTTGAGCGATTTTATCGTGTAAGTGGTCCAAAGCAAGATACTTTTCCAGGCTTGGGTCTAGGACTATATATATCAAGCGAAATTATTAAGCGCGAGGGGGGAAGGATTTGGGTGGAAAGCGTTGCTGGTGAAGGCTCAACTTTTTGTTTTACATTACCAATAAATAAGGGAATTAAATAGTTATTTAATATGTAAAACTATCAGTTAGATTAGAACTGATATTTATTTCAATTTATTAATATATGGAAAAATCCGAAAACAAAATTCGCAAATACAAGATAATAATTGCAGACGATGACCAGGCCATATGTGATTCTATGAGCATGATACTTGTCGAAATGGGTTATATGGTCGAAACAACAGGGGACAGCAATACGCTGAGCGAAATAATAAAAAACAAACCTGATTTATTGCTTTTGGATATTTGGATGTCAGGGATGGATGGGCGAGATATTGCAAAGCAACTCAAGGCAAATAAAGACACACAAAGTATTCCAATTATTATGATTTCTGCAACGCGGGATATTATGAAATCTGCTAAAGTGGCAGGTGCTGATGATTTTATTACCAAGCCTTTCACGATGGAAGAACTCTTAATAAAAGTAGCTAAATATTGCAAAACCTCTTAATCTTAGCATCAGAAAGATGGGGCTTTAACTTATTCAAGGTCTCTTATCTACACTAAGTTTGTCCAGTCTTTGACTTTCTTTACAACATCATCAATTGAGACATTTGATTTGATCAGAAATTCGTTCGCATTTTCGTATCGTTGAGTTTCTTTCATGCTTTCAATATCTCCCGCATTGGTAACTACAATTACCGGAAGTTTCTTGAATTTGGGAATCTCCCGTAACTTCCGAAGCATTTGTCTCCCATCCATTATTGGCATCATTAAGTCAAGAAGAATTATATCGGGCATGAATGATATTGCTGTTTCAAGCCCTTTTTGGCCATCAGGTGCGGTTGTGACATCAAATCCCTCATGAATAAATTTATAACTATACATCTCAGAAAGAGAAGGATCATCCTCAACAATCAGAATTTTTACTTGTGGTTTGGGTTTATCCAGCTTTGTTGCAGTGTCTTTTTTCCCACCAAGTATTTTGTTAACGTCATCCAAATAGCTCATGACAATATAATAATATGAATTATCCTATTAAAAAGTCAAATCTAATTTTCTGTTATAATAATCTTTATGCTTAAATCCAACAGAAATCTATTTATCATTGTTCTCATTGCTCTTGTTAATATGATCGGGTATGGGATAATAATTCCTATTCTTTATGCCTATTCCAAAAAATTTGGATTGTCAGATTTTGATAACGGATTACTTTTTGCAATATTTTCAATTTGTCAATTTATATCAACTCCTATAATTGGACGCCTTTCGGATAGATATGGCAGAAGGCCGATGCTCCTTGTTTCTATCGGAGGAACAGCATTATCATTTTTCATGACTGCTTTTGCACCAAACGCAATAATTCTTTTTTTATCCCGGGCATTAGACGGAATTACAGCAGGTAATATTCCTGTTGCATTTGCTGTGATATCTGACTCAACCGCACCCGAAGATCGGGCAAAAGCTTTTGGCATGATAGGAAGCGCTTTGAGTTTTGGATTTGTTCTCGGTCCCGCTCTTGCTGCATTCACTGTAGGTTTTGGAGCGGCTGTGCCATTTATAATTGCCGGGATAATTACAACAATTGCCGTAATTTTGACTGCCATCTATCTCCCTGAAACAAATAAGCATATGGGGGAAGTGAGAAATGACAAATTATTTGATTTCCCAAAAATGTACCGGACATTATTTGACCCAAATTTGGGAGCTACATTTATGATATCTCTTTTCTTTTTTATGGCATTTGCATGCGCAATTATTTATGGGTTTCAACCATTTACACTAAAAGTATTGAAAGTTACTCAAGCGCAAAACGCATTGTTATTTACGATGTTTGGAGCAGTTGGACTTATATCCCAGAATTTCATAGTAGCGCGCGTATCAAAGGCATATGGTATGAAAAATGCTTTTACTTACTCACTAATATTTGTTGGCGTGGCTTTCGTACTTATGTTTTTTTCAAAAGCACTCCCATTCTTTATCGTAGGATCAATACTTTTGGCAGCATCAAATAGTAGTGTCCAGACCCTTATACCGACCATTCTTTCACGAGAGGCTGACCAAAAGTCACAAGGCGCCGTCATGGGGCTGAATAGTTCTTATCAGAGCATAGGAATGATTATCGGGCCAATCTTGGGTGGATTTGTTGCCTCAATTGCTATCCCGTATGCATTTTTGACCGGTGCGGTACTTGTAGGTTTTTGTTATTTGCTTTCTTTTAGAGTTCTTCGTCCAGTGGCTGAAAATAATCCGCGTTCCAATTAAGCTTGGGGCATTGAGGAGAGGTCGGGCTGAAGGAGAGTGAAGCGATTTCCTTCGGTATCTTCACATTTGGCGTATTTTCCGATTGTAGGGATGTCCATTACTTCCCCCATGTCGTGACCATCAGGTGTCATATTGTGCTCATCCACTTTGCCACCAGCTGCCCTTACGTCAGCTATTGCTTTTTGTACATCATCCACTCCTACGACACAGGAGAATGCATTTAGTTTTTTTTGCTCTTCCTGATAAATTCCACCATTGATACCAATATCTTCCATTTTACCGGTATTTTCACCAGTCTTCACGACAATATATCCACCCATTTCAGGACCTTGTACTTCCATTTCCCAGCCAAAAGCTTTGGAATAAAATTCTTTTGCTCTGTCTTTATCCTTGGCTTCTATCTCAAAATGAACTATTCGATTTGCCATACGTAATTTATACTCCTTTTAATTTGGTTAGTCAATGAATTTTTTAAAGAAATGTATAGGAAATTATTCATGTGAAGTAATAATAGCTATTTTAAAAAGACTGATTTTTCCTGATTTGATCTTCTCCAGTTTTTTACATCATCTGCTATAATCTTATAATGAATCTTTCTGTCGGGATTGTAGGTTTGCCAAATGTAGGAAAGTCCACATTGTTTAATGCGCTTTTGAAAAAGCAGCAGGCTTTGGCAGCCAATTATCCATTTGCCACAATTGAGCCAAATGTGGGAATAGTACCAGTTCCGGATTCTCGTTTGGAAAAGTTGGCTGAAATAACAAAAGAAGAGGAGAAAATGGCTGGTCTTCCGCCAATTAAACCCGCAACTGTTGAGTTTTATGATATCGCAGGTCTTGTCAAAGGCGCAAGTACGGGTGAAGGACTTGGAAATAAATTTCTATCACACATTCGCGAAACCAAAATAATTTCTCACGTTGTACGTGCATTTGAGGATCCGGATGTTATAAAAGAAGGCGCAGTGGACCCTAAATCTGATTACGAAGTTATAATTGCTGAGTTGATCTTGGCGGATTTGGCAACAGCTGAAACAGCGAGGAGTAAAGTTAAGAAATTCACAACAGATTCTGAAAAATCAGCAATCAAGAAACTGATTGATGGTTTAAATGCCGGAAATCCCGCACGAGAGATAGAATTTGAACGAGAAGAAAAGGATTTCATAAATACTTTATTTTTGCTTTCCAGTAAGCCCGAAATTGTCGTGCTAAATGTTTCAGAATCAGACTATAATCCTGCAGGAATAGAAAAGATTACCCAAAAGTTTAGTCAGTCGTTAGGAGTCAGCGGCGAGAAGTTGGTTGTAATTTGTGCCAAGATCGAATCTGAGCTTTCAGAATTATCAACTGAAGAACAGATTGAATATCTAAAAGATTTGGGATTGGAGTCATCAGGTCTTGAGCGATTAATTCAAAAAGCGTACCAGACACTAGGTCTGATTTCTTTTCTAACAGCAGGAGAGAAGGAAGTGCGTGCCTGGACAATCCGTAAAGGATCAAGTGCTCCTGAGGCAGCTGGTGAAATACATACGGATTTTACTAAGAAGTTCATAAAAGCTGAAGTTGTCAGTATCGATGATTTTGCTGCAAATAATGGATGGAAAGGATCGCGGGAAAAAGGAAAAGCCAGGCTTGAGGGAAAAGATTACATTATGAAAGACGGCGATATCGTAGAGTTCAAAATAGGCGCTTAAATTTCTCCTTGACAAGTATTCAAAATAGGTTCATACCTAAAGAGTAGGGCAGGGAAAGTATGAGTGAGGCTGTTAGTTTCCTGTCTATTGCAGATCGTCAAGAAGCATTAGCTTTTAGACGGGTTGGGCGAGGTACAACTGAGCCGACAGATGCTTTTTTTCCTCAGCCTACTGATAATGCATCTTCGCATCTTAAAAAGCCACACCTCCATCTTGTTATTCCGCAAGAGGAAATGCAAGAACCGTATGATGAGATTGGGAGACTGCTCGCGCCTAACGTAGTAGAGTCACTTGTTGAAGATCAAAGAGTACCTTTTGAATTAATAAGGCGGCAACCTTCAGTAGAGCCAGTGGGAACCTATTTCGTGATACCACCTGCTGGAACACGCTTAGGCGATTTTCCATCGGTAGACAGCTATGAGTCACTTATTGTCACTTTTTGGCCGCCAAGCGGTCCATCCCGTGGAAGAGCAGATGTAGTTTATGCTACAAGCGATCAAGCAATACAACTAAGAGAAAGAAGAAGTCAGGCTCTAAAGAAAATCAGAAACCCATAAATTACATTTACTGCAAATGGATAGAATGTGCAATGTTGGGTTTTCCCCCTTGAGATGAGGTTTTATTCTGTGGTACAATATGTCGATGAGATTATATGAATTGGTGCTTGTTCTTCGTCCTTCTGTGAAAGAGGCAGATAGAAAGAAATTACTGGGAACTATAAAGGAGTGGCTTGCGGATGTTAAAATCACAAAAGAAAATGATTTGGGACAAAAACCTCTTGCGTACTCCATAAAAAAAGAAGTAGCAGGGCATTATTATCAGTTAATGCTTGAGGGAGAAAGCATCGCAAAGGATTTTGAGACGAGATTGGTACGAAATGAACATATATTAAGACATTTGATGTTGAGAACAAAATAATGGCAAGGAGTCTAAATAAAGTACAATTAATTGGAAATTTGACAAGAGATCCGGAGTTGCGATATACACCAAACGGTAATGCAGTATGTAGTTTTAGTATCGCAACCAATAGAAACTGGACAACAGACAGTGGTGAGAAAAGAGAAGAAGTTGATTTTCACAGAATTATTGCTTGGAATAAATTGGGAGAACTTTGTAGTCAGTTCTTGGTAAAGGGAAGAAAAGTTTATGTTGAGGGAAGACTCACAACAAGAGCATGGACCGGACAAGACGGATCACAAAAATCAACTACAGAAGTTATAATAAATGATATGATTCTTCTTGATAAAGCCGGAGGAGCAACAAGTGAGCACCAGGAAGAGCCAAGAGAGAAAAAAGAAGAAGTAGAGGAGTCACACGAACCTAAGGAAGCAAAGCCAGTTAAAAAGATTCCAAAATCTGAGCAAACTGAAGAAGAACCAAGGAAAGTAAATAATGACGAAGAAGTAATGCCCGATGATATACCTTTTTAAAATAAAAGATCAAAGATCAAATCTCAAATATATTTTTAGATTTTATTTTTAATTTTTGATTTTGACTGAAAGGAACTTATGGCAGTAAAGAAAAGATATCCAAAAAGAAAAATATCAGTACCAAAAACTTGCTACTTCTGCAAAGAAGAAGTAACCCCTTGGTATTCAGATGTTCCTGCTCTGCAGAAATTCGTTTCCGGACAAGGGAAACTAACTCCAAGGACCCGTTCTGGACTCTGTGCAAAGCACCAAAGAAGAGTTACATCCTCAATTAAGCATGCACGTCATCTAGCATTACTCCCTTTTGTTGGAGGAAAGTAATGCGATTTTCCACTTTCCACTCTCCATTTGCAATTAATTACCATTTTTAAGATTGACCTATTAATAAATAAGATGGAAAATGATAAATGGACATTGGTAAATTAAACTTTTATGACTGCACTGCCTATAAATCTTTCTGATGGATTCTCCCCAGTAGTAAAAGTTGGAGATGAAGTGGCAGTAGGCCAAGTAATAGCGTCAAATATAGGTCCTCAAGACGAAATAATAAATATTCCAAATGCACTTGGTGTAGGGATCAGTCACGCAAGGAAGATCATAAAAAAAATCCCAGGAGAAGCTGTTGAAATAGGGGATGTGATAGCTATTAAAAAAAGTTTATTCGGAACTAATACCGAGGTTCTTAAAAGTAAAGTTGCAGGCACAGTGACACGCTTTGAAAGAAGCACAGGAAACCTTGTAATAAAAACTACTTTAAGCACTAGTACGCAAGATATAATTTCTCCGGTTGATGGAATTGTCGGGATATGTGATAATAAGGAAATAGTAATCAATACCGATAAAAATGTCGTGATTGGAATGCTAGCACAAGGCGATAAAGGAACAGGCGAAATACATGTTCTTCAGGAAGATGATTCATACCACCTTAACGCAAAAGCAATTGGCAAAATTGCAGTTTCGAAAAATTTTACACGGGAAATGATCTTGAAAGGGGTCGGGATAGGAGTGGCAGGGATTATAGGAGTTGGAATTGGCGAACATGATATAGAATACCTAAAAGATAAGAAATTTCAAATTCCAATAATAAAAATCAATGAGGAAAGCTATGATGTTCTAACGCAATGGGCAGGGAAAAAAGTTTTCATAAATCCTGAAACAAAATCAATTATTTTTTTACAGATATGAAATCAACAAAATTAAGATTTATACTAGCTATAGTGATTGCCGGATTAATAGGCTATGCGATTGGTGTCACAAAGATTAAAGTTGATGTCCGCAATTTCAAACCCGACATTCAGATGTCAAGTAAGGAGCCACCTCCTTCTTCAATGCAGGGAGATTTTAGTCAATTTTGGCTAGTTCTAGATAAGATCGAAGGGTCTTACTATGATAAAAAGCAGATAGATTCTCAGAAAATAATTAATGGTGCAATCTCGGGAATGGTTGAAAGCTTAGATGATCCATATACAGTTTATCTGCCTGCTAAGCAAAATGATGATTTCAAAAACGGAATGGCTGGTAAATTTGAAGGAATTGGAGCCGAGCTTGGACTTAAAAATAAACAAATAATAGTGGTATCACCTCTTGATGGATCACCTGCTAAAAAATCAGGTATTTTACCTGGGGACGCGATAGTCAAAGTAAATGATCAGGTAACTTTTGGCTGGACTCTCGGGCAGGCAGTTGACAAAATTCGTGGTCCTAAAGGCACAGCTGTTAAGATAAGTGTTGTACACAAGCAAGGCGAAGCACCAGTTGATATCAATATAACCCGTGATACCATCACAGTTAAAAGCCTGACTACATATACAAAACAAGCAAAAGAGATTGAATCAATTAGTAAAACCGCAAGCAAAAGTAAAATTGCTGATAACAAGATCATCTATATAAGGTTGTCACAATTTGGAGATTCTACAAATAGTGAATGGCTCAAGCTCTCTAATGATGCAGCAGTTCGTTTAAAAACTCAAAAAGACATAAAAGGCATAGTCTTTGATCTGCGAAATAATCCCGGGGGATATCTAAATGATGCTGTATTTATCGCATCTGAATTCATTAAAGATGGAAACGCAGTACTTCAGGAAGACAAAAATGGTGACAGAACCGCGTTTCCGGTTTCTGGAAAAGGACTCTTATACGATGTTCCTGTGGTAGTTCTTATTAACAAAGGTTCAGCGAGCGCAGCAGAGATCGTGGCAGGTGCGCTCAGAGACCATAAGAGGGCGACATTGGTTGGCGAAACCTCATTTGGAAAAGGTACTATTCAGCAGGCAGAAGATCTAGGGAATGGGGCAGGGATTCATGTAACCATTGCAAAATGGTTAACACCTGAAGGGACATGGGTCGGAAATGGTAAAAATGGTAGCGGATTAAAGCCTGACGTTGAGGTGCCAGTCGATGAGAAAAACCCTGAGCACGATGCCCAGCTTGAAAGGGCCATAGAGGAATTGGTAAAATAATTATTACAAATCAACTAGTAGGATTTGGTTTGTAAAATATTTAATCTATGAAAAGGTTAGTTGTATTAGTATTAATTTTGATAGCTCTTCTGGGACTCCGCAATGTTTCCTCTAAATATTTACCTGAAAAAAAATTACCACAAGAAAGTGAAAAAGTTAAAGTAATAACTGAGGAGTCTGTAACAATTAATATTGTAAAAAAAGTAGGACCTTCAGTCGTAACAATAGCAGAGGAGGTATCGCCAGCGGCAGCTTCGAGATTTAATTTTGGCCCTTTTTCTGTTTTTGGTATTCCTCAGGAAGAAAAATCAACACCTTCTGAGCCACAAAGTATTGGCACAGGATTTATCATAGACTCTGAAGGGTTGATACTTACCAATAAGCATGTTGTTTCGGGAACTGAAGGCAAATATCAAATTGTCACAAGTACAGATAAGAAGTATGAGGTCACCAAAATATATCGTGACCCGTTAAATGATATTGCTATTTTACAAGTTAACAAATCTCAAAATACAGGGGACAAGCTGACCCCAATTGAGCTTGGTGATTCCTCAAGTCTTCAAGTAGGGCAATACGTTGTTGCTATAGGAACAGCCCTCGGAGAATTTAAAAATACTGTAACAACAGGAGTTGTTTCAGGTCTTGGGCGGGGAATTGATGCAGGAAGCCCATATGAGGGTTCTCTTGAGAGACTTGATAATGTAATACAAACAGATGCAGCGATAAATCCCGGAAATAGTGGTGGCCCACTCATTAATTCTGCAGGACAGGTAATAGGTGTAAATACTGCCGTGTCTCAAAGTGGGCAAAATATAGGTTTTGCAATTCCCATCAATGTTATAAAAGATTCTCTTAATAACTTTAACAATACAGGAAAGTTTGAACGACCATATTTGGGAGTCGCTTATAAATTAATTTCAAAAGATATTGCAATCTTAAATGATTTGCCGGAGGGTGCATATGTTCAGCAGGTGATAGAAGGGTCAAGTGCGGATAAAGCAGGAATTAAGCCCGGAGACGTGATCACAAAAATTGATGGACAAAAAATCAATGAGAAAACTCAGTTGTCAACAATCATCGCAAAGAAGAAAGTTGGCGACGTAATAATAATTACTCTATTCCGTGAAGATAAGGCAGAGGATATAAGGACAACGCTTGAGAAAGCCCCAGAGCAGTAGGTTTAGTGAAAATAGTACTTGCATTGCATAGGGTGGATTATATATAATATAAGACAGATATGGCGACAAGAAAAACAACAACAAGTTCAAAGAAAACAGCTGCAAAACCAACTGTTAAAAAATTAACAGGAACAAAATTTAAATCCACTTCTTCTGCAAAGATTGCGTCATCAAAAACTACTTCAAGCGTATCCTCATCAGATTCCACAAATCCACCTCTTAGGGTCCGTAAGTCATATGTAGCATTTATTGTCGTGCTCGCACTGCTTGCAGTTATGATTGTAAGATATAAGGGCGTTTTCATTGCTGCTATGGTAAATGGTATGCCTATTTATAGAGTAAATGTTGTTCGTGAAACTGAAAAACAAGCTGGCAAGCAAACCATAAATAATCTTGTAAGAAATAGCCTGATCGAGCAGGAAGCAAAAAAACAAAATGTTACAATAACTGACAAAGAAATAGATGCAGAAATTAAAAAAGTGGAAACAACTCTTTCAAAATCAGGACAGAAGATGGATCAGGTCTTAGCGCTTCAGGGATTAACAAAAGAAGATTTGAGAAAACTCATAAGACTTGATAAATTGGTAAGTAAAATGGTCGGCAAAGATATAAAAATAACTGATAAAGAAGTTACTGAATACATCGAAAAAAATAAAGAGTCACTACCAGCCGATCAGACAGAAGCTCAGCTCAGCAAATCAGTATCTGATAATCTTAGACAGCAAAAACTAAATGAGAAAGTTCAGCAATGGCTTGCAGAGCTTCAAAAAAAGGCAAACGTTCAATATTTCGTTCAATATTAATCCCTCTTGACAAAGGCTATCCCTAATAATGTATTATAAGTATAAGGAATATTTCTTATGTCAAAAAAAGCTACAAAAACAACTAAGAAGAAAGCAGTTAAAAGTTCACTCAACTCCTCCTCTGGTTTTGATCAGGATCTGATAATAATTGCAGGTGGTGGGTTTATTTTGATGGTTCTCATCATGATGTTGATAGGCCGCTAGCATTTTTGATTTTTTTGTGATTTTTGGGTTCCCTCAGGTATCTTTTTATAATTTTATAAATATCTAAATCAAATTCCAGATTATCTGTAAGCTGGTTATTTGGTATACCGTATTCATCAATTTTCATCTTTCCAAGATAACACCATTTATCAATTAAAAAATATTCAATATTTCCTTTTATTGATTTTTCCTCAATCATGATAGGTCCATTATATGGCCAAGGCTTTATGATAGAGGTATTAAATGCTTCAGTAAACCGCATGTTGTAGAAAATAGACTTTTCTTCGGCCATGCAAGATCCTTTACAATTGGAAAGCCTGTATCCAAAACACGCAGTAGTTGTCTTTTCAAGACCCAAGAGTTTTTCGCACAAGAAATATTTTCTTGAAAGAGACGTAAGATATTCTTTGGCAAGTCTGCGTGATTTAAAAAATCCCAGGAATCTTTCTTCATTATTGCTAGTTAACTCTTCAGGATTTATATTTTGTATTGGTTCCATGTATGTTTCCATGTAGCCCGCTTTATTTGTCCTGGATTTAACAGCAATTAATTCTCTTTTCACACGTGATATTTTGTTATAAAGAGGAAGAAGATTTTTTATCATTTGTGATTCAAGAATCAATGCCCCCAGTTCACCGCCTGTTGTTATGGTCTCAATATTGGCTATTTGTTGCGAGATTTTCATTTCCGTTGGGGAGTGGATGTCTGATGAAAAGTGGGATAGGATTCGTTCTCTTAAATTGATGCTTTTCCCTACATAAAGAGGCATGCCGCTTTCTGCGTAAAATACGTATACTCCTGGTTCTTCAGGAAGATTTTCAAGAGCAGATGACGTGAGATTTAAAGGCGTTGAGGGTTTTTTAAGAGTTTTTGAAATAGCCTGTTCAAAAATATCTGAAGGGAAATCAGAACCTGTCTTTTTATAAAAATCAAATAGAACTTTTGCATCATCCATTGCTCGGTGTCTATTTGCACAGTCAAATCCAAATCTGTCGATTATGCTATCCAGATTGTGATGTTTGAATTCGGGGTAGAGTAGGCGTGAAAGGCGTACAGTACAAAAATGCTTTTGTGAAAAAGAAATATTTTCGCGCTGAAACTCGCTTTTTAAGAAGCCGTAGTCAAACCTGACGTTATGAGCAACGAAAAAACTATCTGCCAGAATTTCAAGAATATCATCTTTAATCTGACGAAATGTTGGTGCGTTCTCAAGATCCCGACTTGTAATTCCAGTCAGCATCTCGATTTCTCTGGGGATGTGAGCTTTTGGATTGATAAGAGACTCGTATTGTTTTACTATTACATTATTTTCTATCCTGATTATTCCAATTTCTATAATACGATCGTAGAATGATCTTCCTCCTGTTGTTTCGATGTCTACAAATGATATTTTCTCGGGCAGCATGAGTGAAAATTCTAGCAGATTTTACCCGAAAGTCAAAACTTAATTTGAATGCATACTTATTCTTGCATCAGCTTCTCATTTATGAGAAAATCCATAACATATGCAAGCAGCAGAAAGACCGCCAGGACAAGCAGAACGAAAACTGAAAACAGCAGTTAAGAGAGGAGTTAATCGTGTTATACGTCCATATAGACCTAATCTCCATGTGCGTGATGTTGCTTCTATTAATTGGGGGCAACTTGATGAAGGGAAAGGTGTGATTGGAGTTTTAGACAGGGACGGAACTACAGTTCCTTTATATGGTTGGGATGTTCCCGATTCAGCTCGTAGTAATATTTTAGGTGCAAAAAAAGCAAGAATTTTAAGAGAGGTTCATGTTGCAACAAATAGTGCTCCCAGGGATGAAATTGGGTTTGTGAGACTTGTTTCATCCAACGCGCAAATAGAAGCTGACAGTACCCAAGTTCCGCTTAGTAGAAAAGACCGCAAGCCTGGTCCAAACATGATTCTTAATGTTGTTGCCAGTTCCGACAATGATGATGCTGTGGTCGCTGTTGTTGGCGATAAGCTCACAGGAGATATACGTGCCGCAAAAATAGCTGGTGCTGATGTTACAATCTTAGTCGATAGACAGGGAAAAACTGATCTTTTTGGAGACCGTTTTAGAAGAGTAATCGAGGGAGGAATGAAATGGTGGATGGATCGCGTTCCAGATGATTTTATTGATGATGCTCCCCACGAAACGCCAATTCAAGCTATACGTCGATTGAAAAGAGAAGGGGTTGAGATTGCGGAAAAACCATCTCCAAGGCGTAAATACACTGAGCATCTTCCTCCAGAGTTGTGGGTTAGCAGTAAAATTTCGGGACACGGGGGAAGGATTATTATGTTACCGAAAGAGGTTGTAGATGCAATTCCACCTAGGGTGAATATACCTGGAACGGAACAGGCAAAGAAAATGGTCCAGGCTATTTCAGAGAGCATACCTGGTAAAGTTGCGGGCAAAATAATATATCATGGTGGTGGTGCAATCGGTGATTACATGTCGCTCTCAAGAGTTAAAGATGGCGCTGAAATTCTTTATGATTTGGCAAGACCAGAGCCAAATATTAAAAGGGCGCGAAGAACGCATCTTAAATCAATAATTAAAGATCTGCTGGATGGTACTACTGTTAAGCATAGTAAAAGAGGAGCAACGAACAGAGGGGCAATGTATGACCTTATAGGAGACAGAGCGCTTGATATTATGTCAGGTTTGGGCGCTGTTAAGATTGGCCGATTGGATCCAGTCGATTACGCTGTCAGAACGGGAAGGGAAGTAGTGAGTTCAGGGGTGAGATGGCATTATAATAGAAAAGGTGTTGATGTGAAAGCCAACGCTGTTGGTAAGGCATCATCTGCAGTTGCGATGCCTGCGCTTAATTTAGCACTACGAGAAATTGCCGTAAAAAAACCAGAACTAAATAAGAAAACTCAAAGAGTTGTGACTTATATAAAAGTTGGAAGCTTTTTATATTCATGGGTACAATGGCACAGAAGGGCGAAGTTTAGAACACGGGATATGCCTAGATATGAGAAAGAAAAAGCGATATTAGTTTCGCAGACTCAAAAAAAGATTTAATCATTTGGGTGTTCTTCGGGGATGTCCCCAGCGAGAATCAGTGGCAAATTCTTCCATGATTTATTGATTCTATGATCAGTAAGTCTGTCTTGTGGGAAATTGTATGTTTTTATTTTCTCTGACCTGTCGCCTCGTCCTACCTGTGTGGATTTAAGGGAGGATATCTGCTCATCTCTTTTTGCTACTTCTCTTTCCCACAGCTGAGCGCGTAGTAACTTCATGCAAATCTCACGGTTTTGGCCTTGAGACCTTTCAACGGATGCTGTCACAACAATTCCTGACGGCTTGTGTTTTATCCTAACAGCTGTTGATACTTTATTTACATTCTGTCCACCATGTCCACCTGAGCGGAAAGCTTCAAATTCGATATCATCCGGGCTTATATGAATATCTATGTCCTCAAGCTCTGGGAGAATTGATACAGAAGCAGTAGATGTATGAATTCGCCCTTTTTTTTCTGTCGCTGGGATTCTTTGTACTCGGTGAACACCAGCTTCATATTTAAATGTACCAAAAGGTTGATACCCGCCCGAGATTTTCAGGACATACTCTTCAAGTTGTTCGACATTGAATCCCTTTTTTTGGCCATACCTTGTGTACATTCGTATAAGCTCCTCAGCCCAAAGCTTGGCTTCATCGCCTCCAGCAGCGCCTTTTATTTCAAGTAAAATATTCTTGGTGTCAAAATCCTCTTCGTTTTTAAGATTTGAAGTACTTATGCTATCTTCTATTATTTTTTTTTGTTCTTCTAATTCTTTTATTTCTTCATTGGCAAGTTCTGCCATGGAAGAATCAACTAGAAGTTTTTTGGTTTCTTCAATTTTATCTTCAAGTTCTTGGATTTGGATCAGGCGATAGTCATTCATAGTTTGGTTGTCAGATTTATCATAACAGATAAATTATTAGAGGTTAACAATAGGAGTAGCTATTTCATGCCCATGAGCATTTCGCGAAGTGTTTTGGGCCCGTCGTCTTTTTTCTTTTTATCATCCACTTTTTTCTGCTTAGTTGCAATGAATGTGGAAGCAACTTTTTGTTTGTTCTGGAATTTTTGAATTCTTGAAGCACTATCAACAAAGCGCTGCTCGCCTGTATAAAATGGGTGACATTTGTAACATAGCTCGATGTGTAAAGATTCTTTGGTAGATCCTGCCGTGAATTTATTTCCGCACACGCACGTTACTTGCGCTTCACTTTTGTATTGTGGGTGTATATTCGCTTTCATGGATATATTATAGCGTAAATACTCCATGTTGACAAGCTAAAAAACAAGAGTAAAATGAAAACTATAGCACTGTTTTATCTATGGCTTTATTAGAACACGAATTACCTAGGCGTGGTCATGTTGGAAATGCGTCAGCCGGAATGACCTTGGAGCAGTTTTTGGATAATGATTCTGTAGCATACAGCGGCGCATACCCAAGATTTGTAAGTTTTGCGAGAAGATTTATGAATGGAGAACCACAGGCGGCAGAGGATCTGGTCCAGACTGCTCTTGCAAACGTTGTAGCACCCCTAAAAAGAAAAACATCTGAAGATTTTGCTATGAGGGGAGGAAGTGTTGAGCCATATATTAAGAGAGCAATTGTCAACACTAGAATTAATCAGGTAAGAAGAGGGCAGAGGCATGTATCCGAAAGTAGTGGTGTAAGTGTAGACGAGCTTCCAGATAGACTATTAAGGGATTCGGGTGAATCAGTGGAGGAAACGGCAATTATAAATTTAGGAGAAAATCAAACTGCACAAGCGATGGGGAATGGGGTAAATACTGACTTTCTTGAAGCATTATATCTAAATGCTGTAGTTGGATTATCATACAATGAAATAGCTGAAATGCTGGATATACCACTTGGCACGGTTCGAAGTAGGATACATAGATCAAAAAGAGATGTAAAACGGACTTATGAGGTTGACGATGAGGGGGATCTACGCAAAAAAGAAGTAATTGCAGAGACTCTTAATCCTAATGATGAAGAAATATTATTTCTAGTAGAACGCGATGGATTATCAGTTGCAGAGGCTGCAAAAGTTATAGGCGTGCCAAGAAGTACTGCTAAGGGAAGGCTTAAAAAAGCAAGAGACCTCGTGCGAATAAATGCTTAATCATCTCTATCTTTTTTCAACAAATGGAGTGGGTGGTAATGAATCCGGCGTTCTGCAATAAAAATACCCGCAAAAACCAATATTGCTCCCAGTAGGTAATAAAACGTGATTGCTTCTCCAAGAAGATGAGTTGCAACAGTTGCAGTAGCAATTGGATCAACGTATGAAAAAATTCCAATTTCACTCGTTTTTATATATTTAATTCCATAATTAAATAATAAATGAGCTGCTACAGCGGCAAATAATACTCCATATGAGATACCTATCAGGCCCTGATAAGTTAACTGGGTTAAAAAGCTAAATTGTTGTGCTTCGTAAATTACAAGAGGGAAAAGCAAGAGGGATCCAATAATGAATGACCAAAATACAACTGTGATGGTTGAATAATCCTTGATGAATTTTTTAATTATAACAGTACTCATTATGTCGCAAAGAATAGCAAGAATAAAAAATAGATTTCCATAGACAGCTCCTCCCAATCCTTTTTCAAGAATTGGGCTAATAACTATAAGTACCACACCAATTAAGCTGATTATTGTTCCAATAATTATTTTCTTTTTTGGTCTTTCTTTTAGATAAAAAAAGGCAACGAGAAGAAGTATTGCAGGGCTTGATGAAAATATAATAGGTGCATTTATGCTGGGTGCGAGTCTGAGGCCTAAAAATAAAAATGAAATTGCAAGGGTTATGCCAAATGTTGAACTGATGAAGATTTTAAGTCTGTCATGTTTTTTAATGTGCAGTTTTCCAACAGCAAAAGGAAAAATTAAAATCGCTCCCAGAAAAAATCGCAAGAAAACAAATGTGAATGGAGGGATATTTTGTAGTGACCATTTATAAATTGGAAATGATGCTCCCCAGATTACATTTGCAGTAATTAATGATAGAACCGCAAGTTGGTGCTTAGACAAGTTCATCAGGCAGTTGATCAATGCTCAGGGTTTTTTGCTCGCGAGTATTCATATTTCGCAAAGTTATTACTTTTTTTTCAACTTCATTTGGTCCCAGTAGGATTACATATGGTATATTTTTCTGATCTGCGTATTTAAGTTGTTTTTCAATCTTGGTATTTGCGTCCAGATATATTTCAGTGTTGATATTCTTACTTCGTAGATTATTCACAATCTCCATAGATTTATCAGCGAGTTCAACGCTGAAAATTGTTACAAGCACCTTTGTTGTTTCAAGATTTTTCGGGAAGAGATTTAACTCTTCCATGGCTTCAATAACTCTATCAAAACCAAATGAGAATCCAACTGCGGGAATTTGCTTGTTGCCGAACATGCCTATCAGATTATCATATCTTCCACCTCCACCAAGTGATCCAGTAGGATAGTCAGGGGACTCAACTTCGATAATTGTTCCTGTGTAATAATCAAGTCCACGTGCAAGTGTAGGTTCAAACAAAATTTTGTCTTTATCAACTCCCATTTTTTCAGCAATTTTCAGTACCAGCTTAAGCGAATCGGGGAGGGGAGCATTTTGAATTTTTGTCAAAGATTCCGGGTCAAATCCTTTTTCGCTTAGTTCTTCTTTTACTTTTTCAGGACCTATTTTTTTTAATTTATCAATAATAATTATTGCTTTTGTTGGTAAGTCCCTGAAAACAGAGCGGTTATTTACAAGAATTTTGAAGTTCTTGAAATTAAGATTTTCAAAAGCCTTGGACACAACAGCAATAATTTCTGCATCTGTTGCAGCTGAGTTAATTCCAAGTGTGTCTATATCACACTGGATGAATTCGCGGTATCTGCCTTTTTGTGGTTTGTCGGCGCGAAACACCGGCTGGATCTGATATCTTTTAAACGGCATTGGTAGCTCATTTTGATACTGAGAAATAACACGTGCCAAAGGAACTGTCTGGTCATAGCGCATAGCTACACGTCTTCCACCATTGTCCTCAAAGCGATATATAAGTTTCTCGCCCTCCTCTCCATATTTTCCTGCAAGAATCTCTTCATATTCAAGAATTGGCGTCTCTATGGGATCAAAGCCAAAAGATTCAAATACGTCTTTTAGGATTTTGATAACGTATTGTCTTTTCCGTGCTTCTTTTGGCAAAAAATCCCTAAAGCCTTTTAGTGTTCTAGGTGCAATCATAAATATATTATACTTTTTTTTGTTTACTTTTCCTATTTTCTAATTCAAGGAAAATATCATCAAGAGTTACATTTTTTAAATTAAGAAGTATAATTATGTGAAACAATAAGTCGGAAGTTTCTGAAGTAAATTTTTCTTTATTTGTATTTTTTGCCGCAATGATAACTTCAGTAGCTTCTTCACCTATTTTTTGAATAACACGATCTTCTCCCTGAAGGAGCAGGGAAGTCACATAAGAATTCTTTGGCATATTCTCTTTACGATCTTTAATTATTTTGTATAGTTGATCTAGTGTCATATTTTTTCTCCCAACTTTGTGTAAAAACAGCTCATGCTTCCGGTATGACATACATTGCTTCCAATTAATTCTACCTTAATGAGTATTGTATCATTATCGCAATCAGCGAAAAGTTCGATAACTTTTAACTTGTTTCCGGATTCTTCACCTTTTAACCAGAGTTTTTTTGTATTCCTGCTCCAAAAATAAACCAAATTAGTTTCAGTGGTTTTTCGTAGTGCTTCTTGGTTCATGTATCCCAGCATATAAGCAACCCCCGTTTTATAATCCTGGATTATAGCAGGCACCAAGCCCTTGTTCTTTTTAAAATCGATAAAATTTTTCATATTAGTTCCTCACAGCTATCTTTGATCTCTCCAGATATTTCTTAATCTCTTTAATTGTTAATTTACCAAAGTGAAATAGGGAAGCAGCAAGTGCTGCATCAGCCAAACCTTTCTTAAAAACATTTTCAAAATCTTCAATTTTCCCAGCTCCACCGGATGCTATTACTGGTACGCATACATTTTTAGAAATCATACTTGTTAATTCAAGATCAAAGCCATTTCTCGTACCATCGCGATCAATGCTTGTTAATAATATTTCTCCAGCTCCTTTGCGAACAGCCTCTTTTGCCCAGCTGAGTGCATCTAAATCCGTAGGAGTTCTTCCGCCATTGACATAGACCTTCCATCCATTATTTTCTTTTTTTGCATCAATTGCAAGAACTATACATTGGCTACCAAAAGCGTTAGAAGCCTTTGTAATAAGCTCATGATTTTTTACTGCTGATGTGTTAAGTGAGACTTTATCAGCACCGGACAAAAGCATATTTCTTATGTCTTCAATTGAGCGAATTCCTCCTCCAACTGTAAAAGGAATGAATACTTGTCTTGCGACTTCTTTTACAACACTAAGCATTATATTCCTTTTCTCAATAGATGCTGTAATATCCAAAAATGCCAGCTCATCCGCACCCTCTTTGTTGTAAAACTTTGCTAATTCTATAGGGTCCCCAGCGTCTTTTATGTTTATAAAATTGACGCCTTTTACAACTCTACCTTTATCTACATCCAAGCATGGAATGATTCGTTTAGTAAGCATGCATTGCCTCCCTTAGATTAAATTTGTTTTCATAAAGTGCTTTCCCTATTATTATGCCCTCTACCTTTAGGGAATTTAATTTTATTATATTGTTAATATCCGATATTCCACCACTAGCAATTACAGGAACCGAAAGATTTTTAGTTAGATTCGCAATCTCTTTATAATTTGGTTCAGTCATAGTTCCATCTTTTATAACATCGGTATAAATAAATCTCTGAACTCCTAAGTCTTGAAGTCTTACAGCAGTAGCTATAAGGTTTCGGTCACTATCTTCAAGCCAGCCTTGTTTCATGAGTTTGCCATCTTTTGTATCAAGCGCAACGGCAATTTGAGATGCAAATTCACTTAAGATATTTATCATTTCTTTTTCGTTCTCAAGAGCTACTGTTCCTAAAACCACTCTTGATACACCACAATATAATAATCGTTTTACAGTTTTTTTACTTCTAATTCCTCCTCCGACTTGAAGTGGAATTTTAACCACCTGATTTATTCTTTTAATTATTTCAAAATTATCCAGAAAACCATTTTTTGCTCCATCTAAATCTACAATGTGAAGCATTTTTGCACCTCGATCCTCCCACTGCAATGCTTGCATTACTGGATCTTCATTGTAGATTTTCTCACGAGTATAATCACCCTGAGTAAGCCTTACGCATTTACCATTCTTTATATCTATTGCGGGGATAATTAACATATTGCCTCCCAAAAATTTCTTAATATTTGTAATCCTATATCTCCGCTTTTTTCCGGGTGAAATTGTACGCCGAATATATTGTCCTTTTCCAACATGCTACAAAATTCACCAGCGTAATCAGTTGCTCCTACAACAGTAGATCTATCGGTAGGGGAACAGTAAAAACTATTCACAAAGTAAAAGTAACTATTGTTTGAAATATTATTCATAATTCTTGATTCTTTATTCTTGATTTTTACATTATTCCATCCAATTTGAGGGACTTTTAGTTTTGTTTTAAATTGTACAACTTTCCCTTTAATTAAATTCAAGCACTCAACATTTCCTTCCTCACTTTTTGATAAAAGTAATTGCATTCCCAGACAAATTCCCAAAATGGGTATACCTTTTTTAGCTTGCTCAATTACAACTTGATCTATGCCTTTTGCTTTGATATTTTCCATTCCCTGATTGGCTGAACCAACACCAGGCAATATGAGAGCTTTAGCTTTTTTAAGCACTTCAATATCACTCGAAACCTCATAGGGAATTTCATGCTTTTTCAATGCATTAGTGACACTCGCAAGATTACCCAAGCCATAATCAATAACAGTTATCATAGCTCTCCTTTCGTTGAAGGAATTTGATCCAGCGGAACGCTTAACAATCCTTTCATAATCTTTACTTGATAAGTTTTTTAGTTTTATAACTTTCATAACTTCTCCTTAAATAATCATTTTCTCAATTGGTAAGACAATTATTTCTGATGCTCCGGCTTTTTCTAATTTTTCTATTGTTTCCCAGAAAATATCTTCTCTGATCACAGTCTGGATTGATAACCACCCTTTTTTTGTCAATGATGAAATAGTAGGGGACTTTAGCCCCGGTACTATTTTGTTTATTTGTTTAAGCGAGGTTTCAGGTGCGTTCATCATTACATATTTATAGTCCTTTGCAGATAAAACGCCTTTGAAGCGAGTAATTAGTTTTTCAATTAGATCCTTTTTACCATTTTGCATAGTCTGCTCGTTGGCAATCAATACTGCTTCTGAATCAAAGATTTTTGTCAGGACTCTAAGATCATTTAGTGCAAGAGTACTTCCCGTTGATACCAAATCTACAATTGCGTTACATATTCCTAATGCAGGTGTAATTTCTACTGATCCGCTAATGCTCACTGTATTAATATTTATTTTACTTTCTTTAAAATATTTTAATGTTGAATTTGGATATGATGTAGCGATTGTTTTATTTTTTAAATCTTTAATATCTTTAATCACAGAGTCATTTGGTACTGCAACAATCAGCGAACAATATCCAAATCTCAAATTTAGAAGCTTTTTAACTTTTGGTTTGTCTTCATTAAGTCTATTTTGTCCTATGATTCCAAAATCAACTGTGCCCGATGCAACATATTTTGGAATGTCACTATCTCTGACATAGAGAATTTCCAAAGGAAAATTCCGGCATGTTGTAAAGAGCCTTTGATTATAGCTTTCAAAGTTAAGACCTGATTTGCGCAAAAACTCCAGTGCTTCCTCAGTCAAACGACCCTTTTTTTGGACAGCTAGTTTTATGTATTTATTATTTAAATTTGCCATATATTTACCTCATAAAAAAAACCACCTTTCGGCGGTCTGACTATCTTTGTATTTTATTACACCAAAACAATCACACAGCCACAAGGCGAGTGCAATGATGATTTTTTTTTGATTTGTTTTTAATTCTTTTTAACATAAATTTGTATCCTCCCGAACCACTATTTAGCCATTTGCTTATTCTGGCAATGGTAGTTGAACTCATGCCGGTTTCTTTTTCAATAACATCATATTTTATTTTCTTATCAAGCATTTGCGCTGCCTTCCAGCGGTTCGCAAATTCTTTAATTTCTGGCTCAGTCAGTAAGTCTCTAAAGAACTTCTGGCATTCATTCTCGCTCTTGAGAGATAGAACTGCCTCGTATAGTTTTTTTGTATTTATGTCTAATTTCATGTTTTATTTAACTAAAGTAAAATTATTGTATCACTTTACTTAACTAAAGTCAACTGCGAGAATTATGAGTTGGATGTAAAATTTTTATGGTTCAAACAACTAATACCCCCCTAATAGTTTTGTAATACTAGTCGTAGTAATTGCAGTTAGTACATGATGGTGATTAAGATTACTTGTGGTAGGTTATGAATCTAAATCTATAATCTTTAATTTTTAACTACAGCTAAGGCTTTATCAATTTTACCGTCCTTTATGTGTTGGCTCATAAGTGTTAATTTTTTTTGCTTTTCTTCTTCCTCAATAGGCTTCGCATACTTCACATAAATCTCCATAGCTTCATTATTGGCACGGCTAAATTTATATAACTTATTAAGTAAATCTCTTTTGTCTTCAATTGGCAAAAGTGTAAGAAATTCTTTTGCTTGTTTTTGAGCCTGCTCATCAGTTATCTTGTTGAGTTCGAGGTTTTTGACAATTTCAGCTAGCAAATCTTCTTCTACTTGCGTCATCAGATTTTCATCAAGCATATGTTAACTATAGCCCAAGTTTACGTTATGAGCAAGGTAATGTGTCAAAGTTCAGTCAAGGTTTTGGGGGATAGGGTAAGGGGAATTAATTTATTATTCTCAATTGCAAAAAGATCCTCAATGCGCACACCCATTTTATCCTGCAAGTAAATTCCTGGTTCTATTGAAAATACCATACCATTCTCAAGAATTTCATCATATGACGGGCTCAGGCGAGGAGATTCATGCACTTCAAGCCCGATCCCATGCCCCAATGAATAGGGGAAGGCGACAAATCCTTCCTGCGTTATATAATCACGTGAAATTTTATCGGCGATGTTACCCTTAACATCTTCTTTCTTCTCCAGTTTTTCCTCAATATACATAATTGCTTTTTTTTGAGATTCAAGTACGGTTAGATATGCTTTTGTTTTTTCTTTATTTGCTTTACCATAAAAAAATGTCCGTGACATGTCAGAGCAGTAGTTATTTAGTCTTACACCAAAGTCCAATAAGACACAGTCATTTTTTTTAAGTTTTCTATCGCCTGATTGATGGTGAATAAATGCTGCATTTTCTCCAAATGCAACAATTGAAGGAAAAGAGATATCACCGCTATTTTTTTTAATAAAATATTCAATTTCAAATACTAAATCTTTCTCAGTCATGCCTGACCTAAGTCTAGTTAGAACGTATGAATATGTTTTATCTCCTAATAAACAACTCGCCTTAATAGCATAAATCTCATCAGTATCCTTAATTGTTCTTAGTTTCTCGACTAGATTGACTTGGGTTAAATGTTTTTTACTAATTGATTTAAATAATCTTTCATACTCCCAGACGGACAGATTAGTAGCTTCATAGCTAAGCTTGTTAATAGAATGGTTTTTAATTAATTGCGCTATTGCTTTACCTGTAGGGTTCTCCCGAGTCATCTCAATTAATTCAAAACCGCTTAGTTGTTTTTTAACAACTTCCTTATAGATTCCGTGAGTGAAAATGTATTGATTTGATTTGGTGATTAAGAGAAATGCATCACGGTCTTCAGTGCTGAAGCCTGAAAAATTTGTAAGGTAAGTTATATTTGGTATGCAGGATACAAAAACTCCATCTATTTTTTCATTCACCATCAGTGTCCTGAGTTTTGTGATGCGTGTGTTCATCTAGAAGGGGATATGGTTGGAGTTAGTCTTCTAACGCTTGAAGTTACGACAGGGGCGACAGGTGCCGTGCGGCGAAGCGTAGCAGTTGGAGATGCAGTTGGCGTTGGTTGAGTGATTGTTATCTCTATCCTCGGATCTTTTGGCAATTCGGGTAGAACCGCAACTCTTGAAGCTACTAAAAGAGTGTTATCTGTTTGGTCTGGAAAACCTAAGACCAGGACTCTTTCTCCAGAACTCAATTTGGCAAATGTAATTTTTGCTGTAGTGCCATCACTTGAATATGAGGATATTTTAGTTGTGGTACCTATATCTACTTTTTGAGTTTTTTTGCCTTCAGTTGCTACGCTAATTGTAAAATTCTTCTGATCAATATCAGAAATTGTCCCGGATAAGAACTCCGGGTTAATGGCTGTTCTTATAAATCGTGCAAGAATCCGCTTGGATTGTTTGTTGTAAAGTCCAAGCACATTAATTTTGGTACCCTTGGTGATATCTGACAATCCGAAAGTGCCTTTTGCGAAACTTGATGAGAATTTAGTAATTTCATCTATATCAATTAGTTTTGTATTGCCCTGAATGTCAAGGAGGGTAATTTTATTAGTTGACACTTCTGTAACCACGCCAGTTGTGCCTCTTTTCTCAACCAGATTTAGTTCACTAACACGCGATGCGATTTTGTCTTTCAATTTGTTAATTTGTGTATTTAATTTCTCATTCAATTTCTCGCTGACTGTAGGTGATATTACTGAGGGTTTCGGTGTTAAAGTTTGAGCTGTAGCCACAGAAATATTAAAAATTAAAGAGAAAATGTTAAATATAAATAATAAATATAAAGTCTTTTTGATTTTTGTGTTGTATTTTTGATTATTCATTTTATTAATTTTTTCTAGAAACTTTCAGTTGAAAACGTGATAGTTCTCGTAACTTTTTTTTGCGTGCCATCTGGGAAAATGGCTGTAATTTGAATTATACTAGTTCCATCAGGAATTGTCTGCGTGAAAGTGAATGTTCCGTTTGCAGCAGGCTTTATCACTTCATCATTGTCTTCAGTTGAAGCTACAATCGTTGCACCGCTTACTGTTTTTCCGGAAACTGTAATGAGTTTTTTATCATAAACAGCTTCTTCTTTTGGATTGTCGATCGTTAATAAATGCGCATTATCAGATAAAGGAGCAAGCGTTGGGCTTGGAACGATTGTGATTGTTTTTGTTTTGGTAACAGGTATTGTTCTAGTTGCCTGGTAAAGATAGAAAGCAGCGCCTGCTGCAATCAGTCCTACTAGAACCGCGACAAAAGAAAGTACTACTTTTTCAGCTTTCATAAGGAATCTGATGATACGACATAAACTATCTATTGTCAATAATAGCTTGTCTATGTTAGTATTATTTACATGGAAATAGCACTCCTTCCAAATAATTCCTTAAAAATAAAAGGCAAAAATGCCACGATCTTAGTAGATCCAAAAGACAAAACAGAGGCAAATGCAGCGCTGATTTTTTCTGGAAATAGTAAGGAAGCAAATACCAACAATGTTGAAGTGGTGATAGACGGTCCTGGAGAGTTTGAAACTGGTGGGATAAAAATAACCGGACAAAGATTTGAGGATGAAATGCTTTACAGCCTCAGCGTGGATTCAGTGAGCATATTAATTGGAAAGTCAGCGGTATTGGAAAAGGCTCACCAAAAACTTAAAGAGGCAAATATATTGGTTGTAAAATGTGAAGAGGTATCTGAGGCCTCATCTTTAACTTCTTTAGTCACAAACGTTGTAATTTTTTATGGAGAAAATGCCTCAGAAATGGGCAAAACATTTGGTCAGGAAAATGTAAAGCATCTATCTAAATACGCATCAACTATCGATAAATTGCCCGCAGAAGTTGAAACAATAATTCTCGAATAATCTAAAAACTACAAAAATGGCTGTAAAAACTCTTCCTCATAATGACAACGCCGAAAAAAGCGTACTTGGATCAATTCTAATTGATAAGGACGCAATTATAGGTGTTTCTGAAATCCTTAAGACAACTGATTTTTATAGCGATTTAAATGGGATTATTTATGGAGCAATGCTGGTTCTTTATGAAGAGCGGAAGCCAATTGATTTATTGACTCTGACTGAGCAGCTCAAAAAAAACAAACAGCTCAAAAAGGTAGACACATCTTATTTGGCGGAATTGGTGGAGCTTGTTCCAACAGCCGCCAATGTAACCACATACGCCAAAATTACCAAAGAAGATGCAACTAAGAGGGGACTTATTAAGGCGGGGACAGAAATAGCAGAGCTCGGGTATAACGATTCAACAGAAGTAAAGGAAATTTTGGATAAATCTGAAGCTGCAATTTTTTCAATCTCACAAGGACATATTACAAGAGGTTTTGTAGCTTTGAAAGATACGCTTACTGATAGTTTTGACAGAATTGATGAGTTGCAAAAAACAGGATCAGGACTTCGTGGAATAAAGAGTGGTTTTACTGATCTTGATAATATCCTATCGGGTATGCAAAAAACCAATCTGCTTATTCTCGCGGCAAGACCAGGACAAGGGAAGACAGCAATTATGCTTAATATCGCACAGAATATCGCGGTCAAACAAAAGCTTCCCATTGGAATATTCTCGCTCGAAATGAGTAAGGAAGAGCTGGTTGACCGTTTGTTAATTGCCCAATCAGATGTTGACGCATGGAAGTTAAAGACAGGAAGGCTTTCAGAAGATGACTTTTCCAAATTATCACAAGCCATGGGTGAACTCGCTGAAGCTCCGGTATTTATCGATGATACGCCTGGACTTTCATTGACAGAAATGCGAAGTAAAGCAAGACGACTTCAGATGGAGCATAATATATCGCTATTGGTTATTGATTATCTTCAGTTGGTTGATCCGGGTAGAAAGTATGACAGTCGGGTGCAGGAGGTTTCTATGGTATCACAAGCGCTTAAAAATCTTGCTCGTGAGTTAAATGTCCCAGTTCTTGCAGCGTCACAGCTTAATAGAGCTGTGGAGCATCGGGGAGGGGAGAAGAAGCCTCAACTAGCCGATCTTCGTGAGTCTGGAGCCATTGAGCAGGATGCTGACGTTGTGATGTTTCTTTATAGACCGGATGCAGAAGCGTCAGGCACTCATATACCGACAAAGCTTCTTATAGCCAAACATCGAAATGGTCCTACAGGGGAAATAGATCTACTTTTCCAGGGGAACAGAATCAAATTCTCAAGCGTTGAGAAGAAGAGGGAAGAGTAGGTTCAGAGCTGAATTAACTTTTTTGCCTTCTGCTTCGCGCAATTCTTCGGCCTATGACCCACTGCATTAAAGTTTTCCTGGGCTCAAGTTGGTTTGCGCTAATTTGCGCTTGGCGCTCTTCATGCGTAGGACCTAAAAGAACTTTTTTTGCTGCGTCAATTGATTTTGGATCTGCCTCAAGCCGCTCTAAAGCAGCAATATAGCGGAGTCCTGCTTCCTGTCTTTGTTGATTACGCTTCTCTTTTTCAGTTACCATATAGCCAATTATACCATGTGGTGTCAATTCTGTTAAAATAAGAGATGAATGTTTACACAATTCAAAAAAGCGCTATATTTTCCCATAGCTTCATATTTCCGTTTTTTTGCTGCGATTCGTTTGAATCGGTGGAATCCGAAAATTATTGTTGTAACAGGATCCAATGGCAAGACTACACTTCTTCATATGCTTGAAGCGCAAATTGGAAGTAGAGCAAAATACTCCCATCATGCCAATAGCAGCTTTGGAATCCCATTTGATATCCTAGATTTACATCGAAAAAGTTTATTAAAATCTGAATGGATTAGTTTGATTTTAAAAACTCCTTTCTCTGCATTTAAAAAAGTCCCAAAAGAAAGACTCTACGTGGTTGAAGCGGATTGTGATAGGCCTGGAGAAGGAAGATTTCTCTCAGAATTACTACGTCCTGAAATTGTGTTATGGATAAGCATCTCCAAAACGCACAGTATGAATTTTGAAAAGCTCGTCATGAATAAAAAGTTTTCTAATGTTGAGGAAGCAATTGCATATGAATTTGGATACTTTGTTGAGTACGCAAAAGATCTGGTAATACTCAATGGAGACTCAGAGTTAATGAAAAATCAGGTGAATAGAGCAAAAGCAAAATTAATATCAATTAAAAAAGAAAATAATTTAGAAAAATATGATGTAGGTAAAGACGGTACCCATTTTCAAATAGGGGGCAAAGCGTATAGATTCAAATTCTTACTTCCTGAAGAAGTTTTTTATTCAATTGAGATGGTTAGAAAAGCGTGCGACATATTGAGTATCTCATTTGATCATACATTCTCAAAGTTCCGGATGCCTCCTGGTAGGGGGTCAATATTTGAAGGAATAAAAGATATTACAATAGTTGATAGCTCATATAATGCTAATCTTTCTGTGGAGTCAATGCTTTTTATGTTCGGAAGATTATCTGCGATTAAAAAATGGGTTGTAATAAGTGATATGTTGGAGTTAAGTGAAGAGGATATCGTAATAGAGCATAAGAAAGTGGCAAATGTTCTCAATAAATTGGAATTTGATAGAATAATTTTAATTGGACCGTTGAGCGCTAAATACATTTTAAGCAATTTGATAAATAACAAAATTGCTGCATCATTTCAAGATACAAAAGACGCACTATCTTTTCTAACAAATTCTCTTGCTGGTGGAGAAACAGTTTTATTTAAGGGAGCACAGTCTTTTTTTCTTGAAGGATTGATAGTAAATTTTTTGAAAAATAAAGAAGATATTGCGAAACTTCCTCGGAGAGGAAAGGCTTGGGATGAGAAAAGAAAGCGAATTGGGTTGATTGCTAAAGATTGATTATCATGAAAAAAAGAGGTATTATCTCCATATGAAAAGCAAAAAGCTGAGAATCGCGGTTCTTTATGGAGGGAAATCAGCAGAGCATGATGTGTCTCTGAAATCCGCGAAGAATGTAATAAATGCGCTCGATAAGAATAAGTATGAAGTTACTCCAATTAAAATTGATAAAGATGGAAAAATAAATTTTACCCTCAACAATATTGACCTAGTTTTTCCTGTGATGCATGGGCCATATGGCGAAGATGGAAGCATACAAGGATTTTTAAAATTAGCAAATCTTCCTTTTGTCGGATCAGGAGTTTTGGGGTCTGCCATTGGAATGGATAAAGACGTGACAAAGAGACTGTTGCGCGATGCTGGATTGCCTATCGGAAAATTTCTTGTTTTTGAAAGGAAGGATGAGATACATTTTGATGATGTAAAAAAAGAACTTGGAGTTCCATTTTTTGTAAAACCAGCAAATTTGGGTTCTTCAATAGGAGTTTCAAAGGTAAAGAACGAAGCTGATTTTGATCAGGCCGTAAAATCGGCTTTTTCATATGATGCAAAAATAATTATTGAAGAATATACCGAAGGTCAAGAAATAGAATGCGCAGTTTTAGGTAATGAAAATCCAATAGCTTCAATTCCCGGAGAAATAATCCCAACTCATGAATTCTATGACTATGAAGCGAAGTATATTGACGCGGAAGGTGCAAAGCTTAAAATTCCCGCAGGGATTTCAGATGCCAAGATTAAAGAAATTCAAGCATTAGCAATAAAAGCGTTTAAGGTTTTATGTCTTGAGGGTATGTCCAGAATTGACTTTTTTCTAACGAAATCAGGTAAGATACTGATTAATGAACCCAATACTATTCCGGGTTTTACCAATATTTCTATGTACCCAAAGCTTTGGGAGAAAAGTGGAATAGCATACCCTGAATTAATAGATAGGCTTATTCAGTTAGCTATTGATAGGTTCAAAACTCAAAATAAATTTAGAACAACTCTTTAATGACTATTTATGAGCTTTAGATCATTTCTTGGTAATAAATACCATCCACTTAATTCAATTGAGCTTTCAAGATCAGCATTGATAAACAATTTTTCATATCTAGCAAAAATTGATAAAGAATTAAATATTGTTCCGGTTTTAAAAAGTAATGCCTATGGACATGGATTAATACAGGTTGCTAAGGCTCTTGATAAATTAAATGCTGCGTATTTCTGCGTAGACAGTTTATACGAAGCATATGAATTGTTAAATCATAATATTAAGACACCTGTACTTATTTTGGGTTATGTTGATCCTGAAAATTTGAAGATAAAAAAACTTCCTTTTTCATATGCTGTTTCAAGTATGGATATGATTGAAGCAATTAGTAAATATCAATCACATGCTGGAATTCATATATTTGTTGATACGGGAATGAGCAGGGAAGGCATACGGATAGAGGAACTAGCGACTTTCTTGGATTATATAAAATCATTTGGAAACATGAGAGTAGATGGATTGATGTCTCATCTGGCAGCGTCTGAGAAATTTGATAATTCAAAAACTACACGGCAAGTAAAAAATTTTAAAAAAGCTCAATTGATCTGCAGTACAGCAGGTATTTTTCCCAAATGGGTGCATCTTGGAAATTCATCGGCAGTGTTAAATTATAGAAAATACAAGAAAAAAATAGGAAACCTTGCCAGGTGCGGTATTGCGATATATGGAATAGATCCAGAAAAAGTAAATACAAAACTACAGCCAGCTCTTGAGTTTAAAACAAAAATAAATCAAGTTAAAAATATTCTTAAAGGAGAAGGGATTGGATATAATTTTACATATATTGCTAAGAAAAAAATGACTATTGGTGTTCTGCCCGTAGGCTATTTTGATGGGGTCGATAGAAGACTTTCAAATTCGGGGTTTGTTACTGTTAATAACCAACTTTGTCCAGTAATAGGAAGGGTAAGCATGAATATAACTCTTATCGATTTAAGTAATATAAAAAGCCCATCAGTAGGAGATTCTGTAGTTGTATACTCAAATAAAATTAAAGAAAAGAATTCCATTTTGAGTGCGTCGCGGTTGTGTCAAACTATACCTTATGATTTACTGGTTGGATTGGCTTCTACAACCAAGCGTAGTGTACTAAATTAGAATTATGAAAAAATTATACTTGCATCGGGTTCTCCGAGAAGAAAAATGCTTCTTAAAAAACTTGGAATAGAATTTGAAGTGGTTGTTAGCAATATCGAAGAAGTTTTAGATCCCGCTTTGAAATCCACTCAGCAAGCATTAAATATCGCAATGCAAAAAGCAAAGAATGTGTCATTTAGAGCGTCAGACTCAATTATAATTGCTGCAGATACAACAGTTGTGATCGGAGATTTGGTTTTGGGCAAACCAAAAGACAGTGAAGATGCTATAAAAATGCTGGAAATGTTAAGTGGGAAAATGCATAGTGTAATTACTGGTTTTGTAATTCTTGATAAGAAATCAGAAAAAATTATTAGCAAATCATTAAAAAATAAAGTTTGGTTTAGAAAGTTAGATAAATTCGAAATAGAGAATTATATTGATCAGTTTCATCCTTTTGATAAAGCAGGGGCTTATGGGATACAAGATGTAAAAGACATTTTTGTAGAAAAATTTGAAGGTGATTATTCAAGTGTTTTGGGATTGCCAGTTCATGAGGTTGCAAATGAATTGAAAAAGTTAGGTGTTAATATCTCAAAAATCAAAGACCCCATTTGAGCTTTCTAGGAATTTATCGTACAAATTCATTAAATTTCTAAGTTCATCAGAAATGTTTGTAAATTTATGACTGTCAATATTCTTTACCGGAATGATTTTTGAGCTGGTACTTGTGAGAAACGCTGAGTCATAACTTGAAAGTTTATTTATTGATATTTCATCTTCAATAATTTCATAGTCATCTTCTTTAGCCAGGAGTATAACAATTTCCCTAGTAATTCCCTCAAGTATTTTTTCTTTTGGTGCTGTAAATATTTTTTTACCTTTCATTGCAAAAAAATTTGTTCTGGTTCCTTCGATTATATTTTTATTTTCATCGATCAGTAAAGCGTCATAACAATTATTTTCCTTTGCTTTTTTGTATGCCATGTAGCTTCCCAGCATGCTTAATGTTTTTGCATTTGGAAACAATCTTTGGTATTTATATGTAATAGTATTCATGCCGTCTGAATATAATTTGCGATCAGGGAAAAGGGGATTAAGAAGAAATATATTTAGTTTTGCATCGCTAGGCGATTTCCCACCGATAAGTAATATTTTCAAATTGCAAGTACTTGGTGCTTCAAGTATTATTAAATTTGAGATACTTTCAGAAATAATTTCTTTGGTGAAGGGATGTTCGATTTCTAAAATTGATGCAGAATTTATGAGTCTATCGATATGTTGTTTTTCAAAAAAAACTATTCCATTCCTAATTCTTAGTGATTCATATACTCCATATCCATATGCATATTCTATATTTGAAAATGGAATGTTTGCTTTTTCAATTGGCTGAATCTTGCCGTTTTGGGAGAAGTTTTTAGGTGTCATATTTATTGTGCCGAGAGGGGGAGTCGAACCCCCATAGCCTTGCGACTAGTAGTTTTTGAGACTACCGCGTATACCATTCCGCCATCTCGGCTCTTTATCGCCTTGTTTTTAGAGCTCGTATATTATATACTTTTTGCGCAGTTTTCTGCAATTTATGCTGTCAAATAAAAAAAATGTTCGCTTATCTAAAGACGTTATTCCTCTTGAATATTCTATTACTGTTCAGCCGGATTTTTCAACTTTTACCTTTAAGGGTGAAGAAGAAATAATAATTGATTTAAAAAAATCTACAAATCATCTCCAAATTCACTCTGATGAATTAGAAATACAAAATGTTATTTATAACGATTCAATTGAGGGAATAGTTACTTTTGATAAATCTACCGAAACAGCTAGGTTTGATTTTCCCACAGAATTGTCTGAGGGAAAGGGAAAGCTAAGCATAGAGTTCACAGGAATCTTAAATGACAAAATGAGAGGTTTTTACAAAAGTAAATACTTAGTTGATTCAGTAGAAAATTTTATAGCAGTTACACAATTTGAATCAACCGATGCAAGACGTGCTTTCCCATGCTTTGATGAACCCGCACTGAAAGCGATTTTTAAAATAACTCTTATTGTGCCTGAAGAATACACTGCGATTTCTAATACAATAGCCAATAAGATTGTAGAGCAGGAAGTCGGATTTAAAGCGGTGACATTTGATCCTACTCCGAAAATGTCTACATATCTTTTGGCTTTTGTTGTTGGGAAATTTGTGCATATTGAGAAGAAGACGAAAGAGGGGACTCTTGTTAGGGTATTTGTAACTCCAGGGAAAAAAGAACAGGCAGAATTTGCACTTGGAGTAGCAGTAAAGACTCTCTCATTTTTCTCCGACTATTTTAAAATTCCTTACCCACTTCCAGTTATGGATTTAATCGCTATACCGGATTTTGCAGCTGGTGCTATGGAAAATTGGGGAGCTGTGACCTATCGTGAAACTGCTCTATTGGTTGATCCAATAAATACTTCTACAGTAAATAAGCAATGGGTCGCTATTGTAATTGCACATGAACTTGCACATCAATGGTTTGGAAATCTTGTGACCATGGAATGGTGGACACATCTTTGGCTTAATGAGGGATTTGCTTCATACATAGAGTATTTTGCAGTAGATCATATTTTCCCTGAGTGGGACATGTGGACCCAATTTGTTTATATGGATCAAAGTCGCGCGTTGGACTTGGATGGACTTGAAAATACTCATTCAATTGAAGTTGAAGTGCACAATCCTACTGAAATTAGCGAAATATTTGATTCTGTCAGTTATTCCAAAGGAGCAACAATTATCAGAATGCTTGCAGAATATTTGGGTCCAGATGTGTTTAGAAAGGGATTGCAGGTATATCTCAAAAAGCACTCTTACAGTAATGCCTCAACTTCTGATTTGTGGAATGCGCTTGAGAAAGTTTCTGGGAAGCCTGTTGAAAAAATTATGAATAATTGGACACAAAAACCCGGCTACCCACTGATCACAGTTAAGAACACAAATGATGAAATAGTTCTTTCCCAATCCAGGTTTTTTTCAAGTATCCATTCACAGAAAAAATCTAAAGATAATACCATTTGGGATATCCCAATGAATTATATTTCAGAATTAAATAAAGAACCAGAATATCATTTAATAGATAAACAGAAAATTATCCTTCCTGTTAATTCGAAGTCAGAATGGATAAAGCTTAATGCCGGTGAATCGAGCATGGTTAGAGTTGGGTACTCGATGCAGAATTTAATAAACTTATTAAAAGCGATAGAAGGAAATGAATTGTCAACAATTGATAGATTTGGGATTATCAGGGATTTAATGGTTTTGTCAGAAGCTGGACAGATATCAACAGTACAAGCATTAACTGCATACGCTTCATACAAGGGAGAAGAAAGTTATATTGTCTGGTCAGAAATTGCGTCGCAGCTTGCAAGTTTAAGCAATCTTCTCTCCGAAGAAAAAGTTTATAATTGTTTCGAAAAATATGCTTTGAATATTTTAAAAGATATCGGTAAAAAGGTAGGATGGGAAAAGGCCGATAATGAAAGTCATAGCACAACTCTTTTAAGAAGCGTAATATTATCCAGCCTTGGGAAATATGGAGATGGAAATACTATAAGAACTGCTCAAGAAATGTTTGAGCAGATAGTAAAAGAAAAGAAGCAGATTGAATCTGATTTGAGAGGAGTCGTGTACTCAATTGTTGCCAGATATGGAAATGAGCAGATATATAATGACTTATTAAAACTATATCGAGAGGAAGCGCTGCAGGAAGAAAAAGATCGTATTTTTAAATCACTGTGCAGTTTCAAGCAAAAAAAGCTTCTTACAAATACTTTGGAGTTAGGTTTTTCAACGGAAGTGCGCACTCAGGACTCATTTAAGTCTATATATTTTATATTTATGAACCCATACGGAAAGCCACTTGCTTGGGATTTTCTGAAGCGTAATTGGGATCAAATTGTTAAGCGCTATAGTGGTGGTCATCTATTTTCAAGATTTGTTGAGCCTGTTGAATTTTTTACAAAAAAAGAGAATTCATTGGAAGTTGAAAAATTTTTCAAAATTCATGGTGCACCTGGCGCTGAGCGAACTATTAAGCAAGTAATTGAAAAAATAGAGTCAAATGATGAATGGCTGAAAAGAGACTATGAAAGTATTGAAGAATTCCTGAATTCTCCTCAGAGCTAGTGACTCTGGTAAAATGCCTAGAAAACTGTTAAAATTGATTGTATTATGATATCAGTAACTGAGCTTAGAGCAGGCACAACTTATGAAGAAGATGGACAGTATTTTACTGTGGTTTCATACGAGCACATAAAAATGGGTAGGGGCAGTGCAAATATAAAAGTAAAAGTCAGAAATCTCAAAACAGGATCCACGACAGAAAAAGGCTACACAAATGGAGCAAAGGTCTCAGATATTCCTGTAAATAAAAGGGAAATGCAATATCTGTATAAAGATGACAGCGAGGTATTTTTTATGGATCCTAGCACGTTCGAACAGGTTAATATCCCAATTGAGCTTGTTCCAGATAACGAATATCTTAAAGAAGGAGAGACTTTTCCAGTATCAATATTGGATGGAAAACCTCTATCTGTTTTGCTTCCACCAAAAATGGTTTTTAAAGTTATAGAAACTGCGCCTGGGGCAAAAGGCAACTCAGCGACAAATGTATTTAAAGAGGCAATACTTGAGAATAATATCAAAACAAAAGTTCCTTTATTTATAAGCGTAGGGGATTTAATTAAAGTGGATACCAGAACAGGAGCATATACAGAAAAAGCTCAGTCATGAAGAATAACACATTTGGTGCTCTCAAAGAAAAGCCCTTTTTTTATTTCTGGATAGGTGAAATTTTTACTCAAATCCCAACACATTTATTTAATTTTTTTTTAATACTTTTGGTCTTCAAGATAACAAATTCTAATACAGCTGTTTCAGGTGCTGTTCTGACATTTACGCTGCCTGCGATATTTTTTGGATCAATTGCTGGGGTATATGTAGACAGGTGGGATAAAAAACGCGTACTTATAATTTCAAATATCCTTCGCGCGGTTTTGCTTATATGCATGATATTTTTCCTAAATAATCTGGTAATGATTTATTTAATTTCTCTATTTATTACAGTCTTGGTGCAATTTGTTATTCCTGCAGAGTCACCGATGATCCCATTAACAGTGAAAGAAGATAATTTGCTTTCAGCAAATGCATTATTCGGGATGGCAATATTTGGATCAATATTAATCGCATATGTTTTATCCGGTCCTGTATTGCTCATTTTAAAACCTGCCAAAACATTAATTCTCTTATCAATTTTATTACTACTTGGTGCATTTGCTATATCGTTGATCAAAATGCGTACACCCATTAAGAGTAAAAATATAACTACAAAACCGAATTTCTTAAAAGATGTTAGGTCTACATTTTCTCTTATGTCTAAAACAAAAGAAATTTCCAGTTCGCTTTTTTTATTAGCTTTTTCGCAAATTTTAACTCTGACTATAGCAACTATTGCTCCAGGGTATTCGCAGGAAATTTTGAAAATACCTATAGAGGATTTCGCTTTACTATTTGCAGCTCCTGCTGCCCTAGGAACAGTTATAGGAGGTGTGATATTAGTTCATTATTTCCACAGTTATAAAAAAAATAAGTTGATAGCAACAGGAATATTTATGTCTGGTATAGCTTTGCTACTGCTTCCATATGGTTCTAAAGTTGCGTCAAGAGCTTTTGCGCAGACTTTAAATTTATCTCTTCCGCCTATTTTAGAAATTAACATATTACATATAATGGTGGTACTTGCTTTTGTAATTGGAGTAGCAAATTCATTTGTTTTCGTACCAGCAAACACAATTCTTCAAGAAAAAACTACTGACGAAATAAGAGGAAAAATATATGGTTTTTTAAATAGTATTATTGGATTACTCTCTCTCTTTCCAATAGTACTTGCAGGAAGCCTGTCTGATTTAATAGGCGTAGGTGCAGTAATCACTGGAATTGGGGTAGGTCTTATACTCCTTGGATTTACATGGATATTTAGTAAATAGGATTATGCAAATATTAATATTTATACCATCGTTTTTCATATTCTTATACACAATTTTTAAGTTGGTTAAAGACGATCATGTATTTTTTAGGCGAAATATAAAACTTGATCATTTTTTTGATTACTCATTTGTAGCAATATTCGCTAACTGGTTTTTTCTACACTTTGTAGCTCATAATAAGAATGAGCAACTAACATTTTCTATTCTAATTACTTCTATAATGTTATTTCTGATAGCGAAGTATAAAAGAATCCCTCTTGGAAGATTTTTTGATTTTTTTACAATTAGTTTTTTATCAGCTGCAACATTTTGGTTATTCCTCCAAGGAGTAATAGGTAGCGACATGCAACGTTATTTGTATTTTGCAAAAGCTTTTATTTATTTATTAGTAGCTATTTATTTCAAAAAGAAGTTATTCCCACGAATTATGAGTAGAAGTATAAGAGAGGGGAGTCTAAGTGTTTTCTTTATAGTCTTTTATTCATCTTTTTCTATAGCTACCTCAGTGTTTAGCGCACTTTACGAGAGAACTAATATTATTTCAGTTGAATCAGTTATTCTGGTTCTAATGTTGTTAGCAAGTATACCTTTTTTACTTAAAATACAAAAATGAATTCATATACTGATCTTATAAAAATAATACATGAAGACGACGAATTATTAATTGTTGATAAGCCTGCAGGAATAACAGTTAATAAATCAGAAACAACAGTTAATGAAATTACAGTTCAAGATTGGGCTGAACATAAACTGAAAATTAATTCCGAAATGTCGGATGAAAATTCAGAAAGCGATTTTTATAATAGAGGTGGAATTGTTCACCGTTTAGATAAAGAAACATCAGGAATTTTGCTAATTGCTAAGAGCGAATCAGCATTTATAAATCTACAAAAACAGTTTAAGGAGAGGACTATTAAAAAAACTTACGTTTCATTAGCTCATGGTAAGATATCCCCAGATAAAGGAGAAATAAATGTTCCAGTTGGAAGGTTGCCATGGAATAGGAAACAATTTGGAATAATACCAGGTGGAAGAGAATCTAGAACAGATTATAAAGTTCTTCAGCACATATATATTAGTAAATTAAAAGAGTATCTGTCGCTTGTTGAGTTATATCCACAATCAGGTAGAACCCATCAGATCAGAGTTCATTTAAAGTATATTGGGCATCCTATTTTTTCTGATTTTTTATATGCTGGACGTAAGACCTCAAGAAAGGATAGAAAAGTACTGCCTCGAGTATTTTTGCATGCAGCAGGAATTTCGTTTTTACATCCAAAAAATCAAAAGAATGTTTCATTTTCAAGCGGACTCCCTTCAGAGCTCACTGATGCAGTTGAGCATTTACAGGATAATTCTTGAAATCATTATTAGGTCTTATCCCTCATGTGTAAAATTTTGATATACTTAAATATATGAAAAAAAATCATGCAAGCACAGAGAACAATAATAGCTTGAAGACTTTTTTTGTATACTTCATTATTGTTGCATTGATAGTGGGTGGTGCGCTTGTTGTGCGTAGTTTTTTTATATTAAGTCAGAGTAGGTTTGATGGTAGCAATATTACGGTTGCAGTTTCACAAAATAAGAAAATAGTTTCAATTATAGGCGTTGATTCCAGCAAAAAAATAATTTCAATTCTCAAGACTGATAAAGTAAATATCCCATTGGATAACCTTGCTGCAAAGTTGGGACTAATAAGTGAGTCATATATTGATTCTGTAGATTATTTAGATGCAAATTCCACTGACACATTTTTCTTGAAATCAATAAATGTAGCAGACGGTATAAGATCTGATCTGACAATCTTTGACAAAATTAGGTTGTGGTTTATCTCAAAAAATGTTTCTGAAAATAATATCAAGAAAGAAAATATTACAGCCCTTACAGATAAAATACTCATCGATCAACAAATTAAGACTCTTTTTACTGACAGTAATTTAGTATCTGAAAATCTCAGTATTCAGATAATAAATTCAACAGAAATACCAGGTCTTGGTCAAAATCTTGAGCGTGTTATTCTAAATAGAGGAGGAAATGTAGTATCTGTATCCTCATCAAGAAGCAAAAGTCCTAATTCCATAATAGATTATTTTGTGCGAAATAGTTATACTAGTAATAAGCTTCATAAGATTTTAAGATATCCTCTAAAAAAGACAGATAGCAAAACAATTGCCGACATAGTTATAATAATAGGGGAAGATTATAAAAAATATTCTGGTCTATAAATATTTGAGGATTTGATATGTTTGTTATCGTAATTATAATTATTGCTCTTCTCTCCATAATATGGGCATTATTTTCTTTGAAAAAACAAAATAAGATGGATGAGGTAAATAAAATTAAAAAAGAGCTTAAGCGTAATAAAGTAATATTTCAGAGATGATCCGTTGTTGGATGAGTTTTCTCAATAGATAATTTTGTTTTCTCATTTGATACAAAGGAAGGCTGATTAGTATATTTTTTTGCCCTTTTAATTTCTCTTATAAATATAGAAATTTTACTTTCGTTAGAAGCCCAGATGTATGCATCATATATATTTCCACCATTCATGAATTCCGTTAGTCTTTTACATACGTCATCGGGTAGCATGCCAAGGAATTTTTCATCTGAATCAAGTGCAAAAATTTTATTACGTTTTATTCTTATAGATATCTTTTCTCCTGATCGTAGATGAGAAACTACTTTTTTATCAGCAATATTTACCAATTCAATTATTTTTGTTTTCCCTGTTTCCTCAATAAATAAATTATTAAGTTGTATATTTGTTTTTAAAATATTTCCACCATTTAGCCTCTTAATATTTCGTAGGGCAATAGGATTTTTCATGTCCAGGGATAATACTTTTTCATATACATTTCTAGCATCTTTTATATTTCCTAAGCTGAGGTGAGCAAAGCCTATTCTGTTGAGTGTTGCTATATCGTCAGGATCGTCTTTTAATATCTGTTCATTCAGGAGAATCGCATTGTCCCAGTCACCAGTGAGCGCAGTTTGTATTGCTTGAGTTTTTAATTGTTGTGATGACATTGTGTGGATTGAAAGACTTCCAGAAGTTTACTAACAATTCTTGCAAATGTCAAGATAGATTAGGTATAATGATGCCCTATGTCAGGGCATTCAAAGTGGTCAACCATTAAAAGACAAAAAGGAACAAAAGATCAAAAACGTGGCCAGGTATTCACTAAACTATCTTATAGTATTACTACTGCTGTAAGAGAAGGTGGTGGTGTGGCTGATCCCAATAGTAACTTTCGTCTTCGATTAGCAGTAGATGAAGCGCGGGCTGCAAACATGCCTAAGGAAAATATAACTAGGGCTATAGAGCGGGCGAGTGGTAAGCAAGCAGGGGACATTGAGGAAATTTTTTATGAGGGATTTGGGCCAGGGGGATTTAGCGTGATTGTTGAAACACTAACCGATAAAAAACAACGAACTGTTGCAGAAGTAAAAAATGCTTTTGAAAAAAATGGGGGCAGTATGGGGGTTGCAGGAAGCGTTATGTATCAGTTTGAAAAAACAGGCGTAATTACTGTTTCAAAAAACGGGCAGTCACTTGATGACATATTTCTTATTGCAGCAGATTGTTATGCAGAAGATATAGAGGATTCAGATACTGATGCGATTATATATACCAAATCGGATGACCTTGCAAAAGCCCGAAACGCTTTACTGGAAAAAGCAATTAAAATTCGAGAAACGAGGCTGATTTGGAAACCTGTAAGCATAAATACTCTTACGGACAAAGAGCAAGCGCAAAAAGCGATTAAATTTATTGATCTATTAGAAGAATTGGATGATGTTCATAAGGTATATGTAAATTTTGATATAGATGACAATATAATGGAAAGTATATTAAATGATCAGTAATTCGTCCCAACAAAGTTCAAGTATTAAACAAGCCTCAAATGTAAAAAAGGGGAGAAAGAGCTTTAAGTTTTCAATTGAAAAGAGACATAAATTTGTTATCGGGACGGTTCTTCTTTCACTCGGTTTATTTTTTGCAGAGTTTCAGTTTGGAAAATCAGGAATTTTTATCCCAGTTATAATCGCTATACTGACAACTATAATTTTGTATTGGGCAATTCATCCTGATCTTAAAGAAAATCGCACGCTTGAGGCATTTATACTTCCGTTTTTTTATAGCCTGAGTTTTGGAATGTTTTACTTTTTAACACCTACTGCATTTGCGTTCAGATTAGTTCTGGCAGCAATTTTTGCATTTGGTCTGTACTCCGTATTCTTAAGTCAGAATATTCTCTCAATTTCCTCAATTAGAACAATAACTCTTCTTTCGGGTGCACGCATTGTGTCTTTTGTAGCAACGCTGCTATCATTCTTTTTTCTCACAAATATTGTTTTTACTCTCCATTTAAATATTTTTGTAGTGATAATACTGATGATAATATACAGTTCAGCTTTAATATTTCACTCTTTGTGGACCTATACGCTTATAAAGCCATCCCGCTCAATTTTCACTTGGGTATTTATACTAACAGCATGTCTGATTGAAGCAGCCTCGCTTTTATGGTTTTGGCCCAGCAGTCCAACCTTTATTGCACTTTTTCTCACAGGTTTTTTTTATGCCATAGTTGGCCTATCTCATATATGGTTCGAGAGACGGCTTTTTAAAGGAATTATGTGGGAATATGTCTGGGTAGGTTGTCTTGTTTTTTTTGTATTAATTCTTTTTACACCGTGGGGAAAATAATTACTGAGAAGAGAATGGGGAAGAGGAGAGAGGGTAAAAACTATAAGTCCTATAATAAAAGTGATATACTATGATATAGTATGTGGATAACTTTTCACAGAGACTTTTCACAGGCTAAATGATATAGTTTGATACATGTATTTATTAACTTGTAACACAGAGGGTGTATAATAGAAAGCAATGTAGTTGCTTGTCTACAATTGTATATTAATTAGATTAATATTTTCTTCTAGTTTACTTCAGAGTAGTATACTAGACTATCATACTCCACGCGAAGTGATAAAAAAAATACGAACATCTCTTTTTCAATTATTTTGAGGCTAAAATGTGTAAATTAGATTGATTCAACAGTCTAAACGATTATCAATGTTTAACCAGACTATTATATATATCTATGCATTCTTAACTTTGCTAATCAGTGCAACTGAAAGCTTCAGAGAATGTTCACCTGTTTAATATTCTTTTCTTAGTCAGTACAAGAGCAAATCTCTTCTATCTTAGGGAAGTGGTCTCTAAGCTACAAATTATTAATAAAATTAGTAATTTATAGCAATTAATTAACATGTGTTAAGCATTAAGGATCTAGATAAATGGATAGTCTACTCTTATCAAATATGTCTGCTATGGATTATAAACCAATTTTATTGGCATTAAGCCTGGGGAAGCAATATGCTATTATGTCGTACAATAATACTTTTACGACATAACGTAGGCACAGAACCGGGGGGAGGGCTGGTTTTGTACTTTACGAATTAGCATTTATTTAACATTTATATGTATATTGGTAATTCTAATATCCCTTATTCAATCTCTATTATTCTCTATTTGGTTCAATGTGCTTTTTTTCGCTCACTCCCCCACTATGGGACTGTAATTTGAGGCTAAATCGAGGCTAAAATCAGTATATGACTCCCCCTTAGGTTAATTTTGTCCGGAGGAGAGCATATCTAGGACTTTTCACTAGTGAAGTATGGATAAAGTGTATGGGGGTTTTTTTGACTTTGGGGATAAATAAATTGACTGCTTGGAGTCTATAGCATCAAGAATCTGAATATAGCGATAAAACACAGCGTTTGTCCAGCCAAAACCTTCCTGATCGCCGTACAGAGCGCCGACGCCTGGTTCACCGGTTTTGCCGTTGATCTTTTCAAAGAATGTTTTGTGTTTCTTAAAAAGCCTTGCATGAGCGCTTACAGATTTTTCCATAATTCTTTTTGCATCATCTACATATCCGTACTTGAGAAGCCCGATGACTGTAAGATATTCAAGAGGTGACCAGATGTTCGGATAGTCCCATTGCTTAGGTTTTATAATCTCATTAATTGCCGGGTGATAACGTCTTTGAATTTTTGCAAGATTAATGGGTTTTGCAATTGAGTCTGCATCCGAAATAGTCAGACCATATGGAGTTTCAAATTTTGAAAGTTTTTCAACCATATGTTTGGCTTGGGATTCAGTTGCGAGTCCAGCCCACAGGACAGTGTAGGACGCGAGTGAAAAGAAGTGACTGACCAATTTGAAGACATATCCATAATCAAAGAAGAATTTTTCATGATCATCCCACATATATTTGTTAATTTCCTTTTTTCGACGTTCTGATTTTTCTCTCCAGTATTTTTCATCAGTTGAATTATTAGAAAGCTTTGCAATGTATTCAAAGTCTTTTTCATATTTGAATAGATAGGAATTGAGATCAATTGGTAGAAATTGGTCACATTTATTATAAAATCGGGATGTCATGTCCCAACCGGATTCCAATTCTGAAGAATGTGCATACCCAATATCCCGGTCTCCATAGCGTGACAATTCATAACCATCTACGTGGTGATTATAGAGATTGTCTTTATCAATCCAAACTGTTTCATATTCCTGCTTGGCAATATGACTCGCGCGTTTTAACCAGCCCATATTTCTCAATTTATAGACGCTTGAACTGATACTAGTATGATATTTATTATTTTTTAGGGCATGAAGAGGGCTTAGATAGCTATCGAGTATCATAGATGAGAGAAATGGCGGTTGAGATCTGTTAATTGATGCCGGGGCGTTGAAATTTGGTATTATTTGATACTTTCCATAAAGATATAAAAAATTATCAACCATTTTTCGGGTTACAGATTGACGTTTGGTACCGATTAATCCTTTAAACATAAAATAGCTGTCCCAGTAATATATTCTTTTAAAAAATCCTGTATTTGGGACAATATAAGAATAAGGAATGTTGATGATATGTGGGTTTGGATTTTTTTCAGGAAGAAGTGTTGGAATATTTATATACTTATATTCCAGTCGAATTCTTGAAGGTTTGAAAATAATCTTATCCCAATATTCATCAATATATTCCAGACAGTCTTTATATTGTTCGCTATATTTCATTTAAATATTGTAACACAGGGTTGCAATTTGAATTTATTATGTCGTAGAATGGAATAATGCAGAACGACAGCCTAGTTTCTTTAATCGATCAATTTTTGGAGTACATGGAAATTGAAAAAAATTGCTCCAAGCTCACCATACGTGATTATAGGCATTACTTAGACGTATTTAAAGAATGGCACTCCTCTACCCTGCCGGGGAAGTCGATTAAGGATCTTGATTTATCACTTATCAGAAAATATAGAGTTCATTTGGCCAATCACATTAATGAAAAAGGCCAAACAAGAAAAAAGGTCACCCAAAACTATTATGTAATTGCGCTCAGGTCGTTTCTAAGATTTCTTATAAAAAATGATGTCCCAACTCTGGAACCCTCAAAAATAGATCTTCCCAAGACAGAGAGTAGAAGTCTAAAATTTTTAGAGCGAGATCAGGTAGAGAGATTGGTCGCCATGCCGGATACTTCTAAGGAAGCAGGGATTAGGGATCGTGCAATTCTGGAATTGTTATTTTCCAGTGGTCTTCGTGTGTCTGAGCTTGTAAGTCTGAATCAGGATAAAATCAACCTTGAACGGCGGGAATTTGGTGTAATTGGAAAAGGTGGTAAAGGAAGAATTGTGTTTATTTCAGATCGGGCCGCTGAATGGATAGCAAATTATCAAAATGCGAGGACAGATAGTTATAAACCATTATTTATCAGATATGCAAAGGCTGTTTCAGAAATTGATAATGGAGAAAAGATGAGATTGACAGTGCGATCGATTGAAAGAATAGTAAAAAAGTATACAAAACAAGCAAGATTGCCAGTGGATGCAACTGTTCATACCTTGCGTCATTCATTTGCAACAGATTTACTTATGAACGGAGCAGATATAAGATCTGTCCAGGAGATGCTCGGACACAAAAATATCGCGACAACTCAGGTATATACTCATATCACAAATAAACAGCTTAGGGACGTCCACAAAGCCTTTCATAGTGGGAATAAGTAAAATAACCCAATATGCAAATAAACAAATAACCCAATCAATAACAAATGGAGAATAATCAAAAAATAAAAGACATTCATGAAAGAATTTATCAATTTGTTATTCGGGTTTTAAATTTAGTAAAAAAACTTCCAAGAACTCCAGAAAATATTATTTTGATAACACAGATCACAAAGTCAGCAACATCAATGGGAGCAAACGATCAAGAAGCAGACGGAACGGATAGTAGAAAAGATTTTATTGCAAAGTATGCAATAGTTAGAAAAGAAGGTAAAGAAACAAGCTATTGGTTAAGAATAATCAGTGATACGAATCCCACCTTTAAGCTTAGGATGAAGGATTTAATGCAGGAGGGAAAAGAGATTGTAATGATTGTCAGCACCATAATCCTGAATTCAAAAAGAAAATAATCTCATTATTATTCTGGGTTGATTTGTTTATTGGGTTATTGGTAGTATTTGTTTATTCTAACGAAGTTAGTAAGTTTCGTAGGAGAGGGAGACTGTGCTAATTACTTTGTTTTCTCCAGGACTTAATTGGGTCGGTTCCTCTACACTTGCTTGTTTGGTGTCAGACATTAATCCATAATATGGTCTTGGCTCTGCTCCTCCCCCATTTTCCTGTACATCTACTATTCTTCCGAGTTTTATACCAGCATCTCTTGCAATGTCCCCCGCTTTTTCTTTGGCTTTTGCTATGGCTTCTTTTCTGGCTTTCTTCTCGAATTCGCGTTTTTTGTCTTCATCTAAAACAAATTGTACATTTCCGACTAGCGTTGCGCCATCCTTTGTAGCGATATCAATTGCATTATTTGCTTTTTCAACTGAGTCCAGTTTCACTTCAATATTTGCATTCACTGTAAAACCATTTTCTTTCTGATTACCATCTCTATAATCATATTTGGGGTTTACGGAAAAGTTGGTAGTTTTGATATCTTTTTCATCAACACCCAGATTTTTTAAATCCTGCGTTATCTTATTGATAATCTTGTTCACTTCTTCTTTCGCGGCTTCAACAGTTGGACTTTCTTTGTTAACTCCCAGGGAAATCATCGCTGTATCAGGAATTGCAGTCACTTCGGCAGTCCCGGTAACGGTAAATAGGTTTTGCTTATTTGTCGTGATGCTATTCACTGAAAAAGGAATAGGTCCAAATATCTTGGTGAATATGAATAAAGACAGAAGGGCAAATATTATAGTGAGAAATGGAACCTTAACACTTTGCCACATAAATATATGTAACTACTTTTAAGTATTTTTGTCAATCGCTAATAAAAAAATTCAGAGAACTGCAAGAATTATTTCTGCTTTGCCTTTTCTTCGAGGAATTTTTTACCATGTCCTAGATCAGTGTTAATTGGCACATTTTTATTGCACAATTCACAATTCCCTTCATCGTATAAATTAACCGGAAGGTCTGCTAAGCTTGAGAATTTGGCTCCGATTAGTTTATCAGTTATTGATCCGGGGTTGGGATTGATGTTGGCCATTGCACAGACCTCAATTATTTTTCCATCCGCATCTTTTACTGCTTTTACGACTTTCTGAACTGAAATTCCCGTTGTAACAATGTCTTCAACGATCAAAACATTTTTTCCAACAACATATTTTTCATTACCTTTTGTAAATATATGGTTACTTTTGGCAGCGGATGTAAAGCTTCCTTTATCCTTTTCGGTATAAGTGCTTAATATGTCTTTATTTTTAAGTTTGGATAAATGGTAAGCAGTCCATTGTCCGAGGATTATTCCCCCCATTGCTGGGGCAACTACAATATCAACGTTTTTATTTATATATTTATTTGCAAATAATTTACCCATCTCCGATGCAAATATAGGATGTAAGAAAATCGACATTTTATTTAAATAACGCGATGCGTGTTTGCCGGAAGTATATACAAAGTGACCATCAAATATGCCATCCGATTTTTTTAGCAAGTTTATGACGTCGTTATTCATGATAAGCATTATGTTCTAAATTTATTAATTTCATCTCTATAATTCTTCGCTGCTTGTCTTGCTTTTTCTGCAAAATCTTCACTAGTTGATACATAGGTGACGCCTCTTACGATAACAATAATCAATCCCTTATTTTGAGAATTTACTCCTGCCCTTACACTCATTTCCAGTGTTCCTGCTTGAGCTCCGATTCCTGGAGCTAAGATGGTTTTATCGCCTATTATGGTTCGAATAGTACCAAGCTCCTCTGGATATGTGGCGCCCATGAAAATCATTGAGTTAGGATTGTCACCATATTGTTTCATGATTTCTTCAGCGACAATATGATATAAAGGTTTGTTGTTTATAATAAGTTCTTGAAATTCTTTTGCTCCAGGGTTTGATGAATGGCAACCAATTATAATTCCTCTATCCTTTCTATCAAAGAAAGGCTGAAGTGATTGTATGCCCATGTAAGGCATTACCGTGAGTGAATCTGCGCCTAAATAGTCAAACGCATATTTAACATACCCTTGGTTTGAATTGTCTATGTCTCCTCTTTTCGCATCTAAAATTGTCGGAACCTCTGGGTATTTTTCTTTTATGTAATTAATGCTCATTTTCAGTTCTTTTATTCCTTTATCCCCCTCTGCTTCGTAAAAAGCAGAATTAAACTTGTATGCGCATACCAAGTCATACGTTGTATCAATAATTGCCTTATTGAATTCAAAGAAAGGAAAATCTTTTTCTATCAGAAATTGCGGTATTTTATCTACAACAGGGTCAAAGCCCACGCTGAGAAGCGAATTGTTTTTTTGTACCGCAGAATTTAGTTTGTCATTAAAGCTCATTTATTGTAATGATTATATAACTCTTGAAAGCAAAAAGAAAAGGGTGTATATTGGAAATATGCTAACAAAAAATGATCTGACTCAAATAAGAGATGTTGTAAAAGAAGTGGTGCAAGTTGAGGTGGAGCCCATAAAACAAGATGTTAAATTGTTGCAAAAAGGTATGGTCTCAATGCAAGCTGACGTGGGATCTCTCCTAAGGGATATAAAAATTCTTAAGACAAACGATACAAAAATTAGAAAAGATCTAAAGACTACGATTGATTACTTTGACCGTGACAATGTTGTTTTACATAAGAAAGTTGAGAGAATAGAGAAGCACCTCGGTTTGGCAAATAATTAGCCTTTACTTCTTTTGTCCACCTCTTCAAAAAGAATTTTGAGATCATTTAGGCATTAACTTTTTGACAAGTGATTAATTAGTGACTTTGAAATCAGGAAATTCTGCTACCAAGCCATCTTTTTGAATGGTGGTCAAAGTTGGCCAAATATCATTTAGAACATCGTTCCGCGTTGCTATCCAATGCGGAGTAATTCTGTGTTCCTTTAATTTATCAATTATATTTTCAGGTTTTCGTGCAAGTCCGACTACGATGTGAAGACTCATTTTACTTAAGTCAGTATATTTTTTTACAATTTCAATTGTCTCAATTGCAGTATTCCCGGTAGTTAATACATCATCGGGAATTACAAGGTTTCTAACATCTTTCATCACGGGTAATCTCAATACCCGAAATGTTCCCTTTTCTAGATTCATTGTCTGCTCTGCTTGTAAAGGGATTTGGGGATATGAAGAAGCGTATGCTATTGCTCCTGTAATTTGCGCACTACATCTAGACACAATGTTAAGCAGAACAGTATTATTTTTCGGAAAAAGAGGCTCAATAATTGCTCTTAATGCATCTACAAATGCTTTATTCCCTTCCGGATTGCAGACTAAATCACCATGATCAAAATAAATCCAGGATTTCCCACCATTTCGTTGTGAGAAGAGATGGTTTTCATCGGATGCAATTTTAATACCTCCGCTTTTTATAAGTGCACTTATATAATTTTGCTTGAATGAATCAAATTTCATATGCTCGTTTTATTTCCTGTGCGAGATATGGATTCCACATTGCTGCTGTCACAGACATCACTATATCTGCTCCTGCTTTCCTGTAGTCTTCAAAATCTTTTGGAGACATTACTCCCCCGACACCAATAATTTCAAAAGCATAACTTTTATCTTTGCGAAGTTTGTCAAGTCTATTTACCATATCTATTCCTGCCCATTTTATTCCAGCCCCACATAGTCCGGATTTTAATCTCCCCTCCCCTGGGAGCGCTTGCGTACCATCTTTTTTATAAATTGCAGCGGGGATGGTATTTATCAAAGAAATAGCGTCTATAGAAGAAGCAACTCCTGAAATAATTTTCTCTAAGAGCTTTTGTTGGTTGTTGGTAAAATAACCAAATTTTAAAATAAGTTTCTTATTACCAATTGCCTTTCGTGTTCTCTTTACTATGTCCATAACAGCTTCATACGTATAGCAAATTATGCCTTCGTTGGCTGCATTTGGGCAAGAAAGGTTTAGCTCTACAGCTTTGACTCCTGCTTTTGCTGCCATACCCGCAGCATTAGCAAAATCTTGATAGTATTCCTCTTGAGTTTGATTTTTTCTAATTGTTCCGCAAACACTAACAACTAGTAATTGTCCCTCGCCCTCGTGTGTTAAGGCCTTTCTTACATCATTTATCCAGAAATCAGGCCCCCGGGATGGGTTACCAAATGAATTTGTAATAGTTAGTTTTTTATAATCCTTATTAAAGTTATCCAACATCACTAGTCCCTTTTCTGATTTATCCAAAGTAACATTTCCTTTTACGTCAATTGGAATTACGTTTGGAAATTGATTAGCTTTTATTTCTGTGGTACGTTGGGTTTTATAAGTAGCAATATCAAATCCCATATCAAATGCTGCTTTTATATGTTTGCTAGTTGGAAGTGATCCCGCTGCAATACCGAAAGGAAAATTAACTTTATTACCAAGAAAAATATAATTCGGAGAATTCGTAATCTTTGATGGCTTTGTTTTATTAAGAGATCCAAATGGACCATTATCAAAATTATCATCGAATGTTTTTAATGGGTCGTATAATGGTGCATTACTTAGGCTTGCCATAGTTTATTTTCTGTAATAAATAATTATCAGAATTCCGGCTATTGAAATAAGCGCTCCGAAAATCTGAGGTAGGCTCATTTTTTCATGCCAGAAAAGTGTGCCAAATAGTATTCCGAATACGATAAGCAAAACATACGTTATTAATGTAAATATAGATTGAGGAGCACCTAGGCTAAATGCTTTAAAAATCCCAAAATTTCCCAACCCGATCAATATGCCAATCACTACCACAATTAATATTGATTTAGTTGAGCCCAAAGAAAATGATTTATTTTCGGATAGCAATATGTGTAGAATTAAAAGCGTACAGAACGCAGCAAGCGATGTGTATGCACCTACTAGTAGTGGTGAAGTAGTTTTTGGAAGTAGTTTGGATAGGCTTTGAAAGCTGGCAAAAAATAAGGGAGTTAGAACCGCAAATATTTTCCAATCTATCATAAGTTTATCATAACAGAATATCTGACACTTTTAATTATGAAAGAATTTTTCCAAATCCAGGATTTATGATTATTTTACCATCTTCAAAAACTTTTGTTCCTCGAATTGTAACACTTTTCACTTTTCCTTTTACTTTCCAACCGTGGAAAGGCGACCATTTGCATTTGGTAAAAAGATTTTCATTTTTTATAACATATTCTTCATTTTCATCAATCTCTATAAAGGTTTGCGGATCAGTTTTGATATTGAAAATCTCTGCAGCGTCATCATGGCAGAGTCTTCTTATATCATTAATTGTTAATTTTTTATCATGCACAGCAGTAAGGAGTAAAGGTAACGTTGTCTCGAGTCCCGGGACCCCAAACGGTACATTACTTAACTGCTTTTCTTCTAGAGTGTGTGGGGCATGATCTGATTCGACTATGTCGATATATGATAAATTATTCCATAGGAAATCCTGATCAATTTTTGATTTTAAAGAAGGTTTCATTTTTCCAAAACTCCCAAGTTTTTTTTCATCTTCAACAGTTAAAAATAAATGATGTGGTGTTACGCCGCAGGTAATTTTAAATCTTTTCTCTTTGGCTTTCATAATAATTCTTAATTCCTTTTCCGAGCTTACATGGCATACATGTAGTTTTTGTTCTGTATCATGTGCAATTTGAATGATGGACTCTAGGACATCTTCCTCTGCATGAACTAGTATAGGTTTTTGAAATTGATCAGCCTTACAATCAGTAATGGTAGAAGGCCATCCTTTGCATATCTTTTCAAATACTTTTTCATCAACAAAATAATTCCCTGTGGTTTGATTGAGATATATTTTCAAACCAAAAACATTTTTGTAAACATTTGCAAATTCTTCAAATTTCTCACCTAGTGACCCAAAGTGGAATCCTACATCACAAACTATTTCTTTTTTCGCAATTTCTTTTTTTTCTTCAAAAGCTGCAAGTGTTGTTATGGGTATTTGATTATTTGGCATATCGATTATTGTGGTATAACCTCCTGCAAGCGCAGCAGAAGTTCCCGTATAAAAATCTTCTTTGTGAGATTGACCCGGTGTTCTCAGGTGAACATGTGGGTCGATAAGGCCTGGTAGTTTTAGCATATTGTTTTAAGCAAAGAATTAAGAATCACGAATTATGAATCAAGGATTATTTTAAAGTATGTTAACTTTATTTACTATCCCTTAATTCTTACTTCTTCATTCTTACTTCCCCAAGTAACTGCTCCAAGGTTTGATCTCTAGATCCATGAACCTTTTTTCATTTAGTGCTTTCAAAAATAACTTTGCTGTTTTTATTTTTGTCATAACCGGGATATTACTGTCAACGGCAGCTCGTCTTATTTTAAATGCATCTTTAGTATCTTTGTATTCATTAATATTGATTACGAGGTCTATTTTTTTATTTTGGAACTGATCAATGACATTTGGAGATTTGTGATCATATATTTTGTATAGCCTTGTCGACTTTATGCCATTCTCTTTTAAGAATTTTGAAGTATTTTCAGTTGCATAGATTGGAAGTCCAAGAAGCGATGCATATCTTGCGCCTTCTATAAAATCTTGTTTTTTCTTATCCCCCCCAATACTTATGAAGATACCTTTTTCAGGAATTCTGCTTCCTGTTGATAGCATTCCCTTCAAATACGCTTCTTCCAAATCTTCACCAAAACATGCAACTTCACCAGTTGACGCCATCTCAACTCCTAGGATAGGATCAGACCCAGTTAAGCGTGCGAATGAGAATTGAGGTACCTTAACTGCTGTAAATTTAAGCTTGGGGATTGCAACGGTTGGGATATTTTTCTGAAAAAGTGAGTCAACAAAAAGCTTAATGAGATTTACCCCTGTTACTTTTGCAATGAATGGGAATGTCCTTGACGCTCTGAGATTGGCTTCTATAATGTATGCTTCATTCCCTTGAACTAGAAATTGGATATTGAATGGACCTGTTATGTCCAGTGACTCTGATAGTTTTTTGGCAATGTCTTTCATCTTAGATTGCATCAGCTCATCGATATTTTTTGCGGGTAATACAATTGTAGCATCGCCTGAATGTACGCCAGCATATTCAATATGTTCAGAGATTACACTGGTTTTAAGAACCCCATTTTGAGCGACAGCATCAAGCTCAACCTCTTTTGATTTCTGGAAAAATTTGGAGACAGTTACTGGGTATTCTTTGGAGATTAGTGCGGCTTCATTTAGGAATTTAATTAAATCATCTTTGTCAAAGCAGATATTCATAGCACTGCCTGAGAGAACGTAAGACGGTCGTATGAGAACCGGATATCCAACTTTTTCTGCAAATTTTTCCGCTTGTTGTAGAGTTGAGAATGCATTCCATGCGGGCTGTTTGATTTTCAATTTATCAAGCAATGCTGAAAATTTACTTCGGTCTTCTGCTTTGTCAATATTTTCAGGATTGGTACCTAGTATTTTTACTCCATATTTATACAGGGCTTTTGCTCTGTTATTGGGAGTTTGTCCGCCGACCGAAACAATTACGCCTTGAGGATTTTCAAATTCATATATATCAGTAATCCTCTCAAATGTAAGTTCTTCAAAATATAATTTGTGGGAAAGGTCATAATCTGTTGAAACAGTTTCGGGATTGCAGTTAATTACAATCGATTTCATGTTGTAATTTTTCAGGTTTTGAACAGTATTTACGCTGCACCAGTCAAATTCAACCGATGAGCCAATATGATAAGGTCCCGATCCCAGAACAATCACGCTTTTATTTCCTGTCGACTCAACGTCATTGTGCGAAGCATTATATGTCATATATAAATAATTGGTTTTAGCTGGAAATTCAGCTGAAAGAGTATCAATTTGAAGAACAAAAGGCGTGATATTTAGGCTTTTTCTAATTTTTCGTATTTCAAGCCCTGTTTTCCCGACTAGCTCCCCTATTCTCTTGTCAGAGAAACCGATTTGTTTTAATTCCAGAAGAAAATCTTTATCAAGCTTTTTTGTTTTGGAAAGCGTTTTTTCATGGTCTACAATATTTTTTATCCTATAAAGGAACCAAGGATCAACACCTGTTAACTTATAAATTTTTTTGATATCTAGATTGTCTTTAAGGGCTTTTGCGATTGTGAACATGCGTTTGGGGGTTGGATTTTTAAGATTTTCAATTATCGCACTTTTTTTCTGAAATATTTTCTCATCAGTCGCACTTTCATAATCCATGTCCAGCATTCTAATCGCTTTTTGATATCCTTCCTCAAATGTTCTACCAATTCCCATTACTTCTCCAACTGATTTCATGCTACTGCCCAGCTGGTTGTCTGCACCTTTAAATTTATCCATGTCAAAACGTGGTATTTTGATAACCACATAATCAAGAGCTGGTTCGAAACAAGCTGATGTAACGCCCGTTACTTTATTTTTTGTGTTGGTTAGATCGTATCCGAGTGCCAATTTGGCCGCTATATAAGCAAGAGGATACCCTGTTGCCTTGCTGGCAAGCGCTGAACTTCTTGAGAGGCGTGCGTTTACTTCGATCACAAAGTATTCAAGCTTTCTAGGATTGAGGGCAAACTGAACATTGCATTCCCCCACTATTCCAAGACTCCTGACAATATCAATTGATGCACGTCGTAGCTCATGATATTCTTCGTTGTTGAGTGTCTGACTTGGTGCAACGACTATTGAATCCCCAGTATGAATACCCAATGGGTCCATATTTTCCATGTTGCAAACTGTTATACAATTATCCTTTTTATCTCTCACGACCTCATACTCAATTTCTTTATAATGATGAAGATATCGCTCGACGAGAATTTGTGGAGAAAATGCTAATGCTCTTTCAGCAATAGATTTGAGCTGACTCGGGTTGCTGGCTATTCCACTTCCCTGCCCTCCAAGAGCAAATCCAGCACGAAGCATCACGGGATATCCAATTTTTTGGGCGATTTTTAACGCACCTTTTAATGTGGTTGCAGCCTCAGAAATGGGAGTCGGGATGTTTATTTTATTAAGATGTGCTGAAAATTTTTCACGGTCTTCTGTCAGGATGATTGCGCTTATTGGAGTGCCCAGAATTTGAACATTATTCTTTTTAAGAATTCCTTTGTTGAAAAGTTCTATTCCACAGTTAAGGGCTGTCTGTCCACCAAAAGACAAAAATATTCCATCTGGTTTTTCCTTTTTTATTATCTCTTCGACAAATTTTGCATTTATAGGTAAGAAATATACTTCATCTGCCATTTCTTTTGATGTCTGGATTGTTGCGATATTGGGATTTACAAGAATTGTTTTAATGCCTTCTTCTTTAAGTACCTTAATTGCCTGAGATCCTGAATAATCAAATTCTCCTGCCTCACCGATCTTTAGGGCACCGGAGCCTAAAATTAAAACTTTTTTAATGTTCTTGTTATTTTTTTTCATACTTAAATATTTTTTACCCTGAGCATGCCGAAGGGTCATAATTTTTCTAGAAAGTAATCAAATATCCATTCTGTATCTTTTGGTCCTGGTGTTGCTTCAGGGTGAAATTGAACTGACATAAATGGAAGGCTTTTATGAATTATTCCCTCGATGCTTTGGTCATTTGCATTCACGAACCAGGGATTAAAATCTCCGGGTATTTCTCCAATTGCAAATCCGTGATTTTGAGTTGTTATATAGCATCTGTTGCTTTTTTCAAGGAGACATGGTTGATTTTGACTTCTATGTCCGTATTTCAACTTGTAAGTATCTCCCCCTGCTGCCAGTGCAAGTAATTGATTTCCCAGACAAATTCCAAGAGTAGGGATTTTATTTTCCAGGGATTTTTTGATAGTTGCGATGGTTTTGGTGACTTTTTTAGGATCGCCTGGCCCGTTTGATACAAAAAGCGCGTCAAAGTCAAAGCCTACTCCTTTTGCAAATGGATCAAAATCCCATGGAACAGTAATAACCTTAACACCTCTTTCCAAAAAACAACGCGTGATATTTCTTTTTGCCCCACAATCGATGAGAACTATTGTTTTTCCCCGCCCTGAGGAGGCCGTTGGGTTGCCATTTCCACTTTTGGAAACTTTTTTAAGTGAGACTTTTTCAACAAGATTAATTGAATTTGGATCAAAATCCTCTACTGGCTTTCCAAATTTTATTTTCCCAAGCATTGTTCCTTTGTTCCTGAGATATTGTGTCAAAAAACGTGTATCTTTTATTTCCAGTGCCGGAACTTTTTCTTTTATGAGCCATTCAGAAAGAGTATTTTTGCTTTCGAAATGAGATGGTGTATTTATGTAATCAGAAACGATCAGACCTGAAATTTGCAATTTGTTTGATTCCCATAATTTCTTATCTGGAACTCCATAATTTCCAACCAAAGGATAAGTCATGACAAGGATTTGCCCGTAAAATGATGGATCTGTAAAAGCCTGGGGATATCCCGTCATTCCTGTTGCAAAAACCACTTCTCCTGAAACTCCTTCTAAATGACCAAATGAGGTGCCTGATATTTCTGTACCATCTTCTAAAATCAATTTTCCAACCATAATTAAGCTTTCCCCAGAATGAGCGCAAGTAATGCCATTCTTACATACATTCCGTTTCTGATTTGAGATCTAAGATATACAGCTCTTGGATCAGAATCTACTGTTGTTTCAATTTCCCCAACTCTGGGAAGAGGATGCATGATAATAGTATCTTTGCCTGCCCGCTCTTTGACAAGTTTGGTCGTAACAACAAATTTATTTTTTACTTTTTGATATTCTTCATCTGATTTAAACCTTTCTTTTTGAACCCTTGTCCAATACCAATAATCAACATTTTTGGGCATTTCTGCCTCATTAAAAATCTCAATTAGTTTGATTCCGCCTTTTTTTAAATTTTCAAACTCTTCCCTTGAAAGTTGTAGTTCTTTAGGAGAGAGTAAGTAAAAAGTATTATTTTCATACAGGGAGAGCGCCCGGATTAAGGATTTAATTGTCCTTCCGTTAAGCATATCTCCTGCTAAGATTCCGGTAAGATTATTTAGTCTTCCAAACTTTTCATAAATTGTGTATGTGTCCAGGAGTGCTTGTGTAGGATGTTCCCCAATGCCATCCCCTGCATTTATTACAGGTACAAAAGCCGCGGTATCGGCAGCATTTTGAGCGGCTCCTACTTGGGGGTGACGAAGTACAATTGCGTCACTGTAAGCTTCAAATGTTCTTACTGTATCTTCAAATGTTTCTCCTTTTGAAACAGATGAAAAGTTATGAGGATCCCGAATCACGACTGTTTGGCCCCCCAGTTGTTTGACAGCTGCAGAAAACGATGCAAGTGTCCTACTTGATGGCTCGTAAAAAAGAAGAACCACTATTTTCCCCGCAAGAATAGATGAGGGCTCAGCCTTAACCGCTATCTTCTTCATTTTTGAAGTGAGTTTGAAAAGTGTTTCAAGGTCAGTTGGTGTGAATTGATCAAGCGAGAGGATATCTTTATCTTTGAAGTTGCCGTTTATCGTGTCTTTATGGGAATTAGTCATAAAAAATCCAGAACTTGTTATCTCAGGTGAGAACAACGGTTCTGGTATTACATACTAGCAAAGAAATACTGTTTGGTCAATGTCCTAAATTACCTCAGGATTAATGCAATTATTTCCTGAGCTGTCTTGACAGTTCTTTCAGCTCCAGTTATTTTGGGATTAATTTCTACGATATCAAGTGAAATATTCTCTTTCAATCTGATCAAATCAATAATAGGAAGGGTGTCTTCCCAGATCCATTTCCCTTCATCCCCCATCCCGCTCGGCCCAACTGATTCGGCTTTAAAAACATCAATATCAAAGTTAACATGCAAATGCTCGCAATTTGTAATAAAATTTTGAATTTCAGATAAATTACTTGCTTTATTGTTGAGATACTCTTCACGATTGATATTTCTTATGTTTTTGTGAAATGCAGCTTCACCATTTGGCAGATTTTCTTCAAAAATTATATCGCCTATTGTAAGGGCTTGATTTAGTTTTAATTTGTTTGGGATTAGGTTTTCAATTTCCACTACATCAAATTTGTCAAAAAACGGTCTCATATACATACCATGAAAATTCTTCGATACGCTTGTTGAAAACAAATGCATTTCCCCGTGACTGTCAAACTGTAAGTAACCAATTGTTGCGATATCGCGGGTTCTATTTATTACTGCAAGAAGAGATGAGAAAGTTACAGAGTTATCTCCTCCGATTACAATCTGGGTCTGACCTGGCATAATAGTTGTGTTTATGAGATCAGTAAAATTTTTTAATTCCTTGGAAAGGATAGAATAGTATGTTTGCCTTTCTACTTCCTCAGGTTTGGAAAAAGTGAATTCATCAATTATTTTTTCAGGAATAGTTCTCAAAAAGTTCTCTGATAAAATATAATCAGGTGCATCCTCAACTCCTCGATTTATTTTCTCATGCCTAATTGGAGGGTTTATGAGACCGAGTCTTGATTTGGCTTTAAAAAAATGAGGTATTTTCATTTGGTTTGTTTTTCTGCTGCTTTAATAAGATTTACCATTAGCATTGCGACATTTACGGGTCCTACACCGCCTGGTGTTGGAGTATAATATCCTGCAACGTCTTTTATTTTTTCAGGATCATAATCCCCCTTCAATTTACCGTCATTTCCTTTTAGAATTCCTACACCAATTAAAATCACTCCCTTTTTGATATTTTCAGGAAGTATCACATTTTCCCGACCAACAGACCCAATTATTATATCTGCTGTTTTCATTAATTCTTCTCGGTCCTCAGTTTTGCTATCAATAACTTGTGGATGGGTCCCAAGCTTTTTTAGTAACTTAATGATAGGTCCGCCACCTGTTGGGCCTTTGCCCAATACGACAATATTTTTTGATTTTAACCACGTATTAAAGTTTATTTTTTCACTTTTAAGAACACAGATTTCTTCTAGAATTTTTACAACAGCAAGCGGAAGAGGAAGTGTGTATGGAGAATCGGGATGAAAGCCATCTACGTCTTTTTCCGGATCAGTAAGGAGCTCAAGTTTTTCTACGTCAATTTGCGGAGGTAAAGGACGCTGGATAAGAATTCCATGGACTGTAGGGTCATTGTTTAGCTCCTCAACTTTATCTGCCAACTTTACTGTCGTAACATCGGTTTCATATCTGATCAATGATACTTTCGCGCCGATCGCCTCACCCTTTTTTTGTTTGAGAGTAACATATGCAACTGATGCGGGATTTGCACCAACTAAAATAACTGCAAGATGAGGAACTACGTTTTTTTTCTCTAACTCCCCTACCCTATCTTTGAGATTTTCAAATATTTTTTCTGCTATTTCTTTACCGTCAATTCTCATATTGATTAGTCTAGCTCTTTTAAAAATGCTTTTACAGTACTCATGTATTCTTTTCTATCTGTCCAATGCGAAAAATGAGCGCTATTCTCCAAAATTTTAAGTTGGGATTTGGGTATAAGTTTTTTGAAATATTCTCCCGCCTCGGGAGTAGCCTCATCATACCGTCCGCAAATAATTAGCACTGGAAAAGTAATTTTTTTAAGCTCTGGCGTAAGATCAAGTTCTATTAATGTCCCAGTAGGCGCAAACTCTTTTGGTCCCCACATTTGATTATAAATGATACTACTAAATTTTTTGTTCGCTTTTTTAACAGCTGCAGGTAATGATTCCATGCCATATACAAAATGTTTGTAATAAACATCAGAAGCTTTTTGAAACTCTTCTGTTTTTGTAAAACCAGGTAAATTATGTTTGTTCAAAGACATTTGAGTTTCTTGTGGAAGAGTTTTGATGAGCATTTTTGCATCATTTTCCCAGATTGGTGTACTTAAATATGGATCTGCAAGAATAATGCTTTTAAGCCCGGTTGGATTAGTTAATGCGTAGCAGATTGAAAGTGTAGCTCCCCAAGAATGTCCAATTAAGTTATAGTGCGTTAGTCCCAGATTTGTTATCACTTGTTCCAGTTCCTCAACAAATCTTTCGATGGTCCATAATTTTTTATCTTCTGGTCTCTCAGAATTACCGCACCCTAGCTGATCATAGAATATTACCTGTCGGTCCTCTGCTAAATCTTCTAGAGGTTCTAAATAGTCATGTGGATAGCCAGGTCCGCCATGGAGAACTATCAGAGGCGTACCTTTTTTTTCACCAACTATCTTATACCAAACTTTTCCTCCTGTTACATCAATAAATCCTTCCTTTTCAGGTGTTTTTGTGGCCATTGTTTATTATTATACCTTATTAATGTATAATCGGGATATAATTATGAAGAACGCGAGTTTTGCTATAAAAGTTATCGCAATTTTTTTTGTTTTGATAGTTGCTCTTCTTGTATATCAGCGCTTGAGTAAGCCTCGTTCTGAATACACTGTAAATCTGAGCTCTCAAACAGTTATCAAGCAAGTACGTTCTCTTAACAGGCTTGAAACATCCTCCTATACAATTGAAAAAATAATAGCTGTAGGAACAAGTGGAAGTAAAATCAGCCAATTACTAGTTGGTGATAGAATTCTTCTGATTGCCCACGGTTCTGTAATCGCAGGATTTGATATGAGTAAAATAAAAGACGAGAATATAAAAATTGAAGGGAGTACATTGAGACTTACTCTGCCAGCTCCCGAAATACTAGTTACGAAATTGGACAGTGATCAAACTAGAGTCTATGACAGGCAGCAGGGACTCCTCACAAAAGGTGATCGCAATCTTGAATCAGAAGCCAGATCTGAGGCTGAAAAAGTAATAAAAGATGCAGCATGTAAGGGTGGAATTCTGGATGAAGCATCAAAGAATGCCCGGAATCAGTTGGCTACATTACTCAAGAGCACTGGGTTTGAAACAGTAATCATCGAGATTCCTCAGGGGTCTTGTTAAGACTCGATAGCGATCGCTGATATTAGATCTTACAAGAGCATTTTTTACCTTTAATAATTTCCAATTGCTCATCTGGCGTGTTTATAAATGTAGTTTGCTTTGAGCTTCCGGTAGCAAGTTTTTTATCCAAATCGCTGTGATGGTTGTATCCTCTATTTTTCATTTCATTGACCAGATGGTCATGTCGGTTATATAGCGCTTTTAGTTTCCCCACCCATCTTAGTGTTTCGGGATGCCTTGAGTAGCCTTTTTTATTTTGTGTTATGACTGTCCATATAGAATGCAATTCAAGATGTTCTCCGAGAAGGTGTTTGCGGCAAAGAATAGATGGAGACAAATCCCAAATCCGCATATTAAGCAGCGGTTTTTTCTATGGTTTTCTCAATGCAGGTCGCTGAGGCTACCTTGTCATTTGCGTCTGAGAAGCGCATCAGGATAACTCCTTGAGTGTCACGTGATAATTTCGGAACTTGCGCTGTAAGGAGTTTCACAATCTGTCCTTTTCTTGATGTGATTATCACTTCTTCACATCCCGGTGGTATAACTTGTGCTATGACAACCTGTCCTGTTTTTGGTGTAACTTTGGCCACTTTTACGCCTTGTCCACCTCTCCCCTGAAGCGGGAACTGTTTAAGCGGACTCTTTTTCCCAAGACCATTTTCCATAATTACCAGTACATTTGCATCGTCATCTTTTGTTATAACTGCCATTCCGATAACTTGATCAGTCGAGTCAATCTTGATACCTCGTACACCGGTTGTAGCACGTCCCATTGGTCTGACTGCAGTTTCTGAGAATTTAATTGCTTTACCTTGTTTGGTAACAAGCAATATCTCATTTGTGCCAATACTGATATTGCTCCAGACTAATTCATCCCCCTTATCTAACTTGATTGAGATCATGCCATTTCGTCTGATGTTCTCAAATTCTGAGAGCTTGCTCTTTTTAACTGTACCGTTTCTTGTAGTGAGGAAGACGTAGCCTGCTTTAACTGTTTTATTCATTACCACAAATGACTCCACTTTTTCACCCTGTTCGATATTAAGTAGATTTACAACGGCTGATCCCTTACTTGTTCTTGAGCTTTCTGCAATTTCATAAGCACGGAGAGCATATCCTTTTCCTTTATTTGTGAAGAAAATTATATTATCATGTGTCTGAGCATACCGGATGTGTGCAATTCCATCCTCGTCTTTTACATTCATTCCTGTTATTCCCTTTCCTCCCCTATGCTGGGTGTGGAATGAGGTTAGTGATTGGCGTTTGATGTAGCCTGTGTTTGTGATGGTGATAACAGTTGGTTCATTTGCTATCAAATCTTCTTCTGAGAACTCGCCGACTTTACCCTTATACACTTTTGTGCGTCTTGCATCAGCATATTTTTCTCTTAATTTCAGAATTTCACCTTTGATCACATCAAGTATTTTCTCACTGTGCGCTAGCAGATCTTCAAGGTACGCAATTGTCTCTTTGACCATCATGAGTTCGTCTTCAATCTTTTGTCTCTCAAGAGCTGCAAGTCTTCGCAGTTGAAGATCCAAAATAGCAACTGACTGGATTTCTGATAGTTTGAATTTTCCCATAAGGTTTTGTTTGGCGTCTTCCTGGTCTTTGGAGCCTCTGATTGTTGCAATCACAGCATCGATATTATCAACTGCTATTTTGAGCCCCTCGAGTATATGAAGCCTTGCTTTTGCTTGTCTCAACTCAAATTCTGATCTTTTTCTGACAACGATATAGCGATGTTTTATATACTCTTCAAGAATTACTTTAAGGTTAAGAATTTGAGGAGTTCCATTGACTAGTGCGACCATGTTGACGGGGAAACTAGTCTGCATGGATGTGTGTTTAAAGAGATTATTTAAAACTTTCTTGGGGAATGCGTCTCTTTTCAGCTCGACATAAATTCTCATTCCGCGTCTATCTGATTCGTCTCTTAGATCAGATATTCCTTCAATCTTTTTCTCTTTAGCAAGATCAGCGATGCGGGTTATCAGTATTGCTTTATTTACCTGGTACGGAAGCTCTGTTATGATAATTGCTGATTTTCCCTGTCCTATTTCTTCAATTTCTGCTTTGCCCCGGATAATTATCTTCCCCCGCCCTGTGATATATGCGTTTTTGATTTCTGTCTGATCATAAATTGAGCCTGCTGTTGGAAAATCAGGGCCTTTAATGAATTGTAGTAGTTCATCAATAGTTACTTCTGTGTGCAATGAGACAGCAGAGCTTTGTATAGGTGATGCTTTTGAGTCTGGGTCTTTAGGATCAAGAGGTTTTGGTTCGTTTTCTTTTAGAATTTCAATTTTGGATTTATCAATTAGATATGTAATTGCGTCTATCACTTCTCCAAGATTGTGTGGTGGAATTTTGGTTGCCATACCAACAGCAATACCTTCAGCACCCATAAGTAGTAAGTTAGGAAGTTTGGCCGGAAGATATAAAGGTTCTTGGAATGACCCATCATAATTTGGGCCGAAATCAACTGTTTCTTTATCCAAATCATGAAGCATCTCCATTGTGATGTGTTGGAGTTTGGCTTCTGTATAACGATCAGCAGCTGGCGGATCACCATCAACTGAACCGAAGTTACCCTGACCTAGGATAAGTGGATATCGCATTGAAAAATCCTGTGCCAGACGAACGAGTGAATCGTAAATTGCCATGTTTCCATGAGGGTGGTATTTTCCCATGGTCTCTCCAACTATACGTGCGGATTTGAGGAATTTGCCAGTCGGGCCAAGACCCATCTCATTCATAGCGTACAGAATTCTTCTATGAACTGGTTTGAGGCCATCCCGGACGTCAGGAAGTGCACGAGCCACGATAACAGACATCGCATAATTCAAATACGATTTCTTCATCTCCTCTGAGATATTTGTTGGTTGTAATTTACCTATGTTCATAAAATGAATTTATAATTAATTGATACGCTCATTTTTTATTCGGAGAAACCTTCATCATTGTAGGTTTTGATACATTCATTAATTATTTTTTTTGCATCCTCTACATTTCCCCATCCTAATACTTTCGTTGTCCCTGGCTTTTTAAGATCTTTATAATGTGCGAAATGATATTCAATTTTTTCTTTCCATCTAGTTCCTAAATCATCAAGGGATTTGATACTATCACCAGTATTGCGGTCATCATAAGGAACGCAGACAATTTTGTAATCCATTTCCCCACCGTCTTCGAAATTAAAGATACCGATAATTTTTGATTTGACGAGTACTCCAGTAGGGATTGGTTCTGAGCAGACTAAGAGAACGTCTAATTCGTCACCATCCTCATCTTTTGTAGCCGGAATAAATCCATAATTGACTGGTTTTGGGAAAATATTCGGTTCTGCTCTGTCCAGCATAAAAATACCATGCGCTCTATCATATTCTATTTTAAGAGAGGAACCTTCGGGGATATCTATAATAGCATTGACCCATCCCTCGTCAATATTTCCTGGTGTAAGTATTTTATTAAAATCTGGCATATAAATTATTGTTTTATCAATTATAACATGAGTGAATATCTCAATTTGTTTACAAACTTAAATGTCCAACTCCGCTGTTATGGCGTTTGTCGTTATGAAATGCTTTCTTGGTGGGACTTCATCTCCCATAAGCATAGTAAATGTCGCATCGGCCTCTTCTGCATCATCTATGCTGATGTGTTTTAATATTCTGTTTACTGGATTCATAGTTGTCTCCCAAAGTTGTTCTGCATTCATTTCTCCAAGTCCTTTATATCTCTGAATTGAGATATTGGCGTTTCCACTTTTCAGCTCAATCATTGCAGTATCGCGTTCTGCGTCACTGTACGCATAGCGTATTTCTTTTCCTCTTTGTAATTTGAAAAGCGGTGGAATAGCAACGTACAAATATCCATTTCTAATAATATCAGGTAAATGGCGATAGAAGAAAGTCAGGATCAAAGTTTCGATATGTTCTCCATCAACATCCGCATCAGTCATAATGATCACTCTGTGATAGCGGAGTTTCTCCATATTAATTGTGTCCCCTATTCCAGCACCAAGTGCGATGATTAAATTTTTTACCTCTTCATGCTCAATCATTTTATCAAGCCTGGCGCGCTCAGTATTGAGAATCTTTCCTTTTAACGGCAAAATAGCCTGAAATTTACGGTCACGTCCCTGCTTGGCACTTCCTCCTGCACTGTCTCCCTCAACCAGATAAATTTCACTAATCGCAGGATTTTTTTCCTGACAATCTGCCAATTTCCCAGGTAGTGTGGACCCTTCAAGAGCCCCTTTTCTGATAACTGCTTCTTTGGCGGCTTTTGCAGCAAGTCTGGCTTTTGCGGCCAGATAAACTTTTTCAAGAATTCTTTTCGCGTCTTGTGGGTTTTCCTCAAAATGCGTTGCCAGGCTCTCTCTGACTATTGTATTTACAACAGCCTGAATTTCAGAATTTCCGAGTTTTCCCTTGGTCTGTCCCTCAAACTGGATTTTGTCTTGAGGCATTTTAATGAAGACTACTGCAGTCAGTCCTTCATTGGTATCCTCACCTACTATTGAGTCGTCCTCTGACTTAAATGCACCAGTCTTCCTCCCGTAATTATTTATCGCACGGGTTAATGCCATCCGGAATCCTGTTAAGTGTGAGCCTCCATTAACTGTATTTATTACGTTAACGTACGACTCAACATTTTCTGTATAAGTATTATTGTATTGCAGAGCAACATCCACCTCAACATCTCCCTGATGCTTATTGATTCTGATAGATTTATGAAGAGGTTCTTTATTTTCATTCAATTTCTCAACCAGTGCTGTGATCCCGCCTTCAAAATAGTAATTAATTTCCTTTATCTCTTCTTTTCGTCTGTCAATAAGGTGAAAATAAAGCTTTGGGACCAGATATGCGCGTTCTCTGATTTGTTTTTTGACAACGTCAAAATCAAACGTGATATCAGGAAAAATTGAATTATCAGGGAAAAATGTGAGGGTGGTACCGGTAGTTCTTTTTACCGGAAATTTAAGATAGGATTCATTTACAATCTCAACTTTTGTTGTTGCTTTTCCGACCTTGTACTCTTGCCTATACACTTTACCATCTCTATGTACCTCGACCCAAACCCATTCAGATAAAGCATTTACAACAGATGCACCGACTCCATGAAGACCTCCTGAGATTTTGTATGCGCTTCCCCCAAATTTTCCTCCTGCATGTAATTTGGTCATTACAAGTTCAAGCGCTGATTGCTTGTAGGCTTTAACAACATCAACTGGAATTCCCCGGCCATCATCAGACACAGTTGCTGACCCATCTGCATTTAGAGTAATCCAGACATTTTTTGCAAATCCGGCAAGTGCCTCATCTACTGAGTTATCTATAATTTCTCTGAGTGATTCGTGAAGACCGGTGAGATCTGTTGAGCCGATGTACATACCCGGCCTTTTTCGAACCGGCTCCAGGCCTTCTAGTACTTGAATTTGCTGCGCACCGTAGTCTTCAGTCTTGGGGGCTTTGGAATTATCTTTTGCCATTTATTTATATATCTTACACTATACGCTTAATAAATTTCAAGCTATGCATTGTGATAAAATAAAAACATGCAATATTTAGTTATTGGACATGATGCAAAGGATGAGAACGCCAGAGAGAGAAGGAAAATGGCGCGACCCAAGCATATTGAACTTGGTAATAAGTTGATGAAGAATGGAAACTTTTGGTTTGGTGCTGCCCTGACTAATGAAAATGGTGAAGCAATTGGATCAGCACTAATAATGAATTTTGAAACATATACTGATTTGCAAAAATGGTTGAGCATTGAACCATATATATTAGAAAAAGTATGGGAGAATTATGAGATTAGGATTTGTAGCGTAAGAGATCCGTGGTTATTTAGCCAATCAAAAGAGTACTATGACAAAACAGGAGGAATTAATGAAATTAGATAATAATTTAAAAAACAAAAAATGTGTTCCTTGTGAAGGTGGGGTTAAGCCTTTAAAACATGATGAATACCGCGCTTATTTACGAAATGAGCTTAAGGACTGGATAGATATTGAGGAAAAACGTATTGTCAAAGAATACAAATTCAAAAATTTCCAAGAAGCTCTTGGGTTTGTAAATAAAGTTGGAGTACTTGCTGAATCAGAGGGTCATCACCCAGATATTTATCTACATTCATGGAATAAGGTAAAATTAACTCTAAGCACCCATGCTATTGGGGGTTTATCGGAAAATGATTTTATCATGGCGTCAAAAATAGATCTAGAGTAGTATTACATATAACTTTACAAATAAGTTGACAAATATATGTTGTTTACATATATATTGACAAATAACTTGACAATTAAACCTTTTTGTGTTATAATTTGACTATGTATGAGCCTAAATTCAGCCTAACTCTCAAAATGCTTTCAACCTTGGGCATGATCGAGCGGATGTATGGTCAATTGCATGCTGAAAAGCTCATCCCCTCACTAACTGTCAGGCTTTTTCAGGAGAATCAAATTCTAGCAACTCATTACTCAACAAGTATTGAGGGTAATCCCCTCTCTCCGCAAGATGTGACCAATGTTATTTTGGGGGACCAGATACCCACAACAAAATCTGAAAAAGAGGTAAAGAATTATTTCGAGATATTGACAAGACTCTCCAATCTCGCCCGTCAAAAAACCCCAATTACTGTCGAGTTAACTGAGAAACTGCATGCACAGCTTATGGATGGGCTTGAGACTAAGGATAAGTGGGGACTTAGAGACGCTGGCGTTTTTGTCGGGCATAAAGAAGGTGATCAGCTGGTAGTAAAGCATAATCCGCCACATCACAAAAAAGAAGAGATCATAAAAGCTCTTGATGAAGTCTATAAGTGGTTAACTGAAGAAAAAGAGATTCATCCTCTTCTTAAGGCTGGGATTCTGCACCATCAATTTGCGTATATTCATCCATTTCTTGATGGAAATGGTAGAATTGGGCGTGTTCTTACAACATACTATTTAATACTCCAACATTATGAGGTCGCAAAGTATTTTATACTTGATGATTACTATGATGTTGACCGCCATCTTTATTCAGATACATTGCATACTGCAGATAGTGGGGATAAGACCGCCTGGCTTGAGTATTTTCTAGAGGGAATTGCCACCTCTTTACAATCTGCACAGGCTAGACTTAGTCAGCTACAGCAATCAAATCTTGATGAGATAACTGGTGAGAAGCGGGTCCTTGTATCGTCCCGTCAAGAAGAAGTTCTGCAAATAATTATTGAGAAAAAAGCCATCAAGACCTCAGATCTTGAAAAAGAATTTGGTGTATCACGTCAACAGGCGCATTCACTTCTTGCGTCACTTGTGAATAAAGGAATTGTTGAAAAATTCGGGAGCACCAAAACAAGTTACTACAAATTGGCAAAAAAATCACATGAGTAAAAACATTTCCCCAAAAATTGGCCTGGCTCTCGGAAGTGGGGGTGCAAAAGGCCTTGCCCATATAGGAGTTCTCAAGGCTTTGAGTGGTGCAGGGATAAAGATTGACTACATTGCGGGAACCAGCATTGGTTCTCTGATAGGTGCATATTATGCTGCAAATCCGTCAATGGAAAAACTTGAAGATTTTATCTTAGGCCTGAATGCATTACAAGGATATAGGCTTTTTGATCCCATCATGAAAGGTGGAATTATAAAAGGAGATAAAATTGAATTATTAATTAATAGTATTCTTAAAGATGCTAATTTTGATAATCTGCGTATTCCATTTGCTGCTGTTGCAACGGATATGAAAAGTGCAGAAGAGGTAATCCTCAGAAGCGGTGATCTCGCAAAGGCTGTCCGAGCGAGTATATCTGTGCCGCCTGTATTTACACCTGTTACCTTTGGCAAAAAATCTCTTGCCGACGGTGGGCTTTCTGATCCTGTACCTGTTGAAGTTGTAAAAGGCATGGGAGCTGATATCGTAATAGCCGTAAATGCCGAAAGCGCTTATTTCTATACGCCTGTCAAGAAAATTCCGGCACTTGCTGGAATTCCTATGTTTTCAGTCAATATTTTGAGGCATAATCTTACATTTCATTCACTAAAAAACGCAGATATAATTATATCTCCATCAAGTCCAAATACAGGACTGGTCGGATGGAAATACTTTTTTGATAACAAAAAAGCAGAGAGTATTATTAAAGCGGGGGAAGAAGCAGCAGGGAAAGCAATTCCGGAAATCCGTAAGTTGATTGCAAATAATCAATCCATTCGGCAGGCCCAGGACAAGAAAGAAAAAAGCGCGATTAGTAAACTCTTCTCTTTTTTCAAAAAATTTATGTAATTTAAGCAGTCACTTTATTTCAAGTATTCTGATCAGAGGGATGTTTGTATATTATTCTTCCCCAGCGGCCAAATTCTGGTCCCCGATGCTTTTTGACTAAACCCTCTGCTTCATGCTGCATTAAGGTGTTGTTATAACCTCCTTTAGGTATGTAGGATAAGAGAAATTGTTCAAGATCCGGTTCTGGAACGTACATTAAATCATACGCAAGACTAAATGAATATATTATTATTCCATGCATTAATCCTGTCATTACACTTGGATTTACGTTTTTTGGTGCGTTTGAGTTATCTTTATGCCTACGAGCAGCCAGTTTGTTAAGCTTGGAAATCTTTTCTGGGCTAGATCGAAGAGCATCTTTTAATTTATTGGGTGAATAATTATCCAGTTTCTTGCACTCGATTGCTATGTACGCAGCTTGATGAGGAAATGAAGCAGGAAAGTTATCGCTGGCGTCAATAAAAAGTACCATTGCTAGAGTCGCAGGATTTAAATGCAGCAACTCATTATTTGTCGGTGTTCTTTCTTTCGTAATCATAAAATCTCCTTTCCTTTAATTTTTCAGGTAGAAAAGACAGTTCCTTGTTCGGGCCGACATGCTTGTCGGACCATTCGTATTCTTTACCATAACCAAGATTTTTCATGAGTTTGGTTGGGGCGTTTCTAAGATGCATTGGAATCGGTTCATTTGGGAATTCATAAACTGCTTGTTTGGCCTTGCCCAATGCGTTGGGCACTGCTCTTGATTTTTTGGCACTTGCCAGATAAATCACTATGTGTGCCAGGATGAGCTGTGACTCCGGCATGCCTATTTTAGTAACTGCTTCAAATGCCTCGTTGGCTTGGATAAGTGCTCCCCTGTCCGCCATCCCTATGTCTTCTGATGCGAAGATGATCATACGCCTAGCAATAAATTTGGGATCTTCGCTATTTTCAAGCATCCGGACAAGATAATACAGCGCTGCGTCAATATCTGATCCTCTCATTGATTTGATGAATGCAGAAATTATATTGTAATGTTCATCTGCTTTTTTGTCATAAAGACCAGCTGATCTTGTCTGAAAAATTTCTTTTATTATTTCTGAATTTATCTTTTTTTCCTTGTAAGTAGTCGCTGCCATTTCCAGAGCATTTAGCATTATGCGTGCATCACCGCCAGAAAGACGGGTCAGTAATTCCAAGGCGTCCTTGTCGATATTCTTTTTTGAATCCCCTACTCCCTTTTTTTTATCTTTTAATGCCGCGTCAATTATTTTTTCCAGATCTTTTTTTTCCAGACTTTTTAAAACAAATATTCTTGATCTTGAAAGAAGAGCGCTGATTATTTCAAATGAGGGATTTTCGGTAGTCGCGCCGATGAGTGTGATCAATCCGCTTTCAACATATGGCAAAAGTGCATCCTGCTGAGCTTTATTCCAGCGGTGTATTTCATCAATGAAAAGAATAGTCCGCTTTTTATCTTTTAAGGAGATTTCTGCCAGTTTGATTATTTCTCTCAAATCCGCTTTGCCTGTTTCAACTGCTGAAAGATGATGGAAATCTGCATTTGTAGCCCGTGCAACAATATGTGCAAGAGTTGTTTTCCCTGATCCCGGGGGTCCCCAGAAAATCATGGATGACAGAGATTTGCTCTCAACCATTTTTCTGAGGATCTTGTCTTTTCCAACTAAATCAATCTGTCCAACAAATTCATCAAAATTTTGGGGACGCATCCTGAATGCGAGGTTCATAACATTGGCATTGTACCAATGCCAGAATTAAGAAGCAAGAATTAAGAATTAAGGTTTGGCACTTAGCCTTTTATTAAAAAACCGGCAAGAACCGCAAGAAGACCTGCAACAAGCTTTCGTCCGATTCTATCTCGTTCCTTTAAAAATATTATGCTTAATATAACTGCGATAATTACCTGGGAGGTGAGTAGAACAACTACTACACCGCTATCTGGCGCGCTTCTATATGCGAAATATGCGAAAGAAAAATGTATCAGGCTTGTAATACTTGAAAATAGCATTACCTTACTAGTCTGTAGCATGCGGTTTTTTAACAGAAACAGATCTTTTCTAATGGTTTTTGCGTACAGTATTCCCGTAACTATCGTTGTCCCTAGATATGCAGTTAGTAAATATGTTGCGGCACTTATTGATTTGGAAAGTTCAGCAGTTGATATCTGAAAAATTGCAAATATTAAAGCTGAAAGTATGATATACAGTACTCCTTTTTTTAATAAATTCACACCTTTTTTAAATTGTACGAATATAATTGCCAACAAAAGTAATATAATTCCGACGATCTGTCTTGATGAAAAATTGCTGTTTAGAAATGTTATTGAAAATAAAGTCCCCCATATCAGAATTGAGGAAAAAGCAATCTGGGTTGTGCTCGAATCAAGCGATTTTATTCCTTTGTAATACAATATATTACCTGATGATATCGCAATCACAACAACCATAGCTAACAGCCAAACTGAGCGAAATTCCTTAAATGATATACCTCCGATAAGCGGACTAATAATCAATGTCAAAAGAGTAGCAAAGGTAGAAAATATCACTGAAACGGTTGCCGGAGAGACTTTCACATTTGAACTGAGAACTTTTGTGGATACACCATAAACTGCCCGAAAGAAAATGGATATAATTGTAAAGATCAACCAGTTCATGACTGAATTATATCAGAGTATAGATCTAGAATTTATGAATTAAGACTTAAAAGTGTGTCCTCAATTGCAAAGCGGGGGTTAACATTGGTGTGCTTAAGAAGTATTAGTAACTCCTGTAAGGATTTTATTTGTGATACTTCAATGTCTGCTTCAGTTCCCTTTTTCAGCATATTCTCCCTTAATACTAATACTATTTTAGTGATTCGTTCAATAGCTTTATCCTTATCTTTTCCTAGTTCTTCAGCAAGTTTCAATCTGTCCCCTATTTTTGTGTTTGGTAGCATAGATAAAAATGTCTCTATTTCTTTTTTCTCTTGTTCAGTAAGCGCTGAAGGCGTATTAGAGATTTTAACAATCTGGCATCTGGAAAGAATTGTAGGCAATAAGGCATCAATATTATTGGTGCTTAATATCATTATTGTGTGCTGGGGAGGTTCTTCAAGGGCCTTCAAGAGTGCATTTTGGGCTTCTATGGTTAGGGATTCTGCGTCATCGATTATAATGGCTTTTTTTTCTGATTTTATTGGTTTTAAAAATATTTTAACTTGAAGATTTTTAATTTCATCAATTCCTATACTGTTTTGATTTTTTGAGAGCTCTTTTCCCAGAAAGGTAAGGTCATATGTATCAATTTTTTCTTCTACGACAAAACTTTTGATGTATAATTCTCTCTTTTTTTGATCTGTTGACTGGACAATAAAACTTGTCATAAATATGCGGATATTATACACTAAATTTAATGCCCGATATCCCAGCAACTGTCACACAAACTACGAATACTAATGCACCTGGTTCAACTGATGCAAAATCAGTGTTGGATATTCTTCTTAGTGAAAATGAAATAACTAAAGAACAGTACGATGAAATACAGGTAAAAAGCGCATCAACCGGCACATCTACAACTGAGTTACTCAAACAGTCAAAAGTGGTAAGCGATGATAAAATCGCCCGCGCATTGGCAAAATTTGTCGGAATTAGCTATGTTGATTTAACTGCTGTATCTTTTTCGCCTCAAGCACTCGGAAATTTGCCAAATGAAGTTATTGAAAAATTTCAGCTAATCCCATTCCTGTTTGATGAGCAATCCAAAACCCTATCAGTTGCTATGAGTAATCCGCTCGATTTGGAATCAGTTGGGTTTATCAGACAAAAAACAGGACTAAATATAAAAGTGTTTGCGGCCAATCCTGCAGAAGTTAAGAAAGCAATTGAGACACAATTAGGGCAAGGACTTACAGGAGTGGTGGACGAAGCAATAAAAGAAACCGAGGAATTTTCAAATAAACGTGTTGTTGATAGCAAGCAATTAACAGAGATTATTCCTGACGCTCCTATCGCGAAAATTGTATCAACTATACTGGAATTTGCTGTAACATCAAGAGCATCGGACGTGCATATAGAGCCTCAGGAAGATAGAGTAAGAGTTAGGTATAGGATTGACGGAATTTTATATGATAAATTGAGCCTTCCAAGAAATGTTGAGGAGCAGCTGATTTCACGTATTAAAATTCTTGCAGAACTGAAAATTGATGAAAGAAGAATTCCCCAGGATGGAAGACTGAATTTCAAAGTCAATAAAGATGAAGTAGACCTACGTGTCTCGACCATCCCAACGGTGAAAGGCGAAAAAATTGTTATGCGTCTTCTTCGAAAATCAGGCGGTGTGCCAACGCTTCAGGAGCTTGGTATAACAGGAACAGCATTAAAAAGTCTTGAGACGTCCACTCTTCGGGCTCATGGAATTATAATAGTTTGTGGGCCAACAGGATCGGGAAAGACCACAACATTATATGCTTTGCTATCAAGGCTTAACACAACCCGTGTTAATATCGCCTCACTTGAAGATCCGGTCGAGTATGAAATACCCGGTGTAAATCAGGTGCAGATTAATCCAACAGTTGGATTAACTTTTGCATCCGGGCTCAGGGCTTTTTTGAGGCAGGATCCAAACATAATTCTTGTTGGTGAGGTGCGTGATAAAGAAACAACGGATTTAGCTATTCAGGCTGCACTTACTGGCCACATGGTGTTTACGACACTTCATACATCAAATGCTGCTGGAGCTCTCCCCCGTCTCATGGATCTGGGAGCCGAGCCTTTTTTGCTTGCATCAACGATCAATGCGATTGCAGCGCAGAGAATTGTAAGGAGGATCTGCCAAAATTGTAAGGTGGTATTTGATCCACCAAATGCATTAGTTACTGAAATAAGAACTGTTTTAGGCAAGTTGATCAGCGAGAAAGATGAAATTAAATTATATAAAGGTAAGGGTTGTGAAAAATGCGCAAATTTAGGTTATATTGGTAGAATAGGAATTTATGAGGTACTTGTTGTAAGTGAAAAAATATCCAAGCTTATTCTGGAACATTCTGATAATAATACTATTGAAAGAGAAGCGATTGCTGATGGCATGATCACAATGAAGCAGGACGGTTACCTAAAAGTTATACGTGGTGAAACAACAATTGAGGAAGTATTGCGTGTAGCTCAGGAATAATCTTAAAATAATAAATATGGATATTAAAGAGTTATTTGAATTAACAGTAAAAAATAAGGCTTCTGATTTGCATATTCTTGTTGGAATTCACCCTACTCTCAGGATTGATGGTAGCCTGCACTATATTACATCGCTGCCGATTTTAACTGCTACAGATACAGAGACCATGGTGTTTTCGCTTTTAACGCCTGAGCAAAAAGAGTTATTTTTAACAAATAAAGAGCTGGATTTCTCTTTGAGTTATTCTATAAATGCTCAAGATGGTCAGGGTAGATTCAGGGTAAATGCTTTTTTCCAACAAGGAACAGTTGCGGCTGTTTTTCGTTATTTATCACCAAGTGTAAGTTCTATTGATGATCTGGGATTGCCCAAAATTTGTCATCAGTTCGCAACTTATAAACAAGGTTTTATTATTGTTGCGGGCCCTACGGGACATGGGAAATCAAGTACCATTGCTGCAATATTGAATGAGATAAATATAAAGAGATCAGCTCATATTTTGACAATTGAAGACCCTATAGAGTTCGTTTATCCAAAGGGATCAAGTATTATTAGTCAAAGAGAAATGGGTTCTGACACGCATTCATGGGGGATGGCACTTCGCTCAAGTCTTCGAGAAGACCCTGATGTAGTACTTGTTGGTGAAATGAGAGATCCCGAAACTATGCAGGCTGCCATAACCCTTGCCGAAACAGGACACCTTGTATTCTCAACGCTCCATACCAATTCAGCCTCACAGAGTATTGACCGTGTTGTAGATGCATTCCCAGCGGATCAGAGATCTCAAATCCGCGTGCAATTAGCAGCAACGCTTAAGGGGGTAATATCTCAAAGGCTTTTGCAAAAAATAGGTGGAGGTAGAATTCCGGCAGTTGAAATATTACTGGGTTCGTCTGCAATTTCAAGCAATATCAGAGACGGTAAAACTCATCTGATTGACTCAATTATTCAAACATCAAAAGAAATGGGAATGATAACCCTTGATGAGTCACTTGCCAACTTAATTAAAAGTGGACTAGTTACATTGGAAGATGCGAGGAGCTATTCGTTACGTGAAGCTGAATTACTAAGACTAATTTGACTTAAATAATAAATAATGATTCACAAAAAAATCACATTTTACAATTTGTATTTATGAAACTTTACTATAAAGCAGTAGATATAGATGGTAAAGATGTTAGCGGGTTGATTGATGCCAAAGATATTAACGAAGTAGCCGTTTACTTGCGAGGTCATAAATTAACCCCAATTAAAATAGTTCCAGCGGGTGGAAAGGTGGTTAGGGGCATAGCTTTATTTAATAAGCCCAAGCTTAAGGACAAGATTTTTTTTACACGACAAATTGCAACAATGCTTACTTCTGGATTGACCTTGATGCAGGCGTTAGTAATTGTAAAGAATCAAATGGTAAATTCAAGCATGGGAAATGTGGTAAACGATGTTATTGCAGGAGTTGAAAGCGGGAAAGTCTTTTCATTAAGTCTAAGCAAGTATCCTGATATATTCCCTCCAATTTACATTGCCTTGATACGAACTGCTGAATCTACCGGACTTTTAGATAAAGTACTTATTAGACTTGCAGACAATCTTGAAAAACAAGACAAACTCCAAAAAACTGTAAAAGGCGCTCTTTTATATCCTGCAATTGTTTTAACCATTATGTTTTTGGTTATGATAATAATGATGGTATTTGTTCTTCCTCAGCTTACAACTTTGTACGAAAATATAAATGTTCCTCTTCCACTTTCCACAAAAATTATACTTGGAATGTCACAGTTTATGAGTCATTTCTGGTATATATTATTGCTCTGTTTTTTTGGATTCTTATATATTTGTCAGAAATGGTACAAGCAAGAGACCGGCAGAAGAATAGTGGATTCTACAGTTTTAAAAATCCCATTACTTGGAAGACTGATATCCCAGACAATGATGGCGGAGTTTACTAGAACTCTTGGTCTTTTAGTTGGCGCGGGGTCATTGGTTGTTGATTCCCTGATTAGAAGCTCTGAAGTTGTAAGTAATGTATTGTATAAAGACGCTATAATTTTAGTTTCCAAAAGAGTTGAAAAAGGAATTACCATGGGAGATGCAATGAGTGCTACTCCCCTCTTCCCCCCGATGGTTGTTGAAATGGTAAGAATCGGTGAGCAGACCGGAAAGCTTGAAGATTCGCTTTTAAAATCGTCTGAATATTTTGAGCAACAAGTTGATCAAACTGTTAAAAATCTTACGACAATTATTGAACCGGTAATTATTGTAGTTTTGGCACTGGGAGTTGGATTTTTGATGTTTGCGATTATTACGCCAATTTACGGACTGATATCTTCAATACAATAAATTATTCAAGTAATAACTTTTTTATATTTTCCACTAATTGATCAGGTGTAAGGTCTGCTTTTACAAGATAAGAATTTGCACCCTTTTCCATTCCTTCTTTTGCATCTTGATCAAATCCCATATTGGTGAGTAAAACAAGTGGGCCATTTGGTAAAATAGGTGGATTTTTTTGAATTCTTTCTATAACTTCTAAACCGCTTAAATCAGGCATGCGCATATCTAATAAGCATAGTGAATACCCTCCAGAATGGAGTTTTGAGTACCCTTCTTCCCCATTTTCTGCGAGATCCACTTCATACCCAGCTTTTTTAAGAACGTTGGTGTAAATCTCTCTGATAAAAAGGTCATCATCAATAATAAGAATTTTCTGCGCCATATAATTTATAGTAGGTTATATTCGCTAAAAAAGTCAATTGATTGTCTTTCGTGAAGATAAAATTAAAGAAGATTTATTGCTACTAGTCGGGCTGCTTCGTAGTTAGGTTGTTGTGCCTGATCCATGACTTGCTCAATATGGGCGATAGTTCTATTCATTCCTACAACGATTATCATTCTGCACAAAGCATTATTCCAAAATTCGCCATCTGCAAGATCCTCCCCTTTTTCATCTACATCTGGTTTTAATGCTACACCCAAGTCTATGGCTGCATTTTGGCTTAAAGTTAATAATGGATGCGCAATATAATGCTCCTGGGCAAAGGTTGTAAGATCATCGGGTGGTTGAAGGCTAAATTCTACAACGTCAATCGTATCGCTATGGCTTCTATATAAATCTTCCATGCCTTTTACCTGCTTAACACAATCTGGTGATTCATCGTCTGCTTTGTTAAGAAATCCGATTACCGTTGGTCTCTTTATGCGTCTTAGGTCAAGCCCCGCAGGATTTCCTAAAGACACCCCCTGATGTCTATCTACAGTAAGCGGAAGAGTATCGTATCTTTGGAGAAGCCTGCCGTTTGATACAACAACAAGTCTTTCAACTACCTTACCTCCATCCCCCTCCGGTTGATATGCTGCAAAAGCACCTCTATGTTCTGTTGGTTGTATTTCTCTTCCTGGCATATTGTAGTAGGATACTAGCATTTTAACCTCATAAAATCAAGCTAAATACTAATTATGAGTGCTGAATTTTTAATCAAAAATATGCTACTTGCTTTTTATTTATATAATTGTCTAATCTAATTTAGTACACGTTAATTATGAACCATGAATTATTTATAGCAGTTATAGCCGGACTGGGAGGGATGTTTGGTTGGGGCTTCTCTGAATTCGCAACAAAAAAAGCAGTTGACAGAATCGGAACCATTTCCAGTTTGGTATGGGCTCATGTGCTAGGATCAATAATTCTCTTTTTGGTAGTTTTAGCAAATGTATATATTTTTAAAAATTCCTTCGCTCTTCCTACTGATCTGTACGATTGGCTTGGTCTAATATTTTTTGGGAGCCTGCAATCGTTAGTTTATTTATTTGCCTACAAAGGTTTTGAAAAAGGAAAAATTGCAATATTAAGCCCAATTTTTGCTTCTTTTACCGGCTGGGTAGCGTTATTATCAGTTTTAGTATTTGGAGAAGTGTTGAAGATTAACTTAATTCCTGCGTTGATTTTAATTTTCAGTGGAGTAATACTTCTTAATCTTGATCCGGTAGGTTGGCGCACAAAGCGAATCCGGATTATTGGTACTCCAGGGGTTAAAGAGATAGCAATTGCTACGGCTTTAGCTGTTATATGGACATTGGGTTGGGACAAATTTTCGGAAGCCAAAGATTGGATGTTATACTCATTCTTAATGTTTATATTTATGACTATCTCAGCATATGTAATTTCCAGATTTAATAAAGTTGATCTGACAAAGGTTAATTCAGGCACCTGGAGGTTTTTATGGTTAATTGGGATTGGTGAAGCGGTTGCTTATCTGGCAATAAGCTTGGGGTATGCAAGCACATCATTTACTAGCGTTGTCGCAATTCTTAGTGGAGCGTCATCTTTACCAACAATAATACTTGCCCGCGTTTTTCTAAAAGAAAAAGTAGCTGCAATTCAGACTATTGGAAGTCTTATTGTAATACTGGGTATAATATTTTTATCGATTAGTTAGTAGCTTAATTTATTTCCAGTAAAACAATAAATATAAATGAAAATTATTAAAAACTCATCCTACAAACATTCCGCTAGTTCTCGAAAATCCAATATAAAACCTCAAAAATCACATCTAACACATGCGCTCAACCATAAGACTGCAAAAGCAGTTCGCTGGTGCACTCCTTCAATCGACTTGTCTTCATCACAGGTTAAGAATCCATATATAAGCGATATGTCTATCTCTTACGAATCACTTGGATATCCATCCGACCCTTCAGGTATTTTTAAAAAAATTTATGATCGCGCTGCAAAAACATATGGAGCAGATCATACTCTTTTTTCTGTAAACGGAACAACCGGTAGCAATTTTGTAGTTCTTAGGGCACTAAGCAAGCAGATTCCAAACTTAAGGATACTCTCTGGAAGAAACGTTCACAAATCAATAGTGGCAGCATGTGAGGATTATGGCATAAATCTTATTTTTCTTCCTACGAATATTGACCAAGAACTTCAATTATTTCTTCCAAACACGGAAAAAGAGATATATGAAACGATTGAAAAAACAAAACCTCAAGTTTTGCTTCTTGTAAATCCTACCTATGAGGGAATATCTATAAATTTAAAAAAGATAATTACAACGATACGCCGTAAATATCCAGAATTAGTAGTCTTTGTAGATGAAGCATGGGGAGCACATTTACATTTTTCAAATAGGCTGCCAACTTCTTCCATGGAAGCGGGTGCTGATATATGCGTGCAAAGCACACATAAGCAAGGTGGTTCTCTTCAGCAGTCAGGAATGATTCATTGGAACGATGGAAGAATTAATATTGATTTATTAATGGATTCTTATCGGAGTTTAGTAACAAGCAGTCCATCGTTTTTACTTCTTGCGTCATTGGATGCAGCAAGAGAAATGATGGAAAAAAGAGGTAAAAGTAAAATAGATCATATTCTAATGATTGCAGAATCCCTTTCCCAGCAAATTAGTCATATTGATGGACTTGAAGTTGTAACCACTAACCTGTTGAAGAGTAGACATATCTCTGTGCATAATCGTGATGAAACAAAGGTAATTGTAAATGTATCTAAAGCAGGATTTAATGGATATGAAATAGCAAAACTTCTTGAAAAAAAATACAAAGTTATTGTAGAGGAATATAATATAGGTACAATTCTTTTTTTGGTTCCTTTCCGCGCCACATTGAGCGATGTAAAAATTACAGTAAGTGCACTTAAGCAAATAGTACAATTACCAAAACGAGGGAAAATACGTGCGAAGTTTGACCTAAATATTCCTACAAACATTCCCAGAATTTTAGAGTTGAGCGACGTTTCAAAGCTGTTATGGAGTCAAATTGAAATGGTGCCATTAGCGAAGGCTATTGGAAGAATTGCTGCAGAATACATAACCCCATTCCCACCTGGCATTCCATTGACAATAAAAGGTGAAGAATTTACGCAGGAGATTGTTGAGTATTACTTAAAGCTAAGAAATTATCCCAATGTACATATTGCAGCGAGAGATAAGTCAATGGAGACTGTATGGGTTGTGAAATAATTTAGAATTATTTTACTTTTTGCATGCCAAGCATTTGAAAGATGCTATGCTCTTGACATTTATTTTGGAGGGTGCATACTAACAATAGTAGTAATAATTTATGCAATTAAGGAATATTAGTAAAGATTCAAAGATTATCTTCATTTATTACTGCCTAATTATTGTATGGGGCTCGACTTTTTATTTCCTCGGAATTAAAGAAACTGCTGCCAATTATTGGTATCAGTTTGCATTTGGACTTATCCCACTCATTGGTGGAATTTGGGGAATGACCAAAGCAAAACAATGGGGAATGCTTAAAAGTAAGGTCGGAAGAGCTATGTTTTTTATGTCTCTGGGTGCATTTTCCTGGGGAATAGGTCAAATGTTTTGGTCTATATACTATAATATTCTTCAGAAGATAGATGTACCATACCCTTCTCTGGCCGATGTAGGTTACAGTTTATCTTTCCCCTTTTTAGCAATCGGACTGGTTAGTTTATCAAAAGCAAGTGGAGCTCGTATTTCATTAAAACATGTTGGCGGGAAAATACTTGCTGCTGTCATTACAATTATTGCTACATTTGTAGCATATTATTTGCTTATTGTTGTGGCTCGCGGTGGAGTTATTGATTTTGAAGAAGGAGGTTTGAAGCTTTTCTTTGATCTTGCATATCCTCTTGGTGACTTAGTAATTTTACTTTTCGCATTACTTATTTATGGATTATCTTTTAATTATCTTGGGGGCAGATATAAATATCCTATTTTGAGCATAATTTTAGGATTGCTTGTTCTCTTTTTTGGTGATTTTTCTTTTTCATATACAACGACGGTTGGGACTTATTATAACGGACATTGGGTAGATATCATTTTGCCTACTGCCTGGATGCTTATCGTTTTTGGAATTAACTGCTTTGACACAAAAGAGCAAGGTAATAGAGCATAAGCTATGGATATTTTTGCCCAAATAGTTGATAAAATAATAAAAGAGCAGGAAACAATCATTGGTCCTATTGCGCTGGAGCAGGCTCAGAAAGTTACCGGGATTAAAGTTGATGAAGCAAAAAATGAACTAATTATATCTGGTGATAAGAAAATAATTTTAGAAAATTTGGTTAGACAATACGAAAAGCTTTTTGGCCCTGCATCAATTGAAGTTTGCCGTGATGCGGTTAAAAGTATAATTTCACAGGCTCCAAAAGATCAAATTCCACAATTGCTTTTGTAATATTCCTAAAAAGCAGTTAAGATAAAATGGTAATCAATCCTATGCTGCCTTTTCTCAAAAAAACATCCGATGACACCAGTGGAAAATCCGACCTTCCCCAAGAGCTTGTTCACATAAATCAGGAAATGTACAAAAAAAGCGTAGAGCTTTCAGAGCGCAACAAAACATTACTACTTCTTCGCAAAATCGATGAAATAATACTTAGTTCAGTTACAGATCATCACGAAATTGCCAGAAGAGTTACTCAGTTACTTGTTACAGAAACAGATTTTCAGATTGCTGCAATATTTGAATATGATGAGTCAAAGGAGGTTCTTAAGAGATTATCCCTATATGAAACTGAATCCATGTATAGCAAAAACTTCAAAAATGACTTTGAAAGATATTATTTAACAGAATTATCTCTTTCTGAAAAAGACAATATCATACCACAAGCCATAATAAATAAGACTGCTACATCCTCAAATACCCTGCAAAATTCGTTTGTTTCAAAAGAAGGATCAACAAAGTTAATTAGTTTGAAGGATTTCAATGGAGTGAAGTCCGTACACGCCTACCCATTTATCGTAAGAGATCAATTAACAGGTGTCATTGCGGTTGCTCTAACAGATGAAGAGCAAAACATATCTGAATACACAAAAGACTTATTGGCTCGTCTGGCTCAGGTAATAGGAATCGCTATTGATAATGCTTCTTTGTACAATAATCTTCAGGATGCAAACGAAAAATTAAAAGTTTTGGATAAGCTTAAAGATGAATTTGTATATCTCGCGTCTCACGAGTTGAGGACACCTATGACTGCAATAAAGTCATACTTATGGATGACGTTGCAAGGTGATGCCGGAATTTTGAATGATACCCAGAAATTATACTTGGACCGTGCATATAGCTCTGTTGAGAGATTGATAAAACTTGTAAATGATATGTTAAATATCTCAAGGATAGAATCTGGTAGGATAACCGTTGAGCTGCAGAAAGTTGATTTGTATAAAATAACTCAAGAAATTGTTGGTGAGATCCAACCGAGGGCAACCGAACTAGGAGTGCATGTGATAGTTAATTCGGCAGCTGGACTTCCCGAAGTTTTGGCTGATGCTGACAAAATTAAAGAGGTCTTGTTTAACCTTATCGGTAATTCTCTGAAATTTACACCTAAAAATGGAAATATTTCTATTTCTTTTTTCCAGAATAATGACATGATTGAGACAAGCATAAGTGATACTGGTGCCGGAATATCAAAAGAAAATATAGATAAACTTTTTCAGAAATTCAGTATGTTGCCAGACTCTTATGCAAATAATAAAAGTGCGTCAGGAAGTGGGCTTGGGCTGTATATTTCCAGATCAATTATAGAATTGCATAAAGGAAAAATCTGGGCGAATTCTGAGGGATTGGGCAAAGGTGCTCAATTTTGCTTTTCGCTGAAAGTTTTTAAAGGTGAAGATCTATCAAAAGATAGCGAAATTTCAAATAATGACTCTGAAAATAAAGTAGGTATAGTTCACACTAAGTTATAAAATTCGCGTTTTTTTCGCTTTTTAACCTCTTGACACGTTATCTAGAAATGTGGTCTACTAAATACAGATAGAAAATGAATAAAATAAATAATTCCAAATCCACTTTTATTCCCAAAGGATTTACTCTGATTGAGCTTTTGGTAGTTATTTCAGTTCTAGGTATTTTAGCTGTTGGTCTTATCTCGACAATTGATCCAGTTGACAAAATAAACGCATCTAATGATACAAAAGTATTGAATGATGTAGGACTTGTGGCAAGAGCTGCTGAGAATTATGCAGCATCAAATAATGGGGCTTATCCGACAACTGAAGCTATATTGATTTCATCGGGAAATTTAAAATCAGCTCCCATAGATCCGGATGGGGCTGGAACTAAGTGGACTTATAACCCAACGTATAGTGCAACTGCATTTTCAATGACAGCTACCCTTTTTTCCAAAAAATCATTAGCAGCATCAGGTGGAGCAACTGCATTTGCAAAATATGATTCTGTTACCGGAAAGCAGTGCATAGTCGCTGCAGTTGGTACTGGCTGTCCATAAAGCAACTTCATATTTCTTCTTGCATATAATATTCATTTTAGATACGCTCTAGACATGCCTGAATTATTTGTAATTGTACTTTTTATACTGGGTATATTTGTGGGCAGTTTTTTAAATGTTTTGGCGGATCGATTACCAAATGGTGAAAATCCATTTAAGGGAAGATCACACTGTGAATATTGCAAGAAAATTCTTTCCCCATTTGATCTAATTCCGTTATTTTCATATATCTCAACAGGTGGGAAATGTAGATATTGTAAAAAAAAGCTTTCATTCTATTATCCTCTTTCAGAGCTGATAACAGGGATATTATTTGCTTCTGCATATATATTTTCTACAAATATCGGAGAATTTAATATTCATTTTTGGTTAACTATTGCTTATTCTTTAGTTATATTATCATCGCTTATCGTGATTTTTCTTACAGACATCAAGTATGGGCTGATACCATTTAACGTGACTGTCATGGCATTTGTTGTTGCTCTTATTTTTAAATCTATATATTTTTCTTCGGATTTAAGATTAAGCTTTATTTCTGCTTTATGTTCTTTTTTGGCATTTTTGTTTATATTTTTAGTTACAAAAGGTCGCGGGATGGGATTTGGAGATGTTATCTATGTATTTTTAATGGGCTTTTTGTTAGGTTATCCAAAAATAATCCTCGGTATGTATATAGCTTTTATAAGTGGTGCAATTATATCTTTGATACTGGTGATGGCAAAAAAGAAAAAAATCAAAGGCAGTACTATCCCATTTGGCCCTTTTTTGGTAAGCGGTACAATTATCTCGATGTTTTGGGGAGATATTTTAATTAGTAAAATAACTGGATATTTACTTATATAGTGGATGTGATAGATAATAAATATATGAGAAAAGGATTCACACTAATTGAATTATTGGTAGTAATTGGGATTTTGGGTGTTTTAGCTACGACAAGTATGGCATTGTTAAATCCCTCAGGGCAATTACAAAAATCAAGAGACTCCAAAAGAAAAGCCGATCTTCAGCAAATCCGCGCAGCATTAGAGCTTTATAGGTCAGATAACGATTCGTATCCTGTTAGTGATTGGGTAAATAGCCAACAAGGAGATTCATGGATCGCGGGCTTAACTCCGAATTTTTTAAAAACGGTTCCTAAAGACCCAAAAAATAGCGGGTCGCCTGTTCCTTTCTCAAGCGGCTATACATATTCATATTACAGCAGTTCTTTTTGCGGTGTAGCTCCTGGTACATCATATATTTTAACTACCCGACTTGAAAATACAACTGATAGTGAAATTAATAATATTATTCGGTATGGATCTTGCGATTGGGGGGGTGCTTACCCGGGATTGTATACGGTAAGTAGCCCATGACTTCTGAAAGATGTTTAAAAAATACTATAAAAATATTAAAGGTTTTACATTGGTTGAGCTTTTGTTAGTTTTCGCTATAAGTGGAATTATTATCAGCGCTGGCGTAACATCCTCTAGCATATTGAATAATTCTCAAGTTTTTAATGGGAGTGTGTCTGAAGTGCAAAATACACTGAATGTTGCCCGTTCAAGAGCCATTTCTCAGGTAAAGCCAGCAAATTGCGGTGCAGGCACATTAGATGGTTATGAGGTGAAAATAACTGTTTCTGGAACCGATTATGAGCAATCTGTAGTATGTGGAGGAGTGCGTACTGTTATAGAAAGAAGGAAATTGGCATCATCCTTAACATTTGCAACGGGATCTACATCGGTAGTTATGTTTAATGTTTCAACCGGTACGATGACAACACCTGGAATTATTATGGTCACAGGACTGGGTAAAACAAGTACGTTATCAATTGACAGGACTGGTACGATCATCCTATCGTCAGGAGCCTTTGTACCTTCTGCTTCAACTGATCCTACCGCCACTCCAGCGGTATCAGCCAGTTGTAATGCATCTACTGCGAAATACCGATTGTATCCAGCACCATACAACTGTGTAGAAGGTGATCCAGGGACTGGAACGTATTGTGATGCTACATGTGGTCAACCAAATGTGACTCCTTCCTGTAACAAGAGATATTACTATTATAACAGTGTCTCACCCGCTATATGTTATGACTTAGGTGCAGGAGCATTTGCCGGTAGTGACTGTGAGGAAACATGTGGTGGTCGGGTAGGAACTGCTCCCGTTGCAACTACTGCTCCTACTGCTACAACTGCACCAGCTGGTGTTAATACAACTATATCTTTTTCGGTATCTCCCAATCCAGTATCTTCAAGTCAAAGCATTTCGCTTACTGCTACAGTTACAGGAATAAATTGTACTCCAACTGGATATGTTGATTTTTACCGGGATAATCAATCCACAAGATTTGTGGCCGCTACAACAGGAAGTTCAAATCCCGGGGTTGCCACATATTCAAGTTACCCTGCATCGGTGATTGGAGTTGGGACTCATCCATTATATGCGAGGTATGTCTCCAACGGTGCTTGTCCAGCAGCTGTATCCTCAACAGTTAATCTAGTTGTTCAATGATATGAAAGGCCAGTCATTAATTGAAGCACTATTGGCAATAAGCGTAATTGGAATAATTGTGTCAGGAATCTCTGTCATAGTAACATCATCATTAAAAAATGTTGATTATGGAAAAAGACAGGTTTCGGCTACACAGTCAGCTCAAGAAGGAATAGAGATATTACAAAAAATTAGAAATAGTAATTATAGCGAATTCCAGTCATACAATGGTACTTATTGTCTGGACAAAAATGCAACATCAATTAGTGTTCCCTCATCCTGTACAGCTATGAATTATGATAATTTCATAAGATCGGTAACGATTGAACAGTCACCAGGATGTGCTGAAAATGTTGCAAAAGCTACTGTGAATGTGGCGTGGAGTGATAGCAAGTGTTCAAGCGGCGTATTCTGTCATAAGAGCAGTCTCGTATCTTGTCTATCGAAAATAAAACCTTCTCAGTTCTCAGAATTTGGTGATTCTCCTGTAGCAGGTCCAGGAGCACCTACAACTATTCCTACAGCAACTCCCACGTCAGCACCTCCTGCAGGAGGTGGAAGTATTTCCATGACAGTATCCCCCAATCCAGTATCTGTCAGTCAGAGCATAACATTTACCGCTACGGTAACAGGTTCAGGCTGCACGCCAACAGGAGCTGTTTATTTTTATAGAGATGGACAGCCATCTTATTTTACCGCCGCGAGTACAGGTAATAGCAATCCGGGAGTTGCTACCGCAGGATATCCAGCAAATGCAATTGGCGCTGGCAGCCATACGGTATTTGGAAGATATGTTCCTGGTGGAACTACATGTCCTGGAAGAGATTCTGCAGTTATTAATTTTACAGTGAATTAATCTAGAATTATATAGATTTCCTAAAGTTAAATGAATAATATAATTAAGTTTAGAAAAAAGAATAAAAATTTAAAATTTGCGCTTCATGGATTTACTTTGATTGAGCTTTTAATGTCACTTGGGATTTCCGGATTTGTTGGAGCGATTATAATATCAATTCTCTTTACAACCCTCAGAGTTAGTAAGAGAACAGATTTGATTGTAGTTCTGAAATATAATGGAAACAGTGCAATTTCTCAAGTATCTAAAGCAATAAGGTATACAAAAAAATTGAACTCACCATCATCATGCATCAGTCCTGTAAGAACAACTAGTATTACGGTAACATCTCTTGAAAATGAGTCAACGACATTCGTATGTACAGGTGGAAGTTCAGCAACTATAGAGTCAAATGGATTATCATTAATAGACACAAATTCGGCAGTTGCAACAAATTGCTCATTTACTTGTACGCAAAACACTCTAAATGATCCACCTACCATCAAATTTAGTTTTGTACTCAATTCAAAAAATCCAAGTAATATTTGGGAGCAAAGAGTTTCTATTCCTTTTGATACTTCAGTGACATTAAGGAACTACAGTCAGTAGGCTTAATTCTATTTAAATAAGGTTGACACTAGTACGGGCGATTGTTACGATATATGTATCTACTATATAAAATTATGAACTTTAAAATACCTTTATATAATAAAAAAAACTTACAGTCTGGACAAGGATTATTAATTGTAATTTTGGTTATGGTTATTGCTTTGACAGTTGGACTTTCAGTTGCCGTTCGGACAACAAGCAATTTGCGTACCTCAAGCGACGGGGAAAATTCCGAACGCGCTTTTTCCGCCGCAGAAGCTGGGATAGAATTATCTTCAACATCAAATTTGCCAAATTCATCCAGTCTTCCAAATAACACCACTTATGCGACCACTGTTACGATTTTGTCTGGAAATTCATTAAATTTAAACAATGGTACAATTGTTCTCAAGGATGAGCCTGTTGATATTTGGTTAGCTACATATCCCACATATTCAAGCCCTTGGACAGGTACACTAGATATAAATTGGGGCAGTGCAACAGATACATGTGACCCAATTGAATCCAATAATACACAGTCAGCTCTTGAGGTAGTAGTGATCTCGGGAAGCTTAACTACTCCTAAGACCACTACTTATTTACTGGATCCATGTAGCTCCCGGGCAAGTAGTAGCAACGCAGAGCAAATTTCTACTGCTGGGGATAATATCAATGGAACTACCTATTTTAGAAAAAAGTCTATTCCTATAACTTCAGGATTAATCGTGCGTGTGATTCCATTGTATTCATCAACAGTGATAGGCGTACAGAAAGCAGCAGGTGATCCTGACTTGCCTTCGCAGGGAACTATAATCACTGCAACTGGGACTTCAAATGAAACTAAGAGAAAGATATTAAGTTATAAGGGATTCCCGAAATTACCGGTCGAGCTATTTCCGTTCGTACTCTTCTCACCCAAATAATGAAAAGCAATACATTCGGCCTTGATATAGGCATTTCTACTATAAAAGCAGTTTGGTTTAATCGTGAAAAAGAAATTATAACCTATAATAGTGCTTTATCCACGCCCACTCCTACCCCAGGATTACAATCAGAATCTCCTTTTGATCATCAGGATTTAGCGCAGGCAATTAACAAATTGATAAATGACGCGAAAATTACGTCAACAAAAGTTGTAATTGCGCTTCCTGAGAGTCATATTTTCACCAAAATGATTGATATGCCGGCCATTTCTGAAAAGGAGCTATCAACTGCTATTTACTGGGAGGCAGAGGAGCATATTCCGGCACCAATCGAAACCATGTCTCTTGCCTGGAATGTGGTTAATAGGCCAAAAACTAGCGGTAATGGTCAAATGATGCAGGTGCTTTTGGTAGCTGCTCCGATTCAGCTAATTAAGAGATACCAGACCATTCTGGACTTAGCGGGTCTTTCTGTTGTTGCGGTTGAAACCGAACTTTTATCAATAATTAGGGGATTATTCAAAGGTCCAAGTTCTCCCACATCTATTATTATGAATATCGGATCACTTAGTACTTCTATTGCGATTGTGCAAGGAGGGGTAATTGTATTTACATATTCAATACCTCTTGGTGGTACTGCAATGACACGCGCTATTGCTTCAGATTTTGGACTGAGTATTGCGCAAGCAGAAGAATATAAAAAAACATACGGTTTATCAGATAAAAATTTAGGAGGAAAAATAGGAATAGCAATTGATCCAATTTTTTCAAATTTACTAACCGAACTTAGAAAAGCAATTGCATTTTATAATGAGAAATATAAAAATGAATCTCCTATTTCTCAAATTGTGTTATCAGGTGGTTCAGCCAAAATGCCTGGAATTGATATATATTTTGTAAAAAACATAGGAATTGAAACAGTTATAGCAAACCCATGGAAAATGATGAATGTCCAAGGAGTACCTGAATCATTGCAGCGACAAGGCCCCGAATATGCTGTTGCATGCGGACTCGCTTTAAAAGAGTATGAATAACATAAATTTACTCGATTATAAATCCAAAATAAATGTTTCAAAGCATAGAAATAATAGCTCTTTAAGGATTATTGCTGTTGGTTTATTGTTTTTGGTATCAGCAGCATCAATTGTGCTTTTTATCCTTATATCGCTTTCTCCTCTTCCGGAATTGTCAAAGCAAAAAAAAGCTGCCGAATTCAATTTATCACTTTCATCTAGTGAAATAGTCAAGCTGGGCTTAGTTAATGATAGGATTCAAATAATAAATAATATATTAAAAAATCGCCCACAATATGATCAGTTTTTAAATAATTTACAAAGCTTGCTACCATCAGGCGTTGCAATTGACTCGTTTAAAGTAGAAGGAGATATTTTAAACGTAACTGTTAGCAGTATGTCATTATTCAATATTAATCAGTTCCTTGACACAATCCAAAATGCAGATAAATCTCAAAATGGTTTTTCAAATATTTTGCTTTCAAATTTAAAAATTGATAAAAGTGACAATAGCTTTAGTGTGACTTTGATGATTTCAATATAATGAATAATAAATTATTTTTTGGAAAAAACGATTTAAGATATTTATATTTCCGATTTAAAGATTCAAGTCTTTATTCAATTTCTATTATACTTGCTACAATTACGATTTGCTTTATGCTAATAGCGTCAATAATTATACCATTGGCAAATAATTATTTTTCTTTAAGAAGTGAAGTGATCGCGAAAAGAGAACAAATAAGAGTGGTAAACGAAAATATAGAATTTATGAAAAACCTAAATAAAGATGAATTAGAAGACCAATTAGCAATAGTTACAAGCGCTGTTCCTGCACAAAAAGACTTTGGGGGAATTATCGATGCACTATCAGATTCATCAGCTAAGTCGGGTGCATCAGTAAATGATTATAAATTCGTTATAGGCGAAATTGCTTCAGGAAGTGCCAGAAAGGTTGGAGAAAAGAAAACTGTTTCTCAGACGATTGATATGACAATTTCCTTAGAGGGTAATACTCTTAAAGTGAGAAATTTTTTAAAAGAGTTGAGTGAGAAATCACCCCTGGTTGAAGTTTTTGAGATTGATGGGAGTTCAGAGTACACTTTAGTAAAATTAAAATTTCATTACAAGCCTTACCCTGTGATTACAATTAAAGCTGATGAAGCGATTGCTGCAGTCTCACCAAAAAAAAGAGAAGTTATAGAAAAATTATCTAAATGGAAATCAACACCAATTTTTAATGTAGAAGACTTGCCGACCTCATCATCATCAGCCGTTCCTCTTTTTTAATAAATCAGGACGTAGGGAATTTGTTACTTCTATAGCTTTTTTTTCCCTCCACTTTTTAATTTCAGGGTGATTTCCTGATAGTAGAATATCTGGTACATGTTTGTTTTTAAAAATGCGAGGTTTTGTATAGTGTGGATATTCAAGCAATATTTTATTATTAATTTCAGAGAATGATTCATCTTCAGTTGCGCCTTTGGGAAGTACACCTGTGATTAACCTGGAAACACTGTCGGTAATCAACATTACCGGTATCTCTCCACCCGTTAATACAAAGTCTCCGATCGAAACTTCCATATTAATATATTTTTTTATCCTTTCATCCACCCCCTCATAATGGCCGCAAATTAAAATCAGATGATTTAATTTTGAGAAACTTTTAGCTATCTTTTGATTATATGTCTCCCCCGTTGCGCTTAGGAGTACAACTTCTTCGTTATTCTCACCGGTTCGTACACTTTCTATTGCATTATGTAATACATCAACTTTCATTACCATTCCAATTCCTCCCCCATATTCCGTGTCATCAATAATTTTGTGTTTGCCAATTCCAGAATCTCGAATATTTACATATGTAATTTCGACAAGTTTCTTGTCAATTGCATTTTTTATAATCGATTGCTCAAACGGACCTTTAAACATTTCCGGGAATAATGTGAGTATGGTTATTTTCATAAATATATTTTATCAAATAGTAGTTTGATATTGATATAACTTTTATATTTCACTTCCCTATACTTGCAAAAAGTTAATTCTAAATAGAAGAGAAATTAAGAATCCTGAGGAATGTCAGCAAGTGTGATATTTATACGTACATCGGTTTTCATGGCCTTAATTTTCATTATATTTCTAATGCTTCTTATAACTTTTCCTTCTTTTCCAATTATTTTACCCATATCTTCTTTTGCTACTGTGACTACGAAATTTATAATTCCATCAACTTCATTCTCGTCAATTACAACGGAGTCAGGACTGTCAACAATCGAAGAGATTATATAGTGCAGGGTGTCTTTCATTATTTTACTAGTTCTTGTACGGTGCTGCTTGGTTGTGCACCATTTGATATCCAGTATTTATATTTTTCCATATCAATTTTTTTATTTTTCATATCCTTTGATTTTTCATACCAACCTAAAAGATCGATATATCCCCCATCCCGCTTGCTTCGCTTTTCTTTCACGACAACACGGAATTTTCGCTCTCCTTTTTTTCCTGTTCTGGTAAGTCTAATCACAAGTGACATAGTGTATATTGTATCAGAGTTTGCTGATCTTCTCAAGTGCTACTCCAGCTGCAATTTCTTCAGCAATCTGTTTGGATTTCCCACTTCCTTCTCCCAGTAACTCATTTTGAATGTATACCCCAATTGTAAATTGCTTTGCATGTGCTGGACCGACCTCCGTAAGTACTTTGTACACAGGTGAGTTTTGTTTTTTGGCTTGCACCTGTTCTTGTAATAAGCTTTTTGGATCTTTAAAAACTTTTTTTTGTACGTGTTCTGAGATAGATGGAACAAGAATTTCGTGCAAAAATTTGGATACAGTAACAATGCCCTGGTCTATATATAACGCACCGGTAAATGCCTCAAATGTATTAGCCAGAAGTGAATCATTTAAACGTCCACCTGATTCTTCTTCTCCCCGGGATAGTAAAAGCTGATCACCAAATTTTAAAGCTTTTCCTGCTTTTGCAAGGCTCTTGGTATTAACAACTAATGATCGAAGATTTGTCAGAATGCCCTCATCAAATCCAGGGTATGTTTTATAAAGATGATCTGAAATTACAAATGAAATAATGCTATCTCCTAAGAATTCAAGTCTTTCGTTAGACTCAGCGTCAGTTTTTGATTCATTCAAATACGACCTATGAATAAATGCAAGGCGTAATAATTTTGGATTTTTGAATTCAGGTAGTGCGTGCATAAGATAAAATTTGACCTAGTACTCCATTAATAAAACCAGGACTGGTTTCATTTCCGAATTCTTTAGCCAGTTCAACTGCCTCATCAATTATAACATTTGGCGGTTCTTTTTTATCAATTAGTAATTCATAGGACGCTAGTCTTAATACTGCTAGATCAATTCTATTTATTTTTTCCACTGGAAAATCAGGCGCAGCTTTTTGTATGTTTTTGTCTATTATTGCTTTATTATCAATTACATTCTTTGTCTCAAGTCCAATTCTCTGAGTATGAAAATCAAAACCAAATAACTCTTGAACAATTGCCTGTCTTCTTTGATGTCTGGGGTCTTGAGAGGTTTTCATCAGTTAATTATCAGGATTGAGGTACTTGAGCCGGTGTTTCCCCGGATAACTTTTTACTCAGTTTCGTTGCAACAATTTGTTTCCCTTTATAATAACCGCAATTGGCACAAACAGTATGTGGCAAATAAAGATTTTGGCAATTTTTACAAATTACAGATCTATTTACAGCAAGTTTAATTGCGGCTCTTCTTTTCCCTTTCCGAGCAATTGAATGTCTTCTTTTTGGTTCTTGTGACATGCTCTCTATTTTACTTTATTTAATCGGTTCTTGCAAGCATTCGACAAGCGGAGCGGTTGTTGCTATAATTATGTGCATATGAGAGGAGAGAGGGAGCCTAGGAAAAGATTGCCTATTTTATTAATGAGCGCTGGTTTGGCGCTTGGTGTTGGCGGAGGCAGAGCTGCATTGGTAGATTCACAAAGAAAAAATCCTGCTACAGTAAGTGAAACTGGAATACAAATTTCCCCGTTGGACTCTGATAAAACTTCCCAACCTTCTGCCAGGATAGAATTGTTTAGCGGGCATGTAATGACTGAAAATGCGTATACAGAAAATCATTGTACTTTTACTGTAGAGCAGCAGAGAAATACTATAAAGCAGCAGAGAAATGTAGTCACATCCCCTGGAAGCCTGGTTTTAAGCTTTGTTAATGCACGCAATATGGAAAATCCAGAAATTTCAAGGGAACTAGAAGATGTAAAAGCACAAATTAGATCCATTAGAACGCCTGATCGCATTTTAAAAACCGTTCCTCTTCACAGAACAGTACAGATGCGAGTTGATGGTGAACCAGAGAAATCCCCACGTTGGGAAGCAGTTACTCAACTGAAAGTCGGGGAAGAATATATTATGTCCGTTTCATCAAGGGATAGATCAACAGGTGACCCCACAGTTGTTTCATATAAAGTAGTTATACCCAAAGCAGCCTAGGATAATAATAAAGTTCGACTTTATAATCTCTTAATGTCGGATTCTACTGCGGGGAATTCTGTAGGACTTGTGTCATTTATGTCTACATTTTTAACCTCTTGTTCTTCAGCGGATCCAGAAGCAGTAGGAGTTGTGAGTGGAGCTTGGGTCGGTGAGCTTACTAAGGGGGTAACGGATTTGGTGGAATTTTGATTATTTTTCATAAAATATAACATGACCCCGGTTATTAGAACTAAGATAATTAGAAACACTATCAAAAATGTTTTATTTCCTTTTTTTGGCTGAGCAGCAGTAGGATTTTGAATAACTGGCGGAGTTTGTTCTGTTGGTTGAGTTGGGGTCTGTGCTGGTTCAGGAGGTGCGTGTTGAGCCTCTGGTTGAAGTACTTGCTGTTGTTCTGGCTGGGAAACTTGACCAGTCGGATTATTATTTTGTGTATTATTATTGTTATTATTATCCATATTATTATATTTCAGGTACTTCAGTTGGGCTAGGTGTGCTTGTCTGAGTTGGTTCTATGCTTGGAATATCACTTGTTTTATTAATTTTTGCAAGTGCTCTTGCAACATCTATAACTTTTTGTTTTGCAACTTTAACGATATCATGTGCTATTTTTAAATCTTTTCGAAGCTCTGATATTGCATCCCCCACTGTTGATTTAAGATTTTCTTCGTTAGAGAGGTCTGCTACATATTCCTTTGCTCCCTGAACCGCTACAGCGTCTTTGGCAGTCTGTATTGCTCTTTCAGCAGCTACAATCGCCGTCTCTACCTCAGTTGTATTTTTACCCTCTGCTTTTAACCTCTCAGCTCTACCTGAGAATTTATCAAGTAATCTCTCAAGTCTAAGAATAGATGCATTCATTCTTTGAACCCAATTTTGATTTATTGTTACAAGTCGACTATCTACTCGATCAACTATGATTTTTTTGTGTTGATCTTTTAAGTCAAGGATTTTTTTCTTAAATTCATCATGTTTGGCATTAAACTCTTCGTGCAATGCTTTTAATTTATCTTGTTGAAGGCTTTTTAGCTCTTCTCCATTTTCCTTATGTTCCGTAGTTACAAATTTTTTATCTTCCATTCTTTGAACAAATTTCTCTTTACGGGTTGGTGGATTTGTGGAGTCATTAATTGGATGAGATTCAGCAAAAGCAAAAGGTGTAAATGTCGCAAATGCAATGGCTGATGCAATGATTATCTTTTTAGTCATTAGATCTAGCGTAATAACAAATTGATTGATTGTCAAGTGCAGGATTAAATTAGTCTGGGGAAACATGGGAATATGCAGTATTCTCAATCTTTTCCGATAATAAAATATGTTTATTAAGTTCAGAAAAAATTTTATCTGCTTCCCTCTTTGCTATATGGAGTGTATGTGTATCGGAAAATGACGCAGCTTTTAATTTTGGTACTCCATGTTGGGCGATTCCATATAGATTTCCAGGTCCCCTAAGTTTGAGATCTAACTCTGCCAGTTCTGCGCCGGAATACAGTGTCTCCATTCCTTTTAATCTAGGGGAATGGAGTGAATTAGGATTATCAGTGAAAAGGAGGCAATATGATTGCTTATCTCCCCTTCCTACTCTTCCTCTGAGCTGGTGTAGTTGGGCGAGACCAAAGCGTTCTGCTGCCTCAATCATTATTATAGTTGCATTTGGTATATCAATTCCTACCTCTACAACTGGAGTAGAAACCAATATGTCAAAATCGCCTGAACGGAATTTATTAAGAATTTCGTTTTTTTCCTTACCTTTTAACTTACCGTGCAGAAGACCCAGTTTGAGGTCCGGGAAAATATCTTTTGACAGTTTTTCATATTCTTTTGCAGCCGCTTTAATCGTTTGCATGCTTTCCGATTCTTCAATAAACGGACATATTATAAATGCTTGAGATTTATTTTCTATAATTTCTTTTTTTATCCATAAATATCCAGGATCTCTTTTAACAGGTGGAACGAGCCAAGTCTTTATGAGCTTTCTGTTTTTGGGCAATTCTTTAAGATAAGAAAGATCAAGATTTCCGTACATTGTGAGCGCAACCGTTCTTGGTATCGGAGTCGCGGTCATAGTAAGTAAGTGTGGATTTTCTCCTTTGTCTCGGATAATACCTCTTTGGTTTACTCCAAATCGTTGTTGCTCATCTATGATTACAAGTCCTAATTTGGAAAACAAAACTTTTTCATTTAGTATCGCGTGTGTTCCTATCAAGATATCAAACTCATCGGTTAATTTTTTTGATCCGGTAACAATCTTAACTCTCACACCAATTGGCTCAAGTAGGTTTTTGATAGTTTCAAAATGTTGCTCAGCTAAGATTTCAGTTGGAGCCATAAGTACTGATTGAAAACCGTTAAGATAAGCTAAATACATTGCTATTGCACCAACTACTGTTTTACCAGATCCCACATCTCCCTGTAGAAGCCTATTCATCGGCTGATCAGTTGATAAGTTTGTGAGAATCTCATTAACAGCAATCTGCTGTGAATCAGTAAGTATAAATGGTAAAGACGAAATTAAGTTATCAATTTTTTTTTGATATTTAGTAATTTCAAACTTATGCCCTTTTTTCTTTATCTTCCAATCACTGCGTTTTTTAATACTTGCCAGTTGTAAAAGAAAAAGCTCATCAAATGCTATCCTGTTTCTTGCATTTGTCGCTGAAACAAGTGATTTGGGAAAATGAACTTCTTGCAATGCGTCATGCAAATCTAAGAAATTATTCCGTTTTATAACTTCAACAGGTAGATAGTCTTTGATGTTTGCTCCGTACTGGACTAAAATATTGTGAATTTGGCGCCTAAGCCATTTGGATGATATTCCTTTTGTCTCAGGATAAATAGGTACAAGTCTTCCCGTATGGAGAGAATCAGATTTTTCATTAAAAATTATTTCATAATCTGGAGAACTTATCGATAGTCCTTTTTTGGAAAGCTCAACTTTTCCAGATACTGAGATGTCTGATCCTACAGGAATTGCTTTGACTATGAATGGTTGATTAAACCATGTAAGCTCTATTGAGCCAGTCTCGTCTGACAGAACTGCTTTTTGGATAGTTTTGATGCGATTTCCTCTTAGGTATTGATTTTTTGATTCCTGCACTTTTCCTTTTATGGTTACTGTCTCACCCGCTTGAAGTCTGCCGATTTTTGAAATCAGTGAAAAGTCTTCATAACGCGAAGGTAGGTGCAAAAGAAAATCTTCAAAAGTAAATATTTCAAGTTTTTCAAGCCTTGTTGAAAACATCTTCAGAGGTCTTCCGCCCATTGTGATCGGAGATTGTAAATTCATAAGTTATTAAAAGCTATTGATTTAGAAGGGTCAGGTATGGAAGAAATGTTGCAGCTATTAATGAAAGTGAGGCTACTATCATTATTACTTTCCAAATTGTTTTGTGTTTTCCAAAAGTTTCCATATATTTATTATAGCAAATTATTTTTCAATCTTCACCTTAATAAATCTTCTTTTTCCTACCTGAATTAGTGTCTCATCGCTTTTTGCAAGTTTTTCAATTAGTATATATCCATCCGTAATCCGTTTATTATTAATCTCAACAGCTCCCTGTTCCACAAGTCTTTTCGCATCGGATTTACTAAGCGCTAGTCCAGTATGAATTAAAACGTCTAAAATACTTTGGGCTTTTTGTACTGAGACAGTAGATATTTCTGAGGGAGTCTCTTTGTCTTGTACTGTCTTTTCAAAATTTTCTTGAGATTTTATTGCTTCATCTTTATCATTTAATTGTTTCACCAGTTCAAAAGCCAGCTGTTTTTTGAATTGCATAGGATTTTCTCCGTCAGTAATTTTTTTGTTGATAATACTGATTTCCTCAATTGGAAGGTCTGTTAGGTACTCAAATGCTTTAACGATAACATCATCAGATAAGCCCATTATTTTTCCGAATAACTCATTTGGTTCATCTGTTATCCCTATGACATTTCCCTCTGTTTTTCCGATTTTTCGTCCGTCTGAATCAGTTAGGAGCGGCGTGGTCATGACAAATTTTTCTTTATCAAGCATAGATTTTACAAGAGTTCTTCCACAAAGCATATTAAAAGTCTGGTCAGATCCTCCCAGTTCAAGATCAACCTTCATGGCAACAGAGTCATATCCCTGAAGTAATGGGTAAAGAAATTCACGCATATTTACAGTTTCTCCTTTTTTCATTCTTTCCTGAAAAAGGTCCCGTTCTGAAAGTTGTTGGAGTGAAAAATTGCCTGCTATGTTTAAAATATCTACCAGAGCTAGTTTGTTGAGCCAGTCACCGTTATAGAGAATCTCTACGGGATTATCTCCGTCAAATCTAACAATTTTTTTGGCCTGCATAACATAATTTCTTGCATTTGATCGTAGTTCATCGCGGTTCATGAACTTATCTCGTGATTTTGTTTTGCCTGAGGGGTCACCTGCTTGTCCTGTGCCGTCTCCTATCAAAAATATAACATGATGGCCCAGATCTTGCCACTGTCTAAGTTTTCTAAATCCAACCATATGTCCTATGTGAAGCTGCGTTCCAGTTGGGTCAAACCCTTGATAGAGACGTAATTTTTTGCCACTTTTCAGTACTTTTTCAAGTTCAACTTTTGAGGGATATATTTTATCCACTCCTCGTGTAAGTAATTCTTCAATTTTGTCCATGTTATTTACAGTATAACATATGGTTTTACCAATATTAAGGCCAGGTGTGCAGCCCCACATACTTGTCGATAATTTGCTATAATGTATCAACCCTCTATGGATTATCGAAATCGTCGTAGCAGACTCGCCCGAAGAAGAACATTAAGAACAGTAAATACTTCAAAGCTATTAACTTATAACAAGCTACTGAGAATAGCGCTTTATGGGTTGATTGCCTTTATAGTAGCGATTCCGCTTATGTTTTTATGGTTCTCCAGGGATTTGCCTACTCCTGGAAAATTGGTCACATCCAAATATAAAGATGCGACCCGCATAACTGACAGAAAAGGTGAATTACTGTACTCTGTGTATCAGGATGAAAATAGATCCTATGTATCATTATCCAAGATACCTATCAAGCTTCAGGAAGCAACTATTTCGATTGAAGACAAGGATTTTTATAAAAATAACGGATTCTCACCGATTGCGTATGTGAGAGTTGCCTGGAATGCTGCGCGTGGGAAAGGACTTGCCGGGGGGTCAACGATTACCCAGCAACTTGTAAAAAATGTATTGTTATCAAACGAAAGAAGTCTTCCCAGAAAAATAAAAGAGCTGATACTTGCAATTCAGGTAAATAGAAAATATAAGAAACCTGAAATCCTGGAGATGTATTTAAATAACATTCCATATGGAGGGACAGCGGTCGGTGTGGAGGCTGCAAGTCAACAATATTTTGGTAAAAAAGCAAATGAAATGAATCTTGCAGAGTCGGCTTTTCTAGCGGGATTACCACAGAGCCCAAGCCGGTATGCGCCTTTTAATGGTGGAAAATCCTACATTGGGAGAACAGAAGCTGTTCTGAAGCAAATGGTTTCAAATAAATATATAACAAAGAAGGAATCAGTCAAAGCACTTGCTGAAATTAAAAATTATAAATTCTCAGAACGCGATGAGGCTATAAAAGCAGCGCATTTTGTTATGTATGTAAGAGAAAAGTTGGCAGCACAATTTGGGGAACAAGCTGTCACAACCGGCGGACTTCAGGTGACCACGTCCCTGGATTATGCATTGCAGGAAAAAGCTGAGAAAATAGTTAAAGATGAAGTTGATGAACTTAAAACTTATAAAGTTGGAAATGGCGCTGCTATTGTGTCAGACCCGAAAACTGGTGAAGTGCTCGCAATGGTCGGAAGCAAAGATTATTTTGATCGTGAAAATGAAGGAAATTATAATGTTGCAGTTCATAATACCAGACAGCCCGGATCTTCGATGAAGCCAATCGTATATGCAGCGGCACTAGAAAGTGGATATACTGCCTCAACTCTTTTAATGGATACCAGAACCGAATTCCCCTCAAGTGGAAATCCCCCCATATATACTCCAGTGAATTATGACGGAGTATTTAGAGGACCAACTCAAGTAAGATTTGCTTTAGGAAATTCATACAATATTCCGGCTGTTAAAATGTTGGCTAAAGTTGGGATAACTCCAGTCCTGCGAAAAGCTTATGAGATGGGAATAAATAACTGGGAACCAACGGCCAAAAATCGAGCAGGTGTTGGACTATCTCTAGTTCTCGGAGGGCGTGAGACCTCTCTCATTGACGAAGTAACAGCTTACGGTGTTTTCGCCAATAAAGGTATAAAACATGACCCTGTGACCATTCTCAAAGTCACAGATATCAAAGGAAAAGTTCTATATGAGCGTCAAAAAACCGAAGGGAAAAAAGCGTTGTCAGAGGAAGTATCTTTTATTATTTCTCATATTCTTCTGGATAATAATGCAAGGAAACAGGCTTTTGGCCCAAATTCAACACTTAATATTCCCGGGAAGACAGTTTCTGTAAAAACAGGAACTACTGATGACAAACGCGACAACTGGACTATTGGATATACTCCGTCTTTTGTTGTTGGTGTCTGGGTAGGAAATAATGATAACACTCCGATGAATCAAGCAATCGCCAGTGGTATTACTGGAGCAAGTCCAATCTGGAACAAAATCATGAAAGAAGTTCTTAAGGACAAAGCAGATGAAATCCCACAAAAGCCGGATAACGTCATAGCGCTTCAAATCGATAGTTTGGGAGGCGGTCTTCCCCATGGAAGTATTCCAACGCGATCTGAATATTTTGTAAAAGGTACTGAGCCAACAGGCGAATCACCAATATATAAAAGCAAAGATGGACAAGAGTACTTTGTATTTAAAGAAGATGATCCCGTATCAAGTGATGGTCAAAATAGATGGCAAAAAGGAATTGACGAGTGGATAGCGCAGTTTAAAAAGGATGATAAGATGTACAATCCCCCAGATGAGGTGAAAAATCCAAATCAAGAGGAAAAGAAAGATGAACCCGCGCCAACTGCTGTCCCCGCGGTAAGTGGAGCAGACACATCCCCGACTCCGTCCACCGCTCCATAAGTCTATTTTTTATAAATTTTTTTCTCCCAAAGTTTTCGAGCGAGCGGAAGAGTCAATGTTGATAGAAAGAATCCGATGGAAGGAATAATAGCATTTTCAAAGGGTGAGGGATTATCTATGGTAATTAGAGTGATGACCGCGACTATGTAAGTTAGAATTATTATTAGGAGTTTTCTTGTAGAACTTATTTCCCAAGCCTTATTTCTATCAACTTTCTTATTTCGTTCTCTTAATTTATCAATCTCAGCATTAAGAGTGTCTACCTTATTCATTTATTCTTTTAGTCTAGCGTTATGCTTTTCATTTAGGGCTTTTATGATTTTATTTCTAATCTCAATGATTTCTTCTGTTTTTAAATTCCTTTCGCGACTTTGATAAATTATATGAAATGTTCTGGTATCTCTATATTTATCCAGCACTGTGACTTCTGAAATAAGAGTGCTTTGAGACTTCATAGTCTTAATTATGTCCCCGATTAACACGTTTTCTGATGCGATAAATGACATATCTTCAAATATTGGTGGAAATTTGGGGACAGGAATAAATAATTTTGTTTGATTGGTTTTTTCCAGTAAAGATGAATAATCAAGTTCAAAGTATACTCCCTCATCGATGAACTCGATATACTCAGTTGGATCCTCGTTGATGTTCAAATTTTTATAGACTCTTTCCAATATTCCTTTTACCTCTAGGAAACTTTTGCTATTGGTTATCCCGGCAAGACTGTATTTCTCAGAGGCTTCATCTATTTTTTTACCATTATAAACCTTTCCCAGCTCAAACAAATTTATTTTTGCAGATATAAGTCTGTTCTGATAAAGCGCTTTTTTTAAATTGATCAAAAGATTTGGCCTAAGATATTCATATTCCCGACTGACTGGAGTATCTACTCTAAGTGTTTTTTCAGAACTTACTCCGTGATTATGTAGATCTTTTTCACTAACTAAACCATATGTATATATTTCAGAAAATCCTGCAGCAGCCAGAAGTCCTTTTACCTTTTCATCGATTTTGTAATCTTTAAAATATGGGACTTCATCTATTGGAATCTCACCACTTGGTAGAATTTGCGGGAATTTACTATACCCGTAAATACGTGCAACCTCCTCAATTAGATCTTCCTCAATCTGTAAATCATTTCTGTAAGTAGGTATTATACATTCTACTTTTTCACTACTAAGCTTTGGAGATAAATTGAGTGATTCGAGTATTTCCAGTACATTCTTTTCTGAAATTTCAATTCCTAATAACTTATTTAATCTCTCAATTCGTAAGGATAGTTTCCAGGGTTCAAAATTGTCTTTTTTAAGATCATATAATTCGCTCGCGATTTCACCACCAGCGCATTCTAAAATTAAATCAACAGTTCTTTTTAGCGCATCAATTGTTCCGCCTCTGTTTACGTTTCGCTCAAATATAGCGCTTGCATCAGATCGGAGGCTCAGTGCTTGGGATGCTTTTCTAATAAGGACAGGATCATCGACTTCGACTGCTATAAATACAGCTTTTGTGTCATTGTAAGTTCCGCTATTTTTCCCTCCTTTTATGCCGACTAAATCAAATATTTTTTCTGTGTCCTCAAAAATTATCGCGTCTTTGGGTAGGTGATATACAATTTCATCAACACTTTCAAATTTTTCACCACCTTTTGACTGTTGTACGTAAATTTCATGACCTGCAATTTTATGGTAATCAAAAGAATGAATAGGATTACCCAGCTCATACATCACAAAATTTGTGATGTCAACTATATTATTAATAGGGCGTTGTCCAAGTTTTTTAAGTTTTTCTTTTAACCAATCAGGTGATTCTTTAACAGTTACGTTATTTATAACTATTCCAGTAAGTCTGGGTGTAACTTCGTAGTTAGGATGTATTTTAAGAGGTAGAATATCTGCATTTTTTTTGGGGTTAAGATCAGTCTTCAAGTCCGGATACTTTATCTTTGTATTTTCAACAGCTGCAACTTCTCTGGCAATTCCGATAATTGAAAGCAAATCAGGTCTGTTTGGAGTGATCTCAAGATCAAGAATTGTGTCGCCATCTGAGGTTTTGGTCATTTCTTCAGTACCAAGTCCTACCTCACCCAATCGCTCAGTAAGTGATTTTATATTACTTTTTATATTTACGTAATCTTTAAGCCAGGATAATGGTGCAAGCATAATTAAAATTGTTCCAATATTCGCATATCAGGATTGGTCAAGAGCCTAAGATCATCCATCATGTAGCGAAGTGTTACCATACGTGATAGTCCCATACCCCATGCAAAGCCTGAATATTTTTGAGAATCATATCCAACAGCTTTTAAAACTTTTGGATGTATCATCCCGCACCCTAGAATTTCAACCCAGCCTGAATGTTTGCAAAAACTACATCCTTTGCCTTTGCAAACAGTGCAACTCATGTAAGCTTCTGCTCCCGGTTCAACAAATGGAAAATTGTGGCATACAAATTTTACTTTTGTATCTTTCCCAAAAAACTCTTTGACAATGTATGACATTGTTCCAAATAAATTTGTCATGGTGATATCAGTTCCGATTGCAAGTCCCTCCAGTTGCCAAAATTCAAATCCGTGTGATGCATCAACTTGTTCATATCGAAATGCTTTTCCTGGATAAATTGCTCTTATAGGTGGTTTTGTTTTTTCCATAATTCTTCCCTGCATGTTTGAGCCGTGTGTACGAAGTAAAATTTCACCAGGATTTGTCTTTGAATTTCTTGTATCGAGGTAAAGTGATTGTTGGGTATCACGGGCCGGGTGATTTTTGGGAATGTTTAAGATTTCGAAATTATAATGATCTGTTTCTATATCAGGTCCATCAGCTGCCTGAAAACCAATTTTTTTAAATATCTCGACCATTTCAAAAAGAGTAAGAGTCATTGGATGTAGGTGTCCTATTTCCGGAGTAATTCCAGGCTCTGATGTATCAATTTTTTGGGTGGCTTTTTTTGGATGTACGAGCTCAGTTTGCTTCTGTTTTATAGCATCCTCAATTATATTTTTTACTTCATTCGCAATCTTGCCTACTTTTGGCTTGTCATCTACTGATAGATTTTTTAACCCTTTTAAGGCTTGGGTGAGTTCTCCGCTTCGTCCAAGGAACTGCAGTTTTATTTCTTCAAGTTCTTTTCTTTCTTTTGCGTCAAGAATAAGTGAGATAGCGTTATTCTTGATTGTAAGAAGTTCATATTCCATAAATTAATTGTATCATAGAAGGTATTATTTTTATGCTGCACGCTGCAATTTTGCAACATGATGACAGTGTTTGCCTAATTCTGTAATAAGCTCATCGGCACGAGGTGTTTGATTATCAAACGCAAGATAAAAAATATGTTCATTTGGAATACCGCTTGGTTGTGAGTCAATTTTGGTTAAATTCACTCCTTCGTCAGCAAATGGTTTTAAAGCACCCAAAAGTGCTCCTGGCTTATCTTGTAGGGTGAATACAACAATTGTTTTATTCTTATCCATTTCATCACCGTTTTTGGCTTCATTTTGTATTCGCTCAATAGCTGCGTCAAAATCATAATCTTCATTATTTTCAGGAGGTGCGTAATCATCTTTTGGATAAGATCCAAGTTTTTTTACAATAACACCTGATTCGGCAAGAGCCATTAGCGCTGCGCCAGTCGGGCCTTCATCATCAACATGTCCATCTGCCGAAACTAAGAAGCTTACGGTATCAAGAGTTTTATTTATTGATTTAATTTTATTCAGATCTACTCCTTTTTTTGCGAGCACATCTAGAGCATCTACCAATTTTCCTTTTGAGTCCTCAATCGTCATTATAAAAGTTGTTTTATCATCTCCTGTGGGTGAAGGAAGCTCGCCACCCTTTTGAACTAATGCGAATGTTGTCGCGTTTAAGTCTTTGTCATTAAAGTTATCTATTTGATGCAAATTATCTATACCTTGTTCCCTGGCTGATATCGAACTTCCTATAGCTGCTACGGTTGGATCTTTTGCTGCAAGCGCAACAGCATCCCCTGTGCTTTCCATTTCAATTAATTCTACATCGCTTCCAAAATGCTTTCTGATGTGTTGCTTGCACTGTCCTAGAGCTGAGTCTTTTGATGCGACTTTTTTAACCGTGGTTTTATCTTGATAATAAATAGACGGAATTATAGGCATATTCATTTCGCCTACTATGGTAACATCATGTTCAAAAAGATTAGCGTGAGACTTTGGTACAGGTCCTTCAGTGGAGTTTTCAATGGGAATAAGCGCGTGTGATGTACGCCCAGATATAATTGATCCAAATAGATTATCGATTCCGCTTTCACCAATTAGAATAGCAGATTCATGCTGAGGTCGCTTTATCAATTCTAAAGCTGCCAAGTGAGTAAAGTTACCATTTGGCTTAAGATATGCATAAGTACGCAGAGGACTACCCTCAGTTTTTCTCAAAACATCACTCGGTGGTTGTGTTGCTGTTTCAGCTCTTGTCATATAATTTTCTCCATAAAAAAACCTCCGCTTTTCGGAGGTTAGTTAGTTTTTTTAACGCAAAAACTACCTCCGCTTACGCAAAGGCAAAAAAGAATGCATTTATTTTTGTTAGGTTCTTCATCTGAATATAGTATATCAAACTATTTGAATTTAGTCAAATATATTACTAGGCTACCAGCCCTTTCTAGGGCGACTATCATGCGCGTGCATTGCCTTTAATGCATTTGTGAGTTTGAATACATCACAAACTACTTCTACATCTGGAGTGGGCGTTGACCTCCCCCGTCCATTTTTAAGCTCTACCTCGATTTTTCCACCAGTGTGAGGACCTTTTACGACAGCGTGCTGTGTTTCGTTTGCAGGATTTATATTTTCAAATCTCATATCAACAGTTACAGTACCTGTTGGAGTATCAAATTTATGGACACCAGCGCCATGAGGCAACGGAAATAATGTAGCTGTGATAACATCTCCGCCCCCAGGTGTTCCTGAATTTCTTCGTTGCCATATCTCAACAGTGTCTCGTTTTAATTCATTTCTTATCATATGTTTTATATTCTCAATAAAAAAAACCTCCAACTGGGAGGTTTATGTTTTGGTATTTTGTTAATTTACCATTACTTAACCATCCCGGTAAGGGTGGTAAAATAATAGAAGTTCCAAGAAATTTGCTTGTTAATCATATGTTTATCGTACTAAGATTTGTTGACTGAGTCAACAACGTGCTTGAATGCTGCCGGGTCCTCAACCAATAGATTGCTTAATATTTTTCGATCAAGTTCAATATTTGCTTTTTTAAGTTTATCTATAAATACACTGTATGAAAGGCCTTGTAATTTTACAGCTTCACCAATTCTTGTGATCCAAAGTGTCCTGAAGTCTCCTTTTTTGATTTTTCTTCCGTGATATGCGTATTGCCCAGCATGAAGACTAGCTGATTTAGCTTCTTTTATAAGTGTACTTTTCGTACCCTTAAACCCTTTTGTAAGGGAAAGTAATTTAACGTGTTTTCTTCGTGATATAGTTCCTCTTTTTACTCTTGCCATAATATCTCCTTTATGCGACTCCCAGCATTTGTTTTACTTTTTTTGCAAATGCGCCTGTTAGTTCTCCTGGCTCTTTTTGACGTCTGATGCGGCTTTTTGACTTGTGAAGTTTTTTATGACTTCCCATTTGATGCGCAAATTGCACTTTGCCGGTTTTTGTAACCTTAAAGCGTTTACTTACAGATCCTCTAACTTTTTGTTTTGTCTTCGTCGTTTTCTTCATGCTTTACTCCTCCCCTGTCTCGCTTGCGCTCGCAGGCGGGCTCGGTTTTTTGACCTGCGCCCCTTTATCAGCTGATAGGAGTGCTACCAGTTGTTTTCCTTCAAAATGCGCTTCTCTATCAACTTTTGATAAGTCTTTTAGAGACTCAACAAATTTATTTATGATTTTGTGTCCAAATTCGGGATGGACTATTTGTCTTCCCCTGAATTTCAAAACAAGCCTTAATTTATGTCCTTCTTCGAGAAAATCCCGGGCCCTTCTGATAACAACTTGGAGGTCGTTCTCAGACATAAATGGGCCAAGTCTAACTTCCTTGGTCTCACTTGTTTTTGCTTTTTTCTTTTCTTCTTTTTTCTTTTTCTCCTGTTGATAAAGAAATTTATTAAAATCAACTATCTTTGCAACAGGTGGGTTTGCTTTTGGTGCTATCTCAACTAGATCTAGCTCCTGTTCCTGGGCAAGCTTTAGTGCTTCAAATTTTGTTAGGACTCCAATTAATGTTCCTTCTGCATCTAGAACTCTTAGAGGGGATGCAAAAATTCTTTGATTGAGCCTATAAATTTTCTTTTGATTTGGCTTAAATTTTCTTATCAATGTTTTCTTTTAATTTATCTTTAAGTGTCGTTACAGATAGAGATCCTAAGTCTTCTCCTCCCCGCATTCTAACAGAGACGGTACTTCCCTCTAATTCCTTATCCCCTATTATACCCATAAATGGTACTTTTTGTAAAGCAGCATCTCGAATTTTGGCCTGAAGTCTTTCTGATCTGGAATCAATCTCAACGCGTATACCTGCATTTTTCAATTCTTTTTTGGCTTTTTCTGCGAATTCTATGTGTCTATCCGCAATTGGAAGTAAAGAAATCTGAACAGGCGCAAGCCATGTAGGAAATGCACCAGCAGTATGCTCAATTAGGAATGCCATAAGTCTTTCAATAGCACCAATTGATGATCTATGAATTACAACAGGCATTACGTCTTCTCCCAGGTCATTTATATATGTAAGATTAAACCGTTTTGGCATTACAAAATCATACTGTACAGTGAAAGCTGTGTCTTCTTTGCCATTTACATTTTTCATTTGTATATCTATCTTGGGACCATAAAAAGCAGCCTCACCAGCTGCTTCCTCAAAATCCGCTTTTCTTTTTTTCAGAGCATCTCGTAAAGCTTTTTCTGCATTGTCCCATGATAGGTCATCTTTGAAATATTTTTTTTCGTCTTCTCGGTCCCCCAGTGACAATCTGTACCAATAGTCCTTTCCCAACTTAAGCCCCAATAATTTTACCGAATCATCAATTAAATCAAGAACTTTTGTTATTTCATCTGTTGCCTGTTCAACACTTACAACTATATGTGCATCAGCTAGAGTGAAAGAGCGTACTCTTTGCAGTCCTGCTAGCTCGCCTGATTGTTCATAACGATAAAGCTTGGCAAGTTCAGCATATCTTATTGGCAATTCTTTATAACTATGCGGCTTGCTAAGATATAGTTCAAAATGATGCGGGCAAGACATTGGTCTAAGCATAAACTCTTCGCCATCTACTTTAATCGGTGCATACATTGATTCTTTGTAATAGGGATAGTGGCCAGACTTTTCATATAATGCTACATTTGCTAAATCTGGTGTATAAACGTGTAAATAGTCTCTTTTAATTTCTTCATCTGTTATAAATCTCTCCAGTTCACGACGAATAATCGAGCCCTTAGGAGTCCATAAGGGTAAGCCTTTACCTACAATATCTGAAAATACAAAAAGATCTAATTCTTTTCCTAATTTTTTATGATCCCGTAGTTTTGCTTCCTCAAGCATATTTAAATGTTCGTCAAGCTCTTTTTTAGATGAAAATGCAGTTCCATAAATCCTGGTCAGCATTTTATTTTTTTCACTGCCCCTCCAGTATGCTCCTGCAACTGATAGTAATTTAAAAGCTCCGATTTCTTTTGATGGATTTTCGACATGCCCGCCTTTACAAAGATCCCAATACGTACCGGATTTATAAAAGCTCAGTTTCTCATCATTTTTTGAGAATTCATCAATTAATTCATGTTTATATGGATTGTTTGGGAATTCTTTTTTTGCATCATCGGGAGTTAACAAATGTTTTTCAAAGTTATTCCAGGATTTTAGAATTTCATTCATTTTTTTCTCAATTTGTGGGAAATTTTCTTCTGAGATTGGATTTTCAAACTCAAAATCAAAATAAAATCCATTATCTATTGCCGGACCAATAGCTCTTTTGGTATTTGGCCAGATTTCCATTACAGCAGCTGCCAGAAGATGAGCTGTAGAATGTCTGAGGTGTTCCAATTTTTCTTTATCCATAAACGGATTATAGCTGAATTTTAGGAGTTTATAAAGATGTTACCTGAGATTTGGATTCTTGGTTATGACAAAATCAATTATTTCAGAAACAAATGATCCGATAACAGGAATAAGGTCAATGTTATTTGAGACAATTGTAAGTACAGAGAATACAATAGCAAGCCCTACTGTTGCTCCAACAGCCCAAAATACTCCGCCTATGAAGTTATTGGCTACTATTTCCCGAAGTTTTAAGCGTGCACCAGCTTTTTCATATGGTTGAATATCTCTAGGCATAATGCAATTACACCATCAATGCTTTGAACTGTCAAGGTTACCTTCATAATTTATGAAATTTAGTTTGTCTAAAAGCTACGGTTTTGTTAGAATGAGGAGATAAAAGGATCTATAGCTCAGTTGGTTAGAGCGCTTCATTGACATTGAAGAGGTCAGCGGTTCGAATCCACTTAGATCCACATTATTTATATCTTTACAATTTCTTCACAAAACTTGGCTCCTTGAACCATTTTGGAAATAACAGCGTATTCACGTGTTGTGTGAGCATTATAATACCCAGCGCCTACGCATAAAGCCTTCAATCCTTTTGTATGAAAAATGTTCACATCAGTTGCGCCCCCTGAAGGCTTAAGACTTGGCACAAGGCCTATTTTTTTAATTGCTTGAAGAGCCATTTTTTTGAGTGGTTGTGTTTCATCAAATAGATAAGGATCAAATTCTTTAAAAAGATTTAGATCTATTTTTGCATCAGTATATTTTTTGGAGGCATCTTTAAAGACTTTTTCAAAGTGTGTCTTGTGAGCATTTAGTTTTTCTAAATTTCTGCTTCTAATCTCAGCTTCAATATGTACAGTCTCAGGGACAGCATTTCTGACACTTCCTCCGTGAATTGTACCTATATTTGCCGTTGTTTCAGAATCAATCCTTCCAACATCAAGTTTGGTAATTATTTCTGCAGCTATTTTGATAGCAGATAATCCTTTTTCTGGTTCATAGCCAGCATGGGCACCCCGCCCTATAACTGCTGCATCAACCCGGATAAACCCGGGAGCAGAACTTGTGATGTTATTGACCGAGCTTTGTCCATCAAAAGTTATTCCATATTTTGCTTCAAGCATCGTATAGTCAAGATTGGAAGCTCCATGTAGGCCTGTTTCCTCCTCAACAGTGAACAATACATCAAGTGGTAGGTGAGAAATTTTATCCTCAACAAGAGAAGTGATAGCTTCCAAAATCATGGCAATTCCCGATTTTGCATCAGCGCCTAGAACAGTACGGCCGTCACTTGTAATACGATCATTTTTAACTAAAGGTGAAATTCCACGTCCGGGTTCAACTGTATCGAGATGTGCGTTTAGCATTATTGCGTCCCCTGTTCCTTTGAACTTTCCAAGAAGATTTCCATAACTGTCAAATGATACTTCACCACCTAAATCAGAAAGCTTTAAAGCGATGAATTTACTGATGGCTTTTTCCTCACCAGAAGGGCTATCAATTTTCACGAGTTCCAGGAATGTATTAATCAGGCGGTTTTTATTAATCATAAATGAAGAGTCAAATCTCAGCGATTACTTCTATTTCAATTAGCGCGTCTTTAGGAAGTTTGGAGACTTCCACAGTTGAGCGCGCTGGATTATTTGTAAAGTGCTTTGCATAAATTTCATTGAAAACAGTATAATCATCCATATTTTTTAAGTAACACGTGGTTTTAATAACTTTTTGAAGGGAACTACCCGCTTCCGTAAGTACTTCATTCAGATTTTTGATGACTTGCGTTGTTTGTTCTGCAATATCCACTCCTACCAGATTACCTGATATTGGATCCAGGCCAATTTGTCCCGCTGTAAATACCATTCCATTGCTTATAATTGCCTGAGAATATGGGCCGACAGGCCTGGGTGCTTTATCAGTGTAAATTTTTTTCATATTTCGATAAACTCAACATGATCTCTTCGAGTCTGAGCCTGAGGGCTCCCTCAGAGTCGAATGACCTGAGCATAGTCGAAGGGTCATAATATAAATCCATAAAGTGGATCATCACTTGTTATTTTAGTATAACGCAACTGCATTTTTTTCATTCTTTCCAAAAGTGTTGATAAATCTTCTTTCTTTGTTAACTCAACCCCAATTAATGCAGGTCCTTTTTCTCTTGAATTTCTTTTTATGTATTCGAAAAGTACAATGTCATCATTTGGACCGAGGGCGTGATTTAAAAATTGTTTTAACTGGCCTGGTTTTTGTGCAAATTCTATCAGAAAATAGTGTTTGAGCCCTCTATACACCAGGCTTTTTTCCATAACTTCTGGATAGCGCAGAATATCGTTATTCCCACCACTTAGAATGCAGACTACAGTTTTGCCTTTTATTTCTTTTGCAAAATCATCTATTGCTGAAATTGATAAGGCACCAGCTGGCTCTGCTATGATGCCCTCATTCTGATATACCTCAATCATAGTTGTACATATTTTCCCTTCATCACTGACAACGATTTTGTCTGTTACAAGGCTTGCGATCTTATAGCTCAGGTCCCCGACTGTCGTTACTGCCGCACCATCAACAAATGTATCTATATCGTTTAGCGTGATAACTTTTTTTTGTTTGAAGGATTCATACATCGCCGGAGCGCCTTTGGGTTCAACACCAATTATTTTTGTATCTTTATACTTTTCTTTTACGTAAGTACCAAGTCCTGATATAAGCCCTCCTCCGCCAATCGGGCAGAAAATATAATCAGGTGATGATTCAAGTTGTTCCAATATCTCCTTACCTACTGTTCCCTGCCCTGACATTGTTCGTGGATCATTAAATGGGTGAACATATACCATTTTTTGTGCCTTACAATATGCGTACGCTGCAGCGGAAGCTTCGTCATATACCTGCCCGACAAGTTTTATTTCTATAAAATCTTTTCCAAAATGCTTTACCTTGTTTATTTTCTGACGCGGTGTGATAACCGGCATGAAAATGGTCGCTTTTATCTTAAGAAGGCTTGCGCTCATCGCAACGCCTTGTGCATGATTTCCGGCACTCGCTGCAACTACCCCTTTACTTTTCTCCTCCGTACTAAGAGTGCTCATCAGAGTATATGCACCGCGTATCTTATATGACCTTACGTCTTGTAAGTCTTCACGTTTAAAATAAATATTTGCACCAAATTGATCAGATAATCTTTTATTGTGCTGAAGAGGTGTCTTTTTCACAACACTTTCCAGTGTTTTCGCGGCGTCATCAATTGTTTTAACAGTAACTTCCATAAGCATAAAAAAACTCCCGTTCGGGAGGTCCATTGCAAACGCGATAGAACCTCTCTCTAGGAGTTAATACTAATTTCATTTAAAAATAATTTCGCCTTCATCTAAGCTATAATACCACGAGTATATTTTTTCGTCAAGCTATTTGAAATATGTAATGCTTATCATTTTCCTCCGGAAGATCTAGACTGAACACTTCCTCCATTTCTTTTAAGGCGTTGCGCTTCGGCCCTCTTTCTATTTTCATCACGAATTGCACTTTCCAGTGCTTTATCAAAGGGTTTATTTCCAACTTGACTTGGATATCCAACGCTTACAACCAATTTAACAACACTATCGCGTGGTACCACTATGGTTCCCATTCTTTTTGACGATTTACCCAAGATGCGATCAATATCCCTATCTCTGATTTGTGGGAATACACCTTTTAACCGCCCAACAGTAGCACCATCTGGTATACCTTTTTCTGACATTGTATCAAGAGTTGCTGTAACCTTACCTGCTAACTGCATGGCTAAATTTTCACCAGTTACCATTCTTTCTCTTGTATCTCCTTCTATGTTTCTATTCATAATTTACTCACCTCCTTTGTTTCAATATGCCTCCAAACAGTTTTGATTATAAGGATAAGTTATTTTCCCCTGCGTCTACCAAATCTTTTTTTGGTTTGATCTTTATAAACTTTTTTAATTGCTTTTCTGACTTCTATTGCTCTGGCATCTGCGTCAGGTGTAATAGCTTCTAAAGCTGTGTCAAAATTTTGTGCAGCTCTAGTTAATGCTCTAAACGGACTTTCAACAGGATATGAATATCCTTTAGGTTGATCATCTGTTGCCTCAAAGACCGTAACAGCCCCCGGTCTTCTTTTATTCATTACTTCTGCAACCTGATCATGCCATCTTGTATCAGTTGCTACTCTTAATACCTCTAATGGTACTTGCTCATTTCTCATATTTTTCCCACCTCCTTTCAAACCACAAAAAAACCCGCTCAGTTGGCGGGTATTCAATTCACAACATTCTTCCCCGCCCTTACGGGTTAAGAAGGAGTGATAATGTTACAAATTTTTGTGATTTCATAAATTGATAATAGCAAACTTTTTTCAAATGGTCAAGAGCTTACCCGACTTGAGTTGCAACACTTCGCTCATTTGAAAGACCAAAGCTTGTGCCATGTTTTTTGAACATTCCCCAGTAGCCTTTTTTATTTCCTTTTCCTTTTGCTGCATTCATCCATGATCCTGAGTCTTCAACTTTCTTTCTTGCATCCCGTATCATATTAATCATCCAGTCAAAGAAATTTTCATGATATGTACCTATATTTGTCGTAGTCTGCTCAACTGTTACTGATGCAAAAGTCATTTGCAGGTCTTTTGATGATGCAACAAGCGCTTGTAGCTCCATTTTTATCTGCTGGACTTTACTATTCATTGTCTGAAGCTCAGTCCTTGATATATTTTCACTTGACCTGACTATATCGCGGTGGTAATCAATTGCTGCCTCGATGCGGGACTCAGGTTTGGATTTTTGAGAATCCTTTGATTTGGTAAAATCAACAATGTCAGTTGGCTCTGAATGTTTGGATCCTTTTTTGTCTGTTGATTCCAGACCAAGTCCGAGCATTTCCATGAAATCATTTGCTGAACCTTTTAAAATATCGTCTTTTGCGGATTTTGCAGTGGCGTGGCCTATCCCTGTAAAATCACTTAGTGACTCAAGAGGGTTCTTGATGCCTGTAAGCTTCTTGAATTTGCTAGCCATAACAGCCCGATTCTATCACAGTCCCATAAGAAAATCAAGTGTTTTTTGTTGCCTGAGTATTGCAGCCAGCATATATCTATTTCCCTCAAGATGTTTTCTTTCTTCATCAGATTTAGCTTTTTGAATAGCCTCCTCAATTTCTCTGTCCTCAACTGTTATTTTCTCATTTTCTGCAATTTTTTGGAGAATAAATTCAAGCTTCATGTCATCTCTGGCTCTATTTGCGTACTCAGCCCTTAAGTCATCAGGAGTTCTTTTAGTGGAGGCTAGATACTGTTCAAGATTGAGACCCAATTTTTTAATGTCTGCCAGAAGTTGAGACAGTAATCTATCTGTTTCCTGCTCAAGTAGGACATCCGGAATAGCGACTTCTGCTTTTTCCAAAAGAGCTTTTGCTATTTCTTCAAATGTAGGTTTTTTTTCTTCCTTGCCTGGTATTATAATTTTACTCTTTGCAGTCACGTTTTTGACACTTGTCTTATAATCCCCCGCTTCTACAACGGGTGCTTCACAAGTTATGGCATCAAGAGTCCAATCCATGTCTTCCTCAAGCTTTTCTATATGAATTTTGGGACTCATAATTGGACGTAATTGATGCTGAAGTACAGCTTCCTGATATGCTGCAGGTAGTAGATTTTTTAGCACGTCTTCTTGGATCTCGGCTTTATCTAGTTTTTCCTCAACAAGTTTTTCTGGGGCTTTTCCTTTTCTGAATCCAGGGAGATTGGCCTGTTTGGCAATATGCACGATGGCGTCCTCTCGGGCTTTACTGACCTTTTCTTTTGGTATTGTAATAGTCAATTTGATTGTACCGTCTTTGAGACGTTCAATTTGTGATTTTTCCATATTTATATTTTTCCGCTGGTGTGCGGAGGATAGTATTTATTTTGAACCGCTTTTCCTCCAGTTCATAGTCCATTTTAGCAGTTTGATGGAGGCTTATCAAGCAGCGGAAGAGCCGGAAAAGTGAGCTGATTATGTTATTTATATAGTTGGCTATGTGTTCCCACTAGCTCGAAATAATACTCCTTTTGTGATTGTGAATTTAAGCGTATTGAATAAACTGCTCTCCAATCTCCTGTGATGTTTATACTGCGTATTCCCTGAAATTTTCCTGTGAGACCATGATTATTCAGTTGTTGATTTGTAGGATCTTGAACGAAAATACTGATTCGTTCTTTTACTTTTTCTTGTATCTTTTTTGGAGCTTTCTTATATTGTTTTTTGAATGTGGTTGAATACTTGATAGACATGCTCATTTATTGATCGAGCCATTTGAAAGAGTCTTCAACTGCGGTAAAACTTGGGGAAGTTTTGCCTTCTTTATATTCTTTATCTGATTTTTTTAATGCTTCAAGCATGTAGGAAGAAGGCTCTTCGCTTAATCCTACGGATAAATGTTTTGTGCGAATGAATTGTTTGAGCAATGCTTTCATAACAGCGCTCAAAGAAAGACCTAGTTCTTCTGCTGTTTTTTGAGCTTGTGCTTTAATATCAGCTTCTATTTTTATATGTATAGATGTTGTATTCATATACAAGAAGTATACATAATGTGGCCCATTTCTGTCAAGTGCTGTTTTGAGGCTAAATTGAGGCCATCCGTTTATGCTGAATATTCGCTTAGGATCTGGTAGAATAGACTTATGCATAATTGGAGTACGGACACAGCAATACTTGAGAAAAATTCTGAAAAACATGTTATTTGGAAGCTTGAGCAATTGATAAATTATGGTTTAGAGGGAGAGAAAATTGATACAAAACATCTTAAGAAATATTGGGACAAAATCACTATTGATCCCCAGAAAAGACGTGTTCTAGAGTTTTGGGTCAGGCGTGATTAATTTTAACTTGTCCACTTGACAAAGCATGAAGTGATGCTTTATACTTTATGAATGGATAATCTACTTCTAAGGCTAACTAAGAAAAAAAAGCAGCTGGACTCTCATCAGCCAATTCCCCCGGAATTACGAAAGAATATTGAAGAATGGCTAAAAGTTGAGCTTACATATTCCTCAAACGCTATTGAAGGCAACACCTTAACACGTATTGAAACTGCAGAGGTGATCGAGAGGGGCATAACAGCTGTTATAAATGGTAAACCTCTAAAAGATCAAATAGAAGCAATTAATCACGCAAAAGCGCTTGATTTCATAAATCAGTTAGCGCGGACACGAAAAAGCCATCAATTTATTACTGAAAAAGACATCTTGGACATTCATAAAATTATTTTGACCGGTATTGACGATAACTGGGCAGGTAAATACAGGTTGACTGAGGTTTTTATTCGTGGCTCAAATGCAGAATTTCCCATGCCCAATTCTCTACATATCGAAATGCGCAATTTCATCAGTTGGCTTCAGGCACAACAAGATGATCATCCTGTTAAAATCGCAGCGGATGCTCATATGAAGTTTGTCAGTATTCATCCATTTATTGACGGAAATGGGCGTACAACTAGACTATTAATGAACTTAATTCTTTTGCTGAATGGGTACCCAATGGGTATTATACGAAATGAAGAAAGAACTGCATATCTTAACTCATTTGAATCAGCACAAAATAAAAAAGACATGCAGCCCTTTTATACAATTATCTTTACCTCTGTTGAAAGATCACTTGATATATACCTAAACGCACTTAGTAAAAAGAACGCCGTATTTAAAGAGTTTGAGACTCAACCACAAGAAGAACTTTTAAAAATAGGAAGCCTTGCCAAGAAAACAGGAGAGACAATTCACACATTACGCTTCTGGACCAAAGAGGGATTACTAAACGCAAAAGATCATACTCCAAGTGGATACCAATTGTATGAGCATTCAGCGATTGATGTAGTCAAGCGTATTCGGCAATTGCAACTTGAAAAACGTTTAACAATTGAAGAGATAAAAAAAGTATTGCGGGAAGAAGATAATAAATAGCTTACGTTCGGGCCCGAATAATAGTGTGAAAATAGAAGTTGATCACATCTCTTGTTAAATACCTCCAAAAAATTTATACTCACAACATGAGTACTTCAAATATTGATGATTTGCCTTGGGAAGATATAAAAGAAATTAGCCAAAAAGGTTTATTTAAGGAGGTATTTAAGAGAATTCCAAAATCTAGTTTCCAGTTTGCTGCTGAGAGTAAAAACCGCAAAGCTTTGATAAAATCAGCTCTAAAAAGCTTGAAGAAAACAGATCCCAACGCAACTTATGAACAAGCTACCGTTCTTGCTGATTTGATGCAGGTGTTTGCTAAGAAAGTTTTCGAAGAAAATGAAAAAACAGAATAAATATTAGTTGGGGAATATTTCCGAAGGATCCATTTTCAAGAGTTTACGGATATTATCCAAAATAGAATGCGTAGGGTTGGCAGCACCTCTTTCAATGCGGGAAATAGAACTAGCATGCAAGCCTATTTTTTCGGCAAGCTCCTCTTGGGTCAAACCTGCTTTTTCCCTGGCTTTCTTAACATTTTTTCCTAGTTGTTTGGCTCCCATAAATAATTTACCTCTATTTTAGATTATACACTTTTTATAAAAAGGTCGCAGTAAGAAACTAATTATAGGCATAATTTGTGCTATAATCGCCCCATGCAAAGACATGAAGCTGCTGTACCAATTCCGGAACAAGAACTTGCAAAACAAACAACAACTCGTTTAAGCAGGCTTGCAAAGCGGAGCGGATTCACTTTTGTAATAGATCCGAACGGACTCGCAATTCCTTCGCACGTATCTAAAGAGCGAATCTCTCTTTATAGAAATACTGAGGGGGGGGTTGTCGTATCTGCAGTTTGCAATGAGCCTGTGGGGCCAAGCTTATATGACGGGCACATTGTTTTTACCCCTGTAATTCCTGACCCATTTGTAGACGATAAATATATCAGAGGTGGTGCAGGCAAGAGATTTATTTGGTTTGGCGACGGGAAACAAAAAACACTTTTTTTGCCGGAAGGAGCGCAAGATTACGAAAGAGATTATGATATTGAATATCCTGAGAGACCAAGTACTGATTTAGTAATGGCTGCTACCGATGAACCACGTCCGTTAGTTGTTGGATCCAATGATTCAGATGAGGATCCAAGATCAGCTGCGGGATTTTTAGATGACGAATTAATCAACGCTCAAATAAATGCAGCCATATACAAGCACTGGGATGAACTCATATTGGGTCCATTAAGAAGTAGGACTCCTAAAGAAGTTGAAGAAAGTAGAGTAAGATTATTGGAGTTGAATTTGTTATTGGATAATATAGATATGGAAAGAGATTTGATAATGCCCACAAATTAAATTTTTAATATAAAATGTCAAACCCTAAGACTTCAAATAACCGCGCGGTAGGCCTATTTTATATGAGTAAGCATTGGATGGAAATCTTTATTTGGCTTTAATCCCAATTCCTTCAGGGGTTGAAAAGGCTGACATTGGTCTTCAAGTACTTGGGCCGCTAGTCTTTCTGCGCCAACAGCAGCAGACCATGGATGTTTATTATCTGATGACCTGCGCTTTACATTATCAATTCCACATCTCCCACAATTTATGCAAACCTCTTCTATGCCACTAATTACTTCTCTGTTCGCAACCATTCCTGTAGAATTTAATTCCATGCCCTCAGGTGGTTTAAGAATTTCATACCTTGCTTGACCTCTCCTAACCGTAGTGTAAGTAATCAGCGCTTCGCAATTTCTTTCTTGTGGAGCTCCCATAAGATTTGCATTATAACATAGTCTTAATTATTACTGCAAATGTAAATTTATTGCCATATCAACCTGAATGGCTCTGATATAACATTTGCAAGTCTCCAATAAGATCATCTCTATTCTGGTTTTCCCAGGAAGAAAGCGAGAATGTTCTAATGCCTGTTGCAAGATGTACTCCTCCTTGAGGCATATCTTGATGTTTTTTTCCAAATCCTACAAGAATTAATTTTTCAGTTGCTTGCTTGAGGGGGGGGTCTTGGTCTACCAGTTTTTCAGCTGCGGATAGTAAAGGGTCCAAGTTATCATCAATCAGTACAACGCTTCTGTTATTTTGGCCATCTTCATTCAAGAGTAAATCATTGATAATTTGTCTTACTTTATCTTCGTGATTTACACAGGTATGGATATTTTCTGCATCAGGGAAATTATAACGGGTCAACCAGTTGGTTCCTTGTTGTTTTAACTCTGGAGGTCTTACCGTATAATATCCGCCAAATGTAGCAACTTTGGAAAGCGCACCTACTCCCTCTATCGAACCTGGTAGGGGAACAAAATCATCATAAACAATAGCAAGAGAGGCTCTATCTCTAAAACTAAATTGTCCTTTTCTTCTTGTGAAATATTCCCGTCCACCGTCGGCAAGGACTTGACCGATGTCGAGTACGAAAACGTTCCTTGCTTGTTCAACTGGCATATTTTTATTCCAAGTTTCTAATTAAAGAGAGGGGATTCCAGCTTGAAACCGTAACAGTTTTTTCCAATCCATCGAAACCTGTTGTGACTAAATCAAGCCCTCTTCCTAGCATAGGTACCCTTGCAATTCCCTCCACGTCCCCAAATTTATCTGGACCGATATTCTCTGCTATAACATGTTTTCCTCCTAAGCTTTGATGAGCTATCCAAATGTTGTTCCATGTTGCGTATGCTTGCGGATCAGTATCAACAATATCGATTATATCTAGCAGGCTAGTTAACTCTTTTGTAAATTCAATTAATAGTGCGTTCCTATCTATTGATTCAATGCCTTGTACTTGTTCAAGAGCTACTGCTTCCCAAGGAAATTGAGGAAAAGACTGATCATGTACATCCATTCCAACGCCAATTAAGGTTAACGGTTTTCCGGTTGCAGAAACCTTTTGTTCGACCAATACTCCCCCGAACTTTTTACCATCAATTTCTAGGTCATAGGGCCAACGTATCTGAGGAGCATCACTTTTTGTAACTGTTCTGGCAGCCCTGCAGGCAGCCAATGCACCAAGCTGAGGAAGCAGTAAAGGATTTGAAAGTTTTATCCGGTCGACGGCAACTGTTACCAGAACATTTGCTTTTGATGTGTCTTCCCATCTATTTCCTGTTCTTCCTCGGCCATTTCTTTGACTATCAGCAACCCAAACAGTAGGTCTTTCCGAAGACAGAGCATCATCCATGGTGGTTCCAGTGATCTGACGGTATTGAAAATCGTATCCCAATGCTCCCACTGCAGATCTGACTCTATTCTGATCATATTCGGTATAAGGTCGAACACTAATTGCAGCTTCTGTTTTCATATTTAAAGTCTTTCTTCTAATTCAGCAACTTGTGCTGCATAGTCTGGATTTGGTCTGGAGCCAATCAATGCAACATGCTCTTTTCTTCTCCTTCTTTCTTCAAGTAAAGTGCCGTCAAGATATCTTTGTCGTAATTTTGGTAACACGTCTCTCAACATCTCCCTGTTACTATCAACAATTATTCTTGGGTTTATATGCGCACCTCCGGGTCCTTCTAGAAGTATTTTATCAATCCTACCTTTTGCTAGATGCGCTTCAGCAGTAACATCGATAAATTGAGCTGCAAATAAATCAAGTGCTGCTATCTCCTCTGCTGTTGCGTCTGATTCTTTAAGAAGAGAGACTCCTTCAATAAAGCTTCTCATTGCTGGGGCATCGGCTGGCCACCTTGTGGCATTCTCCCACATGGCTGCATAATCTCCATACCAACTAAAGGGAAGAACACTACCACTTCCCCCTAGTCCAGATTGATTAGTAATTACTGGCACTTTTAGCTGTTGAACAAATTGCGATATTTCGGCGAGCTTAATTTCTTGTCCCCGGTCTTCAGCCTGCCTACTTGAATCTGCTCCTGAAGTGTCGCCCATTAGCATAACTGTGATACCTACATTTTCTGCCCATTGAAGATGACGTTTTGTGGCTTCCCAATCAGTAGGACGAATTGGTTTGTAATATATTTCTCTTTCTCCAGCGTCATTGATTCTCTCTTGACGATTTTGAGTAACCACTAAAATTGGGTGATCACCAAAGCGAACTAAGGCCGAGGTAATGGGAAGAACTTGGTGTACATTATCGACAAAAGTTACATGATCAAGAAATACAGCATCATCAAAAAGTTCGGAACCAGTATCAACAAGGTCAAGACCTGTAGGTCTATCGGGGTGCTTTACTATTCTTCTTCTCTCTCCGATTGTGATTTCTGGAGTTTCAGGTGCAAAAATAATTTTTTCTTTTCCTCTATTACTCGCAAACCTTTCCCATAATCGGCTGATTGTTGGGGGCACAAAACCGGGTCGTTGTTCACCTGAATCGTAAAGAGTAACAGCGTGAGGCATATGTCCGTATCCTATTTGCTCATGTGGACTAAAGACATGTGTATCTAGATCTGATCTGATGTGGGGATGAGTGAATTTTAGAATTTGTAATATATGGCTAATCTTTGCCCCAGCTTCTGTTAAACTTGCTGGCAGCATATCAGCACCAGTTCTTTCCTCGTGATGACGGGTGGGAGTATGCACTGGAGCGCCTTCGTCTTCTTGGTTTTCATTCAATGCTCTATATGCGTCAGCAGCTTTTGTGCTTGACTTACCTTCTAAGTCAGTAGGATGCAAATCCTCTCCAGCAGCCAATGCATTTGCTCCAGTTATTCCTATTTTGGTAGCGTCATCATTAACCGCCATAAACAAATTGGCTCTTCCAGAATATGAGGCTGGAACTCCACCCAATACGTATCCATGCCGTATGTCAATATGAAAAAGTGGAGGATATTCACTTAGATCGCTGGTAGAGTTCATCATCATATCTATTCCGTATGATCCTTCAGTGTTTCTGACACCCGCTGTTGAAGTATCTGTTATTAATGGGAGATTGTACTTATGTGCAAGTTTAATTGCATCGGTCAACATCCACCCTTCTTCTTTTCCAAATGTTCCTGCATTAAATTTGGAATTTAATAGATATAATACGTACCTAACTCCATCTCTTTCAACAATTCCATATTCTGACGCTCTTTCTAATCCTGTTTTTTCTTTCTGTCGCGCAAGGCTTTCCTCTAGCGTTGTGGATTCAGCAGAGTTAGAAGTTTTAAAAGTTGGATTTACAGGAAAATTATCACGAAGTTTTGATGGGGGAAATGGAGTAAATGTTCCATTTTCGCCCAATAACTCATTCATTATTTGGTCTCTTGCCTCTTTTCGCCTACGGTCTACCCATTCCTCGACAAATTTCGTTTTCACTGTTCCTCGTTGAAATTCTGGTGTATTAATAAGCTCATCAAGAAAGGCAAGATTATTTTTAACTCCAGCAATTTCACACATTGCAATTACTTGACTTGTCCGCTCAAGCATGTCAGCTCTTGTTACGCCATGTATATTTATTTTAAATATCGTTCCGTCGTATTCTACTGATACTTCATCACCTTCTTCATATCCTTTATCAATCCTTACTCCCTCCACATCTTCAGGAAGACTTAATACATTTAAAATTCCTTCTTGTTGTTCAAAATTACGGTCAGGATCTTCTGCGTAAACACGAAGCTCCATAGTATGTCCTTGAGGCTTAATGTCTTTTTGTTTAAATTTTAACTCACGACCTTCTGCAACATCTATCATTGTGTCAACAATATCTATTCCTGTCTGAATTTCAGTTACAACATGCTCTACCTGCAAGCGTGTATTTGCTTCCATGAAACCATGCCACATATCCCCGTCTTCATCAACTCTGTCTTTATCAAAGATCATTTCAATTGTTACCGGTCCTGAATATTTTGCTTTTTTTACAATTGCAGCAGATTCTTCAGTTATTTTCTTCCTTTGCCGTTCATTTATATGTGGAGATGGGGACTCTTCAACCAGTTTTTGACTTCTTCTCTGAAGAGTGCAATCACGCTCACCCAAAATCACAACGTTACCGTGTTGATCAGCAATAACTTGCATCTCAACATGAATTGCGTTTTCTATATAGTGCTCAACAATTAATCCTTGATCTTCTCCTGTTCCGCGAAGATCCCTATATGCTGCATCAAGCTCAGCATGAGTACGTGCTACAATATTACCCATTCCACCACCTCCATCAGGAGCTTTTACCATAACAGGATATCCAATACCTTCTTTGCTCTTTCCGTCCCCCTCAACATCCCTTATTAGTTCTTCAATTTGGGTTCGAGGCTTATCAGATCCTTCAACAATGGGCACTGTTCTTCTGTTTCTTCCAAGGCCAACTTTAACAGTGTTTACAAACTCCCGAGCATTTGCTTTATTTCCCAAAAGCCTCATGGCACGTGAATCAGGAGCAAGTAAACGAATAGGTTCATCCCCTCGGCTTCTTCTTGCCTCATTATGATCCTCAACTTGCTTAACAAAATCAGCGTTTTCTGCTAAAAATCCATATCCAAGAAAAATAGCGTCACAATTATGTATAATTGCTTCTTGTAGTATTGCGTTAGGATCTCCATACGTTTCGTCGCCACTATATCCCTCTATAGCTGCTAATTCCCAGCCTTTGTTAGCGTTCTTATCCACAAAACGAGTTGCGTAAGAATTTCTTTCGGACTCAAGATCAGAATATGGGATTACAGCAGCAATCCCTCTTCTCTCACATGCCTTTGCAGCACGCACAGCAATTTCACCGCGGTTTGCAATAAACATTTTACGAATCGGACGGACACCTTCTTCTGGAGTTCTTGATCTTTCTTTAACGGATACAGGCATAGGCTATTTAACTGGATCTATAACTGCAAGAACAAATTCACCATTAACTAATTTACCCTTTTTTCGGAGTTCTTCATTGTTGTCCTCTGGGTCAACGTAAATAGCAGTAACTTTACCTCCCTTGGGAAATTTATCTCTTGGAAGTTTTATTCTTCTTTTGATACTTTTGCCTCTTGTTGCAAGCATAAGAGTAGCTCCAGGCTCAACTGTCTGTCCAACTTGAATAAGAGGATCTTCTCGAGGATTCAGCCGTCTCCAAAGTCTTACTTTTTATCTAACTCTTTTTGAGTTGCTCCTTCTTTATCAACAACCTTAATGCCAATACCGGGTGGTACTTTTTCTCCTTCTTCTCTGTCTGGACTGGAAAGGGTAATTCTCATGTTGAAAGGATCACCAGTTGGATTTTCAAGAGTAATTCTTGTTACCGTATCGTTTCTGCGATCTTCAAATTCGCAAACTGCAGTACGGGTTTCTCCACTGATTGCGAATGCCGCTATTGCTTGCACTACCCCTTCGGCACTTGGAGGAAGAATAAATGGCATAAGCTCATGAGGTGGCACTAACTCAACTGCTATGGAATCTGGCCTTAAACGCTCGATACTTCTAGTAACATTTCCCCGTACTTCTCTAGTTGGATGGCCATCTCCTTCGGGTCTGGGTAATCTCCTAAATCCTTCACCAATCATGAAGCTAACCTCACCTTCGTATCTGTTCCAAAAACCGGTACCGCATGCTCAATTCCATCATTTGATCTCAATATAAATCCGTTACCAATTTCTGTGTCAACAACTGTTCCCTCGGCTACGACTTGTTCACCTTCTCTAACTACTACCCTTTCATTTAGTAAATATGAATGCCTTCTCCATTCGGCATTTTGTATAGCATGAACAGATGTTGGGTTATGAACACTTCCCTTATTGATAGTGGCGGCTTCCGGAACAACTGTGGAAATACCAGTTAAGATATCAACCAATAAATCTTGTCTACTATTGAATTGACCAGTTGCGCTATCTACTGAGATTGCTCCATATTCAGGTTCCACAGGAAAATTAGCTAATTGATTATCTCTATAATGAACATTTGTACCTACTCCAACATTTGCTCCCAAATATTCTCCTTCATCTGAATAAATCGATCTAACAAGAAGTCCGCTAACCTTTTTACCAGTATCTGCGTCAACAATGTCATTGGGGGCTTTTATAAGAAAATTTCCTCCTGCTTTTCTAAGTGCCATGCATGTTCTTAATGCAACCAAATCTGATAACTCGGGTAGATTTTCTTCTTCTATTCTGTCTTTTGGAATAAAAATGCTAAAAAGCATAGATAGCTCGGGTATGTCATGCCACTTTTTTTCTTCTCCCAAATCTCCTCTGCCGATTCCTGCAGTTTGATGATCCGCAATTATTACAACTGGGGGTATGAATTCGCGTTTTGTTTTTGCCCATGATCTGGCTAATCCATCAACTAAATCCATTGTGCTGGTGGTTTCTGGCAAATGGACAATGCGAAGATCCTTTAAAAGACTTCTATTTAGATCACCAAACTCATATCGGCTCGGTCTTCTTTCGGCTTGCATCATGATTTGCCTATTTTAGCAGCCTGAAATGGCAAAAACAAGTACTATAGGAAAATAAAATTATTTACTTTTTCATGTATTTTTGAATATGACAGTGTTTAATGTAAAAATTTTTAAGTTTTGTAGAAATGGACTTAGATATATTTTTTCTCTAGTGGGGAATTAACCTGCTCAAAATAGTGTAGAAATTTATCCTAGAACGGTATATAATCCGCATTATGGCGGAAAGAGATCCTGTAAGCATAGGCAGAAGAAGATTCTTACGTTTAGGTGCAAAAGCGGGAGTTGCTACTGTATTGGGGGGGGTCCTGGGAAGTAAAGCCTATGAAAACCGAACATTTGGTCCTGATTATGATATATCTCCACAAACTGCTGAACTTCTAAAGCCCAAGGCAGAGGAAATAAAAAAATACATGAAAGCTGGAAAGTTTGACACTGTTATAGTAATAGGTGGAGGATCAGATGGAAGTCCAAGCCAACCCGCAGTCAATTTGGATACTATGTCTCGTGCCCTAACTTACTTATCCTATCTTGACGGAGGAGTCTCTGAGGTAGACAGAGTATCTGCATACGTTAAAAAATACGGACTAGAAATAAATCAAATGCGTAAAGAAGATAGGGGTAACGGAGATGGACATAGCGGATTTTCAGGCACAGTACGTCACCCTATGTATCCTGAAGATCCAATAGTTTTAGAAATAGCCCCAGACATTCTTCCGCATTGGAATTCTGCACTAAATGGAGTAGTTTTTCATGAGCTATATCACGTAGTGCAAGGTGGGAGACGAGGTGAAAACACTAGAAATGCTGTAACCGCATTATACGGTATGAAAAAATTAACTTTAGCTACAGCTCCATACGTAGCAGCAGCTGCAGCAGCTGAAATTGCTGCAGTGTCTTATATAAACAAGAAAGAAGAACCATTAAAGGATAGGCGTGAATTTTTAAAAGGAACTACAGCTTTAGCTGCGGGGATACCAGTTTATTTTATTGCTAGAGATGCCAGTGAATATGTTGACAGATTTGATCCTGAAGAATGGCAAGCTTATCAACAAGCTGGGCATGCAAATGGTATACCATCAGCTCTAACTTCGAAACGCTGCTTTGACGACGTAAGAGGAAAGTTATTTTACTATGACAAGATTGCTGCTTAAAACCAAGATGCTTTGGTCTTTTTTCCCATCATGCTCTAAAACTTCAAGTATTAAAAAAGTCTCTTAGCAGGTTATTGGGTATTGTATGACATCTGTACTTAAATAACCTTTTCTGATATCATCAGCTTCATCTAAAACCTCTGTCCGCTTTAGACTACTGCCTCAAAATTATTGATATTGCATATGCCAACACAATATATATCATTTCTGGCAGTTCTTCCAGCGTACTTAATATTACTCTCATGCGTAGCATTTACTTTGCTCATAGTTTATCTCCTCTCCAGGTATTTACTGCTAAAAAGGAAACTCAATACCCCACATGTTGTTCTTTCAATTAAACCAATCAAGCAAACACTCCAGAGTTCCTATGCTACAGAGCAGTTATTTACCCAACTCCATTCGCTAATCAAAGGAAAAACATTCTGGCAAAGATTTATACATGACAAAACAACAATCAGTGTTGAGCTTGTTGCAACCAAAGAAGAAGGAATCCGTTATCTTATTCACACAGCTAAATCTGATGCCCCAGTTATACGAAAAACACTTCTTTCATACTTACCAAGTGTTGAGATAGAGGAGGTAGCTGATTATCTTCCGCGATCATTTGAAGGCATAAGAAATTTTCTCACAGCAAGTAAAGCTATACGGTTAATAACATTCCGTTTAGTAAACCACTTCGCTATCCCTCTAACAGATCAAACAAAACTAAGAGAGCATGATCCAATTGCATACCTAACAGGCAATATGACAAAGCTTGCACCACAGGAGCTTATTTCCCTGCAATTAATCCTTTCTCCTATGGACAAGGCAAGTAATAGGGCAAAAACACAGGAGGCAGATAAGCTACTAAATCACCTCTGGCACAATAAGGATATTTCACCAATTATTCAAAAGAATAGATTGCTTTCAGTCATTGTTTTTCCAATTAATGTAATTAGTAAATTAATTTATTGGACTCTTGGGTTATTAGTTGGAATTATTGGTTTTTTTGCTGATATTGCACTGAGAAGTAGCAGTAACCAACCAGCTCCACGTAATAATTATGAGGCAAAGCCCAAGAAAGTCTTTACCCCAACAGCTACTCAACAAGTATTGTTTCAGCAGGTACAGGATAAGTTACAACTTCCTGTGTTTGAAACAAGCATGCGACTTCTTGTTATTGGAAATAACTCGAATATTGTTAGGGAGAGGATAAGGGGGTTCCAGGCAACACTTTCAACATTTGATAATGCCCAGTATCAGGCAATTATTCCGCGTCACACAGTTTTTTCATCATTCATTCCTAAAAGAATAAAACAATATATTTTACTCTTTTCTGTCTACCAACTTGGTAACAGGCTCCTTTCTTTTTCCCATACAATTTTCTTATCAGTTACAGAACTCTCAAGCATCTATCACTTGCCTTACACTCAAACAACCAAAACTGAGGATATGGTTAAAAGCAAAAGTAAGGAACTACCTGCTCCTCATTCATTTAAAAAAACAGCAACGCAGTTTGACGTTGTAGTTGGTACAAATAATTATGGTGGAGAAAAAACTGAAGTAGGGTTAACTGATAAGAATAAAAAGGAGCACACGTACATTGTCGGTAAAACAGGTATGGGTAAAACAACCATTATTGAAGGTATGGCACTACAAGACATTCAAAATGGGAAAGGGATTGCAATTCTTGATCCTCATGGGGATTTGATTGAGCATTTACTGACTCTTATCCCCAAACACAGATTGAAAGATGTAGTCCTAATTAATCCTTCTGATAAAGATTTTCCATTGGGACTTAATATACTCTCCCCAGATATAAAATTCTCAGATATTGATGAGGAGCATGGTTTCATTGCCAGGTCATTAATGGCTGTATTTATGAAAATAACACCAGAGAAGCATTGGGGTCAGAAAATGGAGCATATCCTCAGAAATGCCACGCTTACTGCACTCCAGGTACATACTCCGACTCCTGAGACTCCATACATTTCTTTAATGGCAATTCAAAAACTGTTAACTGATAAGGACTATAGAAGAACTGTTACTCAAACTCTTACTGATCCTGTATTAAAGCAATTCTGGGAAAAAGAGTATAGCTCATATGGCAAAATTCAGCAGGCAGATGCTGCCTCCCCCTTGACCAACAAACTGGGTGAATTTATGACAGATAAATTGTCAAGAAATATCTTACTTCAGAAAAATACAACAATTAACATTTCAGCAATAATGGATAAGGGTAAAATTCTTCTGGTAAATCTCTCAAAAGGGAAGCTTGGAGAAGAGCGGAGTGCGTTCTTTGGCACGCTAATACTTTCCCTTATCCAACTGGCTGTATATGCCAGAGCCGCAATACCGGAAAAAGATAGATCTCATTTCTATGTTTATATCGATGAATTTCAAAACTTTGCAAGTGCGCATTTTACTGATCTTTTTTCAGAAGCAAGAAAGTATCATGTTTACTTCACGCCGTCTCATCAAAATATTGCCCAAATTGAAGATCCAAAATTATCAAAGATAGTTTTAAGTAATAGTGGAAACTTAATTGCTCTTAAAAACGGACCTGATGATGAAAAAATCCTTCTACCCTTCCTTGAGCCGGAAGTAGAAAAAGGGGCAATAGTTAATCTTGCGCCACACCACTTCTATATGAAAGTGACCAATGAGCATTCAGAAGATGCATTTTCAGGCGTTACGTTACCCGTAACAGAACAAGGGAGTGACAAAACAGCAAAAAAGATTATTGAGAATTCAAGGGCACACTATGCGACTCCAAAAGCAGATGTTGAAAAGCAACTGGAAAAATTGTTCAAAGCAGTACCTACAAAAGGAAACACAAAGAAAACAGACTCTGAAAAAAAAGATAAGCAATTGCTAGAAGCAAGTAAGCTCACAGTAAAAACAAACGGGGTTAAAAAAGGAATAAAAACTATAAAACAACAATATATTTAATTGTCGTTGATGTTAACGACAATTTTTAAGCTAATTTGAAGCTAATATGCAATAGAATTGTGACACCTACCCTTAAAAATAACGGAGTATATTAATACGGTTGGGCATGGCATAAATAATAAAAGTAAAAAATAAATATATACAAAAAAAACAAACATAATGATACCTAACATAACTAACAAACAACAAGAAATAACAACACTAATTCCACGATACAGATTCCTCAACAGACAACATATCCAATCCCTCCTCAATCACAAAGACGAGGCAAGAATAAATAACTGGTTAAAAGACCTAACAGAGAAGAAATACATCAAAAGAATATATGACAATACGATCATTGGGAAAAACAGAATATCGGCAATCTATACATTGGATAATAACGGGATAAGATATATAAAAGCAAAAGGAAAATATGACACAAATTTTATTCATAAACTCTACTGGGATAAGACCCGCTCTGATAGCTTTATTCAACACTGTTTACTTATCTCTAGAATTTGCTGCGAGCTTGAGAGGAAAAACAATGATACCGTAACTCGCACATATTCAACCGAAAGCGATATCTGTAATGAAGATAGTGACTTTAAATTTTTAAAAAACTCTGATCTGTCGGTTGATATATGTTTTTCTAAAAAAGAAAAGGGCAAAAAAATACAATACTTCCTACTGACTATTTTTGATGAGAAACTTCCATATTACAGAATACGAAAACGAATACGCGCATACAAAGATTTTTACTACAGTAATGAGTGGGAAAACCACATAAATTCACCTTTTCCCATGATATTTTTTGTCGGAGGAACAAAGGAAAGGATGATTTATGCAAAACGCTATACTAAAAGAATACTTGAGGAAGATAACACTGATGAGTTATCAATCATGTTCGCAACAGCTGAGGATGTAATAGCAAATGGCGTAACTGGAAGTATTTGGGAAAGTATAAAATAATCTAGCATATTAGAATAGTGGGGCACTTTGTCAGCACCCCACTATCACTAAAACTTACACATGGACTGATTTAATCCTTTTACCTCAGAAAGCCTGCATGGCTTGAAATATAGATCACGTTCTATTGGTAAGCTCAAAATACCGCTCACGCCTTTTTTAGCACTCCTCAGCTGGCTAAGAGTAAAATACCCAAGCTCTGAATCGTGTCCTACAACATACCCAAAGAAAAGAAAGTCATCATCTGCCTCCTCACCTTCAGTTGCATACCATGTCCATGATCCGGTTGGATCAAAGAATTTAATATACACCAATGGATCTCTCTCTTTCTCTTGAGCATAAAGAGCTGGAAGTTTCTCTTTAAGCTCTACTGTTAATAATTCCATATTCTCACCTCCTTTCTCATAATTGTTTTTGTCGGGCATGCCCATGCCCGACTACCTGACTGAAAGTCATAAGCAGGGTGAATAATGCAAGGGCGACGAAGAATGAGGAGTGCATTTTACCCTTGCATTAGAGGGGTAAGACCCCTAAAAGAAGCATTGTAAAAGCACTTAAAAGCTCTTAATAAGAGCAAATAATTTGGCGATTGACAACTAGGCATATATAGTTATATACTAATCATATATGACTAGTTTAGCTTTGAAAATTGACAATGTTGATAGACCAAATATGAATGCAGCAGTTCAACAGTTGCCACTTTCTCAAGAAAAGATAATTACTCCTTTAGCACAAGTTTTAGATGAATCCCTACCTGTCTCTGCGCCCAAGCCAATTTCTCAATCACTTAAACAATCCTTGGATGATTTATTCCCGGAGCAAGAATATGACGGAAAAATTATTCAAGAGGCAAAAAAGGCGTTAGGTCCTATGGCTACTCAATTTAGCGAAAATGAGTTAAAAGATACGGTAACAAAAGTCCAATTCCTAGCTGAAAGTTGGCTTGATGATTTTGAGCGAGAAATATTTGAAGGAAAAACTTTAAATGAGTTGCTTCATGAGAAAGGAGGCCTATGAGACCGCAAAAAGCAATTTATGCTGATGGGAAAAGAGCAGTAATCTACATTCGGGTATCAACTGAGGAGCAGGTTGATAACTTCTCCCTGGATACCCAAGAGGGTATGTGCAGAAAAGAAGCGGAGAAAAGAGGCTATGACGTGATTGAAATATTTAGAGAAGAGGGGCGTTCTGCTAAAAACATAACCGGAAGACCTGTTCTGATTAATCTACTTGAGTATTGCCGGAAAAACAAGAATAGGGTTCAAGCTGTATTTGTCTATAGAATAGATAGGATTTCAAGAATAACTGCTGATTATTTAAGTATAAGGAAAAAACTTGCTGAATACGGAGCAAATGTTGTTTCAATTTCCGAGCCAACTGGAGAAAGTCCAACAGAAAAGCTGGTTGAGACAATTCTTGCTGGCTTTGCACAACTTGATAATGATATCCGCTCAGAAAGGTCACGAAATGGGCTTAGAGCACGGTTTTTGTCAGGAATGATCGTTACAGGCTCTGTGCCTCTTGGTTATATGGTTCAGACAGGTTATGCGGTAAAAGATCCAAAAGCTTGGGATAGTATGAGAAAAGCATGGGATCTTATGGCGACAGGCACTAAGAGCCTTTCTGAGATGGCTGAAATTATGAATGACTGGGGCTTGAGGCATATGCGTAAACAAAAAGAGTATCCCCTGCTTCGCCAGAGAGTAAATGAACTTTTTAGAAATAAGTTTTATATGGGAATTCTGTCCTCAAACACATACAATGAGGAAGTAAAAGGACAATATGTACCAATGATCACAGAGGAGCAATTCTATAAGGTACAGGCCATTCTGGACGGTCGGAACCCAAATAAAGTGGCTTTAGCCAAAAGGAATCACATTAACCCTGATTTTCCGCTAAGACGGATTATAAAGTGTTCAAAATGCGGATTTGGCTTAACTGGTGCATGGAGTAAGGGGCGACACATTAAATATCAATATTACCGCTGTGGTAAACCCTGCAATAGTAAATCAATTAAAACAAATGATCTTGATAATGTCCTGATAAATTTACTCAAAGAAGTTACTCCCAAAACAGAATGCCTTAATCTTTTCATAACCTGTCTTTACAAGACATACCATGCAAGATATTCAAGGCTACTTAAGATTAAAAATAATGCTGATGATGAGATAGTGAGGCTTAAAGCTCTTAGAAAACAGTTAGTTGAGAAAAACCTTTCAGGTGTATATTCTGATGAAATCTTTAAGGAGCAAAACGCAACTATTGAAAACCAAATTACTCAAGTTTTGATCAGTAAAGATGACGCAACGATGGAGAATTACAATATTGATAAAGTTACGTCTTTTATAAAGACACTCTTAGCAGATCTTGGGGAAGCTTACAAAAGATCAAATCAAAGTCAGGCTAAGGTACTGCTTGGTTCAATGTTCCCTGAAGGATTAGCTTGGAGCTATAATGGTACATTGAATCATAAGATTAGCCCGTTATATCAGGCTATTCGAGGGTTTAAGGATGAGACTGTACTGTTGTGTGCGGACGAGAGGACTCGAACCTCCAAGCCTTTTGAGCACAAGTTCCTAAAACTTGCGTGTCTACCATTTCACCACGTCCGCTCGTCACAACTCGACTGCAGCCTTTATCCTCATTGCATTCGGATTGCGGCTTTTCGTCGGTTGCTCCTCTATCAAAATGCTACGCATTTTGACTGGAACCACGAAAAGACAATATTATTATAGAATATTTATAGAGAAATTGAAATAGAAGTGTTCGAAGGTTCCGAATCGTATTCTTCAATGAGTGTTAAATAGTAGCTTACTTTATTTGCCCATAACGGATCTTCTGCGTAAATAGCTCCTATTTCATAAATATTTGTTGCGCCCCACATATCCAAATAGTCTTTTCTCAATGCTTTTGATACAACTACAATTCCCTCATCCCATGACGCAAAATTTCTGACATTGTTCCCATAAACTCCATAACCCCATCCATTATTGGAATATGGTGGGATCAGAAGACCAAATTGAGATTCGTTGCCTGAAATGGCAACGACTAGCTTCCAGTCAATCTTATTTTTATCAGCCTCGTCTATAAATGTCTGAGCATGCGGCGCAAGTGGAGACCCTCGCTCAATAAGGAATTGTTCAAGTATTTCAGCACGCCTATCCTTCTTAGGTAAGCTATTAGATACAACTAATTTTGCAGATGATCGTGCAATAGGTGTTTTGGCAAAAGTAGGGTCTGCATTCTGAAAAAATAAAGCGCAAAGTATTAAAAATAAAATTTTTTTCATAATAAGTATTGGAAAAATCTTGTAAGATTGGTATTGGTGAGAATAGAGATGCTATTTAATTTTTATTAAAAAAAATCCTAACGCAAGTGTTTTGGGCACTTGCCTTAGGATCTGGAAGGGATAATATCATATAACTATAGGTTTGTCAAGTACCAAACTATAAGATGTGATCGATTTACTGAAGCTGATTGAGGACTGTATTTACACCTCTTGCCCAACTACCATTACTACTTGGGGTGTACATAGTCATTATTTGATCGGCTGTTACAAGTCCTCTTTTCTTATATCTTGTAGCAAGTGCCCTTGTTACGGTATAAATACCCTCTTTAAAGTCAGCAAATCTTGTTACCTTGGTTCCATAAATCCCAAATCCCCAACAATTAAAAGAATTTACGGGTATTTTTTTACAAAGTGTAGACTCCTGCATGGCAATTGCCGGAATTAACCTATGATCAAGGCCATACTCTTCTGCTGCATTTACAATGTCAACTGAATAAGGCTCAAGTGGTGAATTGTATCGAGCTAAAAATTGTCTGATTTTTTCAGCTTTGCCGTTCTGACTTTCAATTATATTCCCTGAAATAATGTTTTGATCAGATGGGAGCGCTGCGTACGCGACGGTTTCGCGGTATGTGATTGGTTGGGCTGTCTGGCTATAGCTATTTAAGAAGACGACGAGGCCAAGGATCATGGCAAGCGGAGTGATTGCCAGGAGGATTGAGGCAAGTAATAACTTTCTCATGGGCTACTATATATTTGCAAAATTCACCTCCGTTGTCAACTGTATCATCTTCTGTTAAAATTATGCTTGGCGTTAGAATAAGCCTGTCATGCCCAGGTGGTGAAATGGTATACACGCTGGCTTCAGGTGCCAGTGCTCGCAAGGGCGTGGAGGTTCAACTCCTCTCCTGGGCACATGAGAAGATAGTAGTATTGTCAAAGCGACGAATAGCTTGATATATCGGGCTAATTTTGTCTTGATAAGAACATACAGTTATTTGTGGTAAGCAAATCTATAAATTTAGCTTCAAAAAAGTTCAACTCTTCTCTTCGTATTCTTTAATTTAAATCAAATATTGTGAGACATACTTGACAATCGTCTAGTAATCGTCTATAATACGTCTAATGTCATTTAATCCTAGGTACACTATTACAGAACGTTTACTCGCCAATATTAAGCAAATCACTTCTCTTGTGGCGGAGCTAAATAACAGACATTTCCCAAATATTATACTTCTTGAATTTGAAAAGACGGCCCGCGAAGTATCAGCTTACTCTTCCACAAGTATTGAGGGCAATCCACTACCTCTTACCGAAGTTAAAAAAATTCTTAAGACCACACCTTCTCATATTAGAGACAGCGAAAAAGAAGTACTTAATTATAACCGAGCGCTTCAAGAATTAAATCAACAACTTTCTGAGGGAAAAGTGGAATTTTCACTTGACCTCATCTTAAAAATTCAAAAACAAGTCATGGAAGGATTACTTCCTAAGTTCGAAATTGGTCTTAGACAAAAGCCGGTAGTTGTTAATGATCCACGAACCGGCAAAATGGTTTATTTACCTCCTGATGTACAAGATGTAATACCTATGCTTCAAGAGCTTACAAGGTATGTCAATGTTAACAACATAGGTATTGATCCACTTATTTTAGCTGGTATTTTTCATAAACAAATGGTGATTATACATCCATTTATGGATGGCAATGGAAGAACAACTCGACTCATGACAAAAGTGTTGTTAGCAAAAATGGGTTTAAATACATTCAGTCTCTTTAGTTTTGAAAATTATTATAACAAAAATGTTACAAAATACTTTCAAACAGTTGGAGAATTTGGAAATTATTATGATTTAGCTGAGAAAATGGATTTCACCAGATGGCTTGAGTATTTTACAGAAGGAATTATTGATGAGCTTCTCCGGGTTCAAAAATTACTGCCAGAAACCTTTATTAAATCAGTCACGAGATTAGAAGATTATCATATTAAAATACTCAATTTTATAAAAGAAAATGGTTCAATTACCCATCGAGAATATGCAAAGCTAGTGTCAAGAGCCAAGCCCACGAGAGTTTTAGATTTTCAAAAACTTATCGATGCAGGACTTATTCAGAAAAAAGGACAAGGAAGAGCCACTTATTATGTTTTGAGTGAGAAATAAGGAATTATTCATTTTTATCAATTTTGTCTTCAGCTTTATCTTGATAAGCCTCCATCAACTTGTTACAATATGTCAGCAAGAGTTCAAAATAAGAGTTCTCTTGTGCACCAGAGGAGACATGGTCGGTCTCAAACATACGAATAGATTGATATATCGGGCTAAATGGCGATTTTATAACTTAATAGTTTTTGTATTTTTAGCCTATTTTTTATGACCACCTAAAGGAGAGTTGAACACTTTATTTTTTTATATCTTGACATAGCTACAGTTTATAGGTATAATTTAGGTATTAATTAAGTAATTTTATGAATACACAACAAATACAACTCAAAATTAGCCTTTCGGACCAACTGAATGATTTATTGCAGTCTAAAGCTTCGCGCTTAGGTATTCCTGTAACTCAATTTGTAAAACATCTCATAATCAAAGAGGTAGAGACTGAAGAATATCCTACATTTAAAATGTCTGAAAGGACTGAAAAAAGAGCCAAGGAAGCAATGGAGCAGATTAATAATGCAGTTTCAGTTAACGATGTCACTAAGTTTTTTGAAGAATTGTAATGAATTTTAAACTCTCTCCGCTTGTCGTAAAAGAATTATCAAGAATTAAAAAAACAGATCAAAAACTAGAAAAGAAAATCATTAAACAATTACAGCTATTAAAAACTAATCCGAGGCATCCTTCATTGCGACTCCATAAATTAACTGGGAACTTAACAAACATGTGGAGTATCTCAATTACAATGAATATAAGAATGATTTATCATTTACTTGATGATAGTACAGCATACTTTGTCGATATTGGAACACATGATGAAGTCTACGGAAAGTAACCAATTCTCTATTAATCATTTAACTTTCTTTTAATTCAATTTTTTCGTATAATATGCTTTAGAGGTTGTAATGTCCTGAGGTATAAGCTGACCGTCTTGAGCATCTTCAAGGTTTTGATAAACATTTATTATTTTCTGAATCCAAGGCAAGAAGTGTTCAAAAGAAAGTCCCTCAGGGGCACAAAAATACGCGGACGTGGTGAAATGGTATACACGCTACCTTGAGGTGGTAGTGCCCGAAAGGGTGTGAAGGTTCAACTCCTTTCGTCCGCACTAGATCTGGTATAATAAATAGAAATGTAAGAAGAGATTGTGTTTTGCGCTTTGCGACCCTCACAAGAACTAATTAGTTTAATTCTTTTCCTCAAAAATAATTATGATTATCGCCAAAAATATTTCTTATGGTTATTCCCGTCAAGTTGTCTATACTGACTCCAGCTTTTCTGTCATAAAGGGTGAGCTGATTGGGTTGGTCGGTCCAAATGGGGCTGGTAAATCAACTTTATTTAAGCTCTTAAGAGGTGAAGATCAGGCTTCGACTGGATCCCTACAAATTCAAGGAAGTATCGGATATGTACCTCAAGAAGTAAAACATGATCCCCTACTCGTTGCTGCAGTAGATATCAAAAGCTATATAGACCCTGAAATGAAAAAAGAAATGTGGGAGCTTATGGTAATGCTTGAGTCTCTTGAAGTGAATGCAGATCTGGACACAATGCCCAAAATTCTAAGTGGTGGACAGCGCACAAAGCTCGCCTTGCTTCGTGCAATAATTCAGGAGCCAGAGATTCTCTTGCTTGATGAACCAACCAATTTTCTGGATACAGAGGGCAAGAGATGGATAATGGAATTTTTGAGTGATTATCCAAATACCCTACTAATAATTTCTCATGATATCAGTCTTCTTGATAATCATATCGATAAAATCCTGGCAATTAACCCTACAACAAAGAAAATTGAGGAATATAAAGGAAATTATACAAAATACGTTAAGTTAAAAGGAAACAATGACGCGATGCTTGCGAAAAAATTTGAGAATGATCAAAAAGAAATAAATCGTATGAAAAAAAGTCTTTTGAAAATGGCAAGTGGATTTACAGAAAAGGGTGCGAGAGCGCGTGCAAGCGTACAGACACGTATTGATCGTATCAAAGACAAATTGCCAGAATTGCCCAAAGAAGTTCGTGGTATTAAATTTACGCTCCCTGAGCCAAAGCGAACCAGTGAAATCCCTCTACGGGTGAAAGATATCTCAATAAGTTTTGAAGGAAAAAAAATCTTAAATGATGTATCACTTGCTATAAAACGTGGAGAGCGCATCGCACTGTATGGTCCAAACGGTGCTGGAAAAAGTACATTTATCAAAATCCTCATGGGAAGACTGCAGCCTACAACTGGTGATATTATAAAAGATCCTGAGCTTCATATCGGGTATTACTCACAAGAATTTGAAACATTTAATTTTGAACAGACGATAATGGAAATGATTGAGGAGCAATGCAGTCTGGCTCTTCAGCAAATATTGCCAATTTTCGGTTCATTTAATTTCCCAAGACCTCAACTTTATCAAAAAATCGGTACACTTTCAGGGGGCGAGAAGACCAGACTATCGATTGCGATGCTGATGCTTCAAAATTATAATTTGCTTATACTTGATGAACCCACAACGTATCTTGATATGGTATCGCAAAGAACAATACTTGAAGCGTTAAAAACTTATAAAGGGGCAATGCTTTTTGTAAGCCACACGGAGGAATTTGTTGAGGGACTAAGTCCGAGTAGGATTATGCTTTTGCCGGAAAATAAAATAAAATACTGGATTTCAAAAGATGTTGGGAATTTCAATTAAAAAAAAAGACTTCTATGTTTTTGATAAATGATATTAGTTAATGGGGTCTTAGGAGACCTGCACTGCGCAAATTTCTCCTGATCTCCTCACCTTTATAAATCTGTCTTTTATACATGGGGATTTCTACTGTCTGAAACCCAGCGTTTTCAAAAATCCCATTTACCCATTGATTATTGCCTACTACCGCCTCAACTTCACCTGTCCTGTAAACTGTTCTTTGTAACCATTGATTATCATCATCATGATCTGTGAGATGGACAATATTATTTATTCTTGATCTAATCCCCTCCCTATTGAGAGTTCTTTCTAATAAAAGGTGACGTTGTAAGGCTGGAAATGGGTTTTTTTCATCAGCTGTGTTTGAGCTTCCGATTCCTATTACTACAGATTTTGACATCTCCAGTGCTTTGTGTATTAAGTAAATATGCCCCCAGTGCAAAGGCTGAAATCGACCGATGACTAATGCTGTTTTAAATTTGTATTGTTCACCTGCTTCAATAACTGAAGATGGTTCCTGGGTTGGTGACCAGCTATCGGGAGGGAGAGTAAAGCTTTCAAGTAATGCCATGCTAGGAACGGCGTATACTCTTTCTGTTTCAGATCTTGTTTCATTCATGATTGGGCAAAGTGTTATTTGAAAAGTGAAATTTCTTTGTGATGTCCTGAAGCTCCTGTGTTGCGCCGAACATACATAAACCATAATATTCAAGATCCGTCTCAATTGTATTTGCGGTATTATCTAGCTGTTCCTGGGTTGATCCGACAGTCATGGAACTTGTAAAGTCAGTAAAAGAAATTCCTCTTTCTATTGCTCCAATTCTGGCGGTTCTTATCTGACTGGAGTTATCAGCTGCTAGAACAATAAATGGATAGTTTGATATATTTGGGTGCAGGCCACCATCCTTATCAAAATATTCCAGAAAATACATAAGACCGGCTTTTTTTGATCCTCCACCCAATCCTGCAGCCATATGCCCAAGAGCATTCATCAGCTTACCAATCTCAATTTTTTTATTTAGAATCGCAACGAATCTGTATGCTTCCATGTCTGGCAGGGTATCCATATTATTATTGTATCAGAAATTATTTTGGAATTATTTCATGAACTGTCTTTTTGTCATCTCAAATAACCATTGCTTGAAAATTTAATTTATTCTATAATCTATTCTACTTAGGACGCTTAGCTCAGCTGGTAGAGCGCTTCATTTACACTGAAGATGTCGGGGGTTCGAATCCCTCAGCGTCCACAATCTCGCTCCTCTGAAATTATTCTTCCATACTAATTAGGTAGCGCATCTTGTATAATAAGTCCTCTCAACAGCTATGAGTAATATTGAACAGGATTCAAGTCAAGGAAAAGATAGATTCAGAAGAACACGTAGGGCAGGACGTAGGCTTTTCAAGGGTGTTGCCGCAGTTGGCATGGGCTCTCTGGCAGTACTCGCACCTGATGCAGTAGAGCATACCAGTAAACCTCAAGGTATAGTCTGGGAGTCGGAAACTGTATTGGGAACACATGGGGTCACAGTAGAAACACCTTTGGGAGATATTATTCTTCCAACTCACTCAGGGCCATTTGGGCAAAATGTGAGAGTCAGATCTATTCCGGTTGAGAAAACTTTGAATACGCTCCAGGAAGGTGAAGGTGTAAGTAGTTTTGCCGAATCATTTGGAAATAACCTCAAAACAATAAAAAAGGAAATCCAAAAAGATCTTGCAAGGGATTTGGTAATTTTTGCACTCGGAGGAAGTGTCGGATGGGTATCTGCTGAGGCTATAACGCGAAAAGAAAAGACTTCTGGGAAGGAAAAGGCCCACATGGTTATGCGTGGAGTTTTGGCTGGTGCTGTACTTGCCGGTTCTGTTAGTGCTTACTCCGCCTCAACATATGATAGTAAAAGCGTTGAGAAAGCTAAATATACAGGAGGTATAGCCTATGCCAAAGAACAACTTGGTTTACTAGAAAAATTTGATGAACATGACGATTTAATTGCATTAACAGTCAGAAATTATCTTCGTCTTTCAAATGCTCTACAAAAGCAAAATAATACAACTGAGGATCCATCAACGTGCATTATGGTTGTATCAGATATACATTCCAGAAATGTTGCCCCGCTTCTACGTTCTATTATATCGACAAGTTGTGTTGATGCTGTTGTTGATGCCGGGGACTTGACTGAATGGGGCGCTTCTTTTGAGAATGAACCTCTTGCTGATTTGGGAAATCTTGGTGTTAATTATTATGTGGTAAGAGGGAATCATGATTCTGAGCAAACAATGACCGCTCTCAGCAACATCCCAAATGTAACTGTTCTTGACGGTCAAATGGTTGAGGTTAAGGGTATAAAAATTACAGGAGTTGCTGACAAAGATTATTCACCGGATGATCAATTATTTGGCCAAAGCGATCGTGTGAAAACTGATTTGGAAACTGGACAGAAACTTAAGAAGATAGTTGATCAAGAAATACCGGATCTTGTAGTTGTACATAAGCCTGATGCTGCAAAAGAAGTTGTGAATAATACACGAATTGTTATATCAGGACACTCACATCGGTGCATGTCTGAGCATGTCAAGCTCGATTCAGGAACTATTAACTTTAATGTTGGTACTACGGGTGGTGCCAATCTCAGGACGATGAATGACAAATGTACCCAAGCTTCGGGGGGTGATACAGGCCAACCCCAGACATTCTCAATACTCTACTTTGATGCCAAAAACAGACCAGCTTCAGTTGACAGATTTGTATTGTCTGGCCTGCAGCCCAATGGCAAGCTTGATCTTCAGGTAACCCGTACTCCTATAAATTGCAGTGGAGAGTGTGATAGTCCCGGACAAAAAAGAAATCCTGTAAATAAAGTAACTACAACAACTGCTGACTAATCGAGGTTTTTTTGATACAATATCAGTTACCGCTTTTTGCTGAGGTAGCCAAGGTGGTCAAGGCACCTGTCTGAAGAACAGGCTATGTCAGTTCGACTCTGACCCTCAGCACCCGTTCGGCTCGCTTTGCTCGCTCAGGGCAAGCTAATACTTATTGATATTAGTTTTATGTCACTTTTTATTAATGCACTTATTTTTATTGGGTCAGCAGTCTCCATTGCGCTATTTTTATTCTGGATCCTCAGACCTTATATAAAACCCCATAGCTTAAAAAACGATGAAGCTATTGTCGGGTATATATTTAGCGCCACTGCGTTGGTATATGCAGTCGTCCTGGCCTTCGTAGTATTTGCGGTCTGGGATCGTTATACTACGACACGTGCAGTAGTAACAAGTGAAGCTGCAGCTGTTGTAGTTGCGTTCCGTGATACTCAGAGGCTTCCTGAACCTGTAAGATCCAAAGCTCAGGCAGAATACAGGAATTATATTCAGTACGTTATGGTGAAAGAATGGAAATCACATGGATCTGTCATGAAACATACAAGCCCTGACCCTTTAAATAGTACTTGGGAGTTATACCGGGATATGGTTCCCCAAGATGCCTCAGAAGAAGCGGGACTCAGTAGCGCAGAGTCAAGCCTTGGCAATCTTGAATCGCAGAGGCACTTCAGGCATTTGGCTGGTGAAGCAAGTCTACCAACTATATTTTGGCCATTATTGATCGGTGGCGGCTTGATTACAGTAATATCCTCGTACTTTTTTACAATGAAAAGCGTTTCAGCTCATTATATATTGACTGGTATTTTGGCAACAATAATCGCTGGTGTTCTCTTTCTTATTTTCAGTATCAATTATCCATTCACAGGAAATGTCCGCGTCAGTCAAGATCCTTTCAGACATGCCCTACAACAGTTTGACGCACTTAATTTGAAGTCAGGTAATTAATAAATTCTCAATTAATTCTCTTCTACATGGAAGGTATTAAGGAATCGTAAAATAGTCGATTAAAATATTATAGGATATATATAAATTATATTAGAGCCTCAAATTTAATTATTATACTACTTGACAAATAAGAATAATTAGTATATAATAACTCCTAAACATAGCCAAGTGACTAAATTAGCCATTTGGTTTTTGTTTTAAATATGATTACTACATTAATTGCCGGGGTAATGGCATCATCAATATTAACTACGTCATTGCCAGCAACTCCCAACCCGACACCCAGCTATTCATTTAGCCAGGTAGTTAATAATGAGAAATTTTCATCATATATCGTTCAAGATGGTGATTATCTTTCTATGATTGCCAATGCTTATTATGGCAGTGAGGACTACTGGACAAATATCTGGAATGATAATTCAGAGCTTGAAGATGCAGCTAAACTTGAATCAGGAATGGTATTAAAGATTAGAAACACCAAAACAATTCTTCCTGAGTTACTTAACCCAGAACTTGAAGAGCGAATAGCAGATGAAACACCTGAATATACTTATGTAGCAACATCCTTGAATACACCATCTGCTGGTGCGTCTGCAGCAGTTACGCAAGTTCCTGTTGTTTCTCAGGCTCCTGCAGCACCAGTAGCGGCTGTTGCATCAGCACAATCGTTGACTGAGGGACAACTTAATTATCTTGGAAGCTGTGAAGCAGGTATGGATCCTGCCAAGAATACAGGAAACGGCTACTATGGCGCATTTCAGTTCTCAGCTGGTACATGGAACAGTATGGGGACAGGATATGCGCGTGCTGATTTAGCCCCTCTTGAGGTACAAAAAGCTGCTGTACAGAGACTTGTTGCTAGATCAAGTATATTTACACAGTTCCCAGGTTGTGCCAAAAAAATGCGAAGTCTCGGCATGATCTAAGGTTGGTGATTAGGTGCTAGGCTTTAGGGACTAGATTTTAAAACCTAATACTTCGGCCATTCGTTTTGTTTCTTCTTTATCTCTAGCTTTCAGCATAATTTCGAGCGCTTTAGGTGTATCCATGTCATCATCCAGTGCATGCACAAAACCAGTAATTGAGCCGCTATTTATTGTTCGTGCTTGTCGAGAGTTGTCTTCAAAAACCTCTTGATTCCCCTCAGCTGTGCCCAAAGAATACGGTTTTATTTTTAAAATTTTATTTTCTGCTTCATCCAATTCTACTTCACTAAATTCCCATGTCTCTCTATAGTGGTGAGAGAGCAACATATATCGTATGGCGTTTGCTGAATACTTTTTTAGCAGATCCGAGATAAGAACAAGGTTTCCGAGGGATTTTGACATTTTATTACCTTGATATGAGACAAGTTGTGTATGAAGCCAGAATTTAGAAAACGGAATTTTTCCAGTTGCACCTTCTGACTGTGCGATCTCGCTTTCATGATGCGGATAAAGTAAGTCTGTTCCACCGCCATGAATGTCTATTTGTTCACCAAGAGAGGCTTGAGCCATAGCAGAGCATTCAAGATGCCAACCGGGTCTTCCTGCTCCAAATGTACTCGGAAAAGATGGGATATGCTCAGACTGATTTTTAGTAGTTGGACGCCAAAGCGTAATATCAAGTTGATTTTTTTTGTCCGGATTCTCAATATCCTCATCAAATTCTTTTGCGACTTCAAGCATTTTGTTTTCATCAAATCCGGAAAGTTTGCCAAAATTCTTTTTTTTAGATATGTCAAAATACACACCGCCATTAATTTGATAAGCATAATCTTTTTCAATTAATTTTTTTATTAGATTAGTCATTGTTGGAATATGCTCACTAGCAAATAAATAGTTATCAGGCTTAATCCAGTTCAATACTTCCATATCCCTTAAAAATTTATCGGTCCAGATCTTGGCGAGATTTTGCCACGAAGTGCTCTGCGCTTGCGCACGTTTCAATATATCGTTATCCCGATCATTAATATCAGTTACATTTTGTGTATAGACAACTTCGTAATCCTTGTATTTTAAATATCGTATCAGGGAATCAAAAAATAAATATGTAAAAGCATGTCCCAGATGTGTTGTGTCATACGGAGTTATGCCACAAACATAAATCTTTACTTTTTTTTCCTCTATGGTTGTAAAATTTTCAAGCTGTCTTGTAAGTGAATTATAAAGTTTCATATCAAAGGTACAAAAACACTTTTTACACTGAGTGGTTGTTCATCTATCTTTTGAACGTGCGTTATTTCTCCATGACCCAAATATATTTTTGGTCTAATTGAGGATAATTTCAGCGGCTGCTCGTTAATAATGGCTTTTAATATCATTATCGGGTCACCATGTGATATGGCAACGACAGAGTGTCCCTTGTGAAGCCTCAAAAATTTATTAACTGCTTTATTCATTCTCTCAGATACATCTTCCATTGTGTCATCACTCAGCTCCCTAATAGGTGAACTAAAATAGTCTAAGCTCATTAAATTCAAATTTTTTTGAAATTTTCCCTCCAGCGATGTTTTTATTTCCAATAAGTTTTTTTCAATACTTATTTTGGGTAATTCCAGTTTTTTTTGAATTATCACGGCCGTCTGTCTTGCTCTTAAAAGTGGACTAGAATAGATTTTGGTAATATTCTTGTCTTTAAGAAATTTCGCTGTATGTTCAATTTCTAATTCTCCTTTTTTTGAAAGTCTGAATCGTGGTAATCGCCCATACACAATTTTTTTTGGGTTATATACTTCTCCATGGCGAATTAAGTAGATATTGGTGGTCATTTGTAAGATTCATTATAGTGTATAATTCTTGATATGCAAAAGCGATTAGTAGTTATTTCATACCATACTTGCCCCCTTTCAGATGATGGTTCAGAAATTGGCGGAATGAACATTTATGTTCTTGAGCTTTCAAAGGAATTAGTAAGGCAAGGCTATGTAATCGATATCTTTACGCGGTCACAAAACCCAAAAAGCCCAAGGATAGTGCAGGTTATGGAGAATTTAAGAGTTATCCATCTGACAGCGGGTATTCAAAAATATTTACCCCCTAAAAAGTTATTTGATCACATACCTGAATTTCTCAAGAACTATAATAAATTCGTAGATGAAGAAAATGCTAAATATGACATATTAAGTTGTCATTATTACTTATCTGGAATAATTGGTTTGGAAATTAAGAGAAAATACTCATTACCTATGCTAATGACATTCCATACGCTTGCTCTAATGAAGAATTTGGTTGCAAGAGGTGATGAAGAAAAAGAAACAGTTCAGAGAATAGATTTTGAGCTCCAGCTTGTTAAGAGCTCTGATAAATTAATCGCTACAAGTGAAAATGATGCTGAGTATTTGGCAACACTATATGATTGTTCTCGTGAAAAAATAGGAGTATTGATACCTGGAATAGACTTGAAGCTATTTCACCCTATCGAAAAAGAAATAGCAAAGAGAAAAATTGGAGCTAGTATAAATCACAGAATAATTCTTTTTGCGGGTAGGATCGAGCCCTTAAAAGGAATTGACGTGTTACTTTATGCAGTCAAAATATTGGTTGAGAAATATCATGATGATTCTTTATGTCTATGGATTGTTGGTGGAAATGTAGCCGAAGAGATCGATGAATGGTCGCATGAGCTTCAGAAGCTGGAAACCCTCAGGAAATTATTGAATATCACGACTTCTGTAAGATTTGTTGGTCGAAAAGAGCAAAAAGATCTCCCTTATTATTATTCTGCTGCAGAGCTAGTTGTTATGCCTTCTCATTATGAAGCATTTGGTATGACAGCTCTTGAGGCAATGAGTTGTGGGACACCAGTCATCGCAACTGATGCGACAGGGGTCTCCGGACTTATTGATAAAAAACATAAGCATCTTGTAACTTCTTCAAATAATCCATTGATGTTGTCTGAGAAAATGCACAAATTGTTATCAGATAAAAACAAGTATAAAAAAATAAGTAAAGAAGTCTATGAGAATGTTCAAGATTTAAGCTGGACAAACGTTGCCAAGAAATTTAGAATGCTTTGTAAGCAGTGTCAGGAATCATAAGCTTGAGGAACTGTAGGTATTTTGGTATACTGACCATATTGCGGGTATAGTACAATGGTAGTACACCTGGTTGCCAATCAGGACACAGGGGTCCGATTCCCCTTACCCGCTCCAAACGGGACGCTATCCAAAAAATGTTTTTTAGCCTCAAAGTAGATAAAGTACCAAAATTATATTAATAATAATTTGTGCCTCAGGGAACTTTGGATAGACGGGAATCAAACCCTGTATAGTTTTGCTTATTCGTGCAGGCTTCCATATGTAGGTAATGCAGATATATGCATCCTATTATTATGCAATTACTGCTTGACATTAGGTAGTAAATACATTAATATAGACACTATATGCCACAAATTAGATTAAACAAAACACCAGAATTAGAAGAAGTTTTAGCTTTTCTCAGGAGCAAATATCGTTTATTGTCTGAAGCAGAAATTATCAAAGTTGCTCTTGCTGAGAAATATTCCAAAGAAGTAAATAGTCTCTATGTAGATGAGCAAACGGAAAAATTGATCGCCAAAGGTCTTCATGATCTGGATAATGGTCGCTATACAGACTTGCGCACAGATGAAGAAATAGATAAACACTTCGACAACTTATAAAACGCATGTATACTCTGGTTTCAACTTCCACTTTTGATGAAGCATATAAAAAACTCATAAAAGGAGATCAAGAAAAAGAAAAACGAACGAAGAAAACAATAAAGTTGATGCGTACCGACCTTTTTTATCCTTCACTAAAATCACATAAGGTAAACACACGAAGCTTTGGAAAACGCTGGAGCAGTTGGATAACAGCTGATTTGCGGATAATTTGGGATTTTGATACAGAAGAAAAAGTAAGAATTATTCTATTCGCAGTAGTTACTCATACTGGAACCCACAGAGAATATAAATAAATTATCGTTTAACAAGTTATTCATCACCCTCATGTGCTTTGTATAATTCCATTAGTCTATTAAAATTAGCTACAAGTTCAAGGAGAAGGGGTTCCATATAATTTGCGTCTTCCGCTCACTAACGTATTGGTTTTTAATTATCCATAAAATTAATCACGACTTGACCTTCTTCTAAGGTAAGTGTGAATAAACTACATATAGAAGCATTACTTGAGGAATATCTCGTAAGTTTTTCTGCGGAAAAAAATCTGTCGCCTATGACAGTCAAGCTAAAAAAGCAAATTCTTAAAACCTTCAACCAATTTTGCCAATCCTCGTCAAAGCCATTTGGTGCTAGTCTATGCCGTGATTATTGCACTTATATGTTCCAGAACGGCTGGGTAGCCGATGAGTCAAAGTTAAACGTTGTTAAGGTTCTTCGGGCGTTTATAAACTTCCTGTATAAGAGAAAGTATATCACAGAAAATTTTGCCCAAGAGCTGGAAAGGCCGAAGCTGCACAGAAAAATACTTGATCTGGTTTCCGAAGAAGAGCTTGAGAAAATAATAATTGCTGGCACAACTCCAGGTAAAGGGGATGGCCCCCGAAGCACACGTATAAAAGCTGAAATGAGGGATGCTCTGTTTTTTCTAGCCCTAACTGGTCTCAGGGTAAGTGAGATGATCGGTCTGAAAAGAGACGACCTCCGTTTACAAGACGACCCGCCAAGTTTTGTAATAAAGTCCAAAGGTGGGAATTTTGATTTGATGGAATGTCCCCGAAACGCTTACGACTTATTGAAAGCACGGGAAAATAATCCACGGACATTTGAGGTAACTGAGGAAGCATTAAGAGAAGCGTTGAAACGGGGTTGTAAAAACCTCGGGATCAAAAAAAGAGTCAGGCCTCATACGTTGCGGAACATTTTTAGTGTTAGCCGTCTCCGCAAGCAAGAACCGCTACAGAAAGTCTCACGGCTTCTCAGGCACAAGTCTGTGGCTGTGACAGACCGATATTATAGCCACTATGCTTTGAGCGATCTGTCCCACGCTTTGAATAATACAAAAATTCTCCAGAGCGGATTACCTGTTGAAATAGTGGTTGATGATCTTGAAAAAGAGATAAGAAAAAACGTGGATTCTCGCCTTTCACTTGAGGTAAAACGGCAAAAGCAAGAACTAGTGATAAAAGTGAGATGGTGAATAGCTTATATGTTGACAACTGGTGTTTATTGCGATATAAAGTATTCGCATATTCTTAACATATGACAGAAAGAGCAGAAAAAGGACATCAACCTCCAGAAGAAGCGTTTCAAGGCCACTCTCTTTTCGGTGAAGAAGGTCTAAGAGTAGTTGATACTTTGCTCGCACTTGAAAGAGGCGATGTCACCGTTGAGGAAGCAGGCGAAGGATTTTCAAGACAAGGTGAAGGCTTTACAGTGACTCTCGATAGAGAATCTTTGCAAACGCTGGCTCATCAGATTAAAGGTGGAGATTTTGATGAGGATAGAAGAATAAGAGGAATTACGCCTGTATCACTTGTTGGCAAGGGGGGCGAAGGAGTTGCTCGAAAGCTCACTATGGTTGCATCAGGGGTTATGTCGCTTGAAGAAGCTGGAGACGGTTTTTACAGAACTAGGGACGGTACACTAGGGTTGCGAATTGACAGTCAAACTGCTGACGCCTTTGGCTTTCCTGCCGACCCAGGTCCCAAACCTGCTCCTAAGCGCTCACCCAAGAGGGATTAACTCCTAATTTATTTTCTTTTATTGTAATCTATCGCACGGTTTATAAAGCCTCGTATTGCAATCTTTGTCCTCGTGTCACATGCCACCTGTGGAGCAGATCGCAAGTCTTTTAGAATATCTTTACTGCGAGTAAGTTCATCATCAAACCACGTGTCAATTGTTGAATTGCCGCGTACTTCTTCCAAAGAAGAGGCAGGCGTTAGTCCTGCAAGGTCGAGTATTTCTTTAGGTATATTTATAAAACCTTCAGTCCAGTCCTCATCCAAGTCACGGGCTGAGTATATCCTGCCTAATTCTGTGGAAAACTGCGGAATATCCCCCGCTCTTAATTGCGACCGAAAGCCAGTGAGCATAAGATTAGTTCCTGGATAAACCGTTCGATAATAATATTCTTCAAGATCATCAGCAGACAAGGCTCTTCTATCCTTTGCCCGCTCATGGTCAAAAATCATAACGTCAATTAAATCCAATATATCCTGTTGGGGATTGTCTTCAGGTCTTTTTATCCTATCAAACACACCAAGCGAATATTCAGCAAGATGAGCAATTGGGTCTTTGGGATCAAATTTTCTTTCGGCGATTTGATTTCTTAGGTTGACTGCATATGAGAGCGGATCTTCTCTTACTTGCCTGTCTCCATCCAATATATTATCCACGTGCCGAGCGAAAAAATAAGAGGCTCTTCCCAGTTGCCCCAGTTCCAATCCTTGAGTTGATAATAAATAAAGACCGCCGACTAAAGCCGAGTACTTCGCTGGATTTTTTCTTAAAAGAGCTACGCTTTCAGCGGTGATAGTTTTCTCTACCCTTACAGAATCAATAATTCTTTCAACTCTCATATTCTTATTTACCTAAAGCAAAAAGTGTATCAATATTTTCTTGTAAGGCGGAAAAATCTTGTTCTTCCCATGAAGCTAAAGAAAAAGTTCTTATTCCTGTTGCAATATGAACTCCGCCCGACTGAACCTCCTTTGACTTACCGCCAAAACCTATCAAAATAAGTTTCTCAGTTGCGCTTCGCAATTGGGGATTGTCTTCAACTAACTTTCCCGCGGCTTTTAGTAAAGAATCAGCGTTGTCGTCAATCAGGGCTACATAATTGTCTGGATAATCAGGATTAAGTATAAAATCGTCCAAAATCTTACGCACTTTGTCTTTATGATCTTTGCAAACATGTATGTTTTCAGGTTCTGGAAAGTTGTGCTCCTTAAGCCAGTTTATACCTACTTGCTTTGCTGTTTCGGGACGCACTGTGTAATATCCTCCAAATTGATATCCTTCTCTTAACTTCCTAACTCCTTCTTGAGCGTTTGGAAGCGGATTAAGTCTTGAAAAAGCTCTTTCCAATCCGACTTGGTCATCTCTTATTGAGTATTTTAAAACTCCTAGCTCATGTTTTCTTTCTCTGTAAACTTCTCTAAATATATCTACACCAGCACCAGTCAGTACTTGTCCGATGTCTGAGACTATCGTAATATTTCTTGCTCTTGCTTCAGTTGTCATGCCGAGAGGATTATATCATGAGGTAGGAGCAAAACGTGTAAATCTTATACTGCCTTCCTATGTCGCATAAGAGCGGATTGACGACATAGAATTGAAGCTAAATTTCAGGACAAAAATTGTCTTGAAGCTAAAATAAAAATATTTCTCTATTATAAGCCGAAAAAATAGAGATTTTTTGTGTTGATGCGTGCATCAGTGTTGGTATAATAAAGCGCATGCGACACGATTGGTACACTCTCAAAAGCGAATTCACGGCAGGTAATTGGATTACAGTCGCTGACTTCCTGCGTGATAGAGATATCAAAGACAACTCACGTACACGCTTGCATACAAAAGGTTGGCTTGATGAGAAAAGACAGTATCAAGAAGACGTTTCACGGCGAACACAGGAGAAAGTCATCGAAAAAGAGGTTGATATCAGACTGAGACAACAGAAAATTGCTCAAAAGATTCAAGTTCAAGGATTACAAAAGCTACAAAGTACAGAAAGTGATGATATAGATACAAATACAGCTTTTAAGATGATTGTATCTGGTCTTGAACAGGAGCGTTCAGCGTTAGGTATGGACGGGAAAACAGATATTGTCCAACAAAATATATCAATACAGCCTAAGACAAACCTTGATAAGTTAATTGAATCTATGTCTTATGTTGAGGTGTTAGGTCTTATTGCTGAATTGAAGAGAGAAAAAGAACATCGAGTGAATAAGTAGTGTTAAAGTAGTGGAAAGAATATGTTTATTTGTATTGTTTACAAGGTTTTATAGTTATGTTTAGTACAAAACAAGTAAGTTAAACTTCTTCTTTTATTATAGTTGTGAAAATATTAACTGACTTCATCGAGATACGCCCAGGCTCTTTTTTCTAATTTGAAAGATGATTACCCATAGACGTCCTCTGTTCTAAAACGGGAGGAAAAATTTCAAATTTCCCGCATGCATCAAAAACTAAAAAACACGCCCGAAAGCATGTTTCTTAGTTTCCTTATAAGAAAAGTTATTTAGCCTTACAGTCTTTCAGACTGATAATTCCCAAAGTTTGTCCCGTGACAGTTCCTTGCAGTGTAACCGTTTGCTCTTTGGAAAATCCAGTTAATTCGGATTTTTGTGCAAAATCACACTTTATAGATGTTTTGAAATATGTTCCTGCTGTTGGTTTGAGTGACAGAAACGCTGTTCCCAAAACGTCCTCAGAAATATTATCAATTACCGCACTGAATTCTACCACTTTGTCTTTATATTTTTCTTCGGCAGCTAGCTGATTTTTATCAAACTCAGCAATAAAATCAGTTGCTACAACTGCTGTTGCGGTTGGAGCTTCTTCCTGCTGTGTCTCTGAATTAGAGCTTGAGTTCTCGGCTTTTGGTGCTGAGCTGTCTGTGGTTGTAGATTTACCACCGCCAGCCGCGCCGCCAACTATTCCGATTACAAATAAAACCAATAGCGTAGTTAGAATTGGGTGTCTTCTGAACCAGCCCCGCTGATCTGCTCTACAATTCGGACACTTTTTTGCTTTTTCATCAATCTGTGTCTGACAAGATTTACATGTTTTCATATATTCACCTCCCTTCTTTTTTATCGCTTTTATGTTTTTTGTAGTGAGTAACTAGCGGATAAATAACCAGGGCTACAATTAAAAAGATTACGGCGTCCTTATCCCCGAAGACAGTCTCCTTCAACAGATGAAGCGATTGTTGCAAACTTAAAAAAGAATTATTTACATCATCCATACTTAGCTTTCTTTGGAGCACACAAAAAGCTCCCGCCAGCGATGGGTTGCCCCACCTGCATATCTTTCGATACACAGCCTTTCGAACGCTCTGACGAGAGCTTACTGTTCGAAAGGTCTTTCTGCCATGCTTTACAGCTTGCGCTATAAAGTTTAGGCAATTATTAAATTGTTGAATTTATTATAACAAAAACGACTTTTAGATGACATATGTGATTATTTGTATTGTTTAATCCACTCTGTCGCTAAATTATTTGCATCTATTTCTTTTTTTCCTTGATGAGTTTCACCCCACTCATGTCCGAGGTAAACATGTGCTATCTCGTGTGCAATACCATCAACACGCTTTTTATCCGAGAGTTTCCAAAAGTTGGCCTTAAAATTTACAATAGCTTTATATTGCTTACTATTTTTACCAGTAAGAAGAAACGTTTCGGCATAAAAACCCGCGGCGGGGTCTGAGCAAAAATAAATATCCTTTGCAAACTCAATAACATCTTCTGGGAGCTTAGCGAGACCCGAGAAAAAATATATCTCTTGTTCCTGTCCAATAAAACTATAGTTGCCTGCGAAGCTCTGCATGATCCTCTCTGCAAGCTCAATATTATCTTTTACTTTCATAGTCGTGTACATATTATAATATCACGGAGCTCTCACTTGACGCCTTAGTACCTTATATGATATAAAGGTGTAGTGAGAAAACATAAATTAACAATTGAGCTCAAAAAAGCTACTGATCTTACCAGTCCCAAAATTAAAACTACTGCTTCTGGTATTCGTAACGACTTTTTGAATAACACGTATCCGCTTTTCTTTCACTCATATAATCCACAAAATTCTTTTATTGCTGTTCCCCCTGAGTGGCTGAGCGAGTTAGCGACAAAAGCAGGCGAAAAAGAGTTTGCTATTGAGCTGGACAATAAAATTCAAGAATCATATCGGGCAAAAGCAAATATAATTCGGGGATTGAAGAAAAGTTATCAAGAAAGAATAAGTAGCAAGGAATAAAGACGAGCACTTGACCTATTAGAGGATTAAAGACCCGTATTCCTAAGTCACGTTTTACGTGGTTTGTGAGTACGGGTTTTTTGTTGGTTATATTTAGTTGTTTGATTATTCAGGTAATCAGAGAAGTAGATAAAACTACTTGTCGCAAAGGGCGCTGACCGTTACACGTGATTAGGCGACACAAAACAAAACTAAGCAGAGTGAACGGCGACCGATCGAAGCGACGATATACCGATACTGGCAAGCGAAAATAGCTAAGAAAAGAGATACACCTTTGAGTCCAACAAGAATTGGACGGTGGGCTAAGAAGCAAACAAGAGACTAATTGCAAACAAAAGACTGAATCGGGTTGAGGAGCGAGAGAGGGAAGATATTGAGGGTAGAAGGGGGTGAAAACTATGGAAAGTCGACAAATCGACATAAAGAAGACAAAACAGGTGCGAATTGACGCAGAGCTTCATATACTACTCAAATTGAAGGCAACCAGGGCGCAGACGTCAATTAAGACGCTTTTAGAGGGGTATATTGCAGACATATTGCAAGATGAAACGTCAGTTTGACAATTTTGCTACATAAAGCTTCAGTAAGTCATATTGTCTTCTCTTAGAAGATAACTTAAGATAATTTATAAGCAAGGCCAACATCGTGTTGCCAATCAGGTTACAGGGGTCCGATTCCCCTTACCCGCTCACAGTATATGGGACTTCATGTTTGAAGAAATTCTTTTCTCGAAATGATAGTATTTTTCCGACATTTTTAAATCCTCTTTTTTCTATTTCCTTTACACTCATTTTTTTGTCCACACTTAAATAAAGTACCTGATCCGCTTCTTCATATGTAAAACCAAATTCTCCCTCATCAGTTTGATCTTTCCAAAGCCCTGCAGATGGTGGTTGATTAATAATCTTTTCTGATATACCAAGATGTGTTGCAAGTTTAAAAATCTGTGTTTTGTATAAATGTGAAATGGGTTCTATGTCTGATGCCTGATCGCCGAATCTCGTGAAATAACCCAGGAGATTTTCTGATTTGTTTTCTGTGCCACAGACGAGTGCATTATGCTTTTTGGCAAGATCAAATAAAGCAATCATTCGCACTCTTGCCATAATATTTCCTTTTCTAATCTTGTCAATCTCTTTATTTTTTTCAAATGATTTTACCAGCTCATCAACTGATTTTTTAATGGAAAGTAAGTATATATTTTGTTTGGGTATTTTGCATGCGTTTAGTATCTTTTCAATGTTTTTGAAATCAGTTGAATTATAGTGAAGATGAGCGACAAAAATGTTTTTTGCAGAAAGAACTTTTTTGAGAAGATAAAAAGAAGTTATTGAATCAATACCCCCTGAGAGTCCAATTACTGCATTATTTATCTTTTGCTCATTAAAAGTTTTTTTTAGAAAATTAACTATTATCTTAGTTTCTTTTTTTGCGTCTATTTTTAGATCAGAATTTGACATATAACTAAATATACAATTTGTTATTTTTAATATACTCCTCAACTTCTTTTAAGACAAGGTTATTTATTGATAAGCCCTTTTTTATCCTATTGCGGATCATTGATGATGAAATATTGGTCAGTGCCAAATCTTTATTCTGAAGTATTGTTATATTTTTGGGAATAACTTTTAGGTTAAAAGCTTTCTTAATTTTATCATCTAGTGTATCTAGCGCATTTTCTCTTGGGAAAATAATCATATTGTAAATATCTCTAATCTCTTCCCAGTCTTTGTATTTTTGAAATTCATTTATCTGATCAGATCCCAATACCCAGTAAAAAATATTGTTGGGGTATTGTTTGGTTAATGACCTTAGAGTGTCAATTGTATAGCTTATTCCCTTTTTTTTGATTTCATATTCTGATATCACAATATTATTTCCAGTGAGTAAATTTGTCATCTCAAGTCTTGTTTTAGCGGGTGACATAATTTTATCAAACGCGTGCTCATGATTTGGTAAAAGCCAGATTTGATCCATCAAAAGATATTCTTTTACTTGTTGTGCAATCAGAAGATGTCCTAAATGAGGAGGGTCAAAGCTACCGCCAAGTATTGCAATTTTCATATAATTCTCAATTAATTTTTAGTTCCAAGGGGGATATGAGAACTTTATCCACTCTATTTCCATCCATATCTACAACTTCAAAGCGGAAATGATCAATTTCAAAATTGTCACCGGTTAGTGGTATGCGCCCAATATTATTGGTCGCAAAACCCCCAATTGTATGAAATATCCCAGTCCGTTCTCCTGGAAGCTTTCTAATTTTAAAAAAATCTTTAAATTCATCAATTGGGAGAAGGCCATCAACCAAAAATGTACCGTTCTCTCTTTTGACTATTTCTTTTTCATCTAATTCATTTATAGTCGGTATATCTCCGACTATTGCTTCTAGAACATCGGTAATTGAAAGAAGGCCTTTTACATTTCCATACTCATCAACAATTAGCGCCATATGTATACCCGATTTCTTAAATAGTTCCAGCACTTTCAATCCAGACATGCTTTCAGGCACAAAAAGAGGTTTGTGAAGAATCTTCTTAAGGTCAATTTTTTCCTCGGCCAGAAAATCTGTTAAAAGGCTTTTTGTTTGGACAATTCCTACAACTCTATCTATACTATCGCGGCATACTGGGAAATAAGCATGGGGATATTTGGTAAGTCTGCTTCTTATTGTTTTAAAAGAGCTATCTATATTAAACCAAACAATTTCTTTTCTTGGTGTCATTAAGGTATTTACCTTCTTATCGCTAAGTCGGAATGTCCGCTCTACGATATCTTTTTCCTCAGATTCAAAAACTCCACTCTGCGTGCCTTCTCTTAAGAGAATTCGAATTTCTTCATCGCTTACTGTAGGATCAGTCGAAGGCTTGACACGCAGAATTTTAAATAGCCAATTTGTTGAGAAACTCAGTAGTGAGACAAGGGGGCTAGCTATTCTTGAGAGCAAATTCATCCCAGGTGCGACAATAGCTGCAATTTTTTCAGGATTTGAAAGTGCAAGTCTTTTTGGTACCAGTTCACCAACAACTAAAGATAAATAGGTTATAACTGTAACAACTATGCCTAAGGCTATCGCGTTACTGTTAGGGCCAATAACCGGAATATCTTTGATTTGCTTTGCAAGCGATTCGGCGATGGTTGCGCCTCCGAAGGCTCCAGCAAAAATTCCAACCAAGGTAATGCCTATTTGTACTGTTGAGAGAAAACGATCAGGGGACTTTGCCAAATCCAATGCAGTTTTTGCATTTTTTTGCCCTTCGTTTGCCTGTTGCTGCAGTTTGGCTTTTCTTGATGAGATGACTGCAATCTCACTCATTGCAAAAATACCATTAAGGAGGATGAGCAGTAGAACTATAATAATTTCCATAATTACCTGAATTTGGGTTAATTATAGCATATGCACAGGCATTAAAGACTGGTATTAATTACAAAGTTGAATGTAGCTTCTTTTCCACTTGCTGAATCTTTTATATCCATGAGCAAGTCTTTATTATATATCGCATCATTTAAGTTCTTTTCAACTCCTGGTATAAAAAGCTGAACAGTCAATATCGGACTATTTTCACGGGCTTTTACCTTGGCATGGATATGTGGTGCTCGTCCGGTATACTCACCAGGAATAATTGTCTCCAGTGTATATCTGCCATTCGCATCAGTGAACTGGTGTCCTCTGAGTTTAAATCCGTCATTGTCGTATTTTCCACCACTATCAGCCTGCCAGAAATCAATCCATGCATTAGCAATCGGCTTACATGTTGTATCCAACACGAAGCCTTCAAGTTTCAGTTTGGTGCCAGATACTCCATCGTCGATTTTATATTTATTTGGAGAACCAGGCTTGTAATATGGACCTTCAGTAGAGGCAGGTAACTGGGTGCCACTACATTTCACAGGAGAGGATAAGTTAGAATTCTTATCAGTATTATTTATTTTTGGTATAATTGAAGCTTTTGGAAATGGCATGAGATTTGTGAGATTCATTTTGGGTAAATTTCGGGTAAGATAGAATCCCCCACCCACAATTACAAATAGTAGAATGATAAGCCACAGTAATTTCATATATGCGTATTCTACTACATATGACACATTTTTAAAATTACAGCGTAAATAGGAGTACCTAGATTTAAACTAGAATTTGAAAGGGGCAGGTATTTTACCCACCCTTTATTTGATACAATTTAAATATGAAAAAACTATTAGTGATAGTATTCTTGGTTATCTTCTTTATTTCGAATGCGCGTTCTTCTTTTGCTCATTCTGGCGGAGCATCAACAGTTAAAATTAATTACAAACATACAAGTGTTTATATCTCAGATGAATATGCAACGATTGATGGTGAGACGATACCAGCAGATATTGCACCTGATAAATATTTGGTAAATAAATCTATATCTTTTGAAGTTGATAAGTCCAAACTTCCTGTGTCTGAGGAAGTTCTTAAGCAAACAACATACAGTTGGGATTTTGGTGACGGTAAAAAAGCAAAAGGAGATAAAGTTAGCCATATATATGCTAAAACTAAATCATATGTAGTAAACCTTGAAATAAATTATGGTAATCAAGAGGATTCTGGAAATGTATATCCGGACGGAATGGGTGCTGAGCCTCAGCCTCAGCAGCAGTTTCAAACTATTCTCATTCATATATTACCAAGCTTGGATTATAAAATTCCATTGGAAAAGTTAGTAATTGATGGTAAGACCATAAATGATCCAACAAAAGATAGACCAAGATTGAGTTTTTATCACGATTTTAAATTCTTTAAATATCCCAAAAATATACTTTATGATTCTTCAAGGTCAAGTGGAAGTGGAAAAATTGTTTCTTATCTCTGGGATTTTGGAGATGGAGAAGTTAGTAAGAAAGCAAAAGTAAGACATAGATTCAAGGAAAAGTTGTATTTTTATGCTGTAGGGCTTAAATTGACTGATGAGAATGGGTTTTCATCATATGTAGTAGTAAATCTTGCAGACAAAAAAGCATTTGAGAGTGATTGAGTGTTATAAGAGCAGCCATCTAAACTTTTCTTAAATGGGCGTTTCCATTAAATATTGCCTTTTCTCCAAGTAATTCTTCAATTCTCAACAGTTCATTATATTTTGCAACTCTGTCAGTTCTTGAAAGCGAGCCGGTTTTTATTTGTCCTGCATTTGCAGCAACTGCCAGATGTGCAATTGTGGTATCCTCTGTTTCTCCTGATCTATGAGAGATAATAGAGTTCCAGCCTGCATTGTCGGCCATTTTGATTGCCTGAATAGTTTCTGTCAACGTTCCTATTTGATTCAGTTTAATGAGAATTGAATTCGCAGATTTTTCTTCAATCCCACGTCCCAAAAATTCAATATTGGTTACAAACAAATCGTCTCCAACAAGCTGTACTTTGTCACCTATTTTCAAGGTCAACTTTTTCCATCCCTCCCAATCATTTTGATCAAGGGCATCTTCTATAGAGACAATTGGGTACTTCTGACAAAGCTCAGCAAGCCATTCAACCATCTCGTCAGTTGTCAGCTTTTTATTTTCTGTTTTTAAATAGTAATAACCATCTTCATACATTTCAGATGCTGCAACATCCAGTGCCAAAACTACGTCACTGCCTACTTTGTATCCTGAATCTTTAATGGCTTCAAGAATCAAATCTATTGCTTCTTTATTTCCTTCTTTCACATTTGGAGCAAAACCTCCTTCATCCCCGACTGTTGTTCGATAGTCTTTTTTATGAAGCACCATTGCTAGATGATGAAAAATCTCAGTACCCATTCTCAGGGAATTTCTAAACGTCTTGGCACCAATTGGCATTATCATAAATTCCTGGATGTCTGTAGAGCCGGAGGCGTGCTTACCGCCATTAATTATATTCATCATTGGGACCGGAAGAGATGTGCCTTGTTTGTGGTCCATCAAATTTTCAAGATAAGTAAAGAAAGGAAGGTTTTGGCTATTGGCTGCTGCTTTTGCAACTGCAATAGATACCGCAAGAATTGCATTGGCGCCCAGGCTGCTTTTATTTTTTGTACCGTCAAGGTCAATCAATATTTGGTCAATTTTTTCCTGTTTGTTCGGATCTATACCTATAAGCGCATCTTTTATAACGGTATTAATGTTTTTAACAGCATTATCAACCCCTTTCCCATGGCTACGAGACATGTCATTGTCGCGGAGTTCATGTGCTTCATTAACACCTGTTGATGCGCCTGAGGGCACAGCTGCCCGTCCTGTAATTCCATTTTCAAGCACGACATCTGCTTCAACTGTAGGATGGCCTCGTGAGTCGAGAATTTGTCTTCCAAAAATATTAGTAATTTTCATTGATAATCAATTATAGCAGTTAAATTATATGTGCGGTGAGTGCGAATTAATTAATTAGTATTTTCAAGATGTTTTTTAACTATAGCCAATAAATCATACATGTCATAAGGCTTGGTTATAAAATCATCAGATCCTGCATCTTTGGCTGATTGAGCAACATCCTTGCTTGCTGAGATCATAATTATTGGGATATGTTTTGTCTGTTCCTTCTTTTTTAAATATTTACAAATTTCACGTCCGTCCTGACCCGACATCCAGATATCAAGTAGTAGCAGGTCCGGCATATCCTTTTCCATTTTATAAATAGTTTCCCCATTTACTGTTGAGCTTACCTGATATCCACTTTCTTCAAGAATTAAGGTAGTGGATTCTACAATTGCCGGATCATCATCGGCTACTAAGATTTTTTGAGTATTGTTTGATTGTTTTGTTTTCATAGAGCTGCAAATTTAAATTATATAGTTCTCAGATGAGAATAGAGTAAGAGCTTATTATCCTTGCTTGAGTTCTTCTCCTGCAGAAATATTTTTTAATGTTTCATTTCGGTTTTGTTTAATTGGAAGCGTAAAGCAAAACTTGGAACCCTGTCCTATTTTACTTTCAACCCACAATTTACCCCCCTGCATTTTTATAATCTCTCTTGAAATATATAATCCCAGCCCAAGACCTGGAAATGTTTCTTTTCCAGGGCCACTTGTACGGAAAAATCTTTCAAATATTTTGTCCTGTTCATTTTTGGGTATACCTACCCCAAAATCTTCAACACTAAAATATATTGCTGATTTTTTAATTGAGGATTGTATTATTATTTTTCTAGTGTGAGGTGAGTATTTTATTGCGTTGGATATCAGATTGGTTAGAACCTGTCCTATTCTATCCCGGTCACCATTAATAGTTTTATTCGTTTTTCCTTTTAGGATTAACTCATGTTTTTCAGTAGTGCGCTGCATCTCTTCTACGAGTTCCTCAACAAGCTCATCGAATGAAAACTGTGTATTATTGAAATGAATACTATTGGTATCCATTTTAGTCACATCAAGTAGATCACCTATGAGATTGGTCAATTTACTTACCTGCGCATCCATTTTACTGAGAAGCTCAGCAGCTTTTTCGTTACCTTCTTTCTTGAACTTAAGTTCTAGAACTTGAGCATAGGATTTGATACTAGTTACAGGTGTCTTGAGCTCGTGTGAGGCTATGCTGATAAAGTCATCTTTCTGTCTCTCAAGTTGCTTTCTTTTTGTGACATCTTGAAAGAACCAAACATATCCGTAATTTGTACCATCCTCTCCAACTACAGGTGCACCATAACGGTCAAAAATTCTACCACCTTTAAAATGCAATTCTTCAAAATCTGCTTTTTGTTCTTTGTACAACTGTTTGACTCTTTTTATAAATTTTTCCGGATCAATTAGTTTTTTGGTCGCGTCCTCAAGTGCAAGTTGATCTTCTCCTATGTTTATTAACTTTTCTGAGAACTTCCACATCTTTACAAAGCGTTTGTTATACGAAACCATTTTCCCGTCCGGTGATACGACGAGAACACCCTCGGGTGACAGTTCTCTTTGTGCCTCCAAAAGAGATTTTTGATACCTGAGATCTTCTTCATTTTTTTTCCTATCCGTTATATTTCGGAAATTGCCAACTAACGCATTTATATATGGAGTATTTAGATGATTAACTCCAGTTGTTTCAAGCCAAGCCCATGACCCGTCTTTATGCTTGACCCTGTACTGCATAATTATGTGTTTTTTCGGATTTTTAAGTAGTTCCTGGATTTTACTGCTGAAATATTCCAAGTCATCAGGATGCATAAATGGCGCAACCCCAAGACCTTTTAATTCTTCAGGAGTATAACCCAATACGTTTTTAATCGATTCACTGGTAAAGAGAATTTCTCCTGTTGGGCTTACCAGTTGAACTGCATCTGTGCTTTTTTCAATAAGAGCCCTAAATCTCTCTTCGCTTTCAATTAATTTTTGCTCATTCAATTTTTGTTCTGTTATGTCTTCATGAACAAGAACAACTTTTTGAATACGTTCTTTACTGTCTTTTATTGGATAAATGAGTGCTTTGGTCCATCGAAATTGAATTTTAGATACATCATTTATTGTTTTATTCGGTTCATACTTGACAGGAGGAAGATCAAGTACTTCACCATTAAATGCTCTTTTTATTAATGGCATTATTTTTAGATCAATTAATTGTTTGTCTTTAAGGATGTTGTACCCTTTGACATCCTCAAATTTGGCTCCCCACAGCTTTACCCAAGCTTTATTTACTTTTAAAAGAGTTCCACCCGGTGAGAATATTTGTGTACTTATCGGGGACTGCTCAAAAATTATTTGAAATGTGGAATTTTCATTTATATCATTATTTTTATCACCCAACACTTTTTCTGAACTTATATATGTGGATTTTTTCATGCTAATCAATCCTTTTCTTAATCGGCAGAGAGAAGCTGAACTTTGATCCTTTTCCCTCGATACTTTCAACCCACAATTTTCCTTTGTGCTGATCAATTATCTCATGAGAAATAAATAGCCCAAGTCCAAGACCTGATATGCTATTCTCTTTTTTTCCTTTCACCCGGAAGAAGCGTTCGAAAATTTTATCTTCTTCTGACTTGGGAACACCCATTCCAAAATCCTGAATAGATACTGTTACGTTTTTTGAATCTTCAGTGGTTGATATAATAATCTTATCAGCCTTTGGGGAATATTTAATAGCGTTTGAGAGAAGATTTATCATTACTTGTGAAATGCGTTCTTTATCAGCGAAAATACTTATTTTTGAGAGTCCGCTTTTATTTACTACTGTGTGTGATTTGGTAGTGAACTGGAAGTCCAATACGATTGAACTTATCAGATCTTCAAGATCAAAACTATTTTTTTTAAGCATTAATTTCCCATTTTGAATTTGATAGACATTTACAAAAGAGGCCATAAGCTGAGTCAGTCTCTCCATTTGGTTGGTCATTTTTGATAGTAAGTAAATTCCTTTCTTATCTTCATTCTGCGCATGGTGTTTTTCCAGGAGTTGAGAAAACAATTTTATACTTGTCAGTGGCGTTCTGAGTTCATGTGAAACGATAGCGATAAAGTCGTCTTTTTGATTGTCGAGTTGCTTGCGATTTGTAATATCCTCACAAGCAAGAAGAATAGCTTCTGTTTGGTTCACTTGGCGGTAAGTTTTTCTTGCGTTAAGGAGTATAACTTTTCTTCCAATAAGTGGAAAGTCGATTTCTACTTCATAATTCTCAAAATTAGTATTTTTGGGAAGAATTTTTTCAAGTAATATTTTTAACTTTGGAATATCCCATGCATTGTTGTTTAAATTATAAATTAATTTGTTTTCAGTCTCTTTTGGAGATAATTTGAAAGTTTCATAAAATGATCTATTGGCGGTAAGGACTTCTAACTTTTTATTCAGAACAACAAGGGGCAATCGGACAGTATCAACTATCGCCTCAGAATAATCAAGAGCATATCTCAAAAGATCAAGTGAGTGCATGATCTCATTCATGTCAAGTCCTGGAATTATGCTGGAATGATCTTTTGGGGTTATTCTTTTTTGAACGGCTTCTTTGACAGAGGCATGAGGCATTTTATGCTGATCCTTACTTCTTTTTATTCCTAAAGAATCCTTGGCTTTGTGTTTGGTACCCATTTTAATATTAATTTAGCAACGGTATTATATTCCAAATATGTAAGAGTATCGTGAGAGAATATACTAAGCTAGGACGATTAAAGATATCTTGAAGGATGATTTTATCGGAAAAAATTTAACTCAGGGCGGGTATCAATTATAGAAAAAGCGTCTTTCATTTCCTGAGGTGAATTGATTTTAATGATTTTAAATTTTCCAGAGGTTGTTCGGGCGTTATTATCATGTGTTACCTCAATTATGTGTACCAACCCCCAATATATCCATTTCCCTTCCCTATTCTCTACAAGGAAATTACGAACAGGTGGTATTTTGTAAATTCTAATGTCTTGTTTGTCACGAAATTCAAAGACTTGATCTGTAACGTCAGCCATAACTATTGGTTTTTTGAGATGTTGTTCTAGGTTTAGACTAGGGGAAAACCCCTGCTCTTTAGTTAACTGGAGAGTATCGTTAATTTCTATAAAACTTCCCATATAATATTTGGAAATAACTGCTACCGGTCCTGGATTCGAACCAGAATAAACAGCTCCAAAGGCTGTTGTCCTACCGTTAGACGAACCGGTAATGGGTTAATTTTACAAGAATTGAGCATAAAAAGCTATTGATTATGTATTTTGGATACTTTCCCATATAATTTGGTTATGCCTTTAACAACTGAAATGCCCAGGGGTGAAGTTGAAACTTCGTTTGATTTAAACAAGCTGAAAAATAATCTTTCATATGTTGAGGAGACTAGTCCTCATCCAGTTGCGAAAAATCGGGATAAATTAAAAGAAGCATTGAGAAAGAGTGATAATTTAATTCTTGAAGCAGACCCAGGCTCTGGAAAATCGACAGTTGCTCCAATATCTTTTTTGAATGAGCTTCTTCAGGATAATCCGGATGCAAGGATAGCCGTTACTCAGCCAAGAAGGCTCGCTACGTCTTCGGTTGCTGAATTCGTTGGGAAAGAGGTAGGAGAAGAATTTGTTGACCATAGAATTGAGGGACACGGATTTACCAAGCAAGGAACGTCAAGAATTGAGTTCAGTGTGGTTGAGTCCCTTCTTAATGAATTAGTAAATGATGAGATGCTTACAAAATACGACGCAGTTATGGTTGATGAGGTGCATGAAAGAAGTATCTCAATTGATATCCTGCTTCCCCTTTTGAAAAGGGCTCAGGAAAAAAGAGCTAAAGATGGAAAGAAACCACTTAAAATAGTTCTTGCATCAGCAACATTAGACGCAAAGGTTCTGACTGACTATTTTCCCGATGCGGAAAGATTGCATGTTGAGGGAGTGCCATTTGATGTTGAAGAGAAATTTTCCGATAAGCCTATTAAGCCTGAGGATCGTATGGAAGCAGCAGCCGAAAAAGCTGCAGAATTTTACACAGATACTTCAAAGAAAGGACATGCTCTGATCTTCATGCCAGGAGGTGCTGAAATAAGAGCGACGGAGGATGCAATTCGATCCAAGATAAGTGATCCGAATTTAAAAATAATTACCCTCATGGGGGGAGACCAAGGCCAGGATCCATATAAGTTAATAAATGACATTCCTGAAAATGAGAAAGTATTAATTTTGGCAACGGATGTAGCAGAAACTTCGCTGACGATTAAGGGAGTTAAGATGGTAATTGATTCGGGACTGATGAAAAGACCTAATTATGATCCGAATACGCGCTTAACCACACTTGAGACTCGTGAGCATACAAAAGGGAATTGGACTCAGAGGAAACGGCGTGCCGGAAGAATTGAGGATGGTGAAGCATATGCTTTATTTACGAAAGCCGAGCTTGATAAAAGAGATGATCATCAAGTTGCGGAATTTCTTCGTACTGATTTGACTCCTTTGATACTTAAGATGAAATCGGCCGGAATAAATGATGTAATTAATTTCCCCTATATTGAGCATCCTGGAAATGAGGTTATTAATCAGGGCATCGATTCACTTCAGAGATTAGGAGCGCTTGATAGTGAGGGAGCTATGACAGCAATCGGTCGTGAGATGGCTCGTTTGAATCAGGAGCCCAATATTGCAAGAATGTTGGTCGAGGCGAAGAAAAGGGATTGTGTCGATGCAGTTGCATTAATTGCGAGTGCAATGCAGTCAAAAGACTCAATATTTTCATTTGACAGAAAAAGCGAAAAGTTTAGCGAAAAGTTTAAAGAATATATTGACCCAAATTCTGATTTTATAACTCTTTTGAATGTTTGGAATGATTACATTAAGGATCCAAAGAATGACAAAAAATGGCAGGAAAAGGGATTTAATCCAAAAGCGCTTTTGAGAATTGGTAATGAGGCAAAAACTCTTAAAAAAGACATGGGTAACTCAACAAATAGTAAAAATGGTGAAGCAATCGATGTTGTAAATAATCGCGAGGCTATAGACATGTCCATTGCCTCAGGGCTTATGCCTTCTTTGATGGTGGGTGCGAGAGGAAGTTTCAGACTTGAAACAGGCTCAGTATCAGGAATAAAAATTGATAAATCTTCAGTATTTAGCTCTTTAGATTCCGGATGGATTTTATCAGGTAAAATCCGGAGTCTTAAAAATGAACGAACAAGGTCAACTTCTCAAATGAACATGAATTTTGATAAAGAGAAAATGCTTATGGAATACTGGTACCTTAGAAAGATATTTAATTCAGAAAAATCTCAATCTGAAGAGACGAAAAAAGAGGCAGTAACAGAAGAGCTTAAAGGTCAGGAAGTTATTGTGCCAAACGAAGATGATCTAAAATCCGAAATGGAGAAAATACAGCAGGAAGCAATCGTCGGACCTACGGAGAAAGTTAAAGCCGAAGCAGGTACATTCTTAGACAAAGTAAAAACAAATTGGAGCAACCTAACTGACAAAGTTAAAGAGATGTTCATTAAATTCAAAAATTCAGTTAAAAATATTTTGAGAATCTAACTCAAATAAAAACCAACTCTATCTGCTGCCCTATTGCTATATTATTTGTTAATATCATTCCTTGCGGAAGCTCGAGTACATCCTCATAAATTATGGGCCAAAAATAAATCTTATTGGGTTTCATATTTTGATTCATTTTTACAACTCTGTTAGCTTTGTTGAGAATTATCACATCAATTGGGAATTTCATTCCAAATGTATGAATGCCAAATCTTGTTTTAAAATATATACTGTAGGGTTTTTTGGCAAAAATTAAGCCCACAATCTTTTCAATATTTGAAAGCTTTTTTATTTTTAACTTCAACATGTTTTAATTATATAACTAAATAACTGGCTCCCATAATAAGTATTTATTTCTTTTTGATTTCTTACAAATGTCCATTATAATCAAAAGATTGATGGATAAATTAAGAATATGTACGTGGAATATTAAAAGAGGCCAATATTTACCAATTCTTCTGAATGAATTTGCAACTCAGAAAGTATTTTCAGGACTTGATATAGTTGGCATACAGGAAGCTTTCATTCACGATGAGATCGAAGACGCTCAGCAAATAGCAAAAAGACTGGGACCTGAGTATAAATTTTTTCAGCATAATATCCAAATTAAACATAACCTCTCTCAGGGAAATGCATTTATTTGGAACTCCAAAAAGATAAAAATTAAAAAAACTGAAAGTTTTTTATTGCCTGATGTTTATGGGAAGCATCTGCCCTATTTAGAGAAAATGTTTTTTAAGTTAATTCCCAAACAAGATAGATGTTGCATAGTTGCAGAAGGACAGTATGGCAAAAAATCGATAAGAATATACGTAACTCACTTGGATGTTCTTGGTTATTCACACAAACGCGCACAACTTAAGGCTATATTTACTCATTCTGCAGATCAAAAGCCTGTCGATCTGACGTGTATCATAGGAGACTTTAATACATACAAGATTGTTACGAGGCCCAAATGGAAAAATTTATCAAAAGACGCATTGGATGCTGGATTTCAAGATCTGACAACTGAGATTGTCTGGACTTTTTCAAGACCGAGAGTGAAATTTAAGCAAAAATTGGATTCTATATTTATAAAACCATTTAATTATGCATATGAATCAAGAAGTCAGGATATTAAAGGATCTGATCATATTCCGGTATTTTGCGATATAAATTTAGATAAATCTAATCCCTAAGAGAGCTTAAGAAAGGATAAAGGTGCCTTGCATCAGTCATATTGCCTGTATCAAGCTTATGTGATTTTTTCAACATAATAAAAGGATGTGCCTGGCTACCGCCAATTGATCCGTGCCCACATGCAGGAGCCTCAAAACTTATCTGATGATTTTCTTTATGTTGTCCTATGAAGATAACGTCCCCAGCGCTCTCAAACGAACTTAAATCAATAAGCTGTTTTGCAACTATTTCAGGTGTGTCATATCTGGCCAACACTTCTCTTGCTTTTTTATCAAGAGGCCTATTTAGATAGAATTTACCGTAACTTGTAAGAAATAAATGGTTTTCATTACTTCTAACTATAGCTCCTCTCACTTCATCTAGTGCCAAAATATTTTCAATTAAATCAGGGAAAGTTTTTTTGAAATATTTGTAATTCATTCTGGTATTTTTACTTGCATCATAAAAATGAGCCAATCCTCCGGAGTAAGCCAATATTATGCTACCATCATTTTTTCCAATTGGAATGATATGTTTTCCCGGGTGTTCTGTAATTTCATATGTTGGAAGAATTTTGGAGATGTGCTCTGCCAATGTTTTTCCAGTGACATTGCCAATAAATGAGAAATCTGTTTCACCATGATCTGACATGATTATCATTTCGCACTCATCTTTGTCTTTCATGTGATTTTGAATATTTTTCAATACGCCATCGATGTCTTTTAGAATTCCATTTCCATGTGTTGAGTGCGTTCCGAAGAGATGCGCTGCTGCGTCATATGAGTAGAATCCTGCATATGTAATCGGGAAATTTGCGCTAAGCGCTTTTTTAACAGCAAGGGATGTTGGGAAATAAAGCAGTAATTGTTCCAGAAAATATATCGGGAAATGTTCCCAGTCCATGTACTTTCTCCTGAATATATTTTTTATTACTTCAAGTCCGATTTTTGCAGTTTTCCTAAATGAATGCCAATGCCATCTGACATTATTGATCGGATTAAATAATAAATGCAGGATAATGTCCCGACTAAAAGAATTTCGGTATTTTAATCCACCTTTCTCAATATATGAAACAGCAAAGACAGCTTTTGATCCTCCGGCATAAAGTGAGGCAATTGCTGCTCCATTTTCTAAGAGCGGTCGCTGCTTATTAAAATATCTATGATCAACGTTATAAAAAGATTTATCACCTGCGAGTTGAATGATCTGATTCTTTTTTCTATCATACCACCTAAATGCCGGAATTTCTTGATTATCACCATACAGAATTCCTGCTTGAACATAAGGAGTTGTTGATGGAATTCCTGATCTATACCTCAACATTTCATATTCTTCCTCATCCAATAAATTCCGCAAAAAGGGCATGTGCCCATCTTTAATGGCTTCTTGCGCGTCGTCAAAACCTAAACCATCAATATGAAATATGATAGCCTTTTTCTTTTTTTTCATAATGTATTTAACTATAAGCTAAAATTGTAAAAATAGTGTAAGAGGAGGGGCAATTAATTATAATAACAACTTAGTTGAGAGTTAATTTTTAGCTGCGATAGGTCTAATGTTGCTAAATATAATTTTCAATTTGGTTTCAAATTCACTAATTATGCTTTTTTTCATACATGTAATTTGAAGATCTTTTTTATCCGCTGCTGAAAGTGTAGTTGCTTCTGTAGACTGGGGATACATTATAGAATTTTCATTAGCATTATGTGAAATTTCCAACGCATGTCCTAGTTCATGAGCCAGCGTATGGACCAATTGTGTTTCCGAATTATCAAAATAAATATTTATGGTCTGTTCTCCATTATTATAAATATATTCCCCCTCTTCCGGCTTATAGGACAGTTGTTCATTGAAGTTATTTACGGTTTGCTGGAGTTGACCGATTTGCTGATTGTATTCATCTGCTGATTGATTTAGAGATGTTGCCTCCTGTTGAAGCGCCGCTGCTTCATTTCTGAAATTCTCCTGTCTGGATTTTAATCTCTCAAACTCGTCATCCGGTGCACCGCCTTTGCTATTCCAGAATTCAATATCATTATTAAGCTGGGTAGCACGCGCACGAAAATCTGCGGATTTTCTCTTGTATTCAGCAATTCTTGGATCAAGTTGGTTTTGCTGTATTTTAACTTTTGAATTAAGATCACTTATTTGTGAGCTTAAAAATTGTCTTTGATCATACACAAGATTTACCTCTATATCCCCCTCTGGACTATATGTGAATAAATTCTTACCATATTCTTCACTCCAAATATTGCTTGCTAGATTGATCTTATCTATGAATTGACTGTCTGTCATATTATATTTGCTATCAATCTTGCCAATGCGGAAAGTTTTGGGAGTATCGCATTGTGATTTATATAAAATGCCATTTGCATATGCGGAAATAGGAGTTTTAAATATAACTCCCAGCATTAAAAAAACTAATATTGGAAATAATATAAAGATTCTCTTCATATAAATATATAATAGCATTTATTTTTATTTTTGTTAAAATAAAGAAGTGAAGCGCATATTATATCTTATAGCTATATTCTTCTTTTTTATTTCCGCAGGCTTTGTGAAAGCTGATGAAGGATGGGTTATTGATAACTTTAACTCTAATATCTCAATTTTAGAAACTGGTGAAGTAAAAGTAACAGAAATAATTAATGTTGATTTTAATACACTTTCAAAACACGGAATTTACAGAGATATACCCTACATTTATGAAAAAGATGGTGAGAAAACATATACAGAGATTGATATAAAAAGTGTAATTCAAAACAACAAAAAAGCAAAATTTTCAACTTCAAATACAGATGGATACGTCAGAGTTAAAATCGGTGATCCAGATAAAACAATTTCAGGGAAAAATACATATGAAATTGAATATTCAGCAAAAGGAGTCTTGAGAAGTTTTGATGAGTATGATGAAATTTATTGGAATGTTACGGGGAATGCCTGGCCTGTTGGAATTACAAGCGCAAGTGCAACCGTAGAATTACCCGCTGATGGCGTGCTGAAAAAGACCTGTTTTGAGGGATATGTTGGGTCCACTGCTGAATGCATGATTTTGAGCGAATCATCAAATAGTGTTAAATTTAAAAATTTAGAAACACTTTCTGAGTCACAGGGTTTAACCGTGGTTGTAGGATATAAAAAAGGCCTTGTGCCTATTTTGAATGTTGAGCGACCGAAAACGTTTTGGGAGAAATTCATAGCATGGCCTTCTATAACCACTTTGGGCATTGGATTAATTTCAGGAATTGGGACTATTCTATATTTATGGCATAAAAATGGTCGTGATTATTGGTTTGGTCAGAATATATTTGGCAAAAAAGACCAATTGGGAAGAATTAAGCCTATTGGCGCGCATGAAGCAACAGTTGTGGAGTTTACTGCGCCTGAGGGACTGCGTCCTGCTGAAATAGGAGTACTTATGGATGAGCGGGCGGATACACTGGATGTGAGCGCGACCATAGTAGATCTTGCATCACGTGGATATTTATCGATTGTTGAAATTCCCAAAAAATGGTTATTTGGAAAAGTTGATTACAATTTGGTTCGAACAAAAGCTAAGGGAGTTGATGGCCTAATGAATTATGAAAAAATGCTCATAAATGAGTTATTTAGCAACAGATCAGAAGTAAAACTGTCTGATCTAAAACTCACATTTTATGATGAACTTAAAAAAATTAAAGAAGAATTGTATAGAGAAGTGGTTGCCAAAAATCTCTTTGCAACAGACCCTGAAAAAGTAAGAGGTAAGTATTTTGCAGGCGCATTTATAATGCTTTTTCTTGGAATATTCTCAATTGGATACACGATTGGCTTTGGCAATGTATATCTTGCCGATTTATGCATAAGTCTTATCATCAGTGGACTGGTACTCTTGGGCTTTGCAAAATATATGCCAAGAAGAACAGCCTACGGGCGTGAGATCTATCGAAGAGTTAAGGGGTATAGGCTTTTTATCGACAAAGCTGAGACGCACAGACAGAAATTTTTTGAAAAGAAAAACTTATTCAATGAAGTACTCCCCTACACGATTGTATTTGGCTTAACCGGAAAATTTGCAGATGCGATGAAGGAAATGGGAGTAAAAATTCAAAACCCTACCTGGTATACAGGAACCAGTAATTTTAATACTCATACTTTCGCCTCAAGCATGAATAGCTTTTCAGGATCGATGTCTACAGCAATTGCCTCAACTCCAAGCAGTAGTGGTGGATTTTCAGGCGGTGGATCCAGTGGGGGAGGTTTCTCAGGCGGCGGCGGCGGGAGTTGGTAGAGACGTTCATGGTTAAGCCCATGTTAATGATATCAGGTTGTATCTTAAAACTAGTAGTGAAATTGAAAAGCTGCTAAGAAGTAGTATCTTTGATTTTTTATAATGCATTACATATTTTCTATAAATGTAAGCTGTTAATATTATATTTAACAAACAGACGGCTACTGATAGCTTAGCAAATGCCACAACCATCAATAAGATTAATCCAAAATATAGTGGGTTGAAATTTAGATTTGCTAAAAAAATTGCTATAAAACCAAAAGCAATAAATATGTTGAGTATTAGCATTAGAAAGATAAGAGAGTTCCGCTTATCGCTATTAAAACTATTTTCTTTTTTTTGTGCCATATTTTGAACATTTTATTGCAATAAATGCTACAATGCAAGCATGCTAGTTGATAATGTTACAATCACAATCAAAGCTGGAGATGGGGGCAATGGCGCATCTACTTTCCTCAGGGATGGACATCACGTCAGAGGTGGTCCAAATGGTGGGAATGGTGGAAATGGTGGACATATATATTTTCTAGGGACCAGTAATATTCATGACCTCAAATTATTCCGCTTTAAGAAGAAATTGACTGCAGAAAGTGGAATCCCCGGTAAATCCAAAAATCTTTTTGGTAAAAATGCAGAACATATGACCATCCTTGTTCCCGTCGGTACCAAGATCACAGATGTAGATACGGATAAAGTTTTTGAGATAACTGATACCGTTACTCCTGTACTTCTGGCAAAAGGAGGTCGTGGAGGACGTGGAAATACAGAATTTAAGACTTCGATAAATCAAGCTCCAACATATGCAGAAAGTGGTGCACCGGGACAAAAAAAAATCTTGTTTCTGGAACTGAGGCTTATTGCTGAGATTGGTCTAATCGGACTTCCGAATGCAGGCAAGAGTAGTCTCTTGGCAGTTCTTACCAACGCAACACCCAAAATCGCTGACTATCCTTTTACAACACTTGAGCCAAATATCGGCATGATGGGTGGGCGTCCTATTGCTGATATCCCAGGACTTATTGAGGGCGCATCAACTGGAAAAGGACTTGGGATTACTTTTCTCAAGCACATCGAAAAAACAAAACTGATAATCCACTGCATTGAATTACCTGAGGAGAATTTGAAAGAAAGATACGAGACTGTAAGAGAAGAATTTAAGAAATTTAATCCCCTACTTCTGGAAAAACCTGAGATTGTTCTTTTGACCAAAACTGACTTGGTTGATGAAAAAACTCTTAAAAAAAGCATCAAGATATTTGATAAAATGGGAAAGAAAGTATTGTCCTACTCGTTCGTCGATGATGAAAGCCTTGAAAAATTAAAAAAAGAGGTAGAAACATTTTTAGCTAACAATTAGCTATTTACCATGCCCCAAGAGTGATACTGCTAGCCACATAACGCCTATGCCACCAAGTAGTAAGAAAGTTTCAAATATCGAGTGTAATTTTCTTTTTTCATAATGAATTTCTGGTATTATGTCTGAAGTTGCTATATAGATAAAAAATCCTGCAGTGATTGAAAGAAAAATGGGTATATACCCTTCAATAATATTTCCCAGTGAATAAGTTAATATCGCGCCTACGAAAGCGACTGCTGCGCTTAGGATATTTACCAGAATAATCTTTTTTCGCTTCATTCCCTTATGAAGCATCAGTCCAAAATCCCCTATTTCCTGAGGCAATTCATGTGCAAACACAGCCAGCGAAGTTATTACTCCCAATCGTGGGTCAGCTATAAATGTAGCTGCGATAACAACTCCGTCTATAAAGTTATGCATGGTGTCACCAATGATAATAAGTGGAAGAGTTGATTTAGTTTCCTTTTCGTGTTCATGATAATCTTCATGGTGGTGAAACCAATGAATAGTTCGCTCAATTAGGAAAAAAAGTATTATCCCAAAAAGTGTCCATGAGAACACATCTATTCCTTTTGATTCTCCTTCGTGGAGCGCTTCTGGTAATAAATCGAAAAAAGCAGTCCCAAGGAGAACGCCTGCTGCAAAGGATGAGAGAAAATGAGATATTTTTATTGCAAGCTTTTCTTTAGATATCAAGACCACGCCACCAACGAGCGCAGCCATGCTTCCGATAAAAGTAAAAAATAATATGTTGGCTAAAGTTGACATAGTTTACATAGACCAAAAAATTCAAGAGAATGTCTTTTGATAAGTAATCCTTTCTTATTATTTATGTTTTTTTCAAGATCATCAATATGACAATCTGAGATATCTTCTATATCGCCACAATTTTCACATATAAAATGATGATGGTCTGATGCACTCGCTTGTTCGTATCGAAGTTTGCCCTCATTGAATTGTATAGGTCTTGCAAGTCCTTTTTCTGTGAAAGCATTAATAATCCTAAACACAGTAACTTGATCTGCCTTAACGCTATTCTTTTTAAGATAAGTAGTTATATCTGATATATCTTGAGGCTTGTTGCTATTTTCAAGCGCACTTAGAACACCAAGTCTAGCGGGTGTTATCTTAAGATCAGCATCCCTTAATTCCTGCGTGCAATCATGTTTGATAGTATTGGTCATATTCAAATAGAGTAGTTAAATATTGTGTTAAGGTTAATAAACGTAACTCAATTGCATTTAGTATATGCAATTAATTTGCATTTGTCAATACCGAGTTTTGTATGTAGTACTACATGGTTTATAATTAAGATATCAAATGAAACGACTTTATAAAATATTTCTTTTTTCAATAATATTCTTAGCTTTGCCTTTATCGGTTAGTGCGCAGGGAAAAAATGCAAATTTAGCTGAGAAAAGGTACGAAGGTATAGTAAGTAGTGTCAAGGAAAGTAAATTGATTACAACAGACGGTCCAAAAAGGATTTATCAAAAGTTAGAAGTACAAATTACAAATAAAAATTTAAAAGGAAAAATAATTATTATTGAGAATGGAAAAGTTCCGGTAATTAATTCAGTAGAGTATGGTTTGGGAGATAAAGTGGTTATAAGCGCTACTCGTAACTCTGAAGGTAAAGAGGTATTTTTCATAACTGATTATGTAAGACGAGATTCAATATATATCTTGTTTGGAATATTTGTGGCTGTTACCATACTGATTGGAGGCGTGCGCGGTCTTGCATCCCTTTTTGGGATGGTGATATCATTTCTTGTAATATTTTTTATTGTACTACCTCTGATATTAAGTGGCCAAGATCCGATTCTAGTTGCGATATTGAGTTCATTATTTATAATCCCGGTTAATTTCTATCTGTCACATGGATTTAATAAGAAAACAACTATAGCAGTCGCTGGAACAATTTTTGCTCTAATCTTGACAGGTGTATTAGCTAACTTATTTGTGAATATATCACATTTATCTGGATTTTCATCTGAAGACGCGACATTTCTTGAGACTGCCAAAAAAGGAGTTATTCAGATGAAGGGACTGCTTCTGGCCGGAATAATAATTGGAGCTCTAGGAGTATTGGATGATATTACCATTTCTCAGGCTGCAATTGTATTTCAACTTAAAGATACATCCCAAAAGCTTGGGATATGGGCCCTTTTTTCAAAGGCTATGGATATAGGACGTGACCACATAGCGTCAATGGTTAATACTTTGGTTCTTGTCTATACAGGAGCTTCACTTCCTCTTCTCCTACTCTTTGTGAATACTCCTCTCCCCTTTTCTGAAGTAATTAGCTACGAGTTAATAGCAGAAGAGATAGTGAGAACACTAGTTGTAAGCATAGGACTTATTTTAGCAGTTCCCATAGTTACTTTTTTATCGGCAGTTGCCTGTAATTTAGAGTTAAAAAGAGCCGCGAAAGAGATCTTGCATTCCTTAAAATAGCTTTATGTTTGATTTTATGCTACAATACATGTAGTTGAATTAGATTAGAGCATCAGCTGCATTTACCTCATCAGGTTTAAGTATTTTTGATCGCTCCCGGAAGAGAAAATAACTTAAATTCGTTTCAAATCTGAAAAAATAATTAATATTTCAATTCAAAATTATGTATAAAAAATACAATTCAGGACGTGTTTCCAATGGACGTTCTAAATTTCAAAATAATAGCAGGGGCGGTTTTAGAAATAACTTTAATCGGTCGTCAAGGGTAAATCATGCTGGAGAAAACATAAATGTAAATCGTTTTATCAGTAAAGCAATTGAAATTGCTGATCTTCCACCATACCAGGCTGTAAATGCATTTGTAGATTTTCAGATATCCGATGATCTTAAGAGAAATATAATTGAGAAAGGATACACTATCCCTACTCAAATTCAGGATCAAACAATCCTTCCTATTCTTGAAGGCCGGGACGTTATCGGTATCGCAAATACAGGAACAGGAAAAACCGCAGCATTTTTGATTCCCTTAATCGATAAAGTAAAGAAAAATCCTTCTGAAAAAGTCATTATAGTTACACCAACTCGTGAATTGGCGTTTCAGATAAATGAAGAACTTATCGCTTTCTCGAGAGGCTTGAACATTTCTTCAGTTCTTTGTATAGGTGGTTCATCCATGTTTCGCCAAGTTGACAGACTCCGTAGAAACCCTCAATTTGTAATAGGAACACCCGGAAGACTTAAGGATCATATTCAAAGAAAAAGTCTGAATCTACAAAACTTCAGAAATGTTGTTCTTGATGAAGTAGATCGCATGGTAGACATAGGATTTATTAAAGATATTAAATTTATGGTTTCCTTACTTCCAAGCCCCAGGCAATCGCTTTTCTTTTCTGCAACAGTTGATAGACAGACTCGTGAGATACTTGGGGATTTCGTAAAAGATCCAATTACAGTATCTGTCAAAACTACTGAAACATCAGAAAATATTAATCAGGATATTATAAAAGTCAAACAAGGGCAAAAAGTTGATCAGCTGCATGATCTATTAACTCAAGAAGGCTATGATAGAGTTATGATTTTTGGAAGAACCAAACATGGAATAGAAAAACTCACTAAAATGTTAATAGAGCGAGGATTTAGAGCAGCATCAATCCATGGCAATAAGTCCCAGGGTCAGAGACAACGTGCTTTAACTGATTTTAAACTCGGGCATATCAAGCTTCTTCTTGCAACTGATGTTGCGTCCCGTGGGATTGATATTGACGACGTTTCGCACGTTATAAATTATGATGTTCCGGCCACCTATGACGATTATGTACATCGAATCGGTAGGACTGGACGAGCAGGTAAAATAGGTTCTGCTGTTACATTTGTCGACTAATCCTCTTACTTACGTCTTGCATGATATTTAACTAAATTTAACTTCTATTTAATATGATTAAATTGAAAGGAGGTTAAGTATGGGATATATTGCAGGATGGCTACTTGGAGTTCCAATAAGTTTATTAATCGGCTTTTGGTTACTTACATTAATCTTCTAAAATTCTGTTTGTGAATGTTCAGATCTCTCAGGTATAATTAAGAAATGAAGACATCGGTGCTTTTATTTCTTACAGATATTTTGTCTGAAAAAAGACGATTGTTCAATAAAATTGTAAAAAACAAAATATTTAGTGAACTCCCTCCTAAAAAAGCTTTTTTAGAAATGAAAAATGCTGGGATTGAGGGTATTGAGGTTCTACTTCCGGGATTTGAAACTGCCCAAGATCTCCAAGATTTAAAAGTAGCGATGGATGCATATGACATGAAAATCTATAGCGTTCATCAAGCATTGCGCTTTTTGTCGCGTACCAGACTTCCAGAAATCGAAAAAATTTTTCAAACTGCGAAATTTCTTTCTGCAAAAGTAGCTGTGCTTCACATGAATTCCGCCGGTAAGCAAGTATTTGATCCATATTATATAAAAAAAATTCATTCTCTTCAGGATCAATATGGGATAAAAGCTGGATTTGAAAATATGGAGAAACATGCCGGTTCGATCTTAAATGGAGTTGGTTGGGATCAAAAAAAATTCGCTGATCTGATGGAAAAAAATGATTTCCACATAACACTTGATATATGTCACATTGGCCAATCAGGTGGTGACATAATTAAGTTTATAGAAAACCATATGGATCGAATAATAAATATACATCTTAGTGATTATAAAAAAAATTATCTTAATAATTCGTTGCGCCCTATGAGATATAAACATATGCCGCTTGGGAAAGGACAGCTTCCTATAAATGAATTTATATCGCTTTTAAAAAGAAAAAATTATAAAGGTCTTTTGACCTTGGAAATCGAAACAAATCTTGATGGAATACTGGAAAGCGCTGCGGTTATTAAAACTGCCTCTTGAGTTATTTACTTTCTCTACCCTATAATGAATAATTGTGGGGGTTGTGAAGAAAAATAAAAAATTTAATTTACTTGGTTTAACAATATCTATACAAATATCCTACTCAAAAAGATCAAAAAAAGCTCTAAATCTTCTCCCCCGTAGTTATATTTTAAATACCTTTTTAATTACCTCAGTGTGCATACTTCTAGCGTTTTTTCTAACTATTGTGAGTATGAATCTAAGGAATGTTGCATATAGAACACATCAGATGCCATTTTCAGCAGATATATATAAATCTTTAACAAATCCAAGGAATAATGAACCCAAACCAAAAAAGGAAAAAACTGAACGTATTGTTTTTCACGGTGATAGATCCAAAAAACATGTAGCTCTTACTTTTGATGCGGATATGACACCTCAGATGCGGTATGATCTCCAGTCAGGAAGTGTATCAAGTTATTATGATCAGAACTTGATAAGTATTCTTGAAGAGACGGGAACAAAAGCTACTTTATTTTTAAGCGGAATGTGGATTGAGAGTTATCCCCAAGTAGCCCGTGAACTTGCTGTAAATTCATTGTTTGAGTTAGGAAATCACACTTATTCTCATCCTGCATTTCATAACGCCTGCTATGGATTAACACAAGTACAGGAGCAGCAAAAAAAAGCGGAATTGGAAAAAACGCAAAAACTACTGAAAGATATAGTTGGATATAATAATAAACTTTTTCGTTTTCCAGGAGGGTGCTATTCCCATGCTGATTTAGAAGTTGTATCCAGCACAGGTCAAGTTGCAATTCATTGGGATGTTGCAGCACAAGATGGCTTTAATACTGATACGACAAATATTATTTCAAATGTAGTTGATAATGTTCAGAATGGCTCAATAGTTGTCATGCATATGAATGGCTATCCAAATGAACCGGCAACTGCAAATGCAATACAGCTCATCATATCAATACTTAGTGACCGCAACTATGAGTTCGTGACTGTATCGGAGTTGTTAGATTTTAAAAAAGAAAAAGCACTAGATGTTAAGAAAATATTGAGTTTGAATATCAATTAAATTGCAATTAAAGTTGCAAAATGGTAAGATTAAAAAACCTCGCGAAGTGCGAGGTTATTTATTATGAATATCAGAAATGTTGCAATTATAGCCCACGTGGACCACGGAAAGACTACTTTAGTGGACGCGCTTTTGCGTCAATCCAAGACAGATCTGATTAAAGAAAACGAAGGACGAGATCTCATCATGGATAGCAATGATCTTGAAAAAGAACGCGGAATTACAATTTTTTCAAAAAATGCCTCTGTTGTCTGGAACCCAACGGCTTCCTCAGGCCAAGTTGACCCTAATCAAGATACAAAAATAAACATCATTGACACCCCAGGGCATGCAGATTTTGGAGGTGAAGTCGAGCGGGTTCTGACCATGGCAGACGGTTGTCTACTTCTAATTGATGCCAAAGAAGGTCCTATGCCACAGACCAGATTTGTTCTTAAGCATGCGCTTCTAAAGAAACTAAAAATAATTGTAGTTGTAAATAAGATTGATAGACCGGACGCTCGAATACATGAAGTTCTTGATAAGACACTGGATCTATTCATAGAGCTAGGGGCTGATGATGATACTGCAGATTTCCCAATCATTTATGCTTCTGGAAAGAATGGACTGGCCGGACTTGAATCAGATATAAATTCCATGACAGATATATCCCCTGTTTTTGAAGCGATTTTGAAATATGTTCCAGAGCCTTCAGGAGATCCTCAAAAACCACTTCAAATTCTGATGACTACCCTATCCAGAGATGATTATAAGGGAAGAATTGCAACAGGCAGAGTCTATAACGGTACAGTAAAAGCCGGACAAGAAGTCGTTCATATTAATCGAGAAGGTGTTCAGAAGAAATATCGCTTAACATCACTCATGACTTTCAAGGGACTTGAACGTGTTGATGCGACAGAAGTGTCAGCTGGGGATATTATCGCAATCTCAGGAATTCCTGATATCACAATTGGTGAAACTATCGCATCGGTTGAGGAGCCATCTGCGCTTCCGCTTCTTGCGATTGAAGAACCAACTGTTAGGATGATTTTTAGAGTTAATGACTCCCCTTTTGCCGGAAAAGAAGGACAGTTTAAGACATCTAGACAAATAAATGAGAGACTTTATAAAGAACTTGAGACTGATACTGCACTTAGAGTTGAGGACACTACGGATGGAAAATGGATGGTATCAGGACGAGGTGAGTTGCATTTGGCAATATTTATCGAGCGACTCCGTCGTGAAGGTTACGAGTTTCAAGTCGGGCGCCCACAAGTTATCTTAAAACACATAGATGGAAAGAAAATGGCTCCTTTTGAGCGAATATTTATAGAGACTCCGCAAGATTACTCAGGAATTGTTATGCAGAAAATGGGACTTAGGAAAGCGATACTTGAGGATATGACTACTGATGAGAATAATATTGTTTATCTCCAATTTGTAATTCCAACAAGCGCTTTTTTCGGATATAGAAGTGAATTTATCACAGATACAAGAGGACTTGGTATTATAAACACAACATTTTTCAAATATGATGTTGATTCAGGAGAGCCAATGAAGAGAGAGCATGGATCACTCGTTGTGCATGAAACTGGAATGAGTAACTTGTATGGACTTCTCAATGTCCAGGAAAGAGGAACATTATTCATAGGCTCTGCAGTGTCGGTATACAAAGGACAGGTAATTGGTGAGAATTCACGAAGTGAAGATATGAGCGTAAATGTATGTAAGGCCAAACAATTATCCAACATGAGATCCAAGGGGGATGGGAAAGCAGACCATTTTGACGCACCACGCGTTATGACTCTTGAGGATGCTCTTGAATACATAGCAGATGACGAATTGGTAGAAGTAACACCTCTGAATGTACGGATGAGAAAGATAATACTTGATGAAACCGAAGCCCGCCGCGCCAAAGCTCAGGGAAATTAACAGTTTATTATTAATAATTAGTAGCGTTTATCTTCGTGATATTTCTTTCCTAAACCTTTCTAAGTAGACTGGATCGGTGTCTAACTGTCTACCCCACTGTTCAAGCATCTGATGTGTAAGCTTGACAGCAGGACAAGAATAATCCCCTCTTCCCTTGAAAGCTTTATAGGTTAAAAAATAATTAAAAAGAGTTCCTTCCCCTTTTGAATCTGCCCTATGCGGATTAGGTACCAGAGATTTTAGTCTATCCATAAAGTCATCAATATCATTTGCGGGGCCTGGGTATTGTGAGCCAACTGACTCAGCTAGTTCAGTAAAATGCCCTAAGTTATTTGTCCTCACAATACGTGTGACATCTGGTCCTATTGCAGCTGCGAACTCACCAAGTACTATAGCTGTTGTAAGTAAACGTGAATTATTTACAGCGATAATGAAGGGGGTTATCGCCCTATGTTTCTTTCCTTCATTTTCTAATTCAACTAAGCTTTTCCATACTTTTGAAGAAGACATATCTTTTGCTTGCCTTATCAATCCTTTTCTACTCATCCAACGAGGAGTTGCAGATCTAATTTCTAAGGTGCCTAAATTATATGCCATTCCTACAGAAGTTATGGCGGATTCTAAAGGGTTTCTACTACGCGACCCATTGTGAAAAGCGCTATCAAAAACCTGGGTAATTAATCCTGGCTGTGAATGGGATAATTCAATAACCTTATTAGCAGCATCAACTGCAGAGTTTATTTTCGCTTCTATCGTCATTTAATCTGCTAGTATAGTGATTTTAATTTAGATTTACAATGAACAGATTATTGATCAGGGCATAAATCTCCCAGTGGGCAATCAACGCAATTGTGAGGTCGTGCGGGGCAATACTCCCTACCAAAATTGATAAGCAAATGCGAGAAGTCGATCCATTTATCTTTGGGGACTATTTTCATAAGGTCTTGTTCGATTTTTACCGGGTCTTTTTGATCTGTAAGTCCGAGTTTGATTGAAAGCCTCATGACATGAGTATCCACCACAATTCCTTCCGCAATTCCAAATGCATTACCAAGAACTACATTTGCTGTTTTTCTTGCAACTCCAGGAAGTGAGTCAAGATCTTCCATATTTTCAGGCACTTTACCTCCAAATTTCTCCATAATCATAACTGCTGCAGCTTTTATGGATTTTGATTTGTTGTTATGGAAATTTACTTTTTTAACCTTCTCATCTATTTCCTCAACAGGTGCATCAGCAAATGATTTAATGGTTTTGTACTTTTTGAACAATTCAGGAGTTACGAGATTAACCAACTTGTCTGTGGCTTGTGCAGAAAGAATGGTAGCAAACAATAGTTCATGAGGATTTGAAAAATGTAATGCGGTATGTGGATTGGGATACACTTTTGAAAGCCGTTTAATAATTTCTTTTACTTTTTCTTCCTGTGTCATTACACACATTATATCAGATATATTTTGCCTATTGATTTGTTTTGATGATTATCTGTATAGTTAATAGTCTATGGATGATAATGATCAAGTAGTTGAAGGAGAAATAACAGAGGTAACTGAAAATGAAAATGAACAAGATCCCGAGTCTCGTGTTGCATCAGCTGATTTATCAGATACTGGATCGGATGAAGCTGCAATTCTTCTCAGTCTTGAAGAGATGATCAAGAACCATATTGAGTCAATTGGTAAGCTTAAAGAGGAGCTGAAAGCGCAGCGTGAGATGTTTGAGGACTCTTTTGCAAATAGCCCTGTCTATCATGAGAATGATGAAAAGGTAAAAGAAGCAACTAAGGCCAAGCTCTCTGTTAAAAAACAAATCAGCTCACAGCCATCTGTTGCGATTCTCGCCCAAAAGGTAAAAGATTTAAGAGTGGATATCAGTGAAAAAAATCAGACTCTTTCTGATTTGGTTGCTGATTATAAAGAAAAAACTGGCGCAACACAGATAGAGACACGAGATGGAAAGATTATGGAAATAGTCAGTACAGTAAAACTTGTTAAGAAAAACTCCAAATTCAACCCCTAAGCCTATTTTTTATGATATACTCCCGGTAAATGAAAAAGATTTCAAGCAATATACTTTCTTTTTTGCCTTATCTGATTGTTTTTTTAAGCTCGTTATTTACCCCCAGTGATCCGGATCTTGGATGGCATTTAAAATATGGTGAATATTTCTTTAATCATGGTCGGCTTCTGCGTGATAATACCTTTTCTGCGCTAATGCCTGATTATAAATGGGCAAATACTTCATGGGGAACAGATTTGATAACATATTCTTCATTCAGTCTAGGAGGTTTTTTCGCGCTTACCATACTTGGAGCACTGGTAGTTATGCTTACATTTTATTTATTTTCCAAATCCGCAAAGCTAACCACTTGGGATCAAATATTTCTATTTCCACTTCTTCTTTATTTTCTCACACCTGTTAATTCTATTGCTTTTAGAGGTCAACAAATTAGTTTATTGCTCTTAGGTTCGCTCTTTTGCATACTAAGTTTATATCAAAAAGGCTCAAGAGTAATTTATATAGTGGTCCCTCTTTTTTTAGTTTGGGCCAACCTTCACGGGCAATTCATCCTTGGGTTGATAATGTTTGCAGCATGGATTATTGTTTATTCCTTCCAAAAAATATTTAAAGATTTTGACAAAAAGCAAGTTGTTTTTTCTATAAAAGAAGCTGTGTTAGGATATAAAAAAGAATTTGGAATATTAATTCTTGTATTTGGATTGTCGATCTTCTCGACATTTATAAATCCCTTTGGCGCAGGTGTCCACCGCGATGCAATTTCACACATCGGTAGTCCTCTACTTAAAAATATTGCTGAATACCTTCCTTTCCCAACTTTATCATATGGCTGGTGGAATCAGGTTGCTGTAGCAATATTAATCGGAATGGGGTTAATATATTTATTCCTTAAAAATAAATTGTTATCTCAGCTACCTGTTATATTCTCGGTTACTTTACTCTTTATATTGTCATTTTCAGTACGTAGATTTGCATGGCCTGCGTATTACCTTGTATTGCCAATGCTCAAGCCTCTACCAGGTTTTTTCAAACCCGACAGTAGAAAAATAACAATCATCTTCTCATATATATTTCTTTTAATTATACTTACCATTATTACTATTGGAAAAATACCGCTTAGCAAGTATTACAGCTATAATTGGGAGGATTATTGCAAAAATGAGTTTATGAAATGTTCCTCTAAGGCTTTTAAATTTATAAATGAAAAAAAATTGACCGAGAATTTATACTCATTATATAGCTGGGGAGGATACTTTATATGGAATTATCCTGATATCAAACCAACGATTGATGGAAGAATGCATATGTGGAGAGATAAAAAAGGCTACAGTGCATTTGAAGATTATTATGCGATTGAACAAAATATTAAAGACATCGATAAATCACAATACAATGTTGCCTTGATGTCTACAGATAAGCCAGTATATAAGCGCTTAATTGAGTTGGTAAATTCTAATGAATGGAAGTTGGCGTATAAAGATCAATATACAGTAGTGTTTGTGAGAAATAAATAAAGCTAATTATTAGCTTTCTACCTTTATTAAAGAAAGAGGATGCCATTCAAAAACTGTCTGTATTCTCTCTCGTCCGTCGGAGTCTGTGCTTACCAAGTCAAGGCCTCTGCCAAGCATAGGTGTTTTAGCAATTCCCTCAGCATCACCGAATTTATCCGGACCGATGTTCTCAGCTAGTACATTTTGTCCTCCTAGGCTCTGTAACTCTTTCCATTTACTGTTCCATGTTGCATAGGCATCTGAGTCGCTATCAACTAAATTGATTATGCTAAGTAAAGTAGCTAGCTCCTTCGTGAATTCTGTCAGAAGTGTATTCCGATCTATAGGTTCGATACCGGGTACTTGTTCAAGTGCTACAGCTTCCCATGGAAATTGTGGAAAGGCTTGATCATGGATATTCATACCAACCCCTATCAGAGTTAGTGGCTTTCCTGTTGTTGATATCTTCTGCTCTACCAAAATTCCACCAAATTTTTTTCCATCAATTTCCAGATCATACGGCCAGCGTATCTCAGGACCATCACTTTTTGTAACTGTTCTAGTAGCGCGGCAGGCGGCAAGCGCAACGAATTGTGGGAGTAATAAAGGATTGGAGAGGTTTATTCGGTCAACTGCAAAAGTTGCAAGAACATTTGCTTTTGGAGTGTCATACCATCTATTTCCTGATCTTCCACGTCCCTCTGTCTGGCTATCAGCTACCCAAATAGTAGGTCTATCTGATGCGAGGGCGTCATCCATCGTAGTACCTGTAACTTTGCAGTATTGAAAATCAAAACCAAGCGGTCCTAAAACATCTCTAACTCTACGTTGATCGTATTCGGTGTAAGACCGATGATGCGTCATTGTTTCAGCTCTCATGATTGATCTGATCTAGCTGTAGTAACTGCATCAACTATCTTACGTATTCTTTCATGTCTTCTTCTGCGAAGCTGATTGATTGGCAATTTTGTTAAAGGAAGAAAGTCTTCAACAAGCCATTCTTTGATGGCATTAGCTGAAATACTCGGATCATTATGAGCGCCTCCTTTTGCCTCAGGTATTACTGTATCAATCTGATGCGTTTTTTGCCTTTCTCTTGCAGTACCCTCTGTAAGCTGTTCAATAAATCCGTCGAGTTCAGTCTTTTCATCTTCTGTGCTTTTATCATCTATCCATCTGCCAGTCATAATCCAGTACATAACATTGGGAGGGGAGACAGTTGTGACTGCATTCTCCATATCTGCAGCTGCATCATTAGGAGCATCAACGACTTTTGCTCCTCCACTAACTCCTTTTGAAATTCCTATTGAGGAAACAGCATAAGGATACCTATTTATACTTCTTCTAAATTTGGCTAGCTTATGAGACTGATTTGCATTTTCTGAATTTGGATGAGGATCCGCTCCCTCTGTATCCCAAAAAAGAAACAATGGAAGTTTGTGTTTGTTCCCAAAATCCAGTATTCGCTCTCCGTATTCCCAGTCAAAAGGTTTCTGACCATCATATTTCTTGGTCCATTCTCCCGTATTTTTGTCATATACTTTATTTGTTTGAAGACCAATTGCCAAGCCTTTAACTTCATCAATTACAACAGCTGCAGCGATAAGATTTCTGTACTGTCTTGCATCATCAACATTTAAAACCGTACTGAGGAGTACTGCATCATCAAAAATACCTGCATCAGGATTTATAAAATCAGCAGCGGTTGGGCGATTTGGATGCATAATAATCTCAAATCTTTCCTTCATAGTTAGCTCATGTTCTGCCTCAAATAACGTTTCTTCAGCGGGTTGGGTGTCAGTACGTCCCCAAATCTTTTCGGACCCAAATTTATTATGAAGCCAAGTGCTTACTCTTCTTCCTGGACGATCAAATCTTACTGCAGTTCCTGCCGTCTGACGGAATCCAATTCTTTCTTCTGGTTTATAATCTATATCTGGATCAGTTATCGTTGAAGGAATCTTAAGTACATGAAGGAGATGAGTAATTTTATTTGAAGCTTCTCTCAAATCGCCCACCAACATATCAACATTCCCTGATTGAAAATGTTGAAGCGGGGTATGAGTTCCCTCAGGAAGTACAGCGTAGGCATCTGCAGCTCGAAAGCTTGCCGGCTCTTTATTTAATTTTTTTGCAACTAAGTATGGTCCTGAGAATCCTATTTTGGTATCAACAGAATTTACTGCAATTTGAAGATCCGCGAGTCCAGCATAACTTGCTGGTACACCTCCATATGCTCCTCCAGCATAAATATTTATATGCATTAAAGGTGGATTCCAATCAAGCGCATCAGTTGTTGAGTTCATACCGACTTCAAGACCAACAGATCCCTGGCCTTGGTCAACTCCACCGGATCTGGACACAGTCACAATAGGAAGACCTCTATCATGCGCAAGCTTAGAAGCATCTGATAGGGCAACTGCTTCCGCAACTCCCAAGGTAGCAGCATTAAAGCTGGCATCTAGACTATAAAGAACAAATTGTACTCCATCCCTGCTTACTATTCCGAATTCGGCAGCAGATTCTTTACCTGTTTTTTCCTGGGCATTTCTGTAGGTATCACTATATGTAACTAGTTCACCAGTTCTCCTAGAAGGAACTACCAGATCGCTTGGAAGCAGTGACGGATCAAAAACCCTTGATGTTTCAAATGTTTCATATGTTCCCTCTCCTCTGATTTCATCTATATCATGAACTTTTTCTTTCATTCGCTGCTTCCACCATTTTTCAATAAATGTTGTGTTCCCTTTACCATCTCTAAATTCACTTGAGTTCAGGAGTTCTACCAAAAACTCAATATTGGTGTGTACTCCTCTGATCTCAAGCTTTGAAAGAGCATCAACCATTTTGTCAGCCGCATCATCACGAGTTTGACCGTCTGGAACATGTACTAGTAATCTACATATTGTATTATCATGCCATCCTGTCATTTTATCTCCCGCTTCTACTGCTTTATCAATCTGTAAGCCTTCTATGTCTTCAATTTCTTCGTAACTTAGTACATTTACTGTTCCTGTGCTTTTTTTGAAGCCGCCATCCGGATCTTCTGCATAAACTCTTACCTCAAGGGTACGCCCCTCTGGCTTTATTTCTTTTTGAGTAAATTGTAATGCTCTGCCTTCTTCAATCTGCACCATAGCCTCCATGATATCTACGCCCGTTTGTAATTCTGAAACACCATGTTCAACTTGAAGCCTGGTATTCATTTCCATAAAAGAGGTTTGGGGATCACCATGTCTGTCAACAATGTCCAAATTTCCAATGAACTCTATTGTTCCTGCACCTGAATATCCAACATGATCTGCAAGCTTCTTTGCTTCTCGCTCTAGCTTGGCTCGCAGTCTATCTGATATATGCGTTGAAGGGGATTCTTCTATAATTTTTTGACCTCCTCTTTGAAAAGTACAGTCTCTTATTCCGAGTGATATAGCAGCTTGGTCTCCTGCCACAGCTTTTGGTCTGATTATTTGTACTTCAAGATGCACAGCATTTTCTACCAACTCTTCGACTCCCATTTCTTTGCTGTCTCTATTTCTTGTCTTTAAAGTAGTAAACGCTTTTTCAGCTTCTTCTCTACTATGAAACTCCATATTACCCCGTCCACCACCAAGATTGGGATCCTTGAACATGCCCTTAAATCCCATCCTTGCGGCCTCAGTCATTGCAGCTGAAAGATCAGGTAAATTGTCACTTCCACGAAGAACATGAATTCCTAAATCTTTAGCGATTTTTTTAGCTGATATTTTATTTCCCATTACTCTCATAACTTCAGCATTGGGAGCCAAAGGACGAAGACCTGCTTCTACTGCATGTTCTATGAATTCAGCGTTCTCTGAGTTATACCCCCATCCAACTCCTATGCCTGCTCCTTCTCCTCCATGCATTTTTGCTCTATTTATTACTTTTGGGCCATTACCATAACTCTCGTCAGCATTTGTTCCTCCGAGTACATCAAGTGACCACCTTTGGGGATGACCTTCTGGAAGTTGAGCATTATGCCGGTCCACCAGCCGTGTTGCATATGAATTTGAGTCAGTGAATGAGTATGGAACAATTGCAGGTATTCCTAGTTTTTCACAAACTCTAAGTATTCTTTCTGCCGCATCTCCCCTTGTGGCTACATAGATGCTGGTCAGCGGTCGTATCTCAGCCTCAGGTCTTGGGGAAGACTCACGACGTTGGCGTCTAAGGCTTCTGCGGGGTCTATGGGATTCAGGTGTTGTCATATGTTTTGTTAAAGTCGTTCCGCGTAAAAAATAACAGTATCTGCGGTCACATCTTGTCCATCAACGGCTTTAAATTTTGTTATTCTTATACCATTTGGATTTTCAACTGGATCAAGAGGCGGTGGCCAAGCCTGGCCTTTTCCTTCCTCAAATACATAGATATCTCCATTTGGTTCAATTATATCTCCTTCTTTTGCAATAGGGTCTGGATTATCTGGTCTGTACTTGCGATAAAATTTACCGTCTCCTGGGGGCATAACAGGATCTCCTTTTGGCAGATCAACCAATCTTTCCAAATCAGGGCTCAAGCTGGTTCTTATGCTTCCGTTTCCTGTAGGATTTTCAAAAGTTGCTCTGTATTCAAGCGGTGGATCTGCGTCAGGAAGTAGTAGTTCCAAAGTACCCTTTCTAACTCTTCCCGATGCAACTTTCTCACTTATAGACTCCAAGTCCGCAGGATCAAAAACAACTCCTAATGGTCGAAGCTTTTCAGCGGCTGGGCCGAATCTTGAATAAAAGTCAGCTCTTTCTACTCGGGGAATTGGGCTACTTCCCTGATCTCCTACTCCTGGATTTATTTCTGCTGGTATTATGCTACCCTCACTTTCATATCAGAATCAAATTTTTTATGCCATCTCTTAATTTTTCCATTTTTAACTTGAATACCTTTGCCGACTTGCGTATCTACGACCTGTCCCTCTGCAAAAGGGTCATCTCCTTTAAATATAACAATATCTCTATCCAATAAAGCTGATGCTTCCCGCAGTTCGTCATTTATTCTTTCACGGGATACAGGATTTTCAGCTGCAATTGTCGCCTCAGAGCCTGCATATCTTATTGCATCCAAGACTGACAACAACACATCTTGTCTACTTACAAGTTCACCTCGTACAATATCTAAAGACGTTGGTGGATAATCCGTTTCGTAACCGGAAAAATCTTCTTCTGTTTCATGGACGTTGATCCCAACCCCGACATTAATTCCCCGATTATTTTGATTTCGATTCAATATACTCACCACCAGGAGTCCGGCAAGTTTCTTATCACTAACTACTAAATCATTCGGATACTTTAATTCAACCTCTACCTCATTTCCTACAACAGAATGGATCCCTTGTCTGGTTCTTAAGGCTAGTATGTCTGAAAGCATAAAAATTCCGGATTGAGGTGGCTTCAGTAAAGCACTGAACATTACATCATATCCTGGAATACTTTGCCACTTTCTTCCTGATCGTCCACGTCCCTGAGTTTGTTCATCTGCATAATATACAGGCACCTCCTCCCACGTTGATTCAGCTCTTTCATTTGCCCTGTTCATTGTGCTGTCAGTAGTGGGTAGATAATGAGCAACATAACCTGACTTGTGTGAAGCTTGCGCGACAAATCCTACATCGTATGGATCGGAAATGCGATCCCTGTCTTCAACTTGCGTCATGATTTGCCTATTTTAACAGGCTGCATTTATAAAAACAAGAACTATAGGAGAAATATTAATTTATTTACTTTGAAGCTTCTTCTATTGTTGCTTTGAACTTGTCATATGGAAGTCCACCTGCTTGCTTTACGCCATTTATAAAGAAGGTAGGCGTTGAGTTGACGCCAAGTGCATTGCCATCAGCCTGATCTGCCTTTATTTTTCCTTCAAACTTTTTAGATTTAACATCATCTTTATATTTATCCATATCAAGTTTTAATTCTCCTGCATATTTTTCAAAGAACTCATCCGGGTTTTTACTTTCACTCCATTCATTTTGATTCTCATAGATCAGATCATGCATCTCAAAAAATTTCTTTTGTGCACCTGCTGCTTCTACAGCATTTGCAGCTTTCACAGCATTTTTATGCATCGGTAGCGGAAAGTGACGGAAAACAAAAGTTACACTATCTTTATATTCATCAAGAATTTGTTTGACAATGGGGTGAGATGCGCCACATGCAGGACATTGAAAATCTCCGAATTCAACAACAGTGACTTTAGTATTTTTTGCCGTAATTTTCTGACTATCACCCTTAACGAGAAGCTTTTGATCTGCAGGAGGCGTTGGTTTATCAGGGGTAGAACTCCCCCCCATAAAAATAGCACCGACTACAACAATAAGTATTGTAGCTAATCCAATTCCCCCTAATACTTTTGCTTCTGTACTCATAATAAATTCCAATAACTATATTAGCATATTCTTTATCAATTTTGCAAAACTATAAATAAATTTATTTGAGTATAAAGATAAAATGTGTTATATTTCGGGCTCCGCCCACTGTCTCTGTTCATCCAGCAATCTATTGGTAGATAAATATTAATCAGATCAATTAAAAAATCTTGTGACATTTAACTTTTCAATATATTTTCAAATGTAAAATACAATGAATAAAATTATCTCATACACCCTTTTAGTACGGACCGTAGGTATAGTTTTATTTGGAATAATTATATGGAATTTAATATGGGTTATTAATGTCTTTAACCCACGTGCTCCTTTATTGTCATCGATATTTATCATTGGATTTGGAATGACATGTTTCTCCTACATTATTTCAATAATGACTAACTGGGGATACAAAATTCCTACAGCTCGTCACCTTCTTGATGGCCAAGAGCCTGAAGTTGCTGTTTTGATACCAACGTACGGTGAGCCAGTGGATATGGTAATTAGAACTATAGAATCTGTCATAGATCAGGATTGGCCACATGACAAATTAGTAATTGCAGTTGGTGATGACGGAAGAAATGAGGATCTTAATAATGCTATTATAAAATTGTCTAGTTCTACTCCAGTCAAGATTATTTATCACACTCCATATCCGAAAGGTCATTTGCTTAGAATGGGTGAAGCAAAAGCAGGTAATCTTAATTCCCTCTTGAGATTTATTTTAAAAGAATTTCCAGATATTGAATTCATAGAGACACGGGATGCAGATGATTTAGTAGGTTCAAAGCTTTTTTTAAAATACTGTTTGGGACAACTAATTGATGATAGAAGTATTTCCTTTGTGCAGACAATAAAAGAATGTCAAACAAGTAATGGCGATCCTTTTTCAAATATGGAAAGTGTTTTTTACAGGCAAGTGATGTTCTCCCGTCACAGCTCAAATGCGGTATTTCCATGCGGCAGTGGACTGGTGTGGAGATTGCGGGAACTTCGGCGAATAGGCGGTTTTCCTCATTGGAATTTAGTGGAAGACCTTCAATCTGGATACGAAATTTTACTTCTTGGCGGAAAGGGTTGTTACTTACCGATTGTTGGTGCAGTCGGACAAATTGCACCTGAAGATATACCCAATTTTTATAAACAGAGAGGAACTTGGGCATTGGATACGCTTAGATTATTTTTTTGGAAAAATCCCCTTTTTACAAATAAATTGACAGTTGGTCAAAAATTGCATTTTCTAGAGCTTGAGTATTCATATATTTTAAGTTTTGCAGTGTTTATTTATGTAATTATAATTTCAATTAGCTTATTCTTCAATATTGCTCCCCTTGTCGCATCAAAAGAAAGCTATTTGTCACATACCCTCACGCTTATTATAGCAATAGAAATTTTTAATTATGTTAGGATCAGGGGCATATCTTATAAGTACCTATGGAGATCAAGGAGAATTTGGATAGGCTTGTCTCCTGTATTTGCTATCTCAACAATTAAAGCATTGTTATTTGGACCATATAAAAAACCTGCTTATAAAGTGACGAGAAAATCTCACATGCATAGTTGGTATTGGCAAGAAACAATTACGCAATACCTTATTATAATAGTTTTATCATCAGGGATTATCTATAGAATGACCAAAGGGAACATTGACTCAATATTCGGGTATGAATCCATCGCTTGGGCTCTCTTTTTCATATATGGATACTCACAAGTCGTTAAGAATAGTTGGTTTATGATATTCAAATCAAAACTTTCGATAGTACCAAAAATATAAATGCCTCTATTGATATTCCAGAATAAATTACATTTGACTTGAATGTAATAATTGTATAGCTAAAAAAAAGTTAAATAAAGTTAAAGAGAGAATGTGAGTAGGCTGAGATACATCGGTTACACTTTTAGGTTAGAATAACTATCTGAAAGCGAGGTGATAACCGATGGCAAAAAGCAGAATTGAGAGAAATATTCCGGCAGGCTTTAGACAAGCATATTTTCCAACTAAACCTATA
>DATLDE010000009.1:0-6232 GCA_035526025.1 Candidatus Limnocylindrales bacterium | reverse complement strand
AGTTATTCAAGTGCCTCGAGTTAAAAAATCCTAGGAAGAGAGTAAGCCGGATTCTGTTTGGTGACCGCAATCTATCTCGTGATGATGTTATGTCATCTCGTCCCGTTAAATCGGGATGCTTTCTCATCGGTACTCGGTAATGCACTCACTGTACCATTCGGAAATTGCAGCAGGTGGGATTGTCGCGTTTCAGACTCACTCGTTTCTGTTACTCTCAAATTCTGTCAATTCAAAATTTGTTCTTAATACCGCATGTGAGTAAAGTATTAAAACACCAGCTATTGCTAGTCGGAGCGTAAACTCCGTCCCCGGCTTTACACCTGTCTGGACTTTCCTCTCCGATTACTCGGAGTAGCGATCCTTCTTCCTGGGATCAAGGCATATTTTACCTGAAAAAATAACTAAAAACAAATATGATGCAATTCTTTACCAAAAAAGAAGCTCCTCTCATAAGAGAAACTTCTTTGTTGTTTATTTACATTCAAATTATCTAACAGCTTTTTTTAATGTTTTTCCGGCTGTGAATCCTGGTGCTTTGCGAGCAGCGAGAGTAATTTTGTCTCCTGTTTTGGGATTTCTTCCAACTCTCTGTTGACGTGTTCTTATGCTAAATGTTCCAAATCCGGTAAGTACGACTTTTTCCCCTCTTTTCATTGAATCACGAATTGTATTTAGAGCAGTTTGCACTGCGTCACGCGCAGCTTTATTGGTAAGATTGGCTTTCTTTGCCACTATTTCAATTAGTTCTTTTTTTGTCAAATTATATCACCCCCTTGAATTAGGGCTTAGGTTTTAGGGCTTAGGGACTAGTTATTTTCTAGACGCTAGACGCTAAATCCTAGACGCTAATATTTCCGATTAGATTAACAATACAAGGAAAATGAAGACTTGTCAAGAGATTAAATGATTCTTATTTTTATATTATCTTGCAGTAACAGTTATAGAGGTTGGAGTGGAATTCCCTGCTGCATCAAATGCAATTACTTTTAAAACGTAACTCGCGTTAGGCTTTCCCGGCACTCTCCATGAACAAGAATATTGACTGGTTAAATCAGTACAGACCAGGTTATTATTGGCATAAAACTCCACCCTCATTACGGCTACGTTGTCTGCTGCATTTGCAGAAATAGTAATAGTGCTTGATCTGGAAATAAGTGCATTATTAAGAGGGTTGGTGATTGTAACCGTAGGAGGAGTAGTATCCGGTGTTGGTGTCAGAGATGGAATTGGAGAAATGGTAGCACTCGGTGTAGGTGCCGACGTCGGAGTCGGAGTTAAAATAGTTGGTGATGGATTTAAAGTTGGTGTTATGGTTGCACCTCCAAGCCCATATTTTCCTAAAATAGCTAGCGCAGGATCACCAGGACCTACTTCATAACCCTGTACGCCTGCTGTCGGATTATAGAGTCTCGTGCTTGATCCGCCGTAAGCTCCATTTCTCCAATCCCAAATTAACCCACCTGCAATACCAGCTCCAAATTGGGTGCTTAATTTCTGATCGAAATAATTTGCACGCGTCTGCAAATTACCATTAACTACTTGCTCATCTGTTCCTATGCCCACTTCGCCGATGAATAGCGGCTTATTTAAGGCATTGCACTGATTGATTCGCATCTGAAACCCATTCCACTGGTCTCCGGGTATGGGTTCTGTTGTTTTACCATAATCATGATACTCGCACAAATCAATATTTGGAGAGGCATGAAGATCTTGGTAATCTGTATTTACTGCGCCACATTGACCACTACCAATAGTCCCAATACTTAGCAGGTGATTTGGGTCGTTAGATTTGACTATGGAACCCATATCATCTGCAAAAGCACGCAATGTTATCATCGCAGTGCTTGAACAGGTGGAATCATTGAACCTGGCTTTGTCTTCTGCTTCATTGATAAGTTGCCAGAATAAAATTGTAGGATCATTTTTGTACCTGTTAACGACTGCCACTACATAGTCTCTATATGTCTGAGGCAGACCAGGCGCTGTGCCTTTTGTTGTTTTGTAATCAGTCGCATACCATTGCTCCGCCTTGTATCCAACTGCATAAGAAGTCCAAGGTCCATCGCAATCTGCCCACTGATTTCCCAACGTAGCAATTACTTTATAACCGTGAGCTTTTGCAACTGATAACGTGTGATCAAAAGCTGTCCAATCACGCACACCATTATTTGTTGACATATGCTGAAAAAACCATGCCCTGAAGACTTTTGCTTTCCCACTAGCACCTGTATCGATATCATTTAAGGCTGTATCCAGACCTGTACCGCTTGCCAAATTGTACCAACAGTTATTTCCATTACTGTTTGCATTGTAGATATTTAATCCTGTAAATTTGTATGGTTGCCCATTGAGGACCAGTGTCCTTCCGCTTCTACCAACAAAATCAGGAGGAGTTGCTGCATGTGCTTGGTTATCAAAAAATTTAAAAAATCCTGAAAACACCAATAAAATCAAGCATGCACTAATGGACAGAGGATTTCTAAAAAAAGAACGGAGCATATTTGTTCTCACTTGCTCGTATAGTAGTCTTGTTGAAAAATATTGTCAATGACTACTCTCTAGAGATCTGATTCTTAAAATATTAATTATTCTCGGGGAAGACTGCGCGGAATTCACGTATTGCGGTTACTTTTACCTCACCCGGGACGGCTTGGGACTTACTTACTTCTTCCTGAATTTTTCTAGAAAGAAGAACGGTTTGATCATCATCAAGCTTGCCAGGATTTATTATCACTCTCAGCTCTCGTCCTGCTTCAAATGCATATGCATCCTCAACTCCTTCATAATTTTTGGCAATCTGCTCCATGTCTGTCAGTCTTTGACCATATTTTTGAAGATCCTCATAGCGTGCACCAGGCCGAGATGCTGAAATAGCATCTGCGATGTGAACAATCACTGATTCAACGCTTGAGAATGGCTTATCTTCATGATGCTCCCAAACGCAATTTACAATAGGATCTGGGAAATTGTACTTTTTCAGTAAATCAACACCTAACTTAACATGCGATCCCTCACCCTCAAGTATTTTCCCGATATCATGAAATAGACATCCAAGCTTTACGACATCTACATTTGCCCCAACTTCTGCTGCTATATGTCCTCCAATTTTAACTAGCTCGAGTGTATGGACCAAAAGATTTTGTCCATATGAGGTTCTGAATTTCATACGACCTAGAAGTGGGTACATATCAGCCGGTAGATTAAATATCTGAATATCCTGAGCCATTTGCTCACCTTCTTCAAACATAATCTTCTCAAGTTCTTCTTTGGTCTGCTTAACAACCTCTTCTATGCGGAATGGCTGAACTCTCGTATCTTTTAATAATTTCTCAAGAGATCGTCTGGCAACTTCGCGTCTTAATTGGTCAAAGCTCGATAGTCTTATGATTCCTTCTTCATCCAAATCTACGTCAACTCCTGTTGCCTGTTCAAACGCTCTTATGTTTCGTCCTTCTTTTCCTATAATACGGCCTTTTATGTCTTCTTCTTCAACTCTTATTACAGATACAGTGTATTCGGGTACAAAGCTCAATGCGCCATGCTTTAAACTATCTACAACTATCTCTTGGGCTTTTTTATCTGCAGTTATTCTTGCTTCCTCTTCTTTTTCTTTAATTATCTTGGCCATCAATGCTGTAGCATCTTTTTCTGTTTCTTCCAGAAGCTTTTTTGTGGCTTCATCCCTTGTTAAGCTTCCTGATTTTTCAAGCTTGTCGACGTATTCTTTTCTCTTTTTCTCAACTAATTGCTTCTCTTTTTCTAGATCTTCCTGCTTACTATCCAATTTTTCCTGTCTTTCAATGAGCTTTTTCTCAAGCTGTATAAGATCCTGACTTGTAAGTGAATCTGACATAATATTATATTTGAGGCAATTTAGAGACAAAAAGCGCGTTTTGCGGCTTATTTAACTGATCTATTGAAGATATTTTTCTCCGATGCCATCATTGCTTGCATTATAACCTATCTTCCAAACTATCGTCAATGCTTTTTTTAATAATGTCCCAATTAAACCCACGTCTTGCAAGAAATGATCCAAGTTTATTATAAATTTCTTGTTTGGGGAGGCCTTGATATCGGGGCATTTTTTGCTCAACTATCTTTTTCGCTGATTCCAAGTCGCTATTTGTTGCTTCAGAATCATTTCCGTTTTGTAGATTAACCACTGCCTGCTCGATTATTTCATGTGATATTCCTTTTTGTTTTAACTCCAGTTTTATAATTCGGAGACTCTTTGGCTTGAAACGTAAGCGTTGCTCAATAAAACGCTTGGCAAAATCCTCATCGTTAAGAAATTTATGCTCTTTTAATTTAATGACTATATTTTCAATTACCTCCTGGGGTGCATTTTTAGTTGCGAGCTTATCGCGGATTTCCTTTTCTGTGCGGGGGCGGTAAGATAAAAACCGTAAAGATTGGTTTAAATATTTCTCAAATTCATCCATCAAGAAGCACTTACTTCTGTATCATCGCTTTCATCACCACCCACCACGAGCGGTGCTGGGCGACCATCTTTATTTTGTGCCATGATTTTGGCAACTACTTCTTTAGCTAACGCTTTATCCTCTTTTAGATTTTCTATAGTCGCAGCTTTTCCCTGCCCCAGCATTCTTTCTCCATATCTATAAAAAGCACCGGACTTTTGGATTATTTCCATCTCAACTGCAACATCCACTATTCCACCTTCTCTTGATATCCCGGTTCCAGATACATCAAATTCTGCAAGTCTGAAAGGAGAAGCAATCTTATTTTTTACAATTTTTACTCGATGTCTTGAACCTGTAACTTTATCTCCATCTTTAAGAGTTTCAATTTTTCTGATATCCATTCGGATAGATGCATAAAATTTCAGTGCAAGTCCACCTGTCGTAGTCTCGGGATTTCCGAACATAACACCTATTTTTTGCCTCAATTGATTGGTAAAAATAACAACTGTCTTGGACTTTGAAATAACTCCTGTTAATTTTCTTAGAGCTTGAGACATAAGCCTTGCTTGAAGTCCCATACTTGAGTCCCCCATATCTCCTTCTATTTCGGCTCGTGGTACAAGTGCTGCTACTGAATCAATGACGAGAACATCAATACCACCTGATCTCACAAGGCTTTCTGTTATCTCAAGTGCCTGCTCACCAGTATCAGGTTGCGAGATAAGTAGCTCATCAAGCTTTACGCCGAGCTTCTCAGCCCACTGAGGGTCTAGCGCATGCTCTGCGTCTATGAACGCTGCGACACCACCATGTTTCTGAGCTTGGGCAATGGTCGAAAGGCAAACTGTCGTTTTTCCTGATGCTTCGGGACCATAAATTTCAATTATTCTTCCTCTGGGGAGACCTCCGGCACCAAGTGCCAGATCAAGAGGAAGACAACCGGTTGAGATTACTGAAATATCGAATTTTTGACCAGCATCACCAAAGCGCATAATAGCACCACGACCATATTGCTTTTCAATTTGGTCCATCGCCATTTGGATGGATGCGTGCTTTTGCTTATCGTCTGTCTGTTCCTGAACGGGGGTTGATGTTTTGGAATTAGCTGATGCCTTCGCCATAATTTGATTAAATTGTAACACTATTAAGATAAATTACAAGTGGCACTTTCCCATTTTAATCAACATAAAATCAATGGATGTGATAAAATTTTCTCAACTATACTCCGGGGTGTAGTTTAATGGTAGAATGTGCGGCTGGGGGCCGTATGGCTGGAGTTCGATTCTCCGCACCCCGACTTTTCGACAGGCTCAAAGTCTGCGACCATATCTTTGAGATTGACGAAAAGCCCTGAGCTTGTCGAAGGGCATATTACCTAATATCCCACAACTCACCTATGTATCATGTTTATATTTTAAGAAATACAAACAATAAACTCTATGTAGGAAGTTCTAGAGACGTAATAAAAAGAACGATTAGACACGAAGAAGGTACAGGCGCTGAGTATACAAAACGAAACAGAAGCTTCAAATTAGTTTACACGGAATCATATCTCACGTTAATTGAGGCTAGAAGAAGAGAAAAACAAATTAAAGGCTGGAGACGGGAAAAGAAAGAAAACTTAATAAAATTTGGCAGTCCGATAATTAATCTCGACTAACACCCTCTGAGTAGGCTGAGATACATCGGTTACACTTTTAGGTTAGAATAACTATCTGAAAGCGAGGTGATAACCGATGGCAAAAAGCAGAATTGAGAGAAATATTCCGGCAGGCTTTAGACAAGCATATTTTCCAACTAAACCTATA
>DATLDE010000012.1:0-96919 GCA_035526025.1 Candidatus Limnocylindrales bacterium | reverse complement strand
AGCCTATGTTCTAGATTTGGAGTAAACAGCATAGGTAACATAATCCAAACAGTTATCACATTCCTCTTGATTGCAGCAGTTGTCATTGCCTTATTTTACCTTATCTGGGGTGGAATTCGCTGGATAACATCTGGAGGAGATAAGGGTAAGGTAGATGAAGCAAGAAAGCATATAGTTGCAGCAATAATAGGATTAATCGTTGCTTTCCTTGCCTACTTCATCTTACAGATAATCCTTACCACGTTCGGCTTAGGAACAATCGACAGACTTCAATTACCAACCTTCTGATATAATCTAGAGATTATATGCCCAAAGACAAATATAGCGCAGTGTGGGTATCCAATTCTTCAATTGGCGATTTTATTTCATGTGAAAGGCTATATTATCTTCGAAATGTCTATAAAGACCCTACAACAGGCCACAAAGTCAATATCATCAATCCCAGTCTTGCACTTGGCCAGACTGTACACGAAGTGCTTGAGGCTTTATCAATTCTACCCCAAAACGAACGCTTTTCAAAGTCTCTGATAGAAAAATATGACGAAGTATTTAAAAAAGTAGCTGGCAAATTGGGAGGGTTTAAAACAGCTGAGCAGGAAGAGGAAACAAAAACACGTGGTATAAAAATGCTAAAGAGAGTGATGGACCATCCCGGTCCCCTACTTCAGAAAGCAATTAAAATTCCAAAAGAACTACCCAATTACTATCTGTCTCAAGAAGCAAATATAATTCTTTGCGGAAAAATCGACTGGCTTGAGTATCTGCCTAGCACGGACACTCTTCACATAATTGATTTCAAAACAGGCAAAAATGACGAGAACCCAAACTCTCTTCAGCTACCTATCTATTATTTGCTTGTGGAAAATTGCCAAAAACGATTGGTTAGCAAAGCGAGCTACTGGTACCTGGACCGCGATGATACTCCCCTTGAAATGAGCCTTCCTGATAAAGACGAAGCCTACGAGCGCGTGCTTGATCTGGCCAAAAAGGTTAAGCAAGCAAGACTTATTGGTGAATATGTTTGTAAAAAGGGCGGATGTTTCTCATGTCTTCCTTTTGAGGCGATCCTAAATCGTGAAGCGGAATTTGTCGGGGTTGGTGGATATAAGCAAGATCTATATATATTATAAATAAACTTCGCTAAAAAATCCGTCATTCTGGGTTGCGTAGTTCTGCGTACTGTTTAGCGTAATTTTGCTGCTGTATTACTTATCTCCAAATAAAAACTGAAATGTAACTATTTTTCTTAAGAATTCAAGATTGTTTTCAACAAACTCTTTTAAATCAAATTCTTTATCATCTAGCTCCTTCTTTGCAGCAGCCGCGTCTGATGCGGCCTTTTCAATTTTTTCTTTTGCCTTCTTTTTAGCTTCCGCGGCTTTCTTATCTTCTTCCTCAGACTCTGCGTCTATTTTTGCGCCCCGTGTGTCCTGATCTACCTTAATGCTTGTTTGGCTATTTGATTTTTGCTCAATTTTTACAGAGGAGCTACTATTATTTATGTTAACTTTTGCTGATCCATCCTCTGACTCAGCCTTGATATCCCCATCTGATGTTGTACATTTGCCATTTATACATACTGTGCTTTTACCGTTTTTTCCTGAAGAAGTTGTGCATTCTCCGTTCACACAAATCGTATTATTACCGGTATTTGTCTCTACGTTCACATTTGAGGTGGAGCCTTCTCCATTATTGGAGATGCTTACTGTACTTTCTGCAAATGCACTGGGAGCACTAACTAGGAGGACTGCAGATAATCCTATGAATGCTATGTTTTTCTTTTTCATAGAAGCATATCTACTATAACACATTGATTATTTATTGCAAGAACTCTATGCTATACACGAGTTAGAATTTATGACAAGACCTAAAGCATTATATGAAGACGTAGTTGTGGGCGGTGAACCCCCTACTCAGCAGGTCCTAACGCCCCGGAAAATCGTACATGAAGAAAAATCTGAGCCTCAGGAAGTGTCGGAAACAAGCGATGAAGAAGGAGAATCCAGCGACACATCAGATCAGGAAGGAAAAGATGATAAACCACAAGCCAAGATGGAATCTGTGAGAGAAAGACTTTCAGAGGATCCATTTATGACCCAGGCCGAAATGAAAAATATGGATGGAGGATCCAAAGAAAAAGGAAAAAAATCCGACGAGAAGGACTCTAAGAAAAAAGATCCTGATAAAAAAGCAAAAGACGAGCAGAAAAAAAGCAAAAAAGAACTTGATGTGCTTGTATCAAGATCAAATAAAATACTTCTACATGCAAAATCAATTTTTCCATTCGATTTTTTTCCAAATACACTAACAATTGATGCAAATAAAGTAGATATTGTCATAAGTACCTTTTTCTATACAGAAACAGTAACAAGTGTGCTTCTCAAAGAAATTATGGACGTCCGGGTAGAGATATCTCTTTTTATGGGTAAATTAATTATTGATTATGGCCCACATCCTTTAAAAATCAGCACGGTTTATGTCCCAACTCTTTGGAAAAAAGATGCCCTGAAGGCTAAAGAGATTATTGAGGGAATGCTGGTTGTCTATAGAGCTGAAAATATCGATACGACCAAGCTAAAACCTGAAGAAACTATAGAAGAAATAAAAGAGGTAGGTAGAGTCGAAGAATAAATATAACAGGATGAAAATTTCCAAACACCTCCATTCCTGCTTACTAATCGAGGATCAGGGAATCAAGATTCTTATCGACCCTGGTGTATTTACCTATCAAGAAAACGCCCTTGATATCAACACGCTAGGCAAACTTGACTATGTCTTAATAACTCACGAGCACTTTGACCACCTCCATCTACCATTGGTCAAAGACCTATTTCATAAATTCCCAAATGCACAAATTATCAGTAACTCCTCGGCAGTTGAACTTCTACAAAAAGAAGGTATACCAGCCTCCAGCTCAGAAAATGAACATGTACGACTACAGGAATTGCCACATGAGAAGCTTTGGGACATCACCCCTCCACCAAATGTCCTCTTCAATCTTTTCGGAAGGCTCACACACCCTGGTGACTCAGTTCATGTAAAAGAATCAAAAGAAATACTTTGTCTCCCAATCACCGCTCCATGGGGAAGCACCACAAAAGCAGTTGAAATGGCAGTCAGCCTCAAGCCAAAATTTATTATCCCAATCCATGACTACATGTGGAAAGAAGAGATCAGAAAAGGCATGTATGAAAGACTTGAGGAATACTTCAATACTGAGGGAATCGAGTTCAAAAGCCTTGAAACAGGCGAAATTATAGAAATCTAATTCTTCTTCGATGAATTAGTTTTGATAATATCCTGAAGCGCATCACGAGTTTCCGATAAGTCAGCGCTTGCTACAGCAATTGTGAAATTATCTTCCAATTCTTTTTCTGTTTGTTGCTTAATCCGGTCATAAAACCCTTGATCCAGAACCTCTTGCTTGTCCTTTGCTTTTTGCATAGCTAACTCTACGTTTTCTTCTATTTTTAGCCTGCACAATGAATCATATGTATCCCAAATAATATCCTCTATTGCGTATTGCTGATCTGGACTAAATTTTTCAAAGTTATCCAATAAATTTGACTTGAAAGCCTCTTCAAATGGAAGGGTTTTTAGAATATCCAACGTTGTTATATTTTTCATAATAAATTGTGTTAATCGATTGATCCTGTTTGCTTATATAGGGTGTCAATTGTATCACGGAAAGCACGTCGTAAGTCGCGAAATGTATCCTGACGCTTACCAAGCCTGCTGGAAATGTATTGTAATGCTTTATTAATATCATCAGTTGTATTCTTTCCCCCAGACAATGACTTGGTCATTAGTTGGGCAAGTTCTTTAGGTGGTAATAATTTCTGAATTCTCTGAAAATAATCTTCACGTGTCTCATGCACTTCTTCCTCTGCACCATCCTTGTTGGTAATTTTATACTTAAAACCATTCTTATAATCAAACATGAGATCAAGTATTTCATAGTATCCAGCTGGCGCTGCAGCTTTTACTTCGGCTGCGGTATACTCCCCTCCTATTTTGGGAATTGCATCAACACTAGTGTATTTTGCAAGCTCTTTAGGAGAAGCAGTAATACCAAAAACTTTATCAGAAATACCAGTTCTGCGCCTTTCTATAAGCGTACTTACTGTTCTTAAATGGTCCAATTCATCTTTAAATGCTTCAGGGATTTTTTCTATTTTCCCTTGCAACTCTTCAGTCTTTTTATCAAAAACTTTATCAACAGCACCAAATGCCTGAACTCTTACCCGCAGTCTATTTTTTGCCTCTGCTATGGCATTTGCAATAGAACTATCTACAAGAACATTGTAGGCAGTTGGCCTAGCAGCCCTCACGTCATCAATATGCTGCCTGATTTCGGCAACTGATGATGTCATAAGCATATGATCAGATAGACCATACTGGCCTGCTGCATTACCATGCAAAGCATTGTATCCATTTGTTTTTCTATCTGCAACCTTTGGGTCAAGTGATTCTTGATTCAGCGCTTGTGCCTCAACAATTGCATCCAAGAGCTCTTGTCTTCTTGACTCATTATCTTCTGATTTCCATCCAACTGCTTTATTTTTACTATTAGCCTTATTAAGCTTTTCTAGCAATTCATCAGGCGATAATGTTCTGAGCGCGTTATCATCAACTCCAGCAATTGCCCATTTTATAATTTTGGTATGGTTATCCTCCATTCTCTTGGTAACTTCGGCCATCTTTATCACCTGTTGGTTTGATTCAGATAATTCCTCTTTGGACTTGGTAATCTTTTGCTGCGCTGCTTTAATTTTTTCAACAACTCCATCAATAACATCTAGTTCAGAGACAATTCTATCCTCTCTTCGCTTGTGCTCAGTGGATTTTGCTGTATATGCTCCTGCCATACGCTCTTGATATGCGGTATCTTTTTCCCCTGGTCGCTTAGCCCATGGTCCTCCTCCTGCATCAATTTTACTCAGCTCTCCCTCAAGCCAACCATCGTTTTCATGTAAAGAGGCTGCAATTGGGCGCTGTGGTCTGCCATTAATTATTACCGAGTCTTTAGATGTTGCATCATTTGTTAATTTCTCCAATGCTACCAAGGCATCTTCTGGAGAAGCAAACGCCCCCCTTAACACATCAGTTAATATCGTCTTTATTGCCTCCCTATCTGTTTTAAGAGGCTCTAATGCGGCTTCGTATGAGGTCAATTCAGTTTTAACATCTAATATTTTCGTTTTATCCTCAGCTAACCTCTCCTTGCTTTTTACAAGCTCTTCCGCTTTTTTCTTTGCGACTCTACCATCTTTTTCGCGAGCAGCTATTTTCTCATTTACTTTTGAGGACTTTGGATCTGCCTCTTCTTTTACAATCGTTTCCGCATAGTCCTCTATCATTTCCATCATGACTTTTCTGCGAGCGCCCATATATTTTTTCAGATTTCCCTCAACTTCATCTCTGTCTTTAATTTTAAATTTAGGATCAGTATCCATAATATCCTGAATCCGCTTTGCATAACGAGTTGGGGCCGGCTCAACATACGCAGACTTACCCGTTGCGATTCTGAAAATAAACTCCTCAGGAGAAGCATGAAAATCCTTGATTCCCAACTCTCTATTAAACCTGTTCAGAGCCTCCTGCCCCTTTTTAACATCATTCACAACAGACTCTACGTTAATAGAAGTATAATAAGGCTTATCGGGATCAAGCTCCAAGGTTCCTGTGGTTGGATTTACCTTATAGTCACTAGGGTCAATTCTTCCTCCTGTAATATCCTTGACATACTGAGCCATTTTCTTGTCAGCAACCACGACTTTAAAAGCGTCAGAGTATGGCTTGAGGGCATCGCGGATTTTTTGCCCGCTATCAAGAGCTGAATGAGCAAACGCTCCGGCAGGCCACAGCGCAGCAAGCGCAGGATTGGCCAATGCCCATGTTGCTGCAGTCCCTGCTAGAACAACTCCAGGTTTTGCTACAAAATCCCGAATATCTTCCCAGTTAGGCATCACCTTTTCCCTGCCAAATTTATGCACAAATCCTTCTCGATCTACCTGCTCCATAGTCAGATCTGTGCCCTTTCCAATTCCATAGACATGATTTGACTCGATCTCTGTAAAGGTCCGTGCACCCAAAGCTAACCTTTTTAACATCTGGACATCCCTATACCTTTCCATCCCCAATACCCATCCCCTAGGATCATTAAGCTTATCTGTTATAGAGTCCGTAAGCGCTGTTTCATCAAGCTCAGGCTTAGCACCATCGCCTACAAACAACTTCAAAAGCTCCAAATCTTCATCGGGTATGAATCCTGATTTTTTACGAAGATCCTGAATGTTTTTTAAGTGATCATTTAGAAATCTTGATAGTTCTCCTCTGGACTCATCTGAGAATTGTACCCATTCATGAGGTGCTGCTTTTTTTTCTTTGTTCCTCCACAAATCTCTATTGGGGTTTGAAACTCCTTCCTGCGTAGACCCTTCATCGGTTAAAAAGAAATTTCTCTTAAATACATCCGTTTTATATTCACTCTGTTGCTGCGCCTTGTGACCCCCCCTAATACGACCTACAAATTTCCCTACCTTTTCAGCCGCACCTGTAGATGACCCTTGAGAGTGGGCACTTACTTCATGATCTACCGCAGGTCCATCAGCCATATACTAAAATCTTACTTGATTGAGCTGAAAGTTTCAACTATCATAGTAGTACTATGCCAACAGAGGGAGAAGCTACACATGCTCAACCAGAGCCAGACGCTCCCCCGCCCGATGCTGCGACTTTAACACCTTCCCCCCCAGACATTACCGACGTTCCCCCACCTGATGAACCGTTGGCAACACCAGAGCCAATCACCTCTCCTGAGGGCTTGAAAACACGGCGCAACACGGAACTTGGACAGATTGTCAGCAACTTATTCAGGGGAAGATTAGTTGGTGAAAATGGAAAACGTCGTCCTGCCGCCGAAATTAATGCAGACCCGGTTTCAAGAAAAATTAATTACTCTAACGAACTTGGGGAAATATCTGCAGATGCCCTATTAAGTGACCCAAAAGAATTTCCCGAAGAACCAAGTGCTAAAGATGGAGAGCCTGTTTTTGTAACTCTTGCAAGTGGAGAAAGAGCTAAATTAATAAAAATAACTGCTGTAGATGGAGAAGATGATCTTACCTGCGAATATGAAGTGGATATTGTAACCGGAGCTGAAAAAACATCAAAGCGTACCAAGGGACCAGTATCCAGAAAGTCTATTGTGCAAGGCAATATCGTTGCTGAACGTACGGCTATTGAAGCAGGATTTACTGGTGACGAACAAGCTGTCGTACGAGCATATATTGATTCTCTTGATCCTGCAATTGCAGATCCAGAGCTTCCGACAGATGAGCAAATTGAGGGTGTTGCAAAAGACCGAATGTTAACAACAGAAGACGTTAGAAATCTTATCACCAAAATTTCGCCTGATGTAACAAAACTCTCACCTGAAACCCAAAAACTACTAAAAGGCCTTGAAGGAAAGCTCGTTTTAACCCCCAGTGATTTCCGTGAGGTTATAAATCTGATGGGTGGCAGTAAAGAAGCATTTAGTAAAAGGTCTGAGGAATTAACAGCTGAGATCATAAGATTAAAAGGAATCGTAACAGCAAACCCGGACGATAAAATTTCAAGAATTAAACTGGAGGAAATACAAGCAGAACAAGCACTTATTGGGAATGCATACGATTTACTTACTGAAACAAACGACAAAGGACAAACGCAGCTTGACCAATACTTTGAAATGGCTCAAAATGGAGAGCTTAACTCCAACGAGGCACAGGCTTTCATTCAAGCTATTCGCGAAGGCGACTTCACAAGTCTGATAGATCAAATTGTTACAAAGCAAACTGAAAATATACCACCTGATCAAAAAGAAGCCGAGAAAACACTCCTTAGAAAAGCCCTCACAGTTGGCGCATACACGGTTGGTTCTCCTCTAGGAATAGCAGCGTTATTGGCTGCAATTATGGCGGGCTTAGTTGTTGCTGGGACTCAATCTTTAGCGGGTGCTGGAGGTAGAAGATAACACTATCTCTTTGGTGATTGTTTCTTTCTTCGGGATTTTCCACCTGTTCCTACTTTTCTTCGCTGTCTGATACGACTGTCTCTTGTTAACATTCCTTTTTTCTTTAAGATCGGGCGGTGTTTTTCGCGATCTATCTTATTTAACGCATTGGCAATTGCCGCAATTACAGCGTCGAGTTGTCCAGATCGTCCCCCACCGGTAACACGAATTGTGATTGCGAAATTATTCTGATGCGTGTTGGTAAGGCGAAGTGGTTCTGTATAGAGCTTTCTCTCAATCTCGCTTGGAAAATAATCTGCAATTGGTTTGCTATTGACCAAAATTTCACCTTTTTTAACAGGCTCCTGATCCCATTTCAAATCAGCTTTTACGTGTTCATAGATTCGAACCCGAGCAACAGCTTCCTTACGTCTTCCAACAGCTGCAACATATTCTTTTTTATCGTTCTTATTCTTCTTTATTTTCTGTGCTTCTTCTGCCATATCTTTTTATTAATTTTTAATTCTCAATTTAAAATTTGAAATGAAATCCAAATTATTAAAATTTAAATTTGAAAACTTCACTGAAAATTGAAAATTTCAAATTGAAAATTATGCTGATACACTCTTTTTAAACTTATCAGCATATGCGTGTTCACTTCCTGAAAATACATATAATCTTCTGAGCATTCTATCTCTTAGCTTGTTCTGCGGAAGCATGCCTTTAACTGCGTGGGTTATAATCTGCTCAGGCTTTCTACCTCTTAATTCTTTCAGTGTTTCCTGTCTGAATCCCCCTGGGTATCCTGAGTGTCTGTAATAATTCTTTTGCTCTTCTTTTTTACCAGTTACTTTTACTTCTTTTGCGTTTATCACTACTACATAGTCACCACAATCCAAATTACGTACAAAATGTGGCTTTGCTTTACCCATCAAATTATGTGCAATTTCTGTTGAAACACGACCAAGCACTTGATCCTTAACGTCTATGATATGCCAGACTCTTTTAATGTCTGATATTTTTGTTGCTGTTGTGATGCTTGCTTGATCCATAATCTATTGTCCTTTCTTTTGTCTTGTAACTAATCTCTTAAACATTCCCGGCTTTTGAACTTTCTCTTCTTTTTTAGTTATTGCAGGCTTTGCCAATTCTAGATTTGTGTTTGCCGTTGCATCTTTTTTAACATTTGTCTTGGTAACTTTTGCAGTCTTTTTTGCTTTCTTTGGGGACTTTGAACCCTGAACTGCCACCTTTGAACTTGGCTCAGTCCACTCAATTATAGCCATAGGAGCGTTATCCGCAACTCTTCTTTTACCCAATTTAATTACCCTTGTGTAACCACCCGTTCTTGTTGCAAAACGTGGTCCAATATCTGATATCAATTTAACTACTGCATCCTGATTGACATTGGGATGCAATGCTTTATATGCAGCGTCCCCACCCTTTTTTGCTTTAGTTATCAATTTGTCTGCATCAGCTTTTATAGCTTTTGCTTTTGCAATTGTTGTTTTGATTCTTTCCTCAAGCACGAGGGATGTAAGAAGGTTTTTAAACATCGCCTTCCTTTCATTTGCGTCTCTTTTAAATTGTCTTCCAAATACTTGCTTTCTCATACTTCGTTAACCTCAGTATGACCCCGAACTTGCTGATGGGTCATAATAAAAATCTCAAACCTCAAAACTACAATTTAAATCTTAAATCTTATCAAATTTGAGATTTATGGATGCAGATTTGACATCTGAGATATAAGATCTTATGCGTTTAGTGAAATTCCCTTTTCCTGTAACTTTTCCTCGATTACTGAAATGGATTTTCCACCCATGTTACGCATGCTAACCAAATCTTTTCGTGGTACTGCGAGAAGCTGTTCGATTGTCTCTACTCCACCGTTTCTAAGACTATTATATATTCTTGTTGGAAGATCCAACTCGTCAATTGTTGTTTTTAGTGTGCTTTGTGAGATAGAAGATGTTGATACAACTCCCTCTGCTACAACTGGTGCTGCTTTTGGTTCATAGATCTGAGTGAAGTGAGATGCTAGTATTTTTGATGCGTTACTCAGGGCATCAGCTGGTGATACTGAACCATTGGTCCAAATCTTAAGAATCAGCTTGTCCAAATCTGTTCGTCTTCCAACACGAGTTGCAGCAACAGTGTATGTGACTCTTCGGATTGGTGTGTATACAGCATCAATTGTCATAGTACCAAGCGCTGCTGATTGTCTCTCCTCAGAGAGTGAGTAACCATATCCTTTTTCTATCACGAGTTCCATTTCAAGTTTGGACTTTTCACCTGAAAGAGATCCGATGTACTGATCTTTGTTAACTACCTCTACTCCTTCTGTTAATTCCAAATCTTTTGCTGTAATTTTCTTAGCCCCTTTAACTGAAAGCTTTACTGTTTCACTTGTCTTACTACCAACTAATCGGAAATTTAATTCTTTGATATTTAAAAGAAGATCAATAATGTTTTCTTTGAGGCCTGGGAGGGTTGAAAATTTGTGCTTTACGTTGGTGATGCGGACTTGAGTAACTGCTGCACCAGGAATTGTTGTGTAAAGAACGCGTCTTAGACTGTTCCCCATCGTATGCCCATATCCAGGCTCGAGTGGTTCAATAGCGAATTCTCCGTACTGGTCAGTTGATTCAATTTCTTTAACTTTAAAAATGTATTCGTCCATAATAAACTATTATAACATTATCTAGAGTAATATTCAATGATTTGTCTTGTGCTAAATGGCGGCATAATGTCATCAGGCCTTGGCATTCTCTTTAATTTTCCTGCTGGTCCTTTTTTCTCAAGAAAATCGATTGTTTCTGTTTTTTCTTCCATTAACTTTGAAATATCAGGGTTTTTCATCATCGCATCACTTATCGTGATGACTTCCCCTTCTTTTACAGTGTACGAAGGGATTGATAATCTCTTACCATTGACCATGACGTGTCCGTGAACCACAATTTGTCGTGCCATCATTCTTGATTTTGAAAATCCTAGTCTATAGACGATATTATCAAGTCTTCTCTCAAGAAGTGAAAGCAAGAGCTCCTCTGTATCTCCCTTTTGGGCTGAAACAGACTGTACCATTTGCTTAAATTGCCTTTCAAACAATCCGTACATTACTTTTGCTTTCTGTTTCTCACGAAGCTGATTACCGAATTCAGATGGTCTCCTTCTTCCTGCTTTTTTTCCATGAACACCAGGAGGAGTACCAAGCCTTCGCATTAAAGATGCAGAAGTCTTTTCAAGAATATTAATTCCTTCCCGTCTTGCTAATTTATGTTTTGGTCCTGTATATCTTGCCATAATCTTAGGTTTTAGGCCTTAGATCTTAGGGGTTAGTACTAATCACTAACCACTAATCACTAAACCCTACGTTTCTTCTTAGCTCTTGGTCCGTTGTGCGGCATTGGTGTTATGTCTGAAATTGAGCTTATCATAAGTCCTGAAGTCTTAATACCACGAAGTGATGACTCTCTTCCATTTCCAGGACCTTTTATAAAAATATCAGCTGATTTTAATCCTTTTTCAATAATTCTTTTAACAACATCCTCAGCTGCAACTGTAGCTGCATAAGGAGTTGATTTACGAGCTCCCTTAAATCCTTTATGTCCACACGAACTCCAGCCAAGGGTATCACCTTTATCATTGGTGACAGTAATTAACGTATTGTTAAAAGTTGATGTTACATAAACACGTCCATGTTCAGTAACATTATTTACTGCTTTTTTCTTTGCTTTAGTTGATTTTACTGCTACTTTTGCCATATTTTTACTTTCCCTTTGCCTTTGCTGCTGCGTCCATCTTCGCTGCTACCTCTTTTTTGATCGCACCTATTGTGACTCTCTTTCCTCTTTTGGTTCTGGCATTTGAACGTGTCCTTTGTCCGCGTGATGGTAATCCACGCGTGTGCCTGATCCCCCTATAACTACCTGACTCTTTTAAACGCCTGATATCAGCTGCCACATCTGCTCTTAAGTCTCCCTCAATTTTATATGTCTCAAGAACTTTTGTGATTCTCTTTACTTCTTCTTCAGTTAAATCTTTTGCTTTTTTGGAACCATCTACTTTTGAACTTTCTAAAATCGGCAATACATTACTTCTCCCTATTCCATATATATAGGTCAAAGCGATGTCCATTCTTTTGCTGTCGGGTATGGTAACACTTGCAACTCTCATAATTAACCTTGTCTTTGTTTGTGTCTTGGATTCTCACAGGTCACTCGCACGACACCAGAGCGGCGGATAACCTTACATTTCATACATCTTTTTTTAACACTTGCTTGTACTTTCATATTATTTATACCTGAACATTATTCGTCCCCTACCCTGATCATATGGAGTCATTTCAATCTTCACCCGGTCTCCTGGTAGAATTTTTATGAAATGCATACGCATTTTCCCAGAGAGATGACAAAGCACTAGTGACCCATCCTGAAGCTTCACCCTAAATAAAGTATTCGGTAGTGCTTCAATGACTTCTCCATCTGTTTCAAACGACCCCTGATGAGGCATTCAGCCATTATATCAAAACAGGCTCAAAAGCGCAATCAGCTTGTGAGTACTATCGGGCCGTCTTTTGTAATCGCAATTGAACGCTCAATTAATCCGGCCAAACTACCGTCTTTTGTCCTTATGGTCCAGCCATCATGATCCAACACAACGTCTTTTGAACCCATATTATATATAACTTCTATTGCAATAGTCATACCTTCCTGAAGTAGTGGTGTTTTTTCAATTCTACCTACCAAATAGCCTGGCACTTCTGGATCCTCATGAAGCGCGCGTCCCACTCCATGACCGATCAGGCTGCGAACGACTGAGTATCCTGATTCTCTCTCAACAATATCCTGAATAGCTTTTGAAATATGACCTACTCTATTACCTATTACTGCTACTTTTACACCCACCTCATGCGCCTGCTTCCCAACCTCTAAAAATTTCTCCACATTCTTTTGACTTTTGACTTTTGACTTTTGACTTGAAACGAGAATTGTTTCAGCCATATCCGTATGAAAACCTTTGTAATATACCCCGCAATCAACCCCTACCACGTCCCCTTCTTTGATTACATAACCCCCTGGAATTCCATGAACCACAACATCATTTGTGGACATGCAGATACTGTGATGATATCCTCTTACTTTTTTAAACCCCGGCTCACCGCCTTTTTGCCTTATCAGCTTCTCAGCCAACTGATCTAGTTCCAATTCCGTAACCCCAGGCTTTATTGCATTCATTACATCATTTAGAACTTCGGCAAGCATATGCCCTCCGGTTTTCATTATTTCTAATTCTTTTTTTGTTTTAATATCTATCATATTATTAAATTCCGCTTTTTAAGTTCCCCAAGTACTTTTTCCATAGTCTGGTCTTCTGTTAAATCTGAATTATCCAAAATAAAATATCCTAGATTTTCAGGATCAGATGGTAAAGGACCTACTTCCCGCTCGGTATCTCTTTTATCCCTGGTTTTTAAGTTTTGCAGCTCCTTGGTCAAATCTTTTTTCTGGGTAATAAATTGTTCCATCCGTCTCTTTGCACGTATTTCCGGTCTTGCTGTTAGATAAATTTTAGCCGCCGCATTTGGAAAAACCACCGTTCCTATGTCACGCCCCTCTGCAACCACTATCTTGCCATTTTTTATTGCTTTTTCCCCTATTTCCTGCTGCTTGAGAACTGCTACTTGCCTTACATTTGGATAAACCCCAACAACTGATGAACCGCTTGCGGTATCTGGCTCATTCAGTCTTTCAGTTACATCTTGCCCGTTAAGTATTACTCTGTCGTTTTCAAGTTCTATATTAAGATCTGATAAAACTGATTCGACATCGCTCTCATTTTCCAGATCAATTCCTTTTTCGATGCATAAGAAAGCAACGCTTCTATACATTGCACCGGTATATAGATAGAATCCTTTAAGCTTTTTAGCAAGCTGTGCAGCTAAAGCTCCTTTACCTGAGGCGACGGGTCCATCAATTGCTATCACAAATCCTTTATTCTCAGCCATTATTTTTTAAGCTTTTGCATTATCTCTTTGTGGATTTTTTCAACCTTTTGTTCACCATCAATTTCTATGAGGTTACCTTTCTTCTTATAATGCTCAAGAACAGGCTCTGTAAATTTATGAAATGAGTCAATTCTTTTCCGAACAGCCATCAGGGTTTCGTCCTCTCTAGCCTCTCCGTCCCGTCCTGATATTCTCCAAAGAGCTTCTTTATCTGTTATTTTTAAATAAACAACCTTATCAATTCCATTTTTGAATGCTTTTACTTGCCCCAATGTCCTTGGAAAACCATCAAGAATATAGCCGTCTTTGTATTCGATTCTTCCCAAGTACTCGCTTACAATTTTCAGGGTCTTGGCATCAGATATAAGAAGGCCTGCATTCATAACAACTTTTATCTGCCTGCCAAGTGGAGTATGTTCCTTGGCCATGGAACGGAAAATATGTCCTGTTGAAAGATATGGTACGCCGAGTTTTTTAGACAGAAGTGTGCCTTGTGTAGATTTGCCTGATCCTTGGATTCCAATAAGAATTATCTTCATAATTATTTCAGAAAGCTTTCGTAATTACGCATTACGAGTTTTGCTTCAATTGCCTTAAATGTTTCCAAAACCACGCTGACAATAATCAAAATACTTGTACCTCCAATTAAAAGAGTTTGCACCCCGGTTATTGATCTAGCGATTTCAGGAAGAATTGCTATGATACCTAGAAAGGATGCGCCCGCTAGAGTTATTCTTGTTAAAATATAATTAAGGTATTTAGTCGTTGGCCCACCTGGTCTTATACCTGGTATAAATCCTCCATGCTTCTGGATCTCTTCTGAGATTTTTTTAGGATTAAATACAATAGCAGTATAGAAAAAAGTGAAACCAACAACCAAAAGAAAATATAACACATTATATGGAATACTACTTGGTGCAAACCAAATATTTACGTTTTGTGCAAATCCAGCTAAAAGCGGGTTCTTGGAAGCCTGGAAAAAATTAGCAAGAAGAGAGGGCAATAAAACAATTGATACCGCAAAAATAATAGGTATAACCCCTGCTTGATTTAGTCTTAATGGAAGGTGAGTAGACTCTCCCCCACTCATCTTATTTCCGCGGACTCTTTTTGCATAGAAAACTGTAATTTGCCTGGTTGCCTCAGTCATCAGGATAACAGCTGCTACAACAACCAACCCAAGCCCAACAAGAGTAATAAGACTTAGTGAATTTTCAGCAGTTGCTGTTGAAATAGTCTGTCCAAATAACACAGGGAAGCCTCCTACGATACCAGCAAAAATCATAAGAGATATTCCATTTCCCACTCCTCGTTCTGTAATAAGTTCCCCAAGCCAAACCAAAAACATTGTCCCCGCGACCAGCGTTGCAATAAACGCAACGAAAGTAATAGGCTGAAGAGTTGTCACAATTCCCTGACTTCTTAACAAGGCATACATTCCAATAGCCTGAAGAGCTGCAAGTGGAATTGTCAAAAATCTCGTATATTGATTGATCTTCCTTCTCCCTGACTCTCCTTCTTTTGAGAGCTCTTCAAGCTTTGGAAAAACCATAGTCAAAAGCTGGAGAATAATTGATGCGTTAATGTATGGATTAAGCCCAAGGGCCATAATTGAGAAATTGGCCAGGGTTCCGCCAGAGAAAATATTTAATAATCCCAAAAATTGATTGCCCGCAAAAAGATTTTTAAGAGCTACTACATCAACTCCTGATACCGGAATATGTGCTAGGAATCTAAATACAAGAAATATGCCGAGGGTAAAGAGGATCCTCTTTCTGATGTCTTGGGACCTAAATGCATTTTTGAGAGTGTCGAGAAAGCTATTCATGTTCTTGGAAAGATGTTTCGTAGCTAATATCTAGTATAGAGTAAAACAAGAAATTACTAAATACAAAATACTAATTACTAAACTACGCTTCCTCCTGCTTTTGTAATTTTCTCAATAGCGCTTTTTGATGCAGGAAGCTTAACAGTCAGCGCTACAGATAGTTCCCCATCTCCCAATATCTTAACGCCGTTTTTAGTTGCGTCCTCAAGATTTACAAGTCTTAGTTTTGCAAGACTTTCAATATCAACAGTTGAATTTTTTGGAAGCGTATTCAAAAGACCAACATTTATAACATATGGATCTTTTCTAAATGTTTTGTTTTTTCCTTTTCCCCGGAGAAATGGAAGACGCTTTATAAGAGGAAGCGCTCCTCCCTCAAAATCTAGCGGCACATCTCCTCTGGCTTTTTGACCTTTAGTTCCCCGTCCACTGGTTTTTCCACGTCCTGAACCGTGACCTAGCCCTACGCGTCGTTTCTTTTTAGTTGTTATTTTTTCAAGATTATTTAAGTTCATATATTTTAATTCTTTCCTTTTGCTTCCAATCTGTCTTTTTGCTTCTGGCCTCTTTCACTAACTCGTCTCAAAGCTTCAAGCGTTGCATAGATATTGCTGATTTTGTTTCTTGTGCCCAAGACTTTGGATGAGATATTCTCAATTCCAGCTAAGGTCACGACACTTCTCACAGATCCACCTGCAATAACCCCTGATCCATGAGGAGCAGGCTTAAGCATGATTCTTGCAGCACCTAGCTTTATGTCAATTCTAAAAGGAATTGAACCATTAACAAGTGGCACATCAACCAAGTGTTTTTTTGCTTGTGAGATTCCCTTACGAATTGCAGCCGCAACGTCTGGAGCTTTACCAAGCCCTACGCCTACTTTTCCCTTTTTGTCCCCTACTACAGTCAGCGCTGAGAAACCAACTTTATTTCCACCCTTTGTTTTCTTAGAAACTCTATTGATCTGAACAATCAGTTCCTCAAATTCACTAGGTGTTGAATTTAATCGATTTTGTGGTCGTTGTCTCATTAGAATTTCAACCCTCCTTCTCTTGCACCAGTTGCAACAGCTTCAACTCTTCCATGATATGAGAATCTTCCTTTATCAAAAGCTACTTCTTTGACTTTTTTGGAAAGCGCCAACTTTGCAATTGCTACTCCAAGCTCTTTTGCCCGTTCTGTTGGTGTGACCTTTCCTTTTGCTGCTAATGCTTTTTCAGAAATTCCCATCAAAGTGTCACCATTTTTATCAATTATCTGTGCATAGATATACTTGTTTGAACGGAATACAGAAAGTCTCACACGGTCTGAACTTGCACTTACTTTTTTTCTGATTCTTGTTTGTCTTTTGAGTCTTGTAGTTTTAATATTCATATTATTATTTGGTTGCTCCTGCTGCTTTTGCTGCCTTACCGGCTTTTCTTCTAATATATTCTCCCTGATACCTTATTCCTTTTCCTTTGTATGGTTCTGGTGGGCGGACTGCTCTTATTTCAGCAGCCATTTCCCCAACCATTGCTTTATCTATTCCCAATACTGAAATCACATTATCTGCAACTGCCAATTTTATTCCCTCTTTTGGGCTGAATTTTACAGGATGTGAGTAACCAACTGAGAGAACCAGATCAGCTCCCTGAATAACTGCTCGATATCCAACTCCTGTCATCTCAAGTTTTTTTTCAAATCCTGTGTCTACTCCTTTTACAGCGTTTGCTAAATTGGCTCTGAACATCCCGAACATTGCTCTTATTTTTTTGTCATTTGGATCCTTAGCGCTCACTACTGCTATTCCCTCATTTACTGCAAGATCAAGTCCTTCAGGCTTATTTACAGTTGCTGATCCTTTAGGTCCTGTTACCTGTACAGATTTTTCAGAATCAGTGAGGTTAACTCCATTGGCAATAGTGATTGGTAATTTTCCGACTTTTGACATATGTTAAAAAATAAAAAATTAAATATAAAAGATCAAAAATATTTTTAATATTTGATTTTTAATCTTTGATATTAAGGCTGGTTACTAAGTTTAAACAAAACCTGTTACCAGATCTTGAATAATAGCTCGCCTCCAACGCCCTTCTTTATTGCCTCCCTTCCTGATATTACGCCTGTGTTTGTTGAAAGAATTGCAACTGTTGCTTTTCCCTGAATTCTTGCGATCTCGCCAGTTGTTACATATTTTCGAAGAGATGGTTTCGAGATAAGCAATAAATCAGTAATAGCCGGCTTTCGTCTTTGGTAGCGAAGACGAACAGTAAGAGATTTTTTGCCATCCTCTGTCTCTTCTTTAACAGTCTCCAAAAACCCTTCTTTAATAAGCGCTTTTGCAATTGCTTTATTTAGGTTCGCGTATGGCGTTACGATATCTTTTTTACGAGCCATTGCCGCATTTTTTAGTTGAATAACAAAGTCATGATACATATATTTATTTACCAGCTGGCTTTTAGCACGCCTGGCAATTCTCCTTTCATCGCTCTTTCTCTAAAACAAATTCTGCACAATCCAAATCTTCTGTAATAGCCACGATATCTTCCGCAAATTCCACAGCGATTAACAATTCTACTCGAGAATTTTGGTTTTTTTGCTGATTGAACTACGTTTGATTTCTTAGCCATATTATTATATTTTGCTACGCACGATTATAGCACACTTTCTCCTATTATTACTCTTTTGCTGCCTCCTTCGTAAAAGGCATACCTAATTCTTCAAGAAGCGCCAACGAATCATTTGTGTTTTTTGCTGTTGTTACAATAACCACTTCCATTCCCTGAAGCTTCTCGACACTTCCCGGATCAATTTCTGGAAATACAGAATATTCACGAAGTCCCAAAGTATAATTTCCTGATTTATCAAAACTTGTTCTTTTGACTCCTCTGAAGTCTTTTATTCTTGGAAGGACAATTTTGACTACTTTGTCATAAAAATCATACATTCTTGCCCCTCTAAGAGTTGCAACTAGACCAATCGGGTCACCAATTCTAAGCTTAAAACTAGCAATAGCTTTTTTAGCACGTGTCACTTTGACTTTTTGTCCTGTAATTTGTGTCAGAACAGTGCTCATCTTATCAATGTTCTTTTTGTCAGCAACAGCGTCTTTAACACCCATGTTGATAACTATCTTTGAGAGCTTTGGAACACTCATTGGATTTTTAACATTCAGTTTTTTCTGAAGTTTTGTAACCATGTCTTCTGTGTATCTTTTTCGTAAGTCTGTCATATTTCTTTATTACATTTCTTGCAAATTCTGCTTTTTCCTTCTTTTAAGACCTTGTAGCCTATTCTTGTCTGCTTTTTGCATTTCGGACAAAGCAATGCAACATTTGATACTGGCAAGCTCTTTGTAATCGTGATAATTTCTGATTTCTGACCAGCCATCTTAGCTTTAATGTGTCTCTTGTATTGATTGACACCTTCAACAAGAACTCTTCCCTTTTTAGAGTCTGTTCGCTCAATCTTGCCGGTTTTACCGCTATCTTTTCCTGCTACTACTTTAACTATGTCTCCTTTTATTAATTTCATATATTTATTTCTATAAAACTTCTGTTGCCATACTGGCAATTTTTGCAAATCCGCGATCTTTTACTTCTCTTGCAATTGGGCCAAAGATCCTAGTTCCTCGAACGTTTTTATCCTTGGCATTGTCAATTACTACAGCTGCGTTATCTGAGAAGCGGATATATGACCCGTCAGCTCGTCTGAATTCTTTTCTGGTTCTGACAACAACGCATTTTACCATCTCACTATCTTTTACCTGCCCGTTTGGTGCAGCTTCTTTTACAACGCAGTGGATAACATCCCCAATTCTGGCAAATTTATGCTTTGATCCACCATAAACGTGTATCACGGCAAGTTGCTTGGCTCCCGAGTTATCTGCGCTATTTATTATGCTTCTAAGCTGTATCATATTTTTTTCTCCTCAATCTCAATCAATTTAAAATACTTTTCTTTTGAAACTGGTTTGGTTTCTTCAATCTTTACAGTATTACCGATAACTGGTGCGAGTCCATTCAAAGCAACTTTAAATTTCTTGCTTCTCTTTATTAGCTTTCCGTATAGCTTGTGAGGGGTTCTTCGGGTTACCTCCACAAGCACAGTGTCTGTCATTTTTATAGATACTACTTTTCCTACTAATACTTTACTCATTTTTTACCTCCTTTTTCTTTAATTTCACTGACTAATGCTTTTGCTGCAAGCGCTTCGGCTTCAGTTGTTTTCTCTTTTATAATTGTGCTGATCACGGCAATTTCAACTCTTTTCTGATTAACCGCACTGGTGTTTTTTAATTTTCCCATCTCGTGATCAAGATTCAGTACGCGTTTTTCCTCTTTTGCCACTTTCAGTTGAGCTCTCAGCTCAGCTAATGATTTAGTGTGTAATTCTTTTTTAATATTTAATTTCATAATTTATCTTTCTCCTTTAAATACAAATCTTGTTTTAACTGGTAATTTATGTGACGCAAGTCTCAAAGCTTCTTTTGCTATTTCATGTGTTACACCTGATATCTCAAAGAGCATTCTGCCAGGCCTGACTGGTGCAACATACTCATGCGTATCACCTTTTCCTCCACCCATTCTAACTTCAGCTGGCTTCTTGCTGATCGGCTTATCAGGAAATATCCTGATCCAGACCCTTCCACCTCTTTGCGTATAGTGAGTGATAGCCCGTCTTCCAGCTTCAATTTGTCTTGCAGATATCCAGGCAGTCTCAAGGGTTTGGAGTCCAAAGTCTCCAAATGAAAGCTTAATGCCCCGCAGCGCATTTCCTTTCATGCTTCCTCTCATTTGCTTTCTATACTTTTGTCTTCTTGGCATTAACATAATTTTATTTCTCCTCTGGTTTGTTGATCCAAACCTTTATTCCGATATATCCTTTTTTGGTCAAGCATGCGTAGCTTGAGTATGCGATATTCTCTCTTATGGTTGATAATGGAACAGTTCCAAGCCTTATTTTCTCACGTCTTGCAATTTCTGAGCCTGCAATTCTTCCAGCCAACAAGATCTTTACTCCCTTTGCACCAGATCCCATAACGCGCTCTGCTGTGCTATTTAGGACTCTCTTGTATGGTAATCGTCTTATCAGCTGATCTGAGATATTTGTTGCTACCAAATACGAATCAAGATTTGGCTCTTTTACAGGCTCTACTCTTATATCAAGCTTTGGCATATTTGATCCTTTTTGCTTGATAAAGAACTTTGTAATGCTTTTTTTCAAGTCTTCAAGTCCAGATCCCCCTCGTCCGATAACTATTCCGGGACGCGAAACAAAGATAATAATTTTCAAACTGTTGATTGATCGCTCAATCTCAACTTTTGCAACTCCAGCTCCTCTTAGCTTGTCCATAAGCATTTTTCGAAGAGTATAGTCCTGAAAAAGCGTTTCTTTGTACTTTTTCTCATCAAACCAGCGGCTTGACCAGCTAAATACATTTCCAAGTCTGACGACGTGTGGATTAATTTTCTGTCCCATTATTTATTACCTCCCTTGTCCTGAGCTTGCCGAATGGATTTATCTTTTGTCTTCTTAACAAATACTGTTTCTTTTTTATCATCTTTTTTTGCTTGTTTATTGTCTACTTTTGCAACTGCTACTTTTTTAACAGCTTTTTCCTTCAAAACAATTGTGATGTGACTGCTTCTTTTTTTGTAAGGATGCACTCGTCCGCGGGATGAGGGATGGAATCTTTTTAAAGCCTGCCCTTCATTGACCATGATACTCTCAATTATCAAATTTTGTTTGTCCAAGTTGTTATTTGTGACTGCATTCGCAACTGCTGACTCAAGAGTCTTTGAAATCGGACCAGCTGCTCTATTCTGGGTTGCTTCAAGAATCTGAAAAGCATCAGCTATTGAAAGCTGCCTTATCGCGTCCGCAACTAAGCGAATTTTTCTTGGACTCATTCTAACTGATTTTGCTACTGCTCTTACTTGCATAGTATTAAGTCTTACTTACCTCTCTTGAAACAACTTTTCCATGACCTCTAAATGTTCTTGTTGGCGCGAATTCACCAAGCCTGTAACCGACCATATTTTCACTAACTAGGACTTTTATGAAGTTCTTACCATTATGGACCATAAATGTGTGTCCTACGAACTCTGGTGGAATTTGGCAAGCTCTTGCCCAAGTCTTAATTCCATCCCGGTTACTGCCTGCTTTTTGCAGCATAACCTTCTTCATCAATTTTTCGTCTATGTATGGTCCTTTTTTAATACTTCTTCCCATATTATTTCTGTCCCCTCTTTGTTTTTCTTCTCTTTAGAATATATTTATCTGAGTACTTCTTCTTCTTTCTTGTATTTCCAACTGCTGACCTACCTGCATATGTTTTTGGTCCTGGCATACCAATTCCAGATCGTCCTTCTCCTCCACCATGTGGGTGAGATCTTGGATTTTGAGCCACTCCTCGGACGGTTGGACGTCTTCCCATGTTCCTGGCTCTTCCTGCTTTTCCAATTACTTCATTTTTCCAATCAGCATTACCAAGTTGTCCTATCGTAGCTTGTGCATCCATTCTGAATTTACGCATCTCGCCTGATGGCAACTTAAGATGTGCAAATTCTCCTTCTTTGGCTGTTACGATTGCGCCTGTTCCGGCCCCTCTTGCGATCTGACCACCCTTTCCGGGTGTGATCTCTATATTGTGAACTATCGTCCCAACTGGCATCTCAGCAAGTGTCAGCGAATTACCCAAAGACACATCTGAATTTTTACCGGATCTTATTATATCATTTATCTTCAGTCCTGAGGGACTCAATATGTATCGCTTCTCGCCGTCTGTATATTGAACAAGTGCGATATCACAACTTCTGTTGGGATCGTATTCAATTGCTATAACTTTTCCCTTTATTCCAATCTTGTCTCTTTTAAAATCAATTGCTCTTAAAAATCTCTTATGCTGTCCGCCCTGATGCCTAACAGCTACCTGTCCGCTTGCATCTCTGCCTGAATTTTTCTTTTTAATAGTTTTTAAGCTTTTCATAATTTTATACTGAGCTTGCCGAATGTATTATTTCTTTTTCTTTTTGTTCTCTTTCTTGTCTTCTCCTGATTCAAAAATTGATAACTTTTCACCTTTTTTCAAAAGGATTGTTGCTTTCTTAGTTAATGAATCATTTACCTCAACTCTTCTTGCACCGATTCTTTTTCTTTTTCCCTTTACCTTGCTTGTTGAGATCGAAACGATATTTACTGAAAAAAACTTTTTAAAAGCACTTCTGATCTCAGCTTTTGTTGCAGAATGCGCAACCAAAAAAGTGTATTTTCCTAAGTTTCCCTGCATTGATTTCTCAGTAACAATTGGTTTTATGATTACGTTTTGATTAATATTATTCATTTTTTAATAAAAATTTCTCCATCTCAGCAATTGATTCTTTTGCAATCAATAAATTCTTGTGTCTTAAAACCTCAAGAGCATTAAGCCTATTTGCTGAGGTACTATTTACGCCAGTTATATTTCCGGAAGCTCTTTTTACGCTTTCAAAACTGTCTGGTGTAATAAGTAACAATTTGCCTTTTTTGGAATCAAGAGTAAGGCTCTTAAGAACTACTGCAAATCCCTTTGTCTTTGCATCAATTTTTTCAAATCCTGACACAACTCTTATCTCTGAATCTGCAAATTTTCCGGAAAGTGCTGATAAAAGCGCTTTTCTTCTCATCTTTTTTGGGAGTTCAAGATTAAAATCCCGTGGCTTTGGCCCATGTACTATTCCACCCTTTACAAAGATAGGTGCTCTGAGTGATCCGTGACGCGCATTTCCTGTTCCTTTTTGTCTATAAATCTTGCGTGTTGATCCGTCTACTTCTCCCCTGGTTTTTGTTGACGCATTTCCTTGTCTTTTATTTGCCTGATAAACTCTTACAGCTTGTGCGAGAAGTTTTTTATTTATCGGTTGTCCAAAGATCTCAGAGCTCAGAGATACCTTACCAGACACTTTTCCTTGAAGATCATAAACACTTATTGAGAGAGAGTTTTCCTTTTTCTCAACAACCTTTGCTTTTACAACTGGCGTGACAGCTTTAACTGTTGCCTCTTTTTTAACAACTGGCGTTTTTTTAGCTGCTACAGTTTTGCTCTTTACTGGCAGCTTTTTTGGCTTTGCGCTTTGAACTTTCAACTTTGAACTTTCCTTAGGCATCTTTCTTTTCCTCCTTTTCAATAGGTGCATCTTCTATTACCTCAGCTGGCTTTTCTTCCTCAACAACTTTCTCATCAGCTGAGCCTGCTGCTGCTTCAGTTTTTTCTTCATTTGTTGGTGCTTCTTCGGCTACCGCTTCATCAACTTTTGCTTCTTCAGCTGGCGTCTCAACAACAGGCGCTTCCTCGACTACCTTGGCTGCCTCTTCTGCAGCTTTTGCCTCAGCTGCGTTTGACTCTGCTTCTTCTTTTTCAAATGATGAAAGGAGTTGAACAAAGTTTTTTCTCTCACCAGTCTTTGTGACATATACCAACGAATTTCTGTGTCCTGGCACAAGACCACTGATATAGAGCCTGTTATTATCAGCATCCACATCAACTACTGTTAAGTTTTTAAGCGTCACGGTGTCAGAACCCATACGACCAGCCATTCTTTTTCCCTTATATACTCTTCCAGGAGTTGTTCCCTGACCGATTGATCCAGGAGCTCGGTGCCTGTCTGACTGACCATGAGTCTTGGGGCCCCCTTTAAAACCATGTCTCTTAACTCCTCCTGCAAAACCCTTTCCTTTTGAAATTCCGCTAACCTGGACTATATCTCCTGGCTTGAATACAGCGTCAACTTTGATCAAATCACCGGTTTTAGGCATCTCGTCTTCTGCTACATCTTTAACTGATACTTCCCGAGCTTTTAATGGCGCATGCTTTACTCCAGCTTTTTTTGAGTGCCCTAACAGAGCCTTGATCGGCTTTTTCTTGTTGCCATACCCAAGCTGAATAGCAGAATATGAATCCTTGTCGGTTGTTTTAACTTGTAAAACAACATTTTCAGACACTACAATTTCTGTGACAGGGACTCTTTTGCCATTTTGGTAAAAGTCCTGTGCTTGATTTAATTTTTGTCCAATTAGTGTACTTATCATAATAATTTTATTTGTTTTGTTTTTTCGTCAAAAAAAAATGATAACCCCTTAAGGCTATCATCATATTTCACAATCCTTTGTGATCTGATCCCCTCTAATCGGGGTGGCTTAGCTTAAGCATTTTTAATCGATCTACCATGTATTTAATTGTTTTGGGCATCTATTATTAAATTAAAACTACATTTTCAACTCAACATCAACTCCTGCTGGGAGTGATAGATTTGTCAAACTGTCAATAGTTTTGTCTGTTGGCGACATAATATCAATCAGCCTTTTATGAACTCTAATTTCGAAATGATCTCTTGCGTCTTTGTCAATAAAAGGTGATTTGTTTACAGCGTATAGGGATCTGTCTGTTGGAAGCGGAACTGGACCAATAACTTTGGCGCCTGTTCTGATTACGGAATCAAGAATTTGCTGACAACAAGCATCTAAGACGCGTGCGTCATAACTTTTTAATCTGACTCTGATTCTTCCTTTCGGCATATGTCTCCTAACAAACTTTTAAAGAACAAAAAACCCGGTTTCCCGGGTTCTTATTAAGTTTTTTACTTAATAATCTTTGTAATAACTCCTGCTCCAACTGTCTTTCCACCTTCTCTGATCGCGTATCTGACTCCTTCTTCAAGAGCAACTGGCACAATAAGCTTGACTGTCATTTTTGTGTTATCACCTGGCATTACCATCTCAACGCCTGTTGGAAGAGTTGCGGTTCCAGTAACATCGGTTGTTCTGATATAGAATTGCGGTCGATATCCTGTAAAGAAAGGTGTGTGACGTCCTCCTTCTTCTTTTGTAAGGATATATGCTTCTGCTTCAAATTCTGTATGAGGAGTGATGCTTCCTGGCTTTGCGATAACTTGTCCGCGTTCAACATCTGTTTTTTCAAGTCCTCTCAAAAGTAATCCTACATTATCTCCTGCTTGTCCATCTTCAAGCTGTTTCTTGAACATCTCTACTCCTGTTACCACTGATTCTTTATTTTTATCAAGTCCGACTACTGAAACAGCTTCATTCACCTTTACAACTCCTCTTTCAATTCTTCCTGTTACAACAGTTCCACGTCCTTTAATTGAGAAAACATCTTCAACAGGCATCAGGAATGGCTTATCTAGCGCGCGCTCAGGTGTTGGAATATACTCATCAACTGTTTTCATCAGTTCTGTTATTGCAGCTTCTGCAGCAGCATCACCTTCAAGCGCTTTAAGCGCAGATCCACGGATGATAGGAGTTGTGTCACCTGGGAATTCGTATTTGTTAAGAAGTTCACGGACTTCCATCTCAACTAAATCAAGAAGCTCTTCATCATCAACCATGTCACATTTGTTAAGAAAAACTAAAATTGATGGAACTCCAACTTGCTTTGCTAGAAGGATGTGCTCTCTAGTCTGAGGCATAGGTCCATCTGGTGCTGATACAACTAGAATTGCTCCGTCCATTTGAGCAGCTCCTGTAATCATATTCTTAACATAATCAGCGTGTCCTGGAGCATCAATGTGAGCGTAATGGCGTTTTTCTGTTTCATACTCTAAGTGGGAAATGTTAATTGTGACTCCGCGGGCTTTTTCTTCAGGGGCATTATCGATATCTTCATATTTCATTGCTTTTCCCCCACCTGCTTTGGAGAGAACTGTTGCAATTGCAGCAGATAGAGTGGTCTTGCCGTGATCGACGTGACCGATTGTTCCGATGTTTACGTGTGGTTTGCTTCTGTTAAATTTTGTGTCTGCCATAGTTAATACAAAAAAATAAATCCCAGTTCTCAATGAGAATGAGATGAATGTAATGATACAATATTTTTTTTATACCGTCAAGAGGGAAAAATGCTTGACAAAGAATCTATATTGCATAACAATATTAGTATACTATGGATAAAAACGAGGCTGCCCAAACTCCCCGCACAAACCCCTTGGGGTGGATTGCATTCATAGTTATCGTCCTAGTTCTAGGCGCTGCAGGTTTTACGACAGTTCGGAACAACCCAAACTCAGGTAATCCAGTTGATCCAAACCAAGCTCAAAGACCTACTCCTTCGGGTAATACTAGGCCAATAGCCCCTAATACAATTGTGTATGGAAGCTGGACCGGCTCAAATTCTGAGATCACTGCTGTAGATTTGAGTAGCCTAAACTCATCAGTTATAGCTTCCTTGCCAATCAGCATCAAAAAAGTAAGCGTCCTTAATTCCAATTCACTTGCCTATATTGATGATACAAATATACGTGACCACGGAAAACAAATTAAAATTTATGAGCTAAAAGATAAAAAAGAAAAAGCAAACATTCCAGCCGACAATGGATTTGGAATTGATGATTACATACTCTCCCCAAACAAGAAATTCATGGCCATTTGGGAGGTATCCTTTGCAAGCGGGTCAGAAATTCTACAAGGAGGAAGATCTCGGGTTTATGCAGTGGATCTTTCTAACCCATCTCTGAAACGCTTACTTTATGATGAGGTTGCCAATACGACACCTATCCATTATCCAAAAGCCATACTTAATAACGGAAAAGTATTCACCGATAAATTCCTCCCAAATGATCCTAGTTCAGGCATGGGATGGGCATACGGAATGGGTGTTATTGATTTTGACGGAAGCAACAAAAAGGACGTCGAATCAATGGTCCATGGGACCTACGGGACCCAACCTTTCCTGTCTCCTGATGGAAATTCGCTGGTTTTTGCAGGGTATGACGGATCACTTGGAGATGGAAAAGTTATAAAAGGCGGGATACGTCAGGCTCTTCTGACTCCCAATACAGTTGAGCTACTCAATACAACAACGCTTCAAAGAAGTAGACTTGAAAATCTTCCAAACAGCAATATATATTCAAATGTTTTCTGGGACAATCTTTCGGGAAGTATCATCGTAACCCTCCTTTCAAAAATAGATGGCGAGAGCGGATTATTTACATATAACACCTCTTCAAAATCTTTGAAAAAAGTTATTCTCCCAGAAAATTCTCAACCTCCTTACGCCTTTATCAGTAATTTATCACCAACCATATCTCTTATTGGAATATCGGATGATTCAAGATCATCACTTGCAAATCTTGGCGAAGAATATGCTGCTTCCCTAACAACACTTTATACTCAAGACAGTACCACAGGAGATCTGCAGAACATCAGGCTTGGAAATTCTCTGGCGCAATTCATTACAGTACTCCCGTCAAATTATTTTCAAAATGTATTAGGGATTGCATATGCTCAAGGAGGCAACCCCGGACAACCCAATGTGACCATAATTGACCTTTATTCTGACAAGCCATCGCAGGAAAATCTCCAGCTTAAAACATTTTTGATGAAACCAGCACTTGCACCAGTCAGGGAAAAACAGCAAAGTACACCCCCAAAACCAACAACTCCTCCAAATACCCCAAATGCTCCTACACCAGTACGCAGCCTTCCGACTCTTACAAAAACTGTTTCCTGTCGGGACCTTGCAACAGAGCAATGCCTTGCGATGGGTTATCAGGAAGACTCAGATGGATTCAGAGACTGTCATAGCAAAGCGTGGGATGCAAATAGGGCAACCAAAGGAACTCCTGAAGCCGTATGCAACAAATCACCTCTCTATTTATATGGGTCAACTGGGGAACAGGTAAAAGTTAGGGTGCAGGCAACAATTTATAACGATATACCAAAATACTCTGATGGATATAGTGTAACCCTCCAAGAAGAGGGTAAAATGCTGGTCAATGGACAAAGCTATGAAGGACTAAATTACGACTACCGCTCCAACCTCAGAAGGATAAATCCACCTACCAAAGGAACCATAGTGCCACGCATGGGAGTTGAGAGGGTTCTTCGAGAATACTCCAAAAAATTAGGGCTAAATACGAAAGAAACAGATTATTTGGTAAAATCAGGAAAGAATAAAGTAACAACTCCATACGTATTTATATCTTTCTTTGATCACGAAACATCAACCAACATACTCCCCCTTTCATTTGCCCCTACCCCAGATAATTATCTAAATGTTGTGTTTTATTTCAAACTGCTTAATACAAAACCTAATTATTCACCAATTCCACAGACTTTTGAGAAACCTATAAACAGATCAGGGTTTACAGCTATAGAAATTAGTGAAATCGTTGAATAATTAAAAATAGTATCATGTCCGAAACTTACATAACTAACCCAGAATCCCCTGAATCAATCCCTAAACACGGGAGATTTTCAAAAAAAACAATTCTTTTGACTTCTGGTATTGTATTTCTTGCGCTTATATTTGTCTTTACAATCCTTTTATTTTCAACAAAAACTTCTATCAAAAATGAAGATGAGATAAATACCGTACAGGAAAACTCGCAAAGCCCAAAAACATCAGCCCAAAAACAAAAAGAAAATCAAGCAATAATCGAGAAATTTAAGACCTCAAATACGATTGTGTACGGGTCGTGGAAGGGTGAACAATCTGTAATAACATCAATTGACCTTCTATCAAATAAATCAGCTCAAATCGCAACTCTCCCTTTTAATATCAAAAAAGTCAGCGTATTATCCCCTGAAAATTTGATATTTATTAATCAAACTGATAACAGAGATTATGGAACGCAAATCACAAGTTTTCAGATAAAAGAAAAGTCATCAAAGACACTAGTTACTGCCTCCCCGGGATTTGGAATTGATGACTATATTCTTTCTCCCAACAAAGAATACATGGTAATTTGGGAAGTAAGATTTGCGCCTAGATCTGAAGTATTACAAGGTGGCCGCTCCCGGGTATTTGCAGTTAAATTATCCACTCCGGGCAATAAACAGCTATTGTACGACGAGCTGGCAACCGAGCCAATTCATTATCCCCGGGCCATACTTAATGACGGAAAAGTATTTACGGATAAATTCCTGCCAAATGACCCCAACGGCGGAGCAGGCTGGGCATACGGAATGGGTGTTTCCGATTTTACAGGCAGCAATAAGAGGGAACTGGACCAAATGAAAGAAGGCTCTTATGGAACGCAGCCATCCTTATCGCATGATGGAAAGTTTCTTGTTTTTGCAGGATATGATGGTAAGAATGGTGATGGTAAAGCGGCTCCGGAGGGATTTCGCCAGGCTCTTTTAACTCCTAACACAATTGAGCTTCTAGACACGTCAACTCTAGCTCGCAGGAAGCTCACTAACCTATCAAACAATGACATTTATCCAACAGCGGAATGGGGCGGAGCGTCAAATAACATTATGATTACTGTAATTTCAAAAATCGAAAACAAAAATGGACTTTTTAGATACGATCTTACAAGTCAAAAACCAAACAGATTGAAAATTCCAGGATCCAATTCCCTTGTTTCAAGCTTTACTACTGATAAATATCTAATTGCAACAATTGACGATTCTGCATCAAGCCTAGGGAATTTAGGAGAAGTGTACGCGCCATCACTGACACAGCTTTTCAATTTCGATCCCAAAACTAATCAAGCCTTCAGAATCCCGGTAAGCGACACACATTTTCAGTATGTCACAACTCTTCCCTCAAATTATTTTCAAAAGGTGCTCGGCATGAAAGCATATGCACAAGGCGGAAACCCATCAGATCCCAATGTAACAATTATTGATCTTTATTCAGATAAACCATCTCAGGAAAATCTTCAACTTAAAACCTTTCTTTTCAAACCGTCTCTAACTATAAAAAGACAAGAGCAACAGACAAAACCAATCCCAACGCCTATTCCCACAGGTCCAGTGCCCACCCGTCAGACCTATAAATTAACTAAAACCGTAAATTGTACCTCATTGGCACTTGAGCAGTGTGGAATAATGGGCTATAACCGCAACCAGTGCATTATGGATAGAAGGGTCCAACTCAGAGCAGAAGGAAAATGCAACCAATCGCCTCTGTATTTATACGGAAATGAGGGCCAAAACGTGAGAGTTCAGATCTTAACAGCAGTTTATAATGATAAACCTTCTTACAATAGCGGTTATGATGTTACCCTAGGGAACAATGGGAAAATGCTGATTAACGGAAACTCATATCAAGCCATTAACTATGACTATCTTTCAAACCTAAGGAAACTCAATCCCCCTACCCGCGGATCTATTACTAAAAAAACAGAGATAGAAAAAGTGCTCAGAGAATATGCTAAAAAACTTGGATTAAATGAAAAAGAAATAAAAGACCTAGTACGGGTTGGCAAGACCAAGACTAACAGTCCTTATGTATTCATATCCTTTTTCGATCAGGCAACTTCAGAGCAAATTCTCCCGCTTACGTTTTTGCCTGAACCTGATAATTACCTAAACGTTGTTTTTTACTTCAGGCAACTTGATCAGGAACCAAATTACACTCCTGCTCCTCCAGTATTTGATAAGCCTTTGTTAAGGACTGGCTTAACAGCCGTTGAAGTAAGTGAAATTGTTGAGTAATTAAAAATACGAGTAGGCCCAGAAAGAAAAATTGCTAATCCCCTTTGCTTTTAAGAAATTCTGTTTTGCGGAAACTGATTCCATATCCTCAAACCAGACAATATGCTTTTTATTCTCGCTATCTGTATAGCGAATCTCAGTTTCCCTTGAATCATTCTTGCTCTTAACACTGCACTCTTTGTATTCACATTTTCCTAAAAATTCCTTGCTTATTTTTTGATAGGATTTCGCCTCCCCTGTTCCAACTGCATTCCCCTTGTCATCAACTTCCCAATCATAACCATATAAACCAAAGACAATAGTTGTCTTTTCATCTGGCAGATATCGTGAAAAATCATCAATCATAGTTGTCATATCGTAGCCATAAACTTCTTTACCCCGAAGCGGGAAATTAGGACCTGGATTTCCACGACTTTTGCTGAAATCATAGCTCATGATTAAAAATTCATCCGCATTTGCTGATAAAGCTTTTATGTCAAAGGGGCGAATTCTGTAAAAAGTATCACCATAAAACATGATTGCAAAACCCAAGTCTTTATCTTTTGATTCCTCATAAAATAATTTGCTAAATTCATTTATCTGCTTAATGAGAGAGTCAAATGGAACCGCAGAAACTTCCAGATCAAGAACTACTCCTGAAAATCCATGCTCTATCGCAATCCTTAAGCTGTCACGAATAACAACTTTTTGTGCTGCGGTATCCTTCAAAACCGGAAAGGTTATGTCAGGATCTAGCATCCGAATAACTAGTTTTTTCTCAGAGCTTTTTGGAGTTACTTTTAAAAATTTATCTATACCTATATACCCTGCTTCTTTCTTATTTATGCCTGATCTTGTCGGGACTACTCCAAAGTATAAATAGCTATCGTACTTATCCTCAATATCCTCGCCATTTAGCCCCCAATAAGGCACAAAAATAGACTTTTTAATATCCGCGCTACGAACTCCTTTTACGTTTTTAATAGATGTCTGGATGGGCGTTGGGGAGGGAAGAGAGACTGGAGCGGCTAGATCATTTTTTACATTCTGCCGAACAACTTTAAAGCCAAAAAACAGAAAAACCACCAGCAGGGACATCAGAAAAAGAAACTTTTTCATTTCCCTATTATACCTTTTCTACTTCTTACCCACAAATTGCCAGCAATTTCCTTCTGGATCAAGAAAAGTACAGAACCAAACCTGATTGTCAGGAGTTGAGAAAGGAGCCAAAAATGGCTCAGCAATAATTTTCACTTGAGGACTATTCTTGATTTTATTAAACCAGTATCCAACTCCTTCTTCTGGATAAAGATTAAATAAATGCCTGAAATTTTCCTTGGCTTTTCCTTTAATTTCAGAGTGCTTGCCAATCCAAACCCAGAGATCATCAATAACCCTAAGCATATAGCCATAGTCTCCTGGAATATCTAAATGTTCAAGCAGTTCAAAGCCCAAGACATCACGATAAAATTCCATCAGCTTGTCCGGATTTTCTGAATATATGAGAATTCTATATTTTGAAAAAGCCATACTGTTATTTTTTAATTATTATGAAATTTTCTTCTTTTGGCAGGGTTTCAGCACGCTTGAGAATACGCATCACATCATGCATTTGAGAGTTGTGAGCTATCATCGCTGAGACTTTTGTGTCCCAAACAGGAGAGATATCAATAGTCTTTGAGATATCAGAATCTTTGTATCCTGGTGGCCAAAAAATATAATAATCTCCAACTGTTTCTTTAATTTGCTCTGTATTACAGAAATACCAAAGCTCTTTTATGTATTCTGCCTTCTCAAAAACATAGGAGGTGATCACAGATGTCGCCATATGATCAATATGTCCTGATATACCCCGGAGCTCAAATGTAAGGAGCAATTCAGGCTTCAGTTCATCTGTAATTTTTTGTATCTTCTCTGCGATATCATGATAGAGATTGTTTGAGAGAGTTCCATCTTTATAGTCTAGGAAAAAAGTCTGTTTTACACCGAGAATTTTTCCAGCATCCAGAAGCTCATCGCGCCTAATTTCTGAGAGTTCGCCTTCTTTATTGCTACTATTCTCCCCAGCAGCACCATCTGTGATACAAATCGTATAGACATCGTGCTCTTTGGCAAGTGTGGCAAGCGTACCGCCTGTAAAAAAAGCTTCATCATCCGGATGCGCAAATACTCCGAGAACTGTAGACATGAGAATATTATAGCGGAACTCCCTTTTACTTTCTATTGGTCTAATTTAATTTTAATCCCTTGAAGTATTCCTCATTACTTATCTTTGCGGTTCTCAGATTGTTTTTGATTATAAAAACCGGAATTGTTTTATACATTGGAATTACCACTGGCCTGAGATATCCCTTTTTGGTGAAAATTATATGATCACCTTTAGTCCGCTCATACTTCCAACCTGACTTTTCAAAAAACTCTACTAATTTTTTATGATGAATTGGCTTTATTGCAGGCATTTAGGCAGAGAACACAAATGGCTCAAAACTGATTTTGGGGAATAGACTTGGCTTTTTGACAGAAACTCCTGCTTCTTTCAAAAATTCTTCAAGCTTATTCTGCTTTTTGACTGTTTCAAGGGTAATTTCCAGCACTTCTTTTACATTGCTTTTTGCTTCCTCTTCTGTTTTACCACATGATGAAACATCAAATTCAGGAATATATGCGACAAATGGTGCATCCTTTGACTCTTTTTCGTAGATGATTTTGATAGTGATTGGGAACTTGAGTGACATGACTAAATTATAGCACTTTTGGAGAAGTTATGAAATATCTGGATGTGCAAAAACCCCGAGAACAGTAGACATGAGGATATTATAACTGATATAACTTTTACTTTCTATTATTAATTAAACTTTAGTGTGGTTTTTCGGTCTTTTAGATTTTCCCTTGGGATACTTTTATTGGAGGGGCTTTAGGTGATATCTCATCAACCCGTTTCCAAAATCGAGTAAGCCAACCTTCTAGGCCGGTACCAACGCTCACAAACATATGACCTTGCATAATATCAATTCTTTTTCCAGTGTCAGTCAACAAGGTCTCGCCTTCAACTGCTATGCGCTCAAAGGGCATATCAAATTCACCTGCAGCCTGCTCCATAGCATCCACTCTTTCCAATCTAAATTGGCCCATCATAGGACCCACAAAGGGTTCACGCTCTCTAATCATAGCTGTATTATATAATATAAAATACTTGCTGTCAACTATGGGATGTATGGAGTTTTTACTCTACTCTTCCTGTAAATGTGGACTTGGCGAGGAGGCCTTCGACAATGTTCTTGGGCACTGCTTCGTAGTGAGAAGGTTCCATGTAGTAGTGAGCTCTTCCCTGAGTGAGTGATCGAAGCTGTGTGGCATATCCTGAAAATTCAGCAAGAGGAACCATAGCCATGATAATCGTTGCTTTATTTTTCTCCTCAGATCCTAGTATCTGTGCTCTTTTTGATGACAAGTCCCCAATTACTTCTCCCATATAATCAGATGGAGTTGTAACTTCAACTTTCATAATAGGCTCAAGAAGGGTGATACCAGCTTTTTTGGTAGCAGCCTGGATTGCCTGACTTGCCGCGATTTTAAATGCAATCTCACTTGAATCAACATCGTGATAAGATCCGTCATAACAGGTAACTTTGACATCAATCAGTGGATATCCAAGAAGCACACCGTTTTCAAGAGTTTCTTTGGCTCCCTTTTCAACAGCTTTGACAAATTCAGCTGGGATCGCTCCACCTTTTATGGCATTAACAAATGAGTATCCCTCTCCTCGTGGAACAGGTGTCACACGCAAGTAACAATGGCCGTATTGTCCGCGACCCCCTGACTGCTTGATGTATTTTCCCTCAGCCTCAGTCTCAGCCTCAATTGTTTCTTTATAAGCAACCATAGGAGCACCGACGTTGGCCTCTACACCAAATTCCCGCTTCATCCTGTCAACCATAATCTCAAGCTGAAGCTCTCCGATTCCTGAGATGATAGTCTGGCCTGTTTCCGGGTTGGATTTAACAGAGAAAGTCGGGTCTTCCTCAGTTAGTCTTTTTATAGAGAACCCAAGCTTCTCCTGGTCTGATTTTGTTTTTGGTTCAATTGCAAGTGAGATAACAGGCTCAGGGAACGTAATCTGCTCTAGAACAATTGGCTTGGCCTCATCACAAAGAGTGTCTCCTGTTATAGTGTCTTTAAGGCCTACAATTGCGACAATTTCTCCAGCATAGGCTTCCTTAACCTCTTCGCGGTTGTTGGCATGCATAAGAAGTATCCGACCAACGCGCTCTCTAACACCTTTTGTGCTGTTGTAGATATATGAACCAGAAACCAAAGTTCCTGAATACACTCTAAAATACGAAAGCTTACCAACGTGTGGATCATTCTGAATTTTAAAAGCCAGTCCTGAAAATGCTTCATCAGGAACTAATTGACGAAGCACTGCCTCACCAGTCTTGGGATGAAGACCTTTTACCTCTTTAAGATCAACAGGTGAGGGGAGATAATCTATAACTGCATCAAGAAGTGGCTGTACGCCTTTATTTCTTAGTGACGTACCTGCATAAATCGGAACTAACTTATATGCAATAACAGCGGCGCGGAGTGCTGCCTTAAGCTCGTCAACTGTTGGCTCTTCTCCTCCAAGATATTTTTCAAGTAACGCATCGTCTGTTTCTGAAATCTTTTCAATTAATTTAGACCTGTACTCCTCAACCTTGTCCTTCATGTCCTCTGGGACCTCGTCTTTTACATCATATTTTGCTCCCAACTCTTCAGAGTTCCAAGTGTAAGATTTGCGCGAAAGAAGATCTACGTTTCCGACATATGTGTTCTCAGCACCAATTGGAAGAACCATTATGGCACAATTTGCACCGAGTCGGTCTTCAATAGTACCAACTGTGTAAAGAAAATCAGCACCCAATTTGTCCATTTTGTTAACAAAGCAAAGACGTGGAACCTTGTATTTATCAGCTTGGCGCCATACCGTCTCTGACTGTGACTGAACACCCTCTTCGGCGTCAAGAACTGTAATCCCTCCATCAAGAACACGTAGAGAGCGCTCAACCTCTGCTGTAAAATCAACGTGTCCTGGTGTATCAATTATGTTAATGCGGTAAGGATCTGTTGGATTCTGAGCATGTGTCCAGAAAGCAGTGGTTGCGGCTGAAACGATAGTGATTCCTCGCTCTTTTTCCTGCTCCATCCAGTCCATCTGAGTATTACCCTCATCAATATCCCCGATTTTATAGGTTTTTCCCGTATAAAACAGAATTCGCTCAGTTGTGGTAGTTTTTCCAGCGTCAATGTGGGCAATAATGCCGATGTTACGGATTTTATCTAGCGGTACGTTTCTTGATTGATCAGCCATAAATTTATAAAAAAATCATCCCTCGTCTTCTCGTTTTTTACGAAAAGTTTTGGGATTAACACGAGTATAGCATAAGCAAACTCTAATTTCCAGACTCCTCCATTTTTTCTTTGACTTTTTAATTCGCTTTACATATGCTAAAAGTAGTCGCTAAAAGTTAGCGATTTGTCGCTATGGCAGAAAAAATAAAATCCATAAACCTGCTTCCCAATAAAAACGGTGGCTTTGTAGATCAATTTTTGGGGTGGGCCTTAACTATTGGAAGGCTCCTTATCATACTCACAGAAACGCTTGCTCTAGGGACATTCATTTACAGGTTCTCTATTGACATGAAAATCATAGATCTCCATGACAATATTAAATATAATAGCACTATTGTTCAGCAGTATCAGAAAGAACAAGCTTTCCGCGACATCCAAACAAGACTCGCTCTAACCGAAACATATGGAAATAAAAACAATAATGCTTCCCTCATCTTATCTGACATTATCGAGATGGGACGAGCAAAAATCACATTCAAAAAATTAGTTATTTCAAGTGGCACTGTAAAAATTGAGGCACAAGCGCCTAACGGAAATGCCCTGACTCTTTTTGTTAATACCCTCAAAAACTACCCAGGAATTGTCTCTGTAAGCATAGGCAGTATTGAGACCAAAACAAGTAGCTCTTTAATAAATGCAGATATTACAGCTCGAATTGAACAACTTGGCACCAAACTATGAAAATCCCAAAAAACTTCTTAAATACCACATCTATTGCCAGGTACCGCGAGTACCTAAAGCTCTTACCAAGCATGAAACAGGAAAATACCCGTATAATAACTACCTTAATTCTTACTTTTTTCGCAATGTCCTTCTTTGGAATTTTTGCCATAAATCCAACGATTTCAACTATTGTAAAGCTAAAAAAGCAACTGGCTGATAGTCATCTTGTTTATGCAAATCTAAAAACAAAAATTCAAAATCTGGACTCCCTCCAGCAACAATATAAAATAATTGAATCAGATTTGCCCCTGCTTCAGGAAGCGATACCAAATAACCCTAAGGCTCCAATTCTTGCAGGGGAAATACTGGGTTTGGCAAAAGAAAAAAAAATATCCATTAAATCACTGGATTTGTCAGAGGCTCCTTTGACTCCAAATAAGAGTAAGGCAATTTTATCTTTTGGATTTTCACTTGAGGCTGAGGGAAGCTACCAAGAGTTAATAGATTTTTCAAAAGATTTAACCAATATCAGTAGGGTCCTGACAGTAGAATCAATTACTCTTAGTAAGTCATCGGACTCAAATCAGCTAATTTTAAATCTCAGGGGAAAAGCTTATTTCAAGTATTAATCTGACCTAAAAAAAAATGAAAAAAAATAGAGCTCAAAAAGACCTACTTTGGATTTCAATATCGATATTTGTAGTTGTTGCATTATGGATAGGCTTTAACATTTATCATGGCAGAGCGGACTCAACGATTGAACCTGATTTACAATTACAAATCACGCCAATTGATCCCGCTTTTAATACCCAGTCACTTGATAAGATTAAAACTCGGAAAAAAGTAATTCCAGTATACCAACTTGATTCCGCAAGCGGCTCAGCGAGCACTAATCCTAATCAACCCATACAAACGTCCCCTTCGGCCGACACACCTGCCCAACTGCCTTCGCCAAAAGATTCTTTTCAAATACAAGGACAATGACATTTAACGATAACAAGATCTGGAACAAGCCAATACCTAGATTTTTGGGGTTTTTTGTGCTACTGCTTTCTATTGGTTCTATCTTTTGGCTTAGTGGTAATGTAGTGCTCTTTGAGGGCAAGGCAGCGCTTGGCAACACTCCTAAAAATGTAGAAATAAGTAATATAACTGACAATTCGGCTACTATTTCTTTTACGACAGATGCTAGCGTTATTGGAAGCGTGTCATATGGAAAAGATATAAGCCTTGGTCAAGTCGGATTTGATACCCGCGACGCTCAATCCCCTGCCCAACATGTGGCTCATTACATCAATCTAACCGGCCTTGATCCGGGAACAAAGTACTTCTTTTCAGTTATTTCAGGTGATGGCATTTTTCAAAAAGATAGTGTTCCTTATGAATTAACAACTGCGTCAAATGCGGGAACTTCTCTTCCAAAGTCCATTACCGTAAAAGGCGCTATAACAATTGATGGAACAAAGGCTCCAAATGAAGCTATAGCATATCTGAAAACAAGTGACTCACAACTTATATCATCGCTTGTTAAACCAGATGGCAAGTATGAATTTACCATCCAAAAATTATTAAAAAATGATTTATCAGGATCACTTGAGCTTGATGACAAATCCATTCTAACAATGACGATAAATGACTCAGTGTTGCAATCTAAAATTTCGTTTTTTGCAAATTTGGCAGACTCAATTCCACCAATAATTCTTTCCAAAGACTACGACTTTACAATTGAACAGGTGGGCTCCTCATCAGCAAGTGAATCAGCAAAAATTCCTGAATTCCCGGCACTTCCGGAAGGAGAAACCACTCAGTCTGGCCCTCAAATTCTTACCCCAACAAGTAATGAAAAATTTGAAGATCAACAGCCTCTATTTGAAGGCAAAGCTTTGCCTCAAAGCGATGTTGAGATCACCATCCAATCAGATCCGATCACAGCAACCGTACAATCAGACCAGAATGGCAACTGGCAATTCCGCCCGAATACAAAGCTAGAACCTGGAGTTCATAAAATCACAATAAAAACACTAAACGCGCAGGGCATCCTTCAGACATTAACTCGCTCGTTTACAGTATTCGCAGAAGGCAGTCAGTTTACAGAACCATCAATTTCCCCAGCCTCAGCTACTACCCCAACTCCCACGACAAGGCCTGCGCCTTCTGTCACAGCTCCCATAGCCACTCAAGCTCCAACGGCAACTGTCATACCAACTCTTGCGCCCTCAACACAACCTACTGCTATTGTTATAGCGCCTACACTTATAATTTCCGCTCCGGTCCTTTCACCATCTACTGTCATAACAATTCCACCAATTCCTGCAAGCGGGAGTTCAGCATTGATCTTGGGGATAATTGGAACTATATTAACCATCGGAATTGGGGGATTAATCTTCTTACTTATCTGATAAAATATCTTCAAGTTAATAATCTAAAATATGAAAATTGCAATAATAGGAGCGGGTTTTACAGGCCTTACGGCAGCTTTAAGGCTCACAGAAAAAGGACATGACGTCACTGTTTTTGAAAAAGAAAATAGAGTTGGCGGGCTTGCGGTAGGATTTAAAAATAAAAATTGGGAATGGTCTTTGGAAAAACACTATCACCACTGGTTTGCAAATGATAGCTATGCAATAAATCTTATAAAAGAAGTTGGCCTTGGTGATGATCTTTTTTTCAAAAAACCCAGGACTGATGTATTTTTGGAAAATAAAATCTATCCCCTAAACTCACCTTTTGACATATTAAATCTCAAACCGCTTTCGTTTGTCTCCAGAATCAGATTGGGCTTTGTAAGCCTTGTCCTAAAATCTATTCCCCCACAAATAGCTGTTAAATTTGAAAAAACCACGGCCCGTGATTGGATCCGAAAATACTACGGAGAAGAGGTGTGGCAAAAAGTATGGAAACCACTTCTAAACGGTAAGTTTGGCCCTTTTGCAGAAACAGTTAACATGGCTTGGTTCTGGGCACGCATTTACAAAAGGACTTTTTCCTTGGGCTATCTGGGAGGTGGATACCAGAGTCTATCTGAAAAATTGGCTGAGAAAATAAAGGAAAACGGTGCAACAATAAATCTTGGTAAATCATTTAATCCGGAATTAATATCTAAGTTTGACAAAGTAATTGTCACTACGCCTCTTGCTGTATTTGTGAAAATGTTCCCTGATTTGCCTGATCACTACAAAGACAAAATCAACCAAATCCCCCATCTTCATGCCTTTAACATGCTTCTCGTCACAAAGGAAAAGTTTCTTAAGAAAAGCTACTGGCTAAATGTCAGTGATTCTGAATTTCCCTTTGTCGGAGTTGTCCAGCATACCAATTTTGTAGATCCCAAGCACTACGGTGGACAAAATTTGATGTGGCTTGTAAATTATTTGCCGATTGACCATCCGCTTTTGAAAATGGATAAAAAGGAAATACTCAAAAAGTTCACGCCCTATCTTCAAAGAATAAATCCTGAGTATGATCTGAAAAAAAATATAATTGACTACGAAATGTTCCTTGGCTACTTCGCCCAACCTGTCTTTCCTATTAATTATTCAAGAATTAAACCTGAATTTGTAACTCCAATTAAAAATGTTTATCTCGCCAATATGGATATGGTCTATCCATGGGACCGCGGCACCAACTACGCAATTGAGATGGGAGAAAAAGTAGCAGACCTAATTCAGAATTCATAATTTAGAACTCTGAATTATTGGGAGGATCTATTTTTGGGAAATACTATTCCAGGAGTGATTCGTACATGGACTCCCGCAAGCCCATCAACCCAATCACCTACAACCAATCTCCCCGCTGGTCCACCACGCCCAATACGCATAGCGCCATAATTATCTAATACGCTCGTGCAATGGCTGGAAAATAGTGCCTTACCTTCTGCCGCAAGGCTAATGTCTATTTGAGCAAGTGCTGATGCAGGCAACAGAACCGCCTGAGCATCAGCATTTCGTGGCTTAATCTCACTTTCTGAGTAATCATCAACTGCATTTAAAACTTTTAGAAAACCCTGTTCACCCTGACCACGTGGATGATCTAGGACATCAAATCTCATGACAACTGCCATTGCAGGGGGCACATAATTCTTAAGCTCACTACGTCTACGTCCATCAAGAATATCCATTTGACCTCGTTTAAAATGCTCTGGATGATCTTCTACCAATCTCCCTAGCGAAACAGGTTCAATATCAAAAACCCTAGCACCTCTTAATGCCTCCATGTCCTCATTTGTTGGAGTTCTCACACCTTCTAACAACATATAGGTTGCGCGTGCGCGATCTTGAACCTCCCGCGTAAGCCTATCCCTTTCTTCCCTTGCTGTCGCTACACGTGTCGGGGGCAAGCTTTCATCGATCACTCCATCTTCTTTTGCACGCTTAATAACATCTCTTAACCGACTAATCTCTTGAGCTCTGTCAGGCTCTGCTTGTGCTTGTTGGTATGCAAGTATTGCTTCAATAGATGATGCCATGGGCTGAAATATATCATCTTATAAGCCATTTGTCAACGAGGCTGAAAGCTACTACAATAAAGTCTATGCCATCTTCTTCGAGTGAGCAAAGCGAATCGAGAAGTTCTCGACAAGCTCGAATAATAAACATTGTCTTATTAGCTTTAATTTTAATCGGTGTTTGTTTGAGATTTTACAATCTCAACTGGGGGGCTCCATTTTATTTCCACCCTGATGAGCGTAATATCGCAACTGCCGTTGCGCAGTTAAGATTTCCAGAGCAAATGAATCCTAATTTTTTTGCTTATGGTTCTTTGCCTATTTATGCAATTTATTTTTCTGGCCTTATTTATAACTTTTTTACGTCCTGTCAATTGTTAATTGCTGATTGTAAATCATCTTTTGAGCAGGCAATAGTCATAAGTCGGGTTTACTCCGCTTTTTTTTCAACACTTCTTATCCCCTTGCTCTATCTTATCGGTAAAAATTTGAAGGGTACGAAAACTGGCCTTTTGGCTGCATTTTTTGCGGCATTTAGCGTTGGCTTTATTCAATTCGCACATTTCGGAACGTTTGAAATGTGGCTGACATTTTTCACTACACTCCTCTTCTGGCTTTGCTTACGCTGCATAGAGAAGCTTACTGCATCCAATATTTTTCTTCTCGCGATAATAAGCGGGATACTTATTGCCACAAAAATTTCTCACATTCTGATCCTTCCTTTGCCAATTATTGCTATTCTTTACAAGGATTTTCAATATTACCATGCAACTTTTCGAACAAAACATAATGACCCAAAAAACACATTATCTCTCCACATGAAACGCTTTACTAAAGCTATAATCCGTATATTATTTTTTGCTGCCGTTGCGACAGCAACTTATTTTATCAGCAATCCCTTTGTCCACTTTGACTATCAATCATTTCTTAATAGCATGAAGTATGAATCGGGTCTCGCCCTCGGCTCACTTCCTGTTTTTTATACCCAAGGGTTTTACGACACAATTCCGATTATTTTTCAATTTAATAGGATTTTCCCATTCATTTTAAATCCTCTACTCACAGCCATGTTTGTGCCAGCATTCTTGTATCTATTATTCCAAGCGGCTAAGACCAAAAGCGTGCCGCTCTTACTTCTTAATTTTTATTTCTTAACCCTTTTCTTACCTCAAGCGGTTCTTTTTGCCAAATGGACCCGCTACATAGTACCCGCGCTCCCATTCATGTACTTAACGCTATCCCTTGCGTTTGCGCACTTATGGGATTTGGTGGATAGAAAGAAACAAGTATTAAGAATTAGGTATTTAGTATTTAGTATTTTTTTAGGTTTAAATATTCTGTTCGGAGTTTCATATTTTATAACAGCTTTTGCAAGACCGGACACAAGAGTTATTGCTAGTGAATTTGCAAAATTAAATATACCTTTTAGTTCTAAGGTTATGAGTGAACCTTATGATTTGGGACTGATACCCTTTAATTTTAGCGATCCTATTAATATGTTTAATTTTTATGAGCTGGACAATAACTCACCTGAGTTTACGCAACAAAAACTCAAAGAAGATTTGAGCTCAACAGAATATATGATTTTACCAAGCCAAAGACTTCTCATTTCCCGTTTGCCAAAAAGGGCTAAATTCCCCAATGGACATTTGTTCTATTCCGAATTAATAAATAGCGAACAATGGGAAAAGATATATCAAACACCATGTGATATTTTCTGCCGCATCACCTACCTTAACGACCCTGTATTTAGATTTGAAGAAACTGCAATGGTTTTTGACCGCCCAACGGTAATGATATTTAAAAAAGCCAGCAAATAAATGCTACAATTTGTAGTAAGATGAAAACAATTTTCCTAATAATAAGCACCGCTCTCCCTGTAATCTCTCCAATCATTTACTCCAAAGCTATTTTAAGAGGCGATGCGAAGCCACATCGCACTACTCGATTTGTTCTGCTTCTAATTAATACTCTTGCAGCAGCCTCATTAATAGCCCAGCATAACAATGTTGCAGTTTGGCTTGCTGGGGTTTCGCTATTACAATCAATTATTGTTTTTGTACTTAGTTTTAAGTATGGAATGGGTGGATGGACAAAAACCGATGTAGCCTGTCTGATTATCGCTATTGCTGGAATTATTTTATGGCAAACAACAAACAATCCAGTGATCGCGTTGTATTTTGCCATTTTCGCAGACTTTACGGGCATGATTCCAACAATTATCAAAACTTATCACAAACCAAATACAGAAGTATGGAGTTTTTTCCTGCTAGATTCTGTCGCAGGAGCTTTCAACCTGCTTGCACTTTCCGCATATGCAATTAAAGATTTTTCATATCCTCTTTACATTGTAATTATTAATTTATTGATGGTTTTACTAATAACAAAACCGAAAACCACAAGTTTGAAGTCATGAAATTTTCCAAAGATAAGTTAATTCTAGTTTTAATTCTTCTCCTTGCGGCGACTTTCCGCTTTTATAATATCAATTGGGATAGCGGGCATCAATTGCATCCTGATGAACGGGCCATACTCATGGCAGTTGATAAATTAAAATTTCCAAATAACGTCAATTACTTTCTTTCTCCCCAAAGCTCCTGGAATCCTAAATTCTTCGCTTACGGATCTTTCCCTATGTATCTCCTGCGTGTCACAGGAGACTCTTTAAGCGTTTTGGATCCCACACTTAGTCATTATCCCTCACTCCATCTTGTTGGACGGGTGTTGTCCGCTCTTGCTGATCTTTTTTCGGTTTTTTTAATCTATAAAATTGCCCGCAAATTATTCAATACACCTTCAGGTCTATTGGCGGCTTTTTTCTACACAATAAGCGTCCTGCCAATCCAGCTTTCCCACTTCTTCGCAGTTGATACTCTTCTGACCTGCTTTACCCTCGCAACGCTTTATTCACTTTTGCGCTTTTATGAAAAGCCTTCGCTTACCAGATCACTGATGGTAGGATTTTTATTTGGCTTAGCGCTTGCGACAAAAATAAGCGCAGTTGTTTTAATTTTATCAATCGGGCTCACTCTGACAGCCGATTTTCTTTTGATATTTATGAAAAGTCCCCATAAAATTAAGCACTGGCTCCCTCTTATGCCTGCTTCCATAAAACGTATTCTTACGCATGGCGTAGCTATCGTGTTAGTAACTTTCTTAACCTTTGCATTCTTTGAACCCTACGCTTTGATAGATTTCCAAAGCTTCTGGTCCCAAACCCTCCAGCAATCAGAACTTACCAAAAACCCATTTTATTTTCCCTATACTCTTCAGTATGTAGGAAAAATTCCCTATATCTATGAACTTAAAAATGTTTTCTTCTGGGGACTAGGCCCGGTACTTGGCACTCTCGCATTCTCAGGTTTAATTTACTTTACGTTTCTCATTTTCAAAAAAGAACGCAATTCCCAATTTGCAAAAGAATTTATTATTTTTGTATTTTTCCTATCTTACTTAATTGTTGTTGGAAGATTCTCGGTAGGATTCATGCGCTACATGCTGCCCCTCTATCCGCTCCTTGCATTGTTCGCCGCATTATTAGTTTATAGAATTATTGTTAGCATCCAATCCAAAAACACTCGTATTGTTGTTGGTTATTTGTTTTTAGTTATAAGCGTAATATGGCCTTTGACTTTTTTAAATATTTACACCAGAAATAATACCAGAGTTGATGCAACTTTCTGGATTAGGCAAAATATCCCGGTTGGAAAAGTCATTGCAATTGAACACTGGGACGACGGATTGCCACTTGCTATTCAGTCAAATTACCAAATGTTAACTCTTAATCTCTATGACCCGGATACTGAAATGAAGTGGGCACAGATAAATACCCAGCTTCAGCAAGCTGATTACGTGATAATTGCCTCCAACAGACTCTACACGCCCCTTCTTAAATTAACTGACTGCAGGTCCTTGCCTATAAATAGCTGCTTTCCCATGACTGCAACTTATTACAAAAATCTGTTTGCCGGAAATTCCCCCTTTCAAAAAGTTGCAGAATTCACAAATTACCCAAACATCCCGATTTTCAATATCCCAATCAATGACGAAAGCGCAGATGAATCATTTACAGTCTATGACCATCCGAAAGTAATGATTTTCAAGAAAAGATAATCTATAATGATCTGATATGTTCTATGAAGGAAAGCGGGTGTTGGTAACCGGTGGTGCGGGCTTTATCGGATCAGCCCTTATTAACCAGCTAATTAAAAAAGGTGCTATAACAACAATCGGTGACAATCTGTCATCTGGTAGCCTGCAAAATATTCAGAGAGTTTGGAAAGAAAATGACCTCAAATGGAGAAAAACAAAGACAGGATTATCAGCCAATAAAGGCCACCGGTTTGTTAATGCCAATTATGAACATTTTTCAGTTGCCATTGAAACAATCAAAGACCACGATATTGTCTTCCACCTGGCAGCCAATTTTGGCGGCCGCGGCTATATTGACACCCATCCTGCGGATTGCTCAGAGGGTTTTGCAATAAACCAAAATGTCATAAAAGCTTCTTCTGCCTGTGGCATTGACAGGGTATTTTTTGCATCCAGTGCATGTGTTTACCCTCATGATTTACAAAAAGAATATGACTCAACTTATTTGTTAAAAGAAACTGACGCAATTAAAAATAACTGGGCAAATGCAGACCAGGAATATGGATGGGCAAAATTAATGGGAGAAATGACCCTAAAAGCATATAACAAACAGTATGGACTGAAGGGATCGGGGGCACGCTATGTAACAGCCTATGGCCCTTGGGAAAACGACACCCATGCAATAATCATGCTTATAAGACGCGCAGTGGAGCGGCAGGATCCATATATCGTGTGGGGTTCGGGCAATCAAGACCGTGATTTCACCTATGTTGATGACATAGCATCCGGAACCCTTGCCGCTTGTGAGAAAATCACAAATGGTGATGTAATCAATCTTGGCACGAGCACCCGTTATACTATAAAAGAAGTGGTGGAAATGATTTTTGATATTATAAATTGGCACCCTAAAAAAATAATATTTGATAAAACCAAACCGGAAGGAGTGAAGACACGGGCACTTAATAACACAAAAGCCAAAAAGATTCTCAGGTGGCAGCCGCAGTATGATCTAAGACGCGGGCTTGAGAGCACAATTGAATGGTTTATCAGCGAAAAACCATTACAGGTGGAGACCCTCTAGGACATGTATAAATTAAATATCATCTTACCGGTTTATAATGAAAAAGATACGATTGAAACAGTCCTTAAGGAATGGCAACAAATGCTTAAGCAGCAAAAACTTTCTTTTTCTTTTGTAATTTGTGAGGACGGATCAACGGACGGAACAAAAGAGTTACTTAAGAAATTAGGTAAAAAATTCCCTATTATACTTAGCCAGAAGCAAAAGCGCAGAGGATATGGTGGCGCGGTTATTGATGGAATTGTAGCTGCGAAGTCTGAGTATATTCTCTGTATTGATTCTGACGGTCAGTGTGACCCTAAGGATTTCACGAAATTTTGGGATAAAAAACATAAAGCGCCAATTCTGATTGGGCACCGTACAAATAGAGCTGACCCACTTCAGCGAAAGTTATTTTCGAAGGCATTTAAACAATTATTTACTTTTCTCTTTCCCAATAACATCCATGATCCCAGTGCCCCTTTTGTGTTATTTAAAAAAGCAACGGTTCATCCCCACATTCCCTACTTACGTTTTCTAAAAGAAGGCTTTTGGTGGGGGTTTATCGGTATGTGTGTAAAGAAAAATATAGCAGTCCATGAACTCCCCATCAACCACAGAGAGCGACTCAATGGCAGCACCCAAGTTTACAAATCCAATAAGATTTTCGATATCGCCTTGCGGAACATTTTAGGATTGTATAAATTAAGAAGAGCACAATAATGGGAAATATACTCTTTCTGTCTGTCATTCTTCTCTCGTCTTTTCTCTCAATTTTTTTATATTCCCAAAATCCTACACGCTCTCTTCCCTCTCTGATGCTTTGGCTCATATCCATTGTCTATTCCCTGGGCTTTATACTCCATAATGAAAAGCTGCCAAGCTTCCTGCCTCAAAAATTCCATCTGAAAAAATTACTCAGAAAGCATTGGGATTTTTTAAGCATCTTACTGCTTGGCATTTTAGTCCGATTTGCAAGCCTCAGCACAATTCCCATATTGACCCATGATGAAGCAAAAGATACCGGATTTTTTCCCCAAAAAATCTTAACAGGGGAACTAGCTGATTTTTTTGGATACTATGCCGGAATTAATAATTTCTTTTTTGCTTTATCCACTATTCCGCATCTGCTTTTTAGTAACCCCGTGTTAAAAGTCCGCTTTTTCTCAGCATTCTTTGGGGTTTGTTCGATAATCCTCATATATTTTCTTGCCAAAAAATTGTTTGATAAAAAAACAGGGCTTGTTGCGATGCTTCTTCTTGCTACATATCATGTCCATATTCATTTCAGCCGCACTGAGTTTCTTAATCTTTTTGACAGTTTTTATGCGCTTGTGATTTTACTCGTCTTTTCTGTCTATATACAACGCCGCTCGATTTATTCCATTATCTTACTTGCAATAACGCTTGGATTTGGGCTTCATTTCTATAGCGGTTTAAGAGCGATCGTATTACTAACAACGATAATCTTCATTATGTCTCAAAGGTCACAAACCAATCGCCTCCGCTCAATAATCACTTTTCTTTCTTTCTTTCTAATCGCTATCGGGCCTGAACTCGTAGTTTTCAAGACCAGACCTACTGAAGCATTTGCAGCTGGAACTGCGCAGGTTACAAGCGCGGGAAATGAATTTTTACATTTGATTACAAATTATGCGCACTCTCTTCTGGCATATATTTATGAGCCGATCAATTTTCATTATCATTATGGTGGGCCGTTTCTTGTTCTGCCCTTTTCATTACTATTTTTAATCGGGCTTTATTTTGTGATTAGAAATATAAAAAATGCCAATTTCCTCCTCTTAATTGCTGCAATTTTGGGTATTCCTTTTTTCAATAGCGCATTGCTTACAGAGATCAACTACACTCACCGCTTAATGTCTGTTGTACCGATCATTATCTTACTTACCGCCAGTGGAATAACCAAAGCTGCCCAATTGATACAAAAAACCCTTGGAAAACAAATAGCAAAAGGATTTGTTGTCATGATATGTGTTGGTTTTGCAATCTACAATTTGCAGCTATACTTCGTTCAAAACATTTGGGAAAAAACACTTTATATCAATGAGTTTCGTGCGTGGGAGGCACAAAAGATTATCAATGCTCCGGTTGATAGACCTACAATTACCTTTTTCCTTGGCAATACTGTTTGGCCAGCCATTAACAGTGTACACCCTCTTCCCTATCTTACTCAAAAGCATCAGATAATTGACATTACATCCGCAGAACAACTTAAAGAGCTGCTCACCAGAAATGCCTCCGAATCATATATTCTAATCGTCCTTCCTCAGAATTTCACTAACTTATCTTCTGAGAGCATTTTGAACGATTATTCAACCCAATACTTAATGAGTAGTGAAAAAGTGTTTTACAAAAACATGGAACTGTTTGACAAGGTAATTTTGAAAACAAAATAGTTTTTAAATTAATTTCAGAGATGCCTCTCTTGCTTCAGCAATCCCCAAAATAGTACAATGAATGCACATGACAAAAAAGGTTCTCATTACAGGCGGAACGGGATTTTTGGGCGTTCATTTAGCCCGTAAGTTTTTAAAAGAAAAGTACGTTGTTACACTTTTTGACCTAGCAGAACTAGACGCGGAAGATTTGATTGGCAAGGTAAAAGTTGTACTAGGTGACATAAGAGATTCCAAAATAATTAACAAAGCCTTGATTGGCCAGGATTATATAGTTCACGCAGCGGCCGCTCTTCCCATCCAAGTTGATAAAAAAGTAATATTTTCAGTAAATATTGATGGCACAAGAAACATATTATCATCTGCCTTAAAAAATAAGATAAAACGTCTTGTTTTCATCTCCAGTACAGCTGTCTATGGTGTCCCCAAACACCTCCCAGAAACCGAAACATCACCCCTTGACCCAATCGGACACTATGGTATATCAAAAATTGAGGGAGAAAAGCTATGCATGGAGTATCAGAAAAAGGGCCTGCAAGTAAATATCATCCGTCCAAAAACTTTCCTGGGAACTGAAAGACTAGGGGTTTTTGAGTTGTGGTTTGAGGCAATCTATACTGACAAACGGGTTTTTATACTTGGAGATGGAAATAATAAATATCAACTACTGGCAGTTACAGATATTGCTGATGCCATAGAAAAAGCACTAACAACACGTGTAAATGGCGAGATTTTCAACATAGGAGCTGAAAAATTCGGTACATGGAAATCTGACTTGGGATATGTAATTAAGCAAACTAAGTCCAAATCAAAAATCACTGGGCTTCCTACCTTGCCATCCCAGTTCATTCTTCAAGCGCTTGAGGTCCTACGCCTTTCACCAATTGCGGCCTGGCATTACAAAACTATGCCTGTTGATTCGTATGTTTCAGTTGAAAAAGCAAAAAAACTTTTGCACTGGCAGCCTAAAAAATCAAATCAGGATCTGTTTCTTGAGAGTTATCTCTGGTACAAGCAGAATAGAAAAAGTGTTCATGGAAAAATCGGCAATACACACAGAGTTGGCTGGAATTTCAAGATACTAAATCTAATTTCACGATTTTAATAACTATGAATATTGGCTTTGACTTAGATAAAGTTTTTATTGACTATCCCCCTCTTGTCTCGCCCAAATTAATTGATAAATTATATAAAAAAAAGGACAATGGTGGCTTGCTTTACAGAATACCTGCCTATCCTGAACAAGTATTTAGAAGAATCAGCCATTTTCCGCTTCTTCGTCCTGCTATCAAAGAGAATCTTGAATTTCTTAGAAACATCCCCAAAAAAAACAATAAGCTTTATCTTATCTCAAGCCGTTTTAAATTTTTAGAAAAAAGAACTCTAAAGCTCGTCAAACGTTATGATCTGGACAAGGTATTTGATGAACTGTATTTCAATTTCGGCAATCAACAGCCTCATGAATTCAAAAATGATGTTATTAAGAGACTTAGGCTCAATATTTATGTTGATGACGACCTGTCTCTGCTCAAGCACGTTGCAAAATACAACGTAAAAACAAAATTTTTTTGGCTTAATCAGGATCAGATTGATAAAGTTATTTCAGAGAATATCTTTGCAATTTCCAAAATCAAGATGATATTCAATGATAAACAATAATGCTTCCGTCTGATATTTGCTCAATTCTACAATGGTGGTTGGCAATCCTTATACTAGGGACAGGATTTTTGCCTTTAACCTTTCTGCTGTTTAAAAACTTCTTTGACAAAGGATATATTTTTTCCAAATTATTAAGCCTATGCATCCTGACTTATGTAATTCTTTTACTTGGAATTCTTCATATCCTACCCTTTACCGAAATTAACTCCTGGCTGATGTTTTTTCTAATTGCGAGCTTGATATACGGATTGACTCCAGGTAAAAGAGATTTATTTTTGGTTATCAAACAGAACTTCTTAATATTTGTATTTGAAGAACTACTATTCCTGGCGACCTTATTCCTGTGGGCATACATTCACTCTTTTAATCCGGACATTCACGGTCTTGAGAAATACATGGATTATGGATTTATAAACTCGATTCTCAGAAGCGACTATTTCCCACCAAAAGACATGTGGCTGACACCGCTTTTTATTAATTATTATTATTTCGGCCACTTAGTAACTGCGGTCTTGACCAGAATTAGCGCGCTTTCACCAAATATTACATTTAATTTAATGCTTTCAACCATTTTTGCCTTTTGCTTTACCCAAACATTTTCACTAGGTGCCAATATCTATAGCTTTATGAAAAAAAGTGAAAAAATCTCAGAAGCAAAAAGATTTGTTTCAGGACTCTTGACGGCCCTTCTTGTAACTTTTGCAGGAAATCTCCATATTGTCTATGGTTTTTTCAAACCCTACACAAATGACAAACCAGTACCCTTCTGGGATCTTCCTTTTCTCCCGGTTACTTTCCCGAATTCATATTGGTACCCGAATGCAACGCGTTTTATCCACAATACGATACATGAATTTCCAATATACTCCTGGGTAGTTGCCGATCTTCATGGACATGTACTTGACATCCCATTTGTTCTCTTAACTATAGCTGTTCTTCTATCGCTCTTTATTAACTCCGAGATTTCCAAACCCAAATCTGATTCTTCTCAGGTTCAGAAAAACGCAAGAATGGGATTATTATCATATTTCGACCAACGAATCTACGGCCTGCTCCTGCTCGGTTTTCTTCTTGCTATTATGTATATGACCAATGCCTGGGACGGAGGAATTTACCTGCTTCTATCTATACTTGTTCTATTTACGATTTATCACAAAAATCTAGTAGTATTTTTTCTTTCAGTTTTTATCACTTCAGTAAGCCTTGCGCTATTTTCACTTCCCTATAATTACTTTTTCAAACCGTTTACCTCTGGCATGGGAATTTTATGTGCGCCGGAATTCTTAACCAAAATCGGTAAAATAGGTCCATTTTTATTTGAACAAAACTTTTGTCAACATTCACCCTGGTGGCAGCTGTTAATACTCTATGGTTTTTTCTATTTTTTTGTTATATCTTTTCTGGTTTTTATCAATCGCACAAAAAAACTTCTCCCAACAGATACATTTGTTTTACTTCTGATATTGCTTTCGACATTTCTCATTATCCTGCCTGAATTTATTTACCTTAAAGATATTTACCCGGCCCACTACCGCGCCAATACCATGTTCAAGCTTGTATTTCAGTCCTTCATTATGCTCTCTGTTTCATGCGGATATATAATTGTCAGAATACTATCAAGTGTTAAGCTTAAGAAAATAAATCTAGGAAAAAAGTTATTAACTATTAGCTATCTGTTATTGGTTATTGGTCTAATCTCTCTTGTCATGACATATCCATACCTTGCAATTAACTCATATTACGGGCTTGATCAAAAAGACGAGAAGGGTAAATTTAAGAAACCTGCGGGGCTTGATGGCACAAAGTATCTTAAAAATCTGTATCCGGATGATTTTAAAGCAATAGAATGGTTAAGAAAAAATGTTGCCAAGCAACCGATAATTCTTGAAGCACAAGGCGATTCATACACTGATTATGCAAGAGTATCTGCAAACACAGGCCTGCCGACTGTTCTTGGGTGGACTGTTCACGAATGGCTTTGGCGGGGAACTTACGATATCCCCTCCCCCAGAATTGCTGAGATTAAAACTCTTTATGAAACATTAGATTTAAAAGAGGCTCAGGCTTTACTTAAAAAGTACGACGTAGAATACGTTTTCATAGGAACACTAGAGTATCAAAAATACCCTGCCTTGTCTGAGCAAAAATTTCAGAAGTTAAGTAAAATTATTTACCAAAGTCAAAATACTAAAATATACAAAGTATCCCCATAACTTGCTTTTATGTATTTTTATTTGCTAGTCTTAGGTTAGATATGAAAAATACATTTTTAGCATTTGCTATAGCTTTTTTAATTTCCGCAGCAATACCACAGCCTGCTGCTGCGCAGTTCAAAGACTGGTCAGGCTGCACCGACAAAATAACAACCTCAGGCAAAACTACGGAGGTTGCGAGCCTCCGCTGCGTGCCTGTTATATTTCAAAACGTAGTTACTGCATTTCTTATGTTTGCTGGCGCTGTTGCGCTGGTACTTATTATCTACTCAGGAATTAAATTGGTCACCTCAGGTGGGGACCCAAAGCAAGTCCAGGCGGCTAGACAAATTATGACGTACGCCATAATAGGCACAATTGTTATCATGTCTTCTTTTGCAATTATATACTTCATAGGATATATCACCAACTCCAAAGATTGCATTACAGACATCAACCAGATTAACACTGGCGGTTGCAAATAATCACCTCTGAGTTTTCACACGCTAGCCTCAAAACATGATTCGTTTGACCTACTTTGTGTGAGTTGCATTGCTATTTTTCACGTTATACACTTTTTTAGCACGCCATGGATCAACACCCTATTCCACAAAACGTAACAGGATTTCAGTTCAAGCTCATTGGAGCTATGACGGTTAAACAATTTGGTTATGTTGCGGTAGGCGTAATTGGAGCATTTATAGCTTACTACTTGCCCATTAAGGGATTGCTTGGCGTAATTATAAAAGCCTTTTTAATTCCATTTCTAGGCGCAAGCGGTGCGATCGCAGCATTCCTTCCAATTGATGGAAGACCAATTGATGTAATGGCCGGAAATTTTTTTAAAGCGCTGCTTTCACCAAATCAATATGTTTATCATAAAAATGATAATAAATTCAGTTTTTCAAGCTTCCATGCGCAAAAAGCTGTAAAACCTGCAACTGAGCACCCCGGATCTACACCTCAACAACAAATGATCAATAGCCGCGGCTTGGCACTTCAAAAGATCTTAATCACCAGCGCCGCAAAATCTATACATAATCCTCAGGATGCAAGAGAAGCTGCATTTCTCAAATCACTCTCTACTTCCGCACCAGGCCTGACCCCTACACCCCTGCAGCCGACTCCACCACATCCGATAAGTCCAATAAGCCCAAATCAAATAAATCCCTCGCCACAAATCCCATCCCCACAAGTGCTGTTGGCAAAAGAGGAAGCGCTTAAAAAACAGCTTGAATTTGCAAAAAAAGACGAGTCTGCCCAACATGACCCGAAAGCACTCGCTGCAATTCACCAGAAAACATTAGATCTTGAGGCTCAAGTTCAACAAATTCATTCTCAAAAACAGATGCTTGAGCAAGAAATAGTTAAATTAAAATCACAATTGCTCACCCAGAAAGCCCCTGTAATTACACAGGTGATTAGAAAGCCTGATGCTGAAATACCCAAAGCTGTTGGCCATGTTAGAAGTGTGCCAAAGGAATTGAATAAAAAAATGGGCATTCTTGTATCTGACACTCCAAATGTTGTTTCAGGGATGGTAAAAGATTCAAGAAACAACGTGCTTCCAAACATCTTGGTCGAGATAAAAGACAAAGATAACAATCCCGTAAGGGCTTTTAAGACCAACACGCTTGGAAATTTCGCATCAGCCACTCCACTATCCTCTGGCACTTATACAATCTCTCTTGAGGATCCTAAAAAGCTCCACACATTTGATGAGATCAACATCACGGCAAATGGCCAAATCATGCTTCCTATTGAAATCATTTCTTATGACAAAAGAGAAGAATTAAGAAAGGAATTATTTAGTTAAAATGAGTGCTGCCCAAAAAATTCACGCTTCAACTCAGAAATTTACTGAAATAACAGATTTTGTTGATAACATGGTGGTTTTACAGGGCGGGGCAGCATGTTTGATAATTGAGATTACAGCCAGTAACTTCGCGCTTCTTTCCAAAAGAGAGCAGGATTCAAGAATCTTTTCTTATGCATCTCTTCTTAATTCACTTTCTTTTCCTATTCAAATCTTAATAAGAAATAAAAGAATTGACATCTCAAATTACCTTAAGGATCTTGATGAAATTATAAAAAACAGCAAAAATCCGCAACTTAGCTCATATATCAGCTATTATCGGGACTTTGTTCAGGAAATGGTCACAGTTAACGTTGTTTTGAGTAAATCTTTTTATATCGTCATTCCCTTTTCATCTCTTGAAATGGGAGTGTCCGGAGCTAAGGCGACTACTCAGAAAAGCAAAAAAGCAACGACCACTGCTCTTCCTGAAGGTGCGGCTAAAAATCTGCAGTCTAAAGCAGAGCAAGTGCTAGGACAGCTTCAAAAATTTGCCGTATCAGCAAGAATTCTTGAACGGGATGACTTGATAAAGCTTTATTACGACATTTACAACAATGGGACCAATATTGAGGTTGAACAACTTGGAAGCGCTGTTGGCGCATCAATAGTTACAGGAGGAGACAAGAAATGAAACTCCCTTTTTTGAATAAATCTCCCAAAGCAGCACCAACTGCTTCAGCAAATCCTGTAAAAAGCAAAAAAACAGCAGGCGCACAGGCTCAACCTCCTGTAAGCAAGAGCATTGAAGCAACCGAAAAAGGACTGACCTCAATAATAGATATTATCGCACCCTCTTCTGTTGAGGTTGATTTTAGATTTATAAGAGTCGGGGAAGCGTTCTACTCAACGCTTTTTATCTCAGGCTATCCACGGTATGTATCCCCTGGTTGGCTTCAGCCAATTATTGATTATGATCATACCCTAGATATATCAATGTTTTGCTATCCGACCTCAAGCTCAGACGTGCTGGCCGATTTGAAGCGAAAAATTGGTGAGATGCAGGCAACTTTGTCATCGGACGCAGAGGCTGGAAAAGTCACTGATCCAACGGTTGAAGCAGCACTTGAAGATGCCTTGGGACTGCAGGAAGAACTCGCAAAGGGAATTGAAAGATTTTTCCAATTCGGATTCTATATCACTGTTTCAGCACCAGACCTGGCAGAGCTTCAACAGACTACCAAAGAGCTCCAAACTACCCTGGCGTCTCTTCTGCTTGCTGGAAAAACAGCAACGCTTCAAATGGAGGAAGGATTTAAATCAACCCTTCCCATGGGACAAGACAGGCTGTATGTTACCCGAAACATGGACACGTCATCCCTTGCGTCAACTTTTCCATTCACATCAGCAATTCTTACTCAAAATAAAGGAGTGATGTACGGGGTAAATCAACAGAATGGATCACTCATTATTTTTGACCGATTCTCGCTAGAAAACGCAAACGAGGTGGTTCTGGGTAAATCAGGTGCCGGAAAATCATACTGCATCAAGCTTGAAATTGCCAGACAATTTATGCTTGGCGCTGAGGTAATCGTAATTGATCCTGAGGGAGAATATGGAACCATGGTCCCGGCGCTTGGTGGAGAAGTAGTCGAGTTCTCATCTAATTCTGACATAAAGATAAACCCATTCGATCTTTCTGATGTATTTGAAGAGGGTGAAAATGAATTGGGACTTAAAATCCTATCCCTTCACGGTTTGTTAAAGCTTATCACAGGGGATCTTGATGCAGAACATGACGCTATCCTGGATCGTGCACTTATTGAGTGTTACCGCCAAAAAGGAATCACAACCGACCCTGCAACCCAAAAAAGGCAGCCCCCCCTGATGGAGGATTTGTACAAAACCCTTCTTGGAATGGAGACACAGCCCTCAAAAGATCTGGCTTTCAGGCTTGAAAAATTCATTAAAGGATCAGCAGCTGGTATTTTCAACCAGCAATCTAATTTTGAGATCAACAATCCCCTAACTGTTTTTTCGATACGTAATCTTGAAGAAGAACTTCGCCCTGTTGCCATGCACATAGTTCTCGATTTTGTGTGGACAAAAGTCAAAAAGACTTTGAAAAAGCGAATTCTCATACTGGACGAGGGATGGTACATGATGAAGTACCAGGACTCAGCGTCATTTGTTTATTCAATTGCAAAAAGAGCTAGAAAATATTATCTAGGAATGACCACTGCTACTCAAGACGTTGAAGACTTTCTCAAAAATGAATACGGCAAGGCTGTGTTAACCAATTCGTCTATTCAGATCCTTTTGAAGCAGGGAACAGCTGAAGTGGATATGATCGCAGACACATTCTATCTATCAGAGGGGGAAAAAGCCCTTTTATTGTCCTCTGACGTTGGTGAGGGCTTATTCTTTGCAGGACAAAATCACGTAGCAATGAAGGTTTTCGCAGCTCCTTTTGAACATGAATTAATCACCTCCAATCCTATGGAATTATTGAAGAGACAGGAAGACGCTGCTGCAAATGCGAGCCAGACAAAAGCCGAAGAAGCAGCTCCTACCTCCAATGCAATCAGCACCAACATGAATGAGATCTTATCCAATACCACAATCTCACCAAGCCCAACAGCGATTGAGCCACAAGCCCCGGGCATTGAGACCACGCCTCAACCTATGGATACGTCCCCCAGCTCTTCCCCAGTCCCATCAGCAGAGCCGAGCCCTACGCCATCACCACAGTCGCCGATATCCCCTGCGCCCTCTCCCAGTCCATCGGTTTTACCGGAATCTTAATATTTGTTAGTATTAAAGCATGAGTGAAGCAGATTCTCAAGATCCCCAAGAAGACCAGTATCCCCAACAAGGCGCAGGCTCTACAAGCAAGCGAGGAGGACGCAGTAAAAGTCGTATGGGAAATGCTGCGAAAGGTGCTGCAAGCGGAGCTGCGAAAGAAGCAGGCAAACAAGCTGCAATTCAAGGAGCAAAGGGTGCTGTAAAAGGGGCACAAAAAGGAGCTCAGCTTGGTGGAAAAGCAGGCGCAGCGGTAGGCACTGCAATATTGCCTGGCGTGGGAACGGCTATAGGCGGAGCCTTAGGTGCTGGTGCAGGCGCTGCTGGGGGCGCCGCAGTCGGTGGAGCTGCGGGAGCAGCCAAAGGGGGAATGCAGGGAGCAGCCAAAGGGGGTGCTAAAGGTGCCGCCAAGGGAGCTGCAAAAAATCCTCGAGCAGGAGGAGAAGAAAGCCGAACCAAGGCAATGCTTAAAAAAAGCGTGAATAGGGTTGTGAATAAAGCTGCAAAGGCAGCAGGACCTGAAGCCCAGGTTGCTTTAAAAGCAAAACAATTCCTTGACAAGCATAAGACTCTTAAAAAAATTGCAATTGCAGGCGCTATTGTAAGCAGTCCTGTCGGTCAAGTTATGATTCCGCTTGGAATAATATTGTTCTTAATTGTAGTCGTAATGGGAGGACCAAGCGAGGCTGATCCCAATGCGCCCAAACTGACCATAACCAAAACAGGTCCTATAGAAGCGCAAAACGGCCAGGAACTTCCCTATGAAATTACAGTTGCATACCCTGAGCAGGCAATAGATATTGTTATTACTGATAAAATTCCGGAAGGGACTGAGTATGTTGATTCAAGTCCATCCGCACAATTTGATCCCGTAACAAAAACTGCTACTTGGAACTTAAAAGATTTTCAGGCCTCGCCCGGCGCTATCCTGAGCAATGTCAATTCAATACTGGCCATAAAACTTCGCGCAGTTAAAAACGACTTAGTTATTTTTAACCAAGCTGAGGGAACAGTAACTCCGTATGCTGCCCCTACAAACGGAGGGGGTGGCGGAGGGCCTATTTCAGACGGCTATGTGCCCCCAGCACCAAATGATGATTGTGGTGGAAAATATAATTTTTCAAAATACCCTGAGCAGAATCCTCTTGGTAATTATGGCGATCCCAAGTGTAATTTCAGCAAAGACAATCTTTACAAACACCTACAGTCGAAGGAGCCTAACCCTGAATTTGTCAATATCTGGTTTGATATGATCGTCCCTGTTGAGAGTGGTTTTAGCCCCAATGCGTTTGCACCACCAGTTGGAGTCCAATGCTCACTTGATTGTGCAGGTGCCTGGGGATTATATCAAATGGGTAGCAGCAAGCCTTCCGGCCAACCCCCAACTGAGCCCGGAAAAAATGGGATATATGACCGGGGAGATTTAAATTGGGAAATACAGACAACAAAGGCAATTGATTACAATATGAAGCTGCTTGGTTGTAATTTCCGCTATTGGGCAAGTGCCAGAAGTGTCTGGGGAAAATATTCATGTTAAAGTATTACTAGTATGACAATTAAAAAAGAACGTGTAATCATTGTTATTTTTGCAATTATATTAATAATAATTACGGTTGCTGTTATTTTCTTTGCGCTTTCTCCAAGAGAAAAGACGGAAGAAATAGCTACTCCTACCCCCATCCCTGAATCTGCCACCTCCATTGAGCCAACACCCCTACCAATTGAAGCAAAAACCAACCCTCCCATACAATATGACCAGGACTCAGCGCGCAAGATGCTGGATAAGCTAAATAACAAAACTACCCTATCACAAAACGATACAGAAGCTAGAGAAAAGTTATTGTCACTTCTCCCAGCAGGACAAGTTTCGGGCGTTCTCTACAGATCTCCAACAATTATTATTGATTACACAAATGCTGCAGATCAGTTTCAGGCTGAGATCATTACTGTTGATATCGCTCAGGCAAAAGCAGATGCCACTGCGTGGTTAAAGTCACAAGGCTTAAGCCAACAGGGAATTTGTGATCTCCCAGTGGTGTTTTATTTAAGCCGAAATGTATTGGGTCAATTAAGGGATAAGAACTATACTTTTAGTCCTTTGGCTGAGGGATGTTAGGCTTTATACTTAAATAAATTTATGAAAATCAGGATTAATTTCTACATTGCATCTAGTGCGTTATTCATTTTTCTTGTATTACCCATCATTGTTTATGCTCAAACAGCAAAAAGTAATTGTGTGATTACAAAAATAGGCAATATAGGTGACCAAAAACCAGTCCTTCCACCAGAATGCCAGACAGCTGTTGGCCCAATCGGGCCAAATGGGCTTATAACTCCCCCCGGGCTTGCTTGCCGTGATGATGGTTACTGTAAAATGCCAGAATCTGACGATGGATCATATAGATTAATCACTAGTGGTGATTGCCTATATGGATCGAAGGAATTAATTACAGTACTTTATTCTGTAGCAAAAACATGGAAGCAAAAACATTCGGGGGGTTATTTATTTATAAATGATCTTAACGGACCTAACCCTCCTCACTCATCACATAAATGGGGACGAGCTGTTGATCTAGTTGCAACGACAGACGGTGCGGATAGAGTTGCAGACATGACTGGAAATTTTGGTCCTTATAATCGCCCGGCGACAGTTGAGCTGGGTCAGATTTTTGCAGCCACAGATCAAGTCGTTAATATTTGGTACAATGACCAGCCGGTTAATAATGATGTGCTTGAATTTGTAAATGATCCTAAGGGCTCTGGTAGGTCATCAGGAATGGTCATGATGCAGCAAAAGGGACATGAGAATCACTTCCACCTTGATGTAAAACTAGATCCTTATTTACCAGTTTGGCAACCTGGTTGTTGATAATATGAATTCTTTTTTTAGTAATTTTAAAAAAAACTTGATTAAATTTAGGTGGATTATTATTCCAGTTATTCCTTTAATTTTCTTAATTACTACACTTACATATATCTTTAGTCCCACAGGCACAGAAAAACAGAATCTACCCACCCCATCTACTTCCCCTAAAAACTCTCCTCCTTTTGTTATACCAAATAAAACACTTTCCGAGGACAGACCAGAAAGTATTGAAGAGTCTTTGGATGAAATGCCCAGTATACAAAGTAAAGAAATTCTTCCAGACAAAACAATTAAATATACTTTTGTGTCCAAGGTTCCTACCCGACCAAATATAATTTATGCAAAGAATACACATGATGTACAATTTCAAAGATCTGTAATTAGTCCAGGATATCCTGTTAAAATAACAGATTACACTGATAGTTATGGCCCAGCGAAGTGGATTTTTAAAGGTTCCATTTTTTATGGCCCTGAAGCTCAAACATATATTTATCCGGAGTTAGGTATTGCCTTTATAGCAAAACCTAGCAGGGATGAGGTTTTAGAATATCATCTTTTCTCACCTATGAAAGTTGAGGAGTATGTGAAAAAGTATGGTGAAGATATCCCTGCTCAGCCTTGAACCCTGACCGGCATTATCAAATGAAGATATGATATATCATCCTTTATCTTAAAAACTCCTGGGTTAAGGGGTCCTGTCATCTCAAAAACCATCTCATTATTTGATAATCCTGATAATAAATCCTGAAGATAACGAGCATTGAATGCGATTTCATTTTCTTCACCTTTTAATATCCCTTCCACTGTCACTGTGTTCTCCCCTATAGATGGTGATTGAGACGAAACGACTATATGATCCTTTTTCAAAGAAAGCTTTATTATATTGGCACTATCTCTTGCAAAAATGGAGCATATCTTAACTGCTTTCTGCATTTCTTCGCGGTCAAATTCTGCACTGGTTGAAAAATCAGTTGGTATGATCTTTTCGTAATTTGGAAATGCTCCCTCAATAAGTCTTCCAATAAGAGTTGTTTTGCCTTGGGAAAATATCACTTGACTACTCTCTACTGAAGTAAAAACTTCGATATCATGACTTTCTTCTTTGATTGACATCAATTCTTTAAAAACTCTTGCCGGGACAATAATATTATTAGACGCTGTGCTTTTACTGAGAGTTTTATGGTGTTTTAGAGAAAGTCTATAACCATCAGTTGCCACTAGTAAAAAACCTGATTCTTCGTTTTTTACCAAAACTCCAGATAATGCAGGCCTTGTTGTATCAGTAGCCGCTGCAAATATAACACTTGAAAAATCCTTCTGAATCTCTTCTTCCTGGAGTGTTACTAATTTCTCTCCTTTTTCTTTATATAACTTAGGGAATTCATCGCTTTTTATGGTTTGGAAAAGACTTTTTGTTTTTTTACTTTTAACTGTAAGTGTTTCTTTGTCTGTTTCAAGTGTTATTGTTTCCTCTGAAATAGAACTAATTAATTCTATGAATGTCTTTGCAGGAACAGTAATACTCCCCTCTTCTTCAATTGTTGCCGGCACAAAAACCTCAATTCCTATTTCTAGATCTGTACTGCTGATTTTTAAACTTCCATCTTGTGTTTCAAGAAGTACATTAAGAAGAATAGGTATTTGGCTCTTGAGAGATATTGCGTGGTTAATAAAAGAAAGTTTATTCTGGATGTTTATTGTTAATATATTTATCTTCATATATTAATTTTAGTTGTTGTTGTAGTGTATCGGGAAAAGTGGAGAAAAGCAATAAAACACGAAAATCTAACCTTAGAAATATGTGGATAACAAGTTGATAAAAATGGGTACAGTATGTTGATTAAATTAAATGTCTTTTTTATCATGATCTTATCCACTTAATAATTTAGTAATCCCCATTATATCCTCGACGATCTCACCCTTGTTATTCACACTTTTCTCGACTTTTTCCACACCATGCATAATTGTTGTGTGGTCCCTTCCTCCTAGTAAACCCCCGATATCTTTTAAAGTAAGCTTGAGATTGTTTTTCAATATGTACATTGCAACATGCCGGGCTTTTACAAGTGCTGCATCTCTTTTTGGACCTTTAAGTTGTGTTGTTTTTATTCTGTAGTACTCACAGACATAATTGATAACATCATCTGGGTGAATATGCTTGCTTCTTTCCTGGGTTACACCCCCTATCGCTCTTTCAGCCATTTCCAAAGTAATTTCTTTATCCGTTGTTGTAGAGAGGGTTATAATTCTGAGCAAAAGTCCTTCAAGCGAACGCGTATCCTGTGCGTTATCAGCCAAGAGCTTTGCTACATCCATTGGGATTTCATGACCATATTTTTTCGCTTTTATCAAAATAATTGCAGTTTTAAGTTCAAAATCAGGTGGCCCAACATCAACGCTTAATCCCCCCGCAAAACGAGAAGATAATCTTTTTTCAAGCTTTTTTATTTCATGAGGCGGCCTGTCTGATGAAAGAACAATTTGTGATTCACCATCAATTAAGATATTAAAAGTGTGAAAAAGCTCTTCCTGAACCTTTTCCTTACCCTCTATAAATTGTATATCGTCTATTAGAAGAAGTTGTGCTGAACGGAAACGTCGTTTCATTTGGGCTGTTTCATTGTGTCTGATCGCGTCCACCACCTCATTTGTGAACTCCTCACTTGTTATATAAATAATTTTCCTATTTGGATTATTGGAATAGACCTCATTGGCTATTGCATTCATAAGATGGGTTTTACCAACTCCAACAGGGCCATAGATAAAAAGCGGATTATACGATTTTCCAGGGTTTTTGGCGACCGTCGTGCTTGACACAAAAGCCAGTTGGTTACTTCCTGATACAGCAAAGTTCTCAAATGTAAAATCCGCCCTTACTCTTGGCAAATGACCAATTGAGGTTTGAGCTTTTGCAATTGGTTCAGAGTCAATTGACAGAAGCGGAGGCTCCTCTGTAGAAGTATTTTTAGATTTTTTTTGATAGGCACTGGGAACAAAAACAATAGAAATATCTTTTATCTTGGAGTGTTTCTCAAGCAGTATTTTGATTTCAGGCAAAAATCTTTCCCTCAACATATTGATAATTATTGGAGAAGGCGCACTTATAGTCGCCAGTCCATCAGTTAAGGACAATAACTCCGTTGGCTTAAGAAGTGTGCCAAATTTACCATCAGAAACCTGAGGTTTTATGTCAGCCAATACGCTGTTCCAGACAGTAGTTAAATGAATGTCCATAATGCAAAAGCAGAAATACGGGCGAGGTTTACCAGTGTAGTAATGTGGATAACTCTTTGTCAAGAGGCAGTTTAGCAATTGACATTTAACTTTTAACCTTTAACAATATATCTCCTTAATTAATGCCCAAGTTGTTAATTGTGAACTGTCAATTGTTATGGTATACTCACCTTCATGGAAAGAATGACGAAGATCAAAAAGGTTAAGAGAAAAAGAAAACATGGATTTCTAGTATTGATGAAAAGCCACGGTGGAAGAAAAGTCTTAAAAAGAAGACGCGCAACGGGACGCAAGAAGCTTTCAGCATAAAAAACTCCTTCATGTTACAAAAAGTCCATCGTTTACCCGCAAAGCAGAAATTCAGGAACTCATCGTTTTTTAAAACTCCGGATTTTACTATCAGAATCTCCCCAAATGATCTGCCAGTATCTCGCTTTGGATTTGTTGTGCGTAAAGCGCTGGACAAAAGGGCAGTTGTCAGAAATAGGACCAGGCGGGTGTTTAGGTCATGCATAGAAGAAATGATTAATGAAATAAAATTGGGTTATGACATGCTTTTTGTCTTGGAAAAAGGTATAATAGAAAAAAAGCGGGAGATAATCTTCAAAGATTTACACAAGCTTCTGACTGAAAAAAAGCTTTTAACATGAAATATCTATTATTGAAATTAATCTTAATATATAAATTATTTATCTCTCCTGCATTAAAACAAGTATTTGGAGTAAAAAGTTTTTGCCGTTATTCCCCAACCTGTTCTGACTATGCACTTTCAGTAATTAAAAAACAAGGAAGCGCAAAGGGAGTTTTTTTGTCATTGAAGCGCATAATTTCCTGCCAGCCCTTGAAATTAAACAAATTTAAATACAGTATATGAATATTTTTACAATTTTAGTTCAACAACCCATTACCAACGCGCTTGTTGCGATTTATCAGGGATTGGTTTCAGTCAATGTGCCCTATGCTTTGGGATTTTCAATAATTGCTCTTACAGCAGCTATACGTTTACTTCTTTATCCATTAACAGCTTCTCAGATGAAAACACAAAAAAAGATGCAGGACATTGCACCTCATCTAAATAAAATTAAAGAAAAACATAAGGGAGACATGAAGGGACAACAAGCAGCTACCATGGCTCTTTACAAAGAGCACAATCTAAATCCTGCAGCAGGATGTCTTCCAGCTCTTCTTCAGCTCCCTATCTTTTTCGGACTTTATGGAGTTCTTCAGAAGGCTGTGAACTTAAAATCTATAGAAGAAATCAATAAGCTTCTCTACACAGACTCATTAAAGATCTCGCAACTGTGGGATAAGAATTTTTTTGGTTTGCCTCTTGGAAAGACTCCGCGTGAGTTACTACCTGTGGTTGGGTTTGCAATAATCCTGGTACCTGTTCTTACAGGTGCGTCTCAGTTCATTCAATCAAAGATGATGGCAGTTCCAAAAACACCAGAAGAGAAATCTAAGAAGACCAATCTTCCTGCAAAACAAGAAGAGAAAAAAATGGATTTTGCAAGCACATTCCAGTCCCAAACGCTATATATTTTACCAATCATGATTGGTGTATTTTCATTTGGATTCCCTATCGGTTTATCCTTGTACTGGAATACTTTCACAATTTTTGGTATTATACAGCAATACAGAATCAGTGGCTGGGGCAGTCTGAGAGATGGAATAAAATAATATGAAGGACGGAAAACTAACAGCAAAAGATCTAAAAAAGGTTGAGGAAATTACAGAAAAGCTTTTCTCGCTCCTTGAAATCACAGGTACGTTTGAAGTTACCCAGAATGAGGAAAACACCCTCGACATCCTTATGGACACAAAAGACAGCGGTATGGTTATCGGATATCATGGTGAAGGGCTTGAATCTCTTCAGCTCATCATCTCCCTTATTATTGCCAAAAAATTAGGCGAATTCATACGAGTTTCGATAGAAGTTGATGGGTATAAGAAAAACAGAACTGAGTATCTGGAAAAACTTGCAGCTCAAATGCGTGAGAAAGCACTGACAGAAAATAGCGAGCAGGTGGTAGAATCTCTTAAGTCATGGGAGAGAAGAATAGTTCACATGATACTCCAAGATGACGAAGAAGTAACATCTGAATCAGCAGGATCGGGACGGGACAGGGTACTTATTATCAAACCAAAGGCTTAAAATTTTCAATTCGAAATTTTCAATTTTCATTGAACTTTAAATACTTGAAAATTTAAATTTAAAACATTGAATATTCATTTCAAATTTTAAATTGAAAATTAAAAATTACAAACCTCTAATTCCAGATTCAACAATAGCTTCTCGAATAGAATCATTTCTTTTTTACTCCTTAGTCTTTTTAATCCCAACTCAGCTAGGCAAACACTTCTGGCCGGATTTTGCATATGTACGGGGCATCAGAATTGATTATCTCTCCCCCACCGTATATCTTACCGACCTTCTCGTGTTGTTTATTTTTGTATTGTGGTTACCTAGGGCATTTGGAAAAGGTTCAAGAGCAAACTTAAAGCTTAAAACTAAAAACTTAAAAAAATCTAAGTTGTTTTTATTCCTTATGTTTATCGTTGTGTTTCTGGTCATTAATATTCTAATTTCTGGAAGAAGACTAGGAAGTCTTTACAGTTTGTTCAAATTGCTAGAAATGGCCTTTGTAGCGTACTACAGCGCCAAATTTATAGTAAGTAAAAATATTTTCCAAAAAATTATTTTTGCATTAAGCTTTGGGGCAATCACTGAGTCTGTAATTGCGATAACGCAATTTTTGAATAAAGGATCAATTGGGCGCCTATTATATTTTTTGGGCGAGAGATCTTTTAATTCAGGCACACCAGGAATTGCGAATGCGTCGTTGAATGGGGAGCTTGTGCTAAGAGCATATGGTACCCTCCCCCATCCAAACGTTTTGGCTGGTTATCTGCTGGTTGCGATGATCTTGGTATTGTTTTCACTGAAGTTTCAAAAGTTAAAAAAAGAAGCAGGAAGCAAGAAGCAAGAAGCAAGTCTTGTCCAGCGAATGATTAATCTCATAATTCTTAATTCTTCCTTCTTAATTCAAGCAACAACACTTGCGCTTGGCACAATTGCTTTATTTCTTACGATGAGCAGAATTGCGATTGTAGCGTGGATGGTAGTTTTAATTTGGTTTTGGATTTCACGCCTAATCCCTCCTCTGGAGAAGGACGAAGAAGCTCAGCTGTACGGTAGAATTGAGCACGATGCGTTTTGGAACTTAAAAAAGGATAGATTCAAGATTAAGATGGCTGTGGTCTTAATTTTTATATCCGGAATAATTAGTATTTTTATATTCAGTCCGATTGGATCAAGGTTCACAAATATAAAAACAAATGATGAGGCGATTGTTCAAAGAACAACCCTTATAGATTCCTCAGTTAAGATGATTGGGAAGTCTCCCCTAATTGGTGTTGGGCTTGGTCAATTTCTCCCAAGCCTTGCTGAGATCCAGAAACCTTTAACCACCTCCACTTATCTTCAGCCGGTTCATAATATATTTTTGCTCGTAGCAGCAGAGACAGGACTTATCGGGCTGGGACTTTTTATATGGTTTTTAACAAAAACCTTTTACAAAGTCAGAAGTCAGAAGTCAGAAGTCAGAAGCACTTTGTTAATAGTTCTTTCTGCAATTTTAATAATTGGGATATTTGATCACTACTGGCTGACGCTCCAACAAGGTCAACTCTTATTTGCATTTGTAATCGGCTTGTGTTGGATAAAAGTTAAGAATAAAAACTATTTAAAATAGACTGATTAATTCTTCGTGAAAACACTATTCATTATTGAATCTTTAATTTACCAGGACTAGAAAATTTCTGGAAGATTTGATTGTCAACACAAGCCATTCTAGTATTTTTTATCAATGCCTGAACCTAATAAATGAAAATTATACAACCTGCAACATTAAATCTGTGAAACTTTTCACTTTGAATTTTTGAGTTTTCATGTTGTATGATAAGTATGAAATGAAAAGGGACCGCCCACGTCTTGTCGCGACCGAAGAAAATAATGCCCTACCAGTTCTTGTAATTGATAAAAAAGGATTTGTCGGATCAGCACTGGCCAACAAATTAAAAGAGCAATTCCTTGTCGTTCTGGTCAGCGGTAAAGAGCTTGAATTTCACAATAATATTATCCACATCCCTTTCCGTAAAAAAACCCCTATTATTCCTGATAACTCATACTCACACATTTTTGTTTTTTATAATGGTGAAGAGGAAATTCTTTCAATGCTTCCGGCATTGATGACAAAAGCAAATTCGTCAAAAGGAAAAGTGTTCTTTTTAACACCACTTCTTAACAGTAGCAAATCTCTTTTTGCCAGACTTTCCAATCATCTTTATCACGCAATGCATGTTGTTGTTTATGGTGAAGTCTTTGATGAGCTGATAAGTATCGGAAATATGGTTAATCTGTTCATTTATCAGGCGAGAAAATACGGAAGACTGGAGATCCCAAATGAGGGTATAGGGAAATTGTACCCTGTCTTTATCAATGACCTACTCGCTGTAATAATTGCCAGCGCTTTCTCACAAGACACAATTGATAAAAGAATATTTGTATTTCCCAGATTCCCAATAAGCGAGATGACAGTTGCCAGGATATTTCAAAAAATTAACCCTACTCTAAAAATAGACTTCAGTAAAAGAAAACTTAGAAATCCACAATACTTTATTCCAGCGGATGGGAAGTATGTGTTCAAGTCATATGATCTTGAAAATGGGCTAAGGCAAATTAGCTTAAGTCATCAGGGAGGGGAGTCATCGGTTCCTGAGAGAAAGATTACGGATGCACCAACGCAAAAACGTTTTAGCTTCAAAACGATCTGGCTGGTTATTATCGGAGTTTTTGCCTTGCCGCTTGCAGTTATTCTAATCGCTTTTCTCATGGGAGCGATATTGCTTTCTATAGCCCTCAAGCAGGCAGAAAGCGGCAAGTTCAAAAGCGCAAGCGAGTATTCAAAGTTCTCACGGAATGCCTTTGCTGCTTCAGAATTCGCAACGCAGAATTATGTTGTTCTTGATGTTGTGGGGGCAACAAAAAGCAATATTGTTCAAAGCTTACGGTCTGGTAAGCATGTCTCAGAAATTGGGGGTAATTTATTTGCATCACTAAACACATTTAGTGACATTTATAATCAGTCTGAAAAACCGATAACGCCTGTTGAGTTTCAAAATGCGCTTTCAAATACCAAGAATTCTTTGCTTAAGCTTGAGGAAATGAAAGCTCAGAACCAGCTTCCACAAGAGGTAGTAAAAAAACTTGATAGCGCTGGATTCATGCTGACTCTTTTTGAGAACACGATTGACACGCTGCCCACATTGTTAGGTTTTGAGGGAAAAAAGAAGTATCTTGTTCTGTTTCAGAATAACATGGAAATTCGCCCAGGTGGGGGATTCATCGGTTCATACGCAATTGCAGATATAGAAAACGGGAAAATTCCCCAGATTAAAATACATGATGTTTATGATGCAGACGGCAAGCTCACAACTCATGTAGAGCCGCCATATGGGCTCAAGCGTTATGGAGGTGTAACTCACTGGTTTTTGAGAGACAGTAACTTTGACGTTGATTTTGTGACCAATGCAGCGGCATCTGCAGATCTACTTATGCGCTCTGTTGGGGAAAATGTTGACGGTGTGATTGCAATTGACACAAATTTCATTAAAAACATCCTTGAGGTACTAGGAACAGTTAGGGTTGAGGATTATAAAGAGGATGTCAGCGCAGATAATTTTTATATCCTGACCCAGAAGCACGCAGAGGATAATTTCTTCCCCGGCTCGACTCAGAAAAAAGATTTTCTAAGAGCACTTCTTAACAGCATGATAGATAAAGGTTCTAGCAAAAATAATTTTTCTTATCTTAATCTTTCCAAGGCTGCTGAAAAATCAATTAAAGAAAAACATTTGCTTATGGCTTTTTCTGATACGGCAATTCAGGAAGTTTTCTCAGTAAATAATCTTTCAAGCACGCTTCGTGACATAAAAGTAACCGGTCAAAATTCCTTTTCCGATTTCTTCGGCACAGTGGACGCCAATATAGGCGCAAATAAAGGAAATTACTATTTAAAACGCTCGATTGCGCAAGACATCAGGGTAACAGATAGCGGAGGATTGGAAGCAACAGCGACTATTACATATGAGAATACCAGTAAGAAGGATAGTAAGTTCGGGGGAGAGTACAAAAATTACTTGAGGTTCCTTCTGCCAAATGGTGCTGATTTGCGCTCTATTGCAATTGACGGGAAAAATCTTGAAATTGTTGATGCGGTTACCAATTCAGTTAATAGATCTGTTAATAATGCTTTACTAGATCAGGAAGTTGAAGTAGAGAGTAGTAAGGTCGGGGGAAAAGAAGTCATAGCTTTTTTTATGACTGTGCCGATATCCACTACCAAAAAAGTTGAGATAAGATATCTTCCGTCCCAAGCAGTCAATATCAACTCGTCTGCTTTTTCATACAATACAATGCTTTTTAAGCAACCCGGAACGGTTGAGGATCCCTATAAGCTGACCTTCTCTTACCCTGCCAAATTCAAGGCAATCAGCGTTGAAAATGGGGCAATTGATTTAGGGGGAAGAGTCATTTATGAAACTCTCTTGTCGGAAGACAGGGAAGTAAATTTAAAATTCTCTCAGAAATAGTAAGCCTAGTGACCCAGGAATAGGATATTGAATACTTCGTAGAATCCCCAAATCGCAAGGCCGATGAAAGCGAGGCTTCCGAGAACTGACACAACCGGATTTTTAACTGCCTTGATAGTGTTGGCTGGTGAGATGAAAAGAAAAATATTTAAAATCATATGTCCGACAATAACTCCAATTGAAAAGCCAAAAACATTAACAATATTAAATACCGGAACATATCCTGCGAAGTCATCAAGCCCGAGGATGAATGGAATTGTGAATGATGTTGCGAGTAACCCCCAAAAAGTTAAATTCAGCTTAGGCTTCATGGAGAGATTTGGCATTATGTATTTTAGTCCGCCATGCAGGAATTTATTTATCGGGGAAAGGACGGTTTCAATTCTTTTGGCAATTGTCAATAATCGCTCCTTGGCACCGACTTCCTGGTCTTTAACGTGTGAAAGGCTCTCCTCAGCAAGCTTGAGGAGTACTAGAGCTGCAATAAGGATCATAGCAGCAAGAAGTAGCTTTATTTCTTTAAAGAAATCCCAAATTGCCAGTATTATGACTGTTCCCAGTGCATTTCCAACTGCTGTTCCTATTTCAATTGAGATCCTGTTTTTCCATCCATGGTACGAAGCCATCAAATTACCGATGAAGATTGCAAAGTCGACTGATGTCTTAAGATAAATTGTCAACCCTATCAGTATATCACTCAATTGGATCTTGGTCAGGATATCAGTTGGGGTAAAAATGTTTAGCGTGATTATCTCAAGATAAATTACAGCAATCAGGAAAGCTGCTGTGATTACGGTAAAGACAATTGGTAGAACCTGTTCTTTAACAGTTGATTTTGCTTCCACGGCTTTTATTTTGCTAGCAGGTGTTTTGACTTTTCTTGCCAAAGTTTTTTTTACTACTGCTTTATTTTTGACTGACTTCTTACTTGTTTGCTTTTTCATAAATGACATTATAGCAGAAAATATTCATTTTTGATTTACAATAAAGAAAATGAGTAAAAAGAGAATATTTCTCACGTTGTTGTTTTTAATATCATTTTTATTGCTTTTTATTTATCAAGACAAAGAAATTAATAACGGAAAGCTAAAAGTGGTTTTTTGTGATGTTGGGCAGGGGGACGGGATATATATCAGGACTCCTGAGGGACAAGATATCATAGTTGATGGTGGACCTGATAATAGCATCTTGCTTTGTCTAAGCGAAAACATGCCTTTTTGGGATCGGGAAATTGAGCTGATGATTCTGACGCACCCGCATGCAGATCACTACACGGGACTCATAAGTATTGCCAAGAGTTATAAAGTGCTTTCGTTCGCATCGTCTCTTGTTCGGGAATCAGACTCGGGATATAAGGCATTGGCTGGGATTTTGGATAACCAAAAGATTCCAAAGCGCTTTATTTGTCAGGGAGATAAATTTTCTTTAAAAAGCGGAGTAAGCTTTGAGATTCTTTGGCCTAGGAGTTGTGATTTGAGCAAGACAATTCTGAGCACAGACCCAAATGATAATTCAGTGGTTGGACTATTATCATACAAAGACTTTCAGCTTCTATTAACAGGTGATGCAGGCGAGGGAGTAGAGGATTTAGTAGATAATATCGTAGGAGATATAGACGTACTGAAAGTTCCGCACCACGGATCACGTACTGGGTTTGATTCTGAGTTTTTAAATGTTACAAAACCTGAGCTCGCTGTCATATCAGTTGGTGACAAGAATAGATACAAGCACCCTGCTCCAAACATCTTGGGCTTTTTAAAAACTGGTAATATAAAAACATTTAGGACAGATAAACAGGGAAGTATAAGAATCTCCTCGGATGGGATTACATACAGCGTTGCAAGTTCGAAATATTAATCTTTGAAGTTTTCTTTTTCAAATGTCTTCTTAACGTCTTTGTAAGAGACTTCATTATCAGTCTTCTTATGGTTGGATTTATCTTTTTTATGGCTAATGTATTCATAGACAACAGGAATTAAGGAGAAGAGGATTATGCCTATTACTGCAAATTCAAAATTATCTTTTATGATTTGGATTCTCCCGAAGAAAAACCCTAACCAAACAAAAGTTGTGACCCAGATAAATCCCCCAATTACGTTATAGAGAAAAAAGGTTTTGTAGTTCATTCTTCCCACACCTGCAACAAAGGGAGCGAAAGTTCTAACTATCGGAAGAAAACGGGCGATAATAATTGTTTTCCCACCATATTTGGCATAATAATTTTCCGTTTTGGCCAGATATTCTTGATTGAATATTCTTGAATTTTTCTTTGAAAACACTTTGGGTCCTATTCTTTTCCCGATCCAGTAATTGGCAGTATCTCCAAGTATGGCTGCAGCAAGAAGTAAAAAATAAATAATCCAAATATTAAGAATTCCAGAAGCTGAAAGTGCACCGACTGCAAAAAGAAGTGAATCTCCGGGTAGAAAAGGGGTGACGACAAATCCTGTTTCTGCAAAAATGACAAGAAAAATAAGTCCATAAGTGAGGGTGCCAAATTGATTAACGATGTTGGTAAGATGTTCGTCAAGATGAAGCACAAAGGTGAGAATATCCATAAAATAATTATAACAGATTTATTATTCAGTAATAAAATATTCACGTTTTATATACAGAGTAGATTCATTAAATAATTCTTCTATTCTTTTTTTGCCATATAAAAATCCAGAAGCTGTGAATCCATCACAATACATGTTGAACAATGATTCCATATAATATCCCTCAGCTTGGGATTTAACAAAATTAATAAGATCTTTAATTGGCCAGTCTTTCCTTGAATTAAAAAAATCAGAAAAAACACCATGTTGCTTAACAACCGATGCGATTAATTGTTTGGCCCCTGAGGGAAGATCTGTATCCTTAAGAATTTTAGGGACAACCAATTCTCCTCCCCAGTATTCATGTCCTGGGAATATATTCTGATTTTGATAATTGGGTTTTTGGACAGATAGTGTTGAGAATTGTTCCTCATCGCGAGTGTTTAGGATTTTGCCGCAATCATGAACAAGTGCTGTGAGCACAACAATCTCTTTGCGTTTTAACCTATAAAGATCTTCATTTATCCAATCTGAAAATAATTGATCTGCTTGAGGATTTGTTATGAAATCACCCTCACAGACAATTTTGGCAATATCAGCTGTTTTTACACTGTGATCAAAAATGCTTTCATGGTCATGCCAACCTTTATGATTTTGCTGAATATCTTTAAGTCGTGCAAAAAGAGAGTTAGTAGTTATCTGCTCAATAATCAGTTTAAGATCTGTCTGCATGATTTAATGCCTCAATGCCGGGGAGGGTGCCGTTTTCGATGAATTCAAGCATTGCGCCGCCTCCTGTTGAGATGTGAGTTATTTTATCAAGATATTCTTTTTTGGAAATTGCAGCAAGTGTGTCGCCGCCTCCTATAACTGATATGGCTTTAGTATTCTCAGTTATAGAATAGTAAAGAAAGTCAGTACCTCTTTTGAATACCGGATTTTCCATGTAACCCACTGGTCCGTTCCAGACAATGGTTGCAGCATCATCTATGATTTTACCAAACTCCGCTTCTGTTTCAGGACCGATATCAAGAATTTCGTCTTTTGGTTTGATCTCTGATATTTTTCTGACCTCACTGGTATGACTATGGATATCGTTTGCCACCACTCCGTCTTTTGGCAATATGATTTGTGTGTTTTCTTTTTTGGCGTGCGAGAGGATTTGTTTTGCGAGTTTTAAATCGTCTTCTGAGACTAGACTATCTCCCAGATTGTTTCCTTCTGCAACGAGAAAAGTATTTGCCAGTCCACCGCCCAGAAGCAAATAATCTGCAAGAGTAATGAGTTTGTTTATGAACTTTATTTTAGTTGTGATTTTCTTTCCGCCCATTATGGCAACAAAAGGTTTTTTAGGGTGCTCAGTTAATTTGGTTAAATTGGTAATTTCTTTTTTGAGAAGTAGTCCACCATAAGAGGGGAGGACAGATGCCAGTCCTGTGACAGAAGCATGGGATCGGTGACTGACACTGAATCCGTCATTTACATAGACCTCACCCAGGCTTGCAAGTTGTTTGGCAAATTCCGGATCGTTTTTTGTTTCACCTTCATAAAATCTGATATTCTCAAGCATCGTAATCTCTGCATCGTTTTGGGTTGCTGTATCAGGATTTTTTAGAAAATCCTCAACGAAGTTAATCTTGTATTTTGGCAGATATTCGTGAAGTCGATTTTTCACGCGCATCAGGGAATCAGCTGCGTTTCTTTTTTCAGGCTCTCCAAGATGTGCAATTAGTATAAGTTTGTTATTCCCTTTGAGAAGGTATTCAATAGTTGGGAGGGATTGCTTGATCCGTGCGTCATCAGCGATTGAGTGATTGGGATTAAGAGAAACGTTAAAGTCCACGCGGAGAAGAATTCTTTTATTTTTTATTTCAACTTCATCAACAAATTTCATATGAGCAGATTGATCTTAGTATAACATATCCTATCCCACCCAATACCAATTTATAAAAAATAAAGACAGTAACAATAGTCCAATACTAAAAAGTATTAGTAAGATAATAAATCCTGTACGGTTTGTTTTTTGGGCAAGATATAGAAACAGAGGAAAAGAAACAATTTGATATCTGGTATAAGACATTGTGTCTTTAAAAAGCAGAGGAAATAGCCAAAATAGAAAGCTAACCCACCATAGCTCAGGTTTTAATTTCTTCCTGCTTAAAACCAATAGTATGCCTACTGAAGCAACTGTTAGAGTTTCCAATTTTGAAGCGTGGAATGTATGCAAAGGAAGGGAGGGGAGCCTCAGAAAAGTATCGATGTTATGTAATAGGGGAAAAGAAATATTTTGATTACTTGTCCAGTTTGATTGAACACTAGCCCAGTAAAAAGGACTACCAGTATTTATGTAACAGAACAACAGCCACCCAGAAAATGGAACGGCGCTTATTAAAAGAGATACAAGTAATATTTTTAAAGAGATCCTTTCCCATATGTAGTCATATGCAATAATAAATAAAAAGAAAGGGGCTAGAAGTAGTCCATTGGGTCTTGTGATGCAAGTGAGTGCCAGAAAAACCGCAGATACAATAAAGCGTTTTTTTATCAGGAAATACAAAAACCATATAAGAATAAGTAAAAATAATCCTTCAGTAAAATAACTTCTATAAAAAATGCTAAAAGGAAACAAAAACAAGAGGAAGATAGTTTTTACGGCTGTATTTACATTGTAAAAACTTTGTATCACAAAATAAAGGCTTGCAAAAATTGCAAGCATAAGTATATTTGATATCAAGAATGCAGTCAGCTCGATGTTTTGAATAGGGATATCTGTTATTGATAATAAGACTGGATATAGAGGGAAAAAAGCATAAGATAAACCGTTTTGTGCATTTTGTAGACTGACGTTTTCATTGGGGGGATTTTTTGGATATCCGTGAGTTGCAATTCTCAAATACCATTGAGCGTCGTATTGTCCCAATGCTCGCAAAAGAACAAAATCATTATCTGTTTCACTCCGCGGGTCCGATAAAAAATGATATGCATTTGATTTGTAATTATCGGAACTGAATGGTACTTTATGGTGATAAAGGGATATGAAAGAATAGAGCAAGATATTAAGTGCAAGAAATAAAAGCAGGAAAAGCCAAAAATTTCTGTTAAACATCTAAATACATTTTATATTTACTTTTGTGTGTGTCAACACATTAATGGATATGGTAAATTAAGAAAATGAAATATAGCAATATCTTTCTTTCCAAAATTACAAAAGAATTAATGGAGTTAAAGAATCCGGAAAAAGGGAAGTTTTTGTTACGGTTTTTCAAAACAGGAAAAGGACAGTATGGGGAAGGGGATGAATTTTTGGGGATTACTGTTCCCGAGCAAAGAAAGATTGCAAGGAAATATATTGATTTAGAATTGAGGGATCTTTCGGAAATGTTGAATAACAAATTCCATGAGATCCGTTTGGTTGCTCTATTTATTCTAGTATACAAATATAATAAAGCAGTCGATGCTTCGGCAAGCTCCCATTCGGCAGGCTCAGGGCAGGCAGCGCAAGAAAAGAAGAAGATTGTAGATTTCTATCTTAAGAATACAAAGCGAGTGAATAATTGGGACTTGGTTGATTCCTCTGCCGGATATATCTTGGGAGATTATTTAGCCGACAAAGATAAGGCAATTCTTTACAAACTCGTAAAATCTGAGAATCTCTGGGAAAGAAGGATTGCTATAATTTCTACACAGGGATTTATCAGGATAAATCAATTTGATGAAACATTGAAAATTGCCGAGATTTTACTAAATGATAAAGAGGATCTGATTCATAAAGCAGTTGGTTGGATGCTCAGAGAAGTGGGAAAAAAAGATTTGGGGTCAGAGCTTAAATTTCTGGATAAATACCACCAAAACATGCCCAGAACAATGCTCAGATATGCGATTGAAAAGTTCCCCAAACCTGCAAGAGAGTTTTATATGAAAAAGTAAATACAGCATGCCTTATTTTGCATATTGATATATAGTAATCAGATAATCCATACTCAGTGTATGAGGTGGATTCTCAAAAGTAAATTTATCGTATTTCTTCTTATTGCATTCCTGGGTGCATCTTTATTGCAACTTAGGCAATCTGCTGTAAAAACGAACATACTGGGATCTGATTACAGGACTCCCCAGATTTATATATCAGGAGGGGACAATGGTTATAGCTCGGGAGGCGTTATCTCGCTTTCTACAATTGATGAGCCAACAATAGAGATCGGATCATACAATGTATCAGGTAAAGCAGAGATCCTCTTGTATCAGTCAAATGAAGACGCCATGCTTGATTATTTGACACATGATAAGAATGGCAAGCAGATGAAGACAAAACCTGATACAGGTAAAATCCGCTACATTACAACAATTCAGAAAGAATTTCCTGGGGGCAATACCGATGCATTGAAGGTGAACCTACCTCTTTCAGGGAAAGGTATCTGGTACATTAATGTAAAATCAGGCTCCAAAAATACAGACGCATTCATCATAAGATCAGGGATCGGTGCAGTAGTCAGAGAGGGAGATGGTGAATATATATTTTGGGGTCAGAATTTTAAGACCAAAAGAAGTCTTCAGGAGGGAGCTGTAATTCTCTATAGTCTTCAAGATGGTAGGAGGGAGATGGATAGGGTTTCGTTTGGAAAAGATGGAATTGCCAAAGCCCAGATTTCAGGAGATGCTGATATTGCATTGATTGCCCAAGATGATGAGAGGGCAATTATGCCCATAAACCTGCGGTATATGTACGAAGGGTCTAGTAGCTACAGGTATTTTCAGGAGAAAGTTAAGAAAACGAGATATTTTATTTTTACAGACAGACCACTTTATAAGCCAGGGGACACGGTAAGTTATAAGGCAATACTTAGAGATGATGACGATGCTCGTTATTCTATCCCAACTGGTGAGGCGCAAGTAAAATTATATAGCGGGTACTATTATGAAGGATCTGAGGAGGAGTCAATTTATGAAGAAAAAAAGACAATTTCACCGGACGGGGCAATTAGTGGAACATATAAGATACCAACAGATTCCAAGGTCGGGAATCATACACTGGCAGTAAGTCTCCCTGAAAGGGGCTCAACAGCAAATTCTTTTTTTTATCGGGGCGGGGATTATTCTGCAAGTACGATTTCGTTTGATGTTCAATATTATAAAAAACCTGAATTTTCAATTGAGGTAAGTTCTCCAAAGATAGAGCTCATCTCAAAAGACAAGACAACATTCAAGATAAAAGGTTCTTATTTCTCAGGCCAGCCTTTATTGGGTCAGAAAATAAAATACATAGTCAGCTCATCTGATTATTATGAATATGAATATTTATCAGATCAAAAAAGTAGAGCTCAAAACGTCAGTGACAAATATCGTTACGGCAACTGGTATGGTGGCAATCATAATGTCGCTAATGACACAGCGGTATTAAATAAACATGGGGAAGCAGAAATTGATTTAAAAACCGATATTAGCTTTGCTCAGGGGAAAACTCAGATCCTCTCAATAGAGGCAACTATTGATGACGGATCTCTCACCCCGGCTTTTAGTCGGAAAAATATATTGGTTTATGCAGGCGAATATGGGATATATAGAAGAGACTCAGACTATGGGAAAAAAATAAATACACCTCTTAATCTCCCCGTTGCTCTGAGATCTCACAAAGGAAAAATAGATGTTGCCGGGATAGATTTGTATGCAAAAGTGCATCGGGAAGACTGGATTTCATATCAGGAAGAAAACAAGAAATATCCATCATACAGAAAAGAGGAGGAAAATCTGCCCGATCTTCGGACCAAGACTGATGAGAATGGAAATGCGGAATTTTCTTTTACTCCAACAAAAACAGGCTCCTACAAAATCACAGTTGAGGGGAAAGATGCTCGAGGGAATTCAATTGCCAAAGAGTTTTATTCATATGTCAGCTCGGATGACAGGCCTTATTACAACCAACAAGGGCAAAACGATTTAACCATCGAAAAAGATAAAAGCAGATATCAGCCAACAGATTCAGTAAAGCTGAATATTTTTTCCCAAGTTCCCAATCGGGATGTATTGCTTTCTTTTGAACGTGGGCGGGTTGATAGATATCAGGTAGTTAGTCTTTTTGGGAAAAGTGGCTCAGTTGATATTCCACTTACTGAGACTGATATACCCAATATGTATGCAAGCGTTGTGAGTTTTGATGACAATACCCTGAACCAGAATCAAATAAATATTCCGGTTTCTACTGAGAGCAAAAAGCTGATTACAACGATTAAGCCTGATTCCAATACTTTTGGTCCTGGCGAAACAGTTACCCTTGATATTAAAACTGCTGACACAAAAGGAAATCCCGTCTCCTCAGATGTCGCAATACGGGTAGTCGATAAGGCTATTTTTGAGCTCACAGACAGCAATGTGTCTGATATCTTTGACAATTTCTGGCTGGAGCGCTCTAATGGCACCCAAGAAGCTCACTCGCTGCAGGGAATAATAGTAAGCCAAGGCGGAGGCGGTGGATGTTTTGTTGCTGGAACACAAATTTTGATGAGTGACAAGTCTCTTAAAAGCATAGAAAAAGTTAAAGCAGGAGACTGGATCCTGACACGAAGCAATGCGAGCAATCACGAATTGGTAAAGGCAAAAGTTGCCAGTACTCATAAAGCAGAGGAACCTGGGTTTTTGATAATTAATAGTACGCTGAAAGTGACTGCAAATCATAAGCTTTTTTCAAACGGTGAATGGAAAGAGGCTGGAAGCGTTCAGCCAGGGGATTATATGTATGATGCCGATAGCGCACCTGTCCGGATTTCATCAATCGAGTGGCAGAGGCAGAAAGCCACAGTCTACAACTTGGAAATCGAAAAATATCATACCTTCTTTGCAGGTGGATTTTGGGTCCACAACCAGAAAGGTATGACAAGACAAAGTTTTAAAGATACTGCTTACTGGAATCCTAGTGTCCAAACTGATTCGTCAGGCACAGCCAAAATCACATTCAAGCTTCCTGACAATCTGACTACCTGGGTGATTGCTGCTGTCGCAGCATCAAAAGATACGCAAGTCGGGCAAACAAGTGATGAGATCGTCGTCACAAAAGACGTTATTATCAGGCCGATCCTGCCCAACATTCTCCGGACTGGGGACTTAATAACTTTTTCTGCCCTTGCTCAGAACTTTACGGATTCAAAGCATGATTTTGATATTGGTCTTAAATTTGATTCAGGGGAAGTTAGTGAACCGGACAAACCAGGTATAGGTATTAATTCACAAGATATACAGCAGCTTTATTGGAACACCAAAGTCACCCGCGAAAAAGAAAAAGCCAAGCTCACTTTTTCAATTGATTCAAAGACGGATAAGAAATTAAAAGATGTTGTTATCCAGGAAATTCCTGTACAAGCTTTTGGATTTGAAGAGAGTGCTGCATCAGTTGGAGTGGGAAATAAGAACTATAGCATAAAGCTCTCAAAGGATAGTGATAAAGATAAATCAAAAGTTACACTTTCTCTTTCCCCGACTTTGCTTGGTGCTCTCCCATCAGCCATGAAATACTTAATTAATTATCCTTATGGTTGCGTTGAGCAGACAACAAGCAGATTTGCCCCCGCAGTTATTGCAAAAGCAAATCCTGAATTATTCCCAGAATCATTCTCTGATAAAAAACTTGATGAGGTGATTAGGAGAGGTGTAAATAAATTGACATCCCAGCAGAATGGTGGAGGATGGTCATGGTGGTACTCTGGTAGGCAGGATCCATTTGTCACAAGTTATGTAGTTGAATATCTTTTGGAAGCTAAAAAAGCGGGAGCCAAGGTAGATGCTACAGTTCTAGATGGTGCAAAAAATTACCTGAGCCAAGCCAAGGATTATGATCAATCAAGGGGTGGGGAAGTAGAGTTTGATATGTATACAAAAATTGCCAAAAACTACGGCTTGACTCTTCTTGGCGCAAAAGACAAGCTTCTAAGGCTTGATCCTGGGTTGGAAAACATAAGTCCTGATTTTCTATCTCTTGCTGTTATGACAAACTATCTAAATGGTGATACAGATCCCAAGACCAATGGGTTGGAAATATTGGAAAGCATGGCCAAAACCCAGGGAAATGGTGTCTATTGGGAAGCTGGAAGTAAGATTAACTTTGGAAGCCGGGACGCATCAACTGCAATGGCTGTCAGAGCAATAACATTAGCAGGTGGAAATAGAGACCTTGCAACCCGTGCAGTAGGCTATTTGACCCGTGGCAGGCAATCAAATTACTGGTCAAATACATATGCAACCTCACAGGTAATCAGAGCAATTTCTGAGTTTTCAAAAATAGGCAGGGAATCAACTCCAGTGTACAGTTACTCAGTTCTATTGGATGGAACAGCAATTTCACAAGGAAGTGTCGGGGGTAACACACAAAGTATAAAAGATATAGAAATTACGGTTGAAAAAATAAAACCATCAGGCTCAACTCTGTCAATTGCAAAAAAAGGAGAAGGGAATATATATTCAACGCTTTTGATAATTGAATTCCGAACTGATAGAAAAGCCAAAGCCTTAAATCATGGGCTCTTTGTAAAAAGAGAATACGTTAGAGAAAAAGGAGATGAGTATCGTCTAGGTGTCGGGGATACAGCAATTGTCAAAATAACAGTCGGTGGTTTATCGGCAAATGAGAATTATGGAGCGATCAGAGACGAATTACCCTCAGGCCTTGTCCCGATCAATGAGGAATTCAAAAACGAGCAGTACAACGTATCCAATAGTTATGCTGATGTTGCAGGGCGAGAAATTACTGAAAACGGTGCTATTATCTCGCTTTATAATATCGCGCCAGGTGAAAAGACTTACTCGTATAGAGCACGGGTTGTGAATGAGGGGACATTTATCGCTCCGCCTGCAACAGCTGGTCTTATGTATGCCCCAGAAATTTATGGTCGATCCAGCGTTCAGACGCTGACTATTGCTGATAAGTCACAGCTTATTCCTCAGAAGGCGATTAAGAAGACGATAGTCAAAATCGCCAACAATAAATACATCCCAAGTATAATATTTGCAATCGTAGCGGGTATTGTGATGTTGATAATTCTGAGGAAAAAAGAATATTCAGTTTTACTAAACGTAAAAGAGAGAATTCAGAAATTAATTAAAAAAGATAATCAACCCCCGGCTAGCGGAGAATGATGTATTCCATAAGCATCAATAATCCTTTCTTTCAAAATAATAATTTATTGAACTTTTAGCCTTAATGCGCTATACTCTCTCGATTGTGAGGCCAGAGGTGAAAAGAATATATATTGTCGGAGGAGAAATTAAGGTGCAAGAGCTTCAGATGAGATGTTTTTCAAGAAAAGGACTTGCTGTTTCGCAAATTGATCTCCCATCAGAACCACCTCTTAAAGGACTTGGGGATGCTATGGCAAAAGGTGCACGATTCGCAGTAGTCAATATTGGAAGAGATGAAGTCACGGGCAGCGGGCTGAATGGTGAAGATGTGGTAGAGCAACTTAGAAGCGCAAGTTCGGGAATTACAATAGTTACTTTTAATTTTGATGATCCAGATTTAAAGCCTCCGGGAGCGTATGCTCATATTCAAAGGACTTTTCAGATAAAGTCTTACCTTGAATTGACCAAAACTTTTCTTGAAACACCAGATAGAGAAATTACTATTCCCCCCAACCCTAAGTATCTGTAGATTTACTATGCCTCCATCCCGAATTTTTTATTTTCCTTGGTTTTTTTCAGAAAATACTTTAGTCTCTTTTGAAATTCTTCAGGCCTACTCCTGGCCCCCTCAATAAAGCCGATACGGATTATTTGATATGATTCGTCAAATTTCTGGAAATTATTCCAAGTCTCTTTATCCTTTTTAATTTCTTTTAAAATATCTTTTGGGATCTTAAATTCAGTTGCTCCTGGGTAATATTTCAGTCCTGCGGGAGTCATCTGTTTTCCCTTGATGAGCATCTTCATCCGTTCCAGATTTAGAGCTGACCAATTGCTTTTCGGTTGTCGCGGGGAGTATCTTTGCGCTAGGCGCTCATCATCAATACCTTTTAAGATACTATCAATCCAGCCGTAACAAAGCGCTTCCTGAACCGCTTCGTTATAGGGAATACGGGGTTTTCCAGATGCCTTTTTATAATAAACCAACCAGATGCCCGGTGCTTTATCGTGATTTTTTTCAAGCCACTTTCGCCATTCAGAGCGGGTTTTGACATAAAGAGTTTTGGAGATTTCCATCTAGATTACTGCTCACTCGCAGCCCTTTTAAGTGATTTTAGCACAAGAGAGGGGACATAAAGAAAATCTTCTTTTTTATAGCCATTGCGGATTAGAGCGTCATGAACATTTTTAGAAAGTACCACTGGATAATAATCATCAATTTTTCTCGAGAGTGTTTGCTGCTCGGTCTGATCCTCAAAAAGATCATAGCCAATTGTCAGGATACCTTTTTGCTTTTTTGAATATCTGTATCCAAGTTCTTTAAGCCTGCTATAAAACCTTGCCTTGTATTCTTTTATGCCTTCTTTGGTTGCGCGGAATACGATTTTGCGGCCAAAGGCAATTCGCATTATTTCTTTGAGCACTACATCTGTCGGATCAATGATAGTCACATTTTTGTATTTCTCAGCAATAGTTCTCAGAGAAATAGTATCCCCACTCTTTTTGATAACTCCATCCTGATCCTCTGATTGAACATAGCTTTTGTGGAACTTATCCCCAATAATTATCAGGCGTTTTGTTTTCCAATTTTTTTCTTTCTCAATAGTTCTTATGTTTTGAGCTAAAATATCAAGTTTGTAGGGAGAGAGATCGTGAGCCTTGTCTCCTGGCAAAAATATTTTGGTGTCCATGACGGGAAAGAATACGTACTCTCCAGCGCTTTCTCCGTCTGAGCGGAGCAAAACATTCTCCAGATCTTCATAAAGCGTTTCAACCTGATAATAATTCCAAATTTTTGTATATGTGGGCTGGCTTGATGCAATCGTTACTGTTTCGTCCGTGTTGTGATTGAGTGCAAATTGTGCTCCTATAAAATCCCCATTTCCAACAAAAAGAAGCGAGTGTCCTTTTTTCATTGCAAGACTTAACTTTCCATTCTCGATATTCTCAACAAGAGTTTTTTTAGCTGATAGCACATTTTCAAGCCAGCTTTTTTGATTGACAGCGTCCATAAGCTTTTTGATTCCTACAACTCCAAAAGAATAAAGAACGATGTTGGGAACATGATATAGAATATTTGCTTTTTCAATAGGCTCACTAATTATATTCCAAAGATAATCAAGACCAGCTAAAAATTTAGGTGAAAGATTGGTCCATGAAGGCATGGAGCTTGTCAGTTTTTCAAAGTATTCAGGATAGACTGTAAAAAGAAAACCAAGAAGAAGTGAGAGGGGGAGTGCCAGGATTTTGGACAGGCGGAAAAATAAATGCTCTTTCTCCTTTTTCTCAAAGGATAGTAAATATTCTACCTCAGAGGGTGCTACCTGCTTTCCCTGATTGACCTTTCGGCTTATCGCAACAAGCTTTTTCTTTTTGTATTTCATTTGTTTTGCATTATACTCGCAACTCTTCAAAAAGTGAAGCGAGATAAAAGTAATTGAATATTTTGTGCCTACTGTGTTAGAATCAGGTTCAATGGAGAAGGCATATAACGCAGGCGAGGTTGAGGAGAAAATTTATAACAATTGGGAGAAGAAGGGTTATTTTAAGCCTGAAGTAAACCCACAGGGCAAGCCATATTGCATCATCTTGCCTCCGCCAAATGCCAATGGCGATCTTCATTTTGGCCATGCGATGTTTGTGATTGAAGATATCCTTATCCGTTATCACAGGATGAAGGGTTGTCAGGCATTATGGCTTCCAGGAACAGATCACGCAGGAACAGAGACACAATTCGTTTTTGAGAAGAAGCTCCAAGAGCAGGGTAAATCACGTTTTGATTATTCACGAGAAGAACTTTACAAAATGATTTGGGATTATGTCCAGGAAAACAGAGGGGGAATAGATAAACAATTAAGAAAACTTGGTTTTTCACTTGATTGGAGTAGGTCCAAATTTACACTGGACGAGGACATAGTAAAGATAGTTAAACAGACATTCCGTAAGATGTATGAAGACCAATTGGTGTACAGGGATTATCGTTTGGTAAATTATTGCACTAGAGACGGGACCTCATTTTCTGATCTTGAAGTTGTGAATAAAGAAACAGAAGGGAGCCTGTACTACATTAAATTTCCTCTCAAAAATGGTGGTTTTGTAACAGTTGCCACAACTAGGCCTGAGACTTTCTTGGGAGACGTTGCTGTTATGGTAAATCCCAAAGATAAACGCTACAAAGACTTGGTCGGGCAGACAGTGGTTCTTCCATTTATTGAGAGAGAAATTCCAATCGTTGCTGATGAGTACGTAAAAATGGAATTTGGAACAGGCGCTGTTAAGGTAACTCCGGCTCATGATTTCAATGATTTTGAAATTGCCAGAAAACACAAGCTTACTTTCCCGCCAATTATCGGATTTGATGGAAAAATGCAGAATACCAAAGGAATTCTTGACGGGTTGTATGTTAAGCAGGCGAGAACTGAGATCGTAAATAAGCTTGAGGGGGCAGGTTTTATTGAAAAAATAGCACCTCATAAAATGGTTATCCCGACCTGCTACAAATGCAAAACGGTTCTTGAGCCCCTTCCGCTTGAGCAATGGTATGTAAAAGTCCAGCCGCTTATCAGTAATGCGATAAAATCACTTGATAATAAATTTACAAAAATCTATCCCGCCAATTTTACCCCGATTCTCAAATCATGGTATGCGGGTCTCAGAGATTGGAATATCTCGCGCCAAAATGTCTGGGGGATACAGATTCCTGTATGGTATAACACAACAGGACATGAAGCAGAATTTAATGTGTCATTTATTGATAAAAAGGGAGTTTCGCAAAGTGGAAGCTTGGATGAGGTTTTGGAAAAAGGTCATTCCATGGAGGAGATTTTGAAGGGCCTGCAGAAAGTAAATGCTCCGATTACATCAGAAGTTGTATTTGAAGACGAAAAGAAAGAAAATGGCCGCTATCTGCCTGAAACAGATACGTTTGACACATGGTTCTCAAGTGGACAATGGCCATATGTAACGCTTAAAACGACAAAGCTCGGGGATTTTGAAAAGTTTTACCCGACTAGTGTTATGGAAACAGGATATGATATTTTGAAAGCCTGGATTTCAAGGATGCTGATGCTTGGACTTTATGTAGCAAATGGCCAGCATGTTGAGGATCTTGGGAAAATCAAAGACACAGTGCCCTTTAAAGATGTAGTCCTGCATGGACTGGTGAATGATCCACTTGGTAAAAAAATGAGTAAGAGTAAGGGAAACGTTGTAAATCCTCTTGAAGTGGTTGATCAATATGGAGCGGATTCAGTGAGGCTTGCGCTGGTTTATGGAACGGCACTTGGCAATGATCAGGCGATGTCATATACAAAGCTTGACGCGTCTAAGAAATTTGCCAATAAATTGTGGAATATGGCTCGATTTATAGAAATGGCTGAGAAGGACACAAACCAGATTTTTGAAGTCACTGATTCCCTCGCAGAGCTTAAAAATTCAATTAAGGATAGTGTTAATTTAGATTGGATTGAAAAAACAGAAGATCTTAGCCAGGAGATTACTGCCTATCTTGATAAGTATCAATTTAATTTAGCCGCAGAAAGATTATATGACTTTATATGGCATGATCTTGCAGATAAATATATTGAAATCGTTAAAAAAGATAGTTTAAATCGAGAAGGATGGATTGTTCTTAAAACAGTTTACCTAACCTCTCTTAAGCTTCTTCATCCCTTCATGCCTTTTGTGACTGAGGAGATTTTTCAAACATTCCTGGGACGGGAAAAGTCTATCATGATTGAAAAGTGGCCTACAGTTGTCTCCTAAAGCCAAACTAATTAAGCTTGTTACTCCTTAAGTATTCATTTATACTTTTTTAATGACTTGGGTATTATATTCAGTTCTAGCAGGTATGCTTTTTACAGCAGGATCTCTGTTGAGCCGGCATATATTAAAAGCCGAAAAAGACCCTTGGGCCTATTCCTTTTGGTTTAGTCTTGGTGGAGCGCTTGCTTGTTTTCCACTTATGCTCATATCGCCACAGGTTCCCACAGGTTGGTGGCCCTGGGCATTGGCTTTGGTATTAGGAATTGGGATAGTTGCCCATAACGTTTTGCAATTTACTGCACTGCGCTACATTGAGGCTTCTGTTTCAGGGTCTATCATGAAACTTCGTTTGGTATGGGTGTTTATTTTAGGAGCACTTTTTTTGGGGGAGGTAACAACGCCCGGGAAAATGCTTGGGATTGTCTTAACTCTTGCTGCTGCTTTTTTGATTTTTTACAAGTTCAAACACAAGAATTCAACAAAAGGAATATTGCTGGTTCTAGGAGCAAGTGTTCTGAATGCTGGCATCATTATATTGATAAAATATCTTCTGGATTTTTTCAACCCCGTAAGTTTGACTTTCTTTGGTGGTTTCTTGTTTTCAGCAATCTTCAATTTTATTCTTATGCCTCGTTCTTTCGAGCGGATTACAGATGTTATCAAAAATAAAGGCAAAATTATATTTTTGTCAGCCGGGCTTGGAGGCATAACTAACCTGATCATGTACAAAGCTTTGGAGGTTGGGGACACCACGCGTGTTGTTGTCATTATTGAGGCTTTTCTTATCACTACTTTGGCAGGAGAGAGTCTTTTTCTAAGAGAAAAACATCAGGTTGGGACTAAAATCGTAGCAGTGCTACTTGCAACATTTGGCGCAATTCTTATCACAATTACGGTTTAACGGGCTTAAAACGTGATAAAATATTACTAACAATGACTGTTAAAAAAATAACAAATAAATCTAAAATTGACAAAAAAGACGTAGTTTCTAAGGCTAAAACAAAACGATCAGATCGGGTGAAGAAGGAAGCTATAACTAGTAAGGCTAATTCTTCACAGCCTCCCCATAATGATAATAAATCCTTATTCCCGAAGATTTACCGATTTATTACCGAACGATGGAAATTGATCGTGGCTGGGGTGGTTTCGAGTGTAATTATCGTAGGCATAATCCTGCAAAGTATAAGTTTATTCAACAACATGCAGGAACAGCAAGAAATAAAGGCAAAAAGGGGGTCAATTGAGAAAGAATTGGCTTTCTGGAGAAATCAATTAAATAAGTATAAAGATGCTCGTGATATATACTTCAGAATTGCTGCACTCGAATATGAGCTCGGGGATAAAGAAGCAGCAAGAGGTGATTTGCAGAAGGTTTTGGAAATTGATCCCAATTTTAAAGAGGGGAGAGAAATGGAAAAGCAAATTAAATTGTAATTATTACCTGCTCTTCTGTACGGGCTTAATCCTTATTAATCGACCTCCAAGGGATGCGTCTCTATATCTAGGAGAGTTTGGTATGCTAACAAAGCCCTCAACCATTAAGCTCGTGCCATTGTCTGCCCTAATGCCAGCGCGGACTACTTTCCCTCCCTCACTATTGCGAGTGCCCAATAAGCGAGAGTCTGTGTGATAATCAATATTTGTACCCAAAGGCCGCATAAACTCTGCCAAAATAATATATTGATGTCTATTCATACCAACTCTAACTTGAGAAGCAAAATGTTCTCTCAGGTTTTGTTCAGTTGTGTTGACATTTACCCAGTCACCTCTATGTGTTTCAGCATTCAGCCATCCGGTTTCATCCTGATCATGTACCATAGCTAGGTCGTATTTAAGATCAGTATGTTTCATTTGGGGAAAAAGAACCGCAAGTCGTCTTACGCCTTCCTCTCCGCTAAATTCAGGTGGGTAATAAATCATCCCTGTAGGTACATCTTCGCCATTTACAGCTTTTGTGGGTTTTTCAATTTCGTCTTGATCCCAATCTAAATCAGGGACAGTAAGTTCTAGGCTTACCCCTTCTCTGGCCAAACGCATCCTCCAATCGCTCCATACTGCCTGCCATGTTGCTGTAACCAGTTCCGGAGTATGAGGTTCATTTTTGTATGCTTCAAGAGCTGCTTGTAATGAATCTTTTGGAGGATGTTGCCCTAGTTCACTTTTGGCTACCATGCAGTCCTGATATTATACTAGCCCGAAAAGATTGTCAAGACAGCGTTAATTGAATATTTAAGGAGTTGGGGATTTATTACTCTTTCGTAGCTTCTTCTTTTGTTTCTCCGCCTTCAGCTGGTGCTTCACCTTCTTTTGGAGCATCACCCTCAGCTGGTGCTTCTTCGCCCTCTGCAGTTTCTGCTTCTGGCTCTGGTTCAGGCTCTGGAGCAACAAGTTCAGCAATCTTTACAACTGTTTGATCAGGGGCTGAAAGAATTTCAACTCCCTCAGGTGCTTTCAGATCTCCAACTAGGATATGATCGTCAATTGCTGCAAGATGCTCAACATTTACTTCAATATTTTCTGCTAGATGATCCGGTAATGCCTCAATTTCAACATCTGAAAGAGTTTGAAGAAGCAGTCCTACTTTGTCAGTCACAGCTTTGGCCTCACCAACAAGAACAAGAGGAACTGTAGCTTTTACCTTTTCTTTCATATTTACCTGATAAAAATCAGCGTGGAGCGGTGTGTGGGATTTGTAATTCAATTGGAGATTTTTGACTAGTACCGGATGAGTCTTTCCGTTAAGATCAAGCTCAATTAGTCCAGTATCACCGACTTCTTTATGTACCTTTTCAAAATCAGCGAGTTGTACCTGAAGCGCGATAGATGAAAGTCCTTTTCCATAGACATTGCCGGGAAGAATTCCCTCACGTCTGAGTGTTTTTATTTTCTTTCCTAGAATTGTTCGTGGATCTGCTTTGAGTACAGGTCGTTTCATATCAATGTATTATACAAAAAATTGTATAATAAGTAAAGCTATGCGTATATTAGGAATTGATCCTGGAATTGGTCGGACGGGCTGGGGAGTAATAGACACAGAAGGGCAGAAATTAACTGTGAAAGATTTTGGTTGTATCGAAACGCCAGCTGGGATGGAAATAGGGGAGAGAATTGAGCAGATTTATGATAGGGTAGGGGAGATACTTGATGAATACAATCCCGATTCTGCTGGGATAGAAGAGCTTTTTTTTAATACCAATTCAAAAACTGCATTTGTAGTAGGGCAGGCTAGGGGAGTGATGATGCTTGCTGTTACCAAAAAGAAAATACCTCTTTCTATTTATACTCCTCTTCAGGTGAAAATCGCTGTCACAGGATACGGGCGAGCAGAGAAAAGGCAAGTTGCGCAGATGGTCAAAACCTTACTTAAATTGGAAAGCATCCCAAAGCTGGATGATACGACCGATGCCTTGGCAATAGCCATAACCCATGCGTTCTCATACAGGCTAAAAAATGAATTTGGAAAAAATCCTGCAAAATAAATATATTTTTTTAATCTTTGTTTGTCTTGGCCTTGCTGCGATCTTATTTCTCAGGGTTCAGCAATCTTCAGATAACGTTAAAAGGACTGTAAAGCCAATGTCTGAAATTTCACAAAAACAATATCAAATATTTGCGAAAAAATATTTACAAATTGTCAAATCCCAAGGTCCAAGATCAGCTGTTGAGAAGCTTAAAATTGAATCAGAAAAAGATCCAGCAACACTTTATTATTGTCATGACCTGATGCATGATGTTGGGAAAGAAGCAATATTGCAGCTTAAAGATTTTTCCAAAGCTGCATCCTACCAGGACGCAACATGTGTTTCAGGTTACATTCACGGTGTATTGCAGGAGTATTTTTCTACAGCGGATGATGTTCAGCTTGCTATGAAATCCGTCTGTCAGGATCACAAGAAGGATGATTTTTTTGCCTGGGAGTGCTATCACGGTGTCGGGCATGGACTTATGTATTTTTCAGATAATAATTTACCGGAATCAATTGTAAAATGCAGTAGTTATTCGACGTCATTTGCAAGAGTAGCCTGCACAAACGGAGTCTACATGGAGAACTTTACTGCTGATGAAAAGAATCATCCGACAAGATTTAGAAAAGCCTCAGATCCTTTTTATCCCTGCAAGGAGCAAAAAGATGAGTATAAAGCTGGGTGTTATCAAAATGCGCCAATTTACTATTTAACACTTAATGACTTTAATTATGATGATGCTTTAAAATGGTGCAAGAATGCAGAAAAAGATTTTAGATATATTTGTTATGTAGGAGTTGGGAGTCAGGCAACAAGAAAGAATATGCAAAATATCAAATATGTTGAGTCAGTATGTGCAAGAGGGAATAGTCAGCAGAAGAACTGGTGTATATCAGGTATAGTTAGCTATTATATCGGGCATTATGGAACTGTGGATAAAGCAGAAATGCTTTGTAGTAAATTTGAGAAAAGCAATCAAGGGATCTGTAAAAATGCCGTTAAACTGCATGCGCAGGCTTTTCGTTAAGCCTAGGTATGTTATAATCTAATCACCTCATGATAGGCACGCTTAAAGGAACTGTCGAATATAGAGAAGATCCGTATGTCATTGTAGATGTAAATGGGGTCGGATATAAGGTTTTGGTGCCAATTACTGTATTGGCCAGAATAAATGCACTAGGGGACGCTATAAAGCTCTACACGCATACTCATGTCAGAGAAGACGTTCTTGAATTATATGGATTTTCCGAACCCGCTGACCTGAAGCTATTTGAATACCTCATAAGCGTTTCAGGAGTAGGATGCAGAACAGCAAGCGGAATATTTTCAGTTGGTGCACGTTCTGAGATCATCCAGGCAATTGTCGGAAATGACGTTGCTTTTTTCACATCAGTTCCGCGCTTGGGTAAGAAAAACGCCCAGAAGATCATAATTGAGCTTAAAAATAAGATCGGTGGAGGAGAAGATCTTGATCTGTCAGCTGATACAGAAGAAAATAATGAGATAGTATCAGCCTTAAAAACTTTTGGATTTGATCCTAAAGAGTCACAAGACGCAATACGCGCTCTTGCTGGAAAAGGCGAAACAGTTGAGGAAAAGATAAGGCTCGCACTAAAATATCTAGGAAAATGACAGATTTAAAGGCCAAAAAAATACCAGAAGTTGAAAAAGTAACCCCTGAGGAGGAGGTGATGTTTACCTCGCTTCGTGCCAATTCGTGGGAAGATTTTCATGGTCAGGAAAACATCAAGGCATCCCTTCAGATAGCGATTGAGGCTGCCAGCAAAAGAGAAGAGGCAATAGAGCACGTGTTGCTATACGGCCCTCCGGGGCTTGGGAAGACAACCCTTTCTCACATTATTGCCCGTAAAATGAAAGCCAATATCAGAATCACCTCAGGCCCGGCTCTTGAGAGATCAGGCGATCTGGCCTCAATCCTGACCAATCTGGAAAAAGGGGATATTCTTTTTATTGATGAAATTCACAGGCTTAATACGACGGTTGAAGAGACACTTTACCCTGCGATGGAGGATTATGCGCTTGATATTGTGCTTGGGAAAGGGCCAAGTGCGAGAACTGTCAGGCTTGATCTTCCGCAATTCACTATAATAGGCGCAACAACAAGAGCAGGACTTCTTTCTGCACCCCTCAGAGATAGATTTGGCGTAGTTCATAGGCTTAATTTCTATACGCCTCTTGAGCTTGGGAAAATAGTAAATGAGGCGGCCAACAAGTTAAAAATAGCAATTGACTCAGAAAGTGTCAAAGAAGTGGCCATGCGCGCCCGTGGAACTCCAAGAATTGCACTCAAAATTCTAAAAAGGATCAGGGATTATGCACAAGTTAAGGGAAAGGGGCATATTGATCTTGATGCTAGTAAAAAAGCACTTGAAATGCTTGAAGTGGACGAGAAAGGACTGGATCCACTGGACATGAAATTTCTTAGATCAATAATTGAAAAACACAACGGCGGGCCTGTAGGGATAGAAACAGTAGCTTCAACAATTGCTGAGGATAGCGGTACACTTGAGGATATTGTCGAGCCGTATCTGCTACAGCTTGGGTTTATCAAACGCACCCCAAGGGGCAGAATAGCCACAAAAGCCGCATATGATCATCTTAAAATAATTCATCCTGAAGACAAATCCGGCAAACAACAGAAGTTGATTTAACTATGAAAATAAACGCAAGCGAGTGGAAGTGTATCAACTGTAGTGAAGAAATTGACTACAATAGCATGTTTTGTAGTATTTGCGGTAAGTTTCAAATAGCAGCACTACCGCAAAATTATACAGAAGTTAATCTATGCCATTTTGTACTTGATATAGCGAATAAGCATAAGTTTTTGTTCAATGAAGAAATTAGAGAACCATTATATGAAGTGCTGAAGACCATTCCCGTACAGGATACATCAGTATTTAGATCGTATAATCCTGAATTCGATAGGAAAAACTTAGCCTTAGCTTACTCTTCTCTTGTTCAGGGTTTTGCATTAAGAGCTGTAGAGGAAGTTATATTTCAACCCAAGAAATATCAATTAGACGGAAATAAAATTATTAATAAATTGCCCGAAATTATTCGTAAATATTCCATTGAAAATCATGTTTTGAAGGGGTGGGAAAGCAAAATTTTATCAGAATTAAATGTTAAAATACCAATGCTTACAATTTACCTCTACGAAGATGATTTCAACCACGAATATACTCTTTTTAAAAAGGAAATTTTTGAGAAATTTTTTGGCTTGATTTTATCCGCAGATATCGAAATAAATACTAATAGCCTGCCTAATAACGATAGGCAAATGTTGCTAAATAGGTGTAAAACCCTAGTTATAAATGGATATTATACTGCTCTAGGTTTATCCGTAACGTTAGGCAATGAAGATATAACTGTTGCAAAGAGTGCTTCTCAGTATATAAAAGATGAATATATAGGATTCTTGTCAAACAATAATCTTTCTTAGTAAGTTTTGCAAAGACAAGGCAAGATCACGGAAGAGGCGCAGAGTTGCTACTAGATTTACCCTCATTCTTGATGATCCGTGTTATACTTATATGGAATAAAGAAACTATAACAGCATGGTATTCTTGATAAGAAGGAGTGTTTCCATAATATGATTAGTGATCGCAGGTCTGAACAAATAATAGGGGAAGCTGAGAGATATTCTATAACTACTCTTCAGAAATTACACAAAAGATTTATTTTCATGTGTAAGGAGCCATTCTCTGTTAAGAATGAGTTTGAAATAGTTAAGCTTAGAGGAAGCATACGAGGCATGCTGCAAGATGCTGCTAAGATTAATTCTGCAATTTGACAGATGGAATGCTTTAAAGCATTCCATTTTCCACCTTTGGCCTGTACTGCAGGGCCTCGGCAATGTGATTTGGGGCGATATTATCCACATTCTCAAGATCAGCTATGGTGCGGGCGAGTTTAATTGTTCTGTAATACGATCTTCCCGAAAGGTGCATCTTGGTTACTGCAAGGCGCAGAAGCTGTAAGCATTCCTCGGAAAGCACGCAATAAGCTTTTATATTTTTATTATTCAGCTCGGAGTTTGAGGCGATTTTTGAGCCTTTGTAACGTTTTAGCTGTAAATCTCGGGCTTTTTGGACTCTTTTTCGGATTTTTCCTGAATCCTCAACATCTTTATCCTCCTCAGTTAGTTTCTGGACTTTGACAGCCGGTACATCTATATGGATATCTATTCTGTCAAGGAGAGGACCTGAAACTTTCTTCTGATACCTGAGGATTTGCCCTGGTGCACAAGTGCATTCATGATGCTTATCCCCAAGATATCCACATGGACAGGGATTTTGTGCCGCCACCAGCATGCATTTAGCAGGAAAAGTTGTTTTGCCTTGAGCCCTTGAGATAGACACGATATTATCCTCTATTGGTTGGCGAAGGCTTTCAAGAACAAGTCTCGGGAACTCAGGGAATTCATCAAGAAAAAGTACGCCGCGATGGGCAAGAGTCACCTCGCCTGGTTTGGGGTTTGAGCCACCACCTATTAATCCAACAAGAGAAGTTGTATGGTGAGGCGAGCGGAAAGGACGCCTCTTCATCGTGTGTTCTTTTCCCAAAAGCCCTGAAATGCTATAGATTTTGGTTACCTCAACCATTTCATCAAATGTAAGGCTGGGGAGGATGGAGGGAAAAGTTCTGGCAAGAAGTGTTTTTCCGGCTCCTGGTGGGCCCTTGAGAAGGATATTATGAGCACCAGCTGCTGCAATCTCAAGTGCTCTTTTGGATTGTTGCTGGCCTTTTATTTCCTTCATATCGTAATCAAAAAATTCCGCGGAATTTTTTGCTGAGAACTTGACGGGTTTTAATTTTTCAATAAGCGTATCAACTGTCAGATGTAAAAAAAGCTGTTTGAGTGTGGAGACAGGGAATACGTCAATATTTTGAACGATCCCTGCTTCGGGAGCATTTTCAACGGGTAGAAAAATGCTGTTTAATTTCTTTTCTTTGGCAGTAATCGATAGGGGAAGCGCTCCATTAATCGATCTTACTCTGCCATCAAGCGATAGTTCTCCTGAAAAAAGAAAATTTGAAATATCTGCATCAATTTGGCCTGATGCTATCAGAATGCCAAGCGCAATTGGCAAATCATATGATGCTCCTTCTTTTGGGAGATCAGCTGGTGCGAGATTGACTGTGATTCTTTTGGCCGGGAAATCAGCGCCTGAGTTTTTGATAGCTGAGCGGACACGTTCTTTGGCTTCATCCACTGCTTTGTCTGGCAACCCGACGATAAAAAAATTAGGTAGTCCTTGTGCGGCGATGTCAATTTCAACCTCAATTAGGACGGCATCAAGTCCGACAACTGCAGCTGAGGTTACTTTTGCCAACATAAATTTATACTAGCAGTTTTTGTTGAAAGGGAGTAGGAGTTTTATTTTTGGACTCTAATTTCAAGTGCCTGGAGATTGCCTTCACCTGGTGCGCCTGATACGTGCACCTTTTGGCCTTTGCGAAGATAGGAAAATGCAGTTTCTTTATTATTCTCATCGTAGATTTTTGTTGTGATGTTTATCGCAAAATTACCAACACCTGTTATTCCGACTAGCTGTGCCCCGCTTCCTTGCTCAACATTTGCATAGTCTATAATTCCCTCCCCGGAATGTTTTGCATCGGGAGTTAGCTCTTGAGATTCCCCCGAGGGAGATTGGGTGTCAGAGTTTTCCTGCTGAACAGTAGATATGGAGGGCGTACTCTTGGCGGGATTTTGGACATTTGAACTTTTTCTGTTTCCAGCAAAGATAACACCGCCAGCCAACAGGAATAAAATAGCAACAAAAAATACTAAACGATTTGTCTGCATATGTTTTTTATACTTAAAATTAATTAAATAGTCAAATGTTCTTCTTTTTTGGCTTTGATTTGACCACTTTTTGCTGTAATCGTTCTTTTATAAAACCATTTATTAATTTAATAATAGGAAGAGGTAGGGAAAGCATTATTATAACTGCAATAATCCAAAGAAAATAAACAACGTATGGAGGATAAATAAAATAATCCCCTCTTTGTGTCCCATGAACAAAAGGAGGAAAGAAATCAAGTATTGGGACCCAATCGCTGCAGTAAAATAGTTTGTATGCAGTTAATAAAGACCAGTTAATAGAGACAAGTAAAAAAGATGGAACAAGAAGGATAATATAAACAATTAGTCGTGTAGTTCTACTCATACATTTTATTTTATCAACATATACTTTAAAAATAAATAAGGGTGGCTAGTGATGACTAGGAAATATGCATATTTTAGTTACGGATTACAGAAAAGTTATAAATGCAAACGGCATCAAGCCCGACAACTGCAGCTGAGGTTACTTTGGCAAGCATTCTGAATATTATTATATCTATTAATTGCGCGACTTAATAGAGAGGTAATTGATGCTTCAGACGTTGGTTCTGAGCCAGGACATGGTATCCACTCCAGGGGCCTAAGTCTACAGATATATTGTCAAGGAAAACTGGTGGTACTATCCTGATTCTATCATTAATCTCCGGCATCTGTGAAGATAGGTGCTGAAAGGGAGTTTGTCTA
>DATLDE010000010.1:0-12281 GCA_035526025.1 Candidatus Limnocylindrales bacterium | reverse complement strand
TAGACAAACTCCCTTTCAGCACCTATCTTCACAGATGCCGGAGATTAATGATAGAATCAGGATAGTACCACCAGTTTTCCTTGACAATATATCTGTAGACTTAGGCCCCTGGAGTGGATACCATGTCCTGGCTCAGAACCTTCAGCGAAGAAATTGTTTTAGCTTATCTAGAGCAAGTCTTCTGTGATTATACTTGTAGTTCTCTTCATAGCTCAATTCTTCATAATATTTATTGATTTCAGGAATTATAAATACACTATCCCATGGATAACCATGAGTAGCAGAATTTTTATAAACTTCAGTTGTTAAATTTCCCTTTATTACACCCTCTGCAAGATGAGTATGATTATTTAGTGATAACGCTAAAACAGCTCGGAGTTGACCCACTCTTTGATCTTCAGGAATTACAGATATTTTTTCAAGAATAAAATTAAGATAGTGTTCATCATTTTTACCTACCCCGTCCCACCTTTTTGTATGAACTCCTGGCTCCATATTATAAAAGGGAATTTCGACCCCGCTATCATCTGCAAGAGCCGGCAGGCCAGAAAGATTTGCATAAAATTCTGCTTTTGCCCGAGCGTTTTCCTCAAATGAATCATAGATTTCGTCAAAATCTTCTGTTACTCCTAAGTCGTGAAGCGTGACTAATGATAACGGTAAATCTTTGAGAAAAGATTTATAATCCAGAACTTTTCCTTTATTAAATGTTGCTATAAGAAGCTTATTCATTTTCTAGGAAGATGTCTCAACGCCGAATGTCTCAAGTGTTCCTCCACAATATTTTATTATAGTATCTACTGCTTCCTTCAATACCTCTTCTACTTTTTCAGGAGTTATATCATAAACACCATCGACATTTATATATAGATTTTTTGTGTCCTCTGATACTGCGGTTCTTTGTGCATCACGATAATTGAAATCAAGATTATATCCACCTTTTTTATCAAAGTATGCAACTTCCCCATCTTTGTAATTCGTTGGTTCCGTGTCGCCAAGAAGCAATATTTGCTCACCTTCTTTTGCATGACGCAATGCGGTAGGAAATTTAATATTATCCAGATCAAATGCGCCGATTGATACTCGATGCTTCATAACCACCAAATTATATGCGTCAACACAGGTATTTATTTTATACAATCCTTTTTTCAAAGCCACTCTTCGAAGAAGCGCTTCAGGTGAAGGCCTTCGGGAATGCCAATCAACACCCATTTCTTTATATAGCTTTCGGTAACTCACGACCTCAGGATATTGTCCCAGTTCCTCGGTGGTTAAAATCTCCAAAAAATCCAATAGCTTTTGCTTTTCCTTCTCCAATTCTACATTTTCTTTTTTAATAGAAACTCCTTTAATTACTGCTATTCCCATAGAGATTGAGGGATACTTCTTAGCTAACTCTGAATTAATTGAAAAAATTTCCGGATTATTTAAATATGTAATACTAAACTTTTTTTGATTCTTAATTCTTAATTCCTGATTCATAGTTGTCACTTCCTGAAATCTATTTTTAATAAATTCATTTTCAAGAGACAAGATGAGCCATGCGGCTTTAGGTCCATGATCTTTTCCTATGAGCACAGTATATATTGCTGCAAATGTTTCTTTTCCGGAAAGGCCTAATCCTTTACCTAAGTCATAAATTCTTGTCTGAAATTCTTCGGGGTCCCATTCCTTATCTAATTCATCAGATATTCGAACTAACAATTCTTTCTGCTTTTTAGATAATTCTCCTGCGCTTTCAGGTAAATCTTTTTGGATCGCAAACTTCTCAGAATCCGGTGCAAATCTCTCAATCCAAACTCTTGCAAATTTCGCCCATTCTGAAAGACCCTCTTTTTCAATTGCATCTTTCATATTTGGCATCTGTACCCATTGTGCAAGTACGCTAAATCTAATTGTAGGTGGCTTTTTTATTTCATTAATTTGAGACAGTTCAAAAGTACGGGCAAGGTCCTCATCACCTTTCTGGAAATATGCCTCAGCTGCCTTCTGATATTCATCAAAAAGATGAGGAATTGTATTTTTATCAGTTGGATCAAAGTTGGATTGCGCCCTGATATCCATTTTGACTATCAAAAACCTGATCAGCTCAGGAGGAAGAATTTCAAGCATATCAGACGCTGAAAATCCCCGACCTTTTGATGAAGACATTTTCTTCCCACCTATTAACATAAATTCATAGCCCACAGGATACGGGACAGGGTATTTCAAAACCCGCTCGCACACAAGAGTTGCGAGATCATGAGATCCACCACGACTCATATGATCTTTTCCGGCTCCCTCTATCGTTACACCAATTGCCTGCCATTTTGCCCCCCACTCAACTTTCCAAGGCATCTTTCCTTTCATAGCATGCTCATCACTGAAAGGAGAAGTACTCCCCTCGTGCCCGCATCCCTTTGTCCATTCAGTCGCATCGACTGGACAGCGATAATGCACAAGCTTTCCATCCCAATCATAGACCCTGGTTGTTGAAACTTTCCCACAACTTTCGCAATATACCTGAAACGGATACCAGTCAGATGCAATATCTTTTTTATACATCTCTTTATAAATTTTTCTGATTTCATCTGCATTATCCAAAACCAATTTAATTCCATTATTCATTTTTCCACCGGTATATAAATCTTTTGTATAAATAATTTCAGGAAAAGATCCAATTGTATTAAATGTTTTTTTAAAATCCGCTGCATAATAAGCTGCAAAATTTTCAAATCCTTTCTCAGGCGACGGGATTTTAAAAAGCGGCATACCCAGATACTTTTCATATTTTGAACGATCCAAGTATGATGGAATATCATCCATAGGATCATGATTTTCAAAAACATATGTGTATTTCGTTTTTACTCCCTGGTCTTTAAGTGCTTTATATACCAGATCATGAATCACAACGCCCATAAGTGCACCAACATGCACCTTACCAGAAGGCGTTTTCATGTCATCCACCCATTCAATGGGTAAATTCCTTTTCTTCAATTTTTCTGCTAGTTCATCCGCCCAAAACATAATATTTATTCTACTCCTTTAGCAAAAATTTATCCAAGCTATTCACATTGAAAACATTTACCGCAGGACCCGTCATGAAAACTGGCTTATCTATCCCTTCCCAAGAAATAGTAAGCGATCCTCCTGGCAAATTAACATTAGCCAAATCGCCAACGTAATTATTTAATACAGATGCTACAAATGCTGCACACGCACCTGTACCGCAAGACAGAGTAATACCAACAGCTCGCTCCCAAACATTAACTGTTAAGTCTTTTTTATTATTAACTTCTACAAACTCCACGTTTGTTCCCTCTGGAAAGAGTTTGATATTTTTTTCAATTTGTGGACCATATTCTTTTGAAAACTCATCTCCCTGCCCTTTCTTAACAAAGAAAATTGCGTGTGGGTTACCCATGCTTATATATATTCCTCTAAGTTTTACTATTCTTTTATCTTTAGAGTTTACTACTGAAACAGTAAACTTTACTGATCCATTATTATTAACTGGCAATAATGTATGTTTTGAGTCTTCAAACACAGGAATTCCCATATTCACTTTTACAATTCCTTCCTTTACGGAATTCCTAATTACTTCTGCTATTATATTACCCCTATCTGTATCTACAGTAATCTTATCTTTTACCGATACCAATTCATTATCAATAAGATATTTAACAAAACACCTTATACCGTTTCCACACATTTCGGCAAATGATCCATCAGAGTTAAAATATTTCATCCTATATGATGCTTCTGCATCCCTTGATTCTGTAATTGTAATTAATGCGTCTGCTCCAACACCAATATGCGATGCGCAAATTTTCCTAACATCTTCAAGAGTAGTTTCACCATTCAAGTCAACGTATACTAGAAAATCATTTCCTGTACCGTGCATTTTAGTTACTGGATATCTGGAATCAAAAATATTTTTAACATTCATAATTATACTTTTAAATCCTCTGGTATTCTTTCATATTTCCATATGTCCTCTATTGGTTGTCTTGTACGGATAAGATCAAGTTCCCCATTCTTTCTAACTAATATTTCTGGATGTATTTGCTGTGAATTATAATTTAACGAAGCCATTGATGAACAATACCCTCCCGTTCCTCCAATAACAAACAACTCTCCAACCTCTGCAGAGACCATATTCCTGGCTTCAATGACAGTGGAATCACCTCGACGAATTGTAAGTACATCTCCATTTTCACAACATATTCCCGAAACAACATATTTCTCTGTATCTTTTTTAGGATTTCTTGGAATTATTACGAACGGGTGTTGAGCACCATGCATTGGAATCCGTGCGTTCATATTCATTCCACCATTTACTTTTAAAAATTCCTGTCCGGCTGAACCTGTGCTAACCTTATCAACAATTTCTGTGAGAATGTAGCCAGCATTTGCGACAAGTGCTTTTCCTGGTTCGACCTCTAGCTTAATTCGTCTCCCAGTGTCTTTTTCAAATTTTACAATTGCTTTTTTCATCTCTAAACCCATTACTCGAACATCAGTTGTTTTATCATATCTCATTATAGCGACCTTAAATCCACCGCCCATATTTATGGTATCCACACTCGGGTAGTCTTTTACAATTTTTAAGCCTTCAATAATTGCTTGCTTTTGTTTTTCCGGATCACTTCCTGATCCGATATGCAGATGAACAACTTTTAGGATTAGATTGTATTTTTTCAGTATTGAGTCAATTTCTTTACGCTGCTTATAAATACCAAAAGAAGAATTCTTTCCCCCTGTAGATAAATGAGGAAAATGTCCCGATCCAATTCCTATATTGAAACGTATCCCAACTTCTGTATTTGGTATTTTTTTACCATAAGTCTCTAGCTGCAGTAATGAACAGGCAGTATACAGAATGCCGTTTTTCTTGATAAATTTGAATTTCTCTTCTGAGAGTACTTCTTGACTTGTTAAACGGATCTTTTCCCCGTCTATTCCAGCTCCTTTTATTATTCTGATACATTCATTAAAAGTACTAGCGTCGAAATGTGATCCATTTTTATTAAATAACTTCAAGATTGCTGCAGTAGAATTTGCTTTTATTGCATATCGTACAATCAAGCCATATGGTACCGGAATAGATTTAAATAATTCTAATTTATTAACTAGTTCGTCTTCAAAATAAACATATAGTGGAGTACCAAATTTTTTATTAATTGCTTTAAAAATAGCAATTTTTTTAACTGGTAATGTTTCTATATTTTTATTTTGTTTTTTTCGTATTACTATTTTTTTACTTCTATCTTTCATTTGATGATTATATCATTGACTTCTTCTATTTCCTGCTTGAATCCAGTACCTAATTTCTCTCTTTTCCTTCGCTCTTATTCTATCAGGAAGTCCATCAAACATGCTGCAATCCGAAAAGCTTTTTATATCTCTCGGAGGTGGGGAATCTTGAGATTGCTCAACGCCCTTACCCTTGCTTGTCACCATAAAACAACCACGGTCAAACAACACTCCTGAAGCTTTCAGTTTTGCAATAGGTTCGCTATTCCTTCTTTCAAGAATTATCATATTTTTTTCCACTAAAAAACCCCTCATTGAGGGGCTGTCATTTGTATTTTACACACAAAGAAAACCCTCAACCGAGAGGCTTCTTTGTCTTTTTACTTATTACTAAAAATATCATAATCTTGGGAGATTATATCAGCACTATCTAACTATTTCAACTTCTACATGCAGTTCAAATCCAAAAGTATCATAGAATTTTTCTTTTACCACATCTATAACGCGTAATACATCAGCTGATTTTGCATGGCCTAAATTAACAATGAACAATGCATGTTTTTCAGAAATCTGTGCATCCCCTACCATATATCCTTTAAGTCCCCATCTATCAATCAGCGCTGCTACTGCCACTTTCCCATACCACTTCTTCTCAACATTCTCTTTAAGGTCAGGATAAACAGATATAATTTTTTCAACTTGTTCTTTTTCCCGTGGATTTATAAATACCGATCCTGTGTTGGGGTATTCAAGGGGATGTTTATCTTTTCTATTTTGGTTATTTCCTTCATAAATTCTCCGCGCTTTTTCCAAACCTTCACTGTCAGTTTTATTTAATTGGAATTTCGCCGAAATAACAACCATCTTCTTATTTTCTTTTATCAAACTATTGCGATAAGAAAAATGCAATTGATCATTAGTCAAAGTTTTGACAATGAGCTCGTCAGTTGAATAATCCAAAACCTCGGCTGATACCAATGTATCTTTTATTTCTCCGCCATAAGCACCAGCATTTCCACGTACAGCTCCTCCGACTGTCCCGGGAAGTCCACCAGCCCACTCAAGCCCAATTAAATTTTGCTCAAAACAAAATTTACATAAATCTTCCATTGTTGCTCCTGCAAAAACTTCAACCGAACCGTCATCACCCACTTTTATGTCATTCTGAGGCTTTGCCGAAGAATCTAGCTGAGATCCTTCGCTTTGCTCAGGATGACGATTAGCTGATATCTGTATCACAGCCCCATCAAAATATTCATCTGAAAAAAGGAGATTTGTTCCAAGTCCTACAATAAAAACTTTGTTAATTTTATTTTCTTTAACAAATTCTAACGCTTCCAGCATATCATCTCTGGAGTAACAAGTAATAAAATACTTTGCAATTCCACCTATTTTATACCATAGAGTGTTTTTAAGGGAAAATTCTCTTTTAATATTCATAATCTTATCTTAACAATACTACACCAATTGTTACTAAAACTGCACAGATAAACTTTTTAAACAAATGGTCTCTTTCTCTTAGAAAGATCGTTGCTAGAACAACTGTCAATACAACAGATGTCTGAGTAATTGTATTTACTTGAGAAGCTTGTCCGCCAAATGCAAGAGCGTAGAAAAAAGCAAATCCGCCTAGCACATAAATAAATGTAAAAATAAAATGCCCGGTTAGAATCTTAGGACTAAGAAGAGAAACTAGCTTTTTAATCGCTGAGGGCTTATAAGCCATCAACAAAATACCTGGTGTTAACCAGCCTATTACTAAATACGACAACACCTCGGAATGATTTAACATAAATGTATCATTCACAACTGCAATTCCTGCAAATATACTATAAAGAATTGCATAAAATACGCCTTTATTAAAGGCCATTTTTCCTGATGAAAAGGAGATGTAAGCTACGGAAACTAAAACAATGATAGTGCCAATAATGTTTACAAAATTAAATACTTCTTTCAAGAAAAATACTGCTGCAATAATAGTAACTATCGATTCGAGCGTGACAATAATTGTTATTTCTGAGGCATCAATCTGCTTATAGGCTTTGAACAAAAACATTGTTGCCAAACTCCAAAATACTGCCTGAATTATAAAATTAATTGGATATTCCTGAATAGGGGGAAGAACAAACCCATTTGAAAAAGAGAAAACGGCAACAATTGCTGTTCCTAAAAATTGAAAAAGAATCGCTGATGCAACCGGATCATTTTTATCGTTCTTCATTAATGCTTTTCTAAGAATATTGGCAACCGCCATTCCAAAAGCATGGAGGACTGAAAGAAAAAACCAACTCATGAGAGAATTATAACATCAAAAATCTTAATAATCTTCTAATGTTGAGGTGTCGCCGATTGGGAGACCCAATTCTTTTGCTTTAAGAACACGGCGCATGATTTTACCTGATCTGGTCTTGGGAAGCTTGTCGATAAAATCAATTTCTCTTGGATATGCATGACCCGCAAGATTTTTCTTAACAAAAGCCTTTAGTTCATTTATCAGTTCTTCTGTTTGTGCAACTCCTGGTTTGGTAACTACAAACGCTTTTATTATCTCACCCCTGACTTCATCAGGCTTTCCGATAACTCCTGCTTCTACAACATCAGGATGTTCTACCAACGCACTTTCTACTTCAAAAGGCCCGACTCTCTCGCCTGATGTCTTAATGACATCATCAGCCCGCCCTACGAACCAATAATATCCATCTGTATCCCTATAAGCTCTATCTCCTGATAAATACCGTTTGCCTATAAAATAAGATTTGAATTTTTCTTCATTATTCCAGATTGCTTTCATGAGGGATGAAACAGATGTTGATTCTAGTGCCAAATTACCCTCTTCTCCGTCCCCAAGTTCTTTTCCACTGTCATCAATAATTGCAGCTTTTATTCCAGGAAGAGGTTTTCCCATCGAACCGGGCCTTATGTCCATAATTGGATAATTGGTGATACTGATTCCACCCAGTTCTGTTTGCCACCACGTGTCATGAAATGGCAATCCATAAGCCTCAAGCCCCCACCAAATCGCTTCAGGATTTAACGGTTCTCCAACGCTGAAGATTTGTCTTAGATTTGATAAATTATATTCCTTTGGATTTACTGTTGAGCCCATTAGCATACGCACAGCGGTTGGAGCGGTATACCAAAGCGTTACTTTGTAATCCTGGAGTATTTTGTACCAACTTTCAGGACTGAAGCGTCCTTCAAACATTACTTGCGTTGCGCCTAACCCCCATGGACCAAGTGTCGCATACACAACTCCTGTGACCCATCCGATGTCAGCAGTACACCAATAAACATCGTTTGACTGAATATCCAAAACGTATTTCGTAGTTACAATGGCTTGCAAAATATCATAATGCGTATGCATAACCCCTTTTGGCTTTCCCGTAGTGCCTGAGGTATAAAGCATGTATGAATAATCATCTTTTTGCATATGAGCTATTTCAAAATTTGAATCTACTTTATCCATTTCCTCTCTGTATGAGACCAATCTATCACCTCCAGGTAATTTGTCTTTTCCCCTCTCAACAATAATAACTTTTTCTAAATTTGGTAAATCTTTCCATACTTTTTGAATTCTGGGGAATAATGCAGCATTAGTTACTACTACCTTCGCACCGCTGTCTAACAATCTATCTAATAGAGCGATTTCCTGAAAAGCCGAGAACATAGTACCTGCAATTGCACCCATTTTAAGAATTCCAAGAAAAGCAACATATCGCTCAGGAATTGATGGGAGAAAAAGAAAAACACGATCTCCCTTTGTAACCTGTAGGGAAACCAGTACATTGGCAAATTTATCTGTTGATATTTTAAGATCTGAAAACGTGTATGTTTCCTTTTCTCCATTTGCTCCTTCAAACAATAAGGCAACTTTATCTTTTTTTTCACTGTTTGCATGCCTGTCTATACAATTGTAGGCAATGTTGAGAGTCCCATCTGGAAAAAATTCAATTTCTTCTTTTTCTGCCTTCTCCCATGAAAAAGATTTATATGCCTTGTCGTAATCAATCAGATTTGGGGCTATTGAAAATTTACCAACATCTTTATGAATAATTTTTGAACTATCACTCATATTGCTTTCTGTTTATGAAGATCTTTGTATGCATCCATTATACAAAAATTTGTGACCATTGAAAGACCATAATCTTCTGCAAAATCCTCAGAAAGAGGACTATTTGCTCCTTCAGCAAGCCAAACAGTCTTTATTCCCCCGCGCTCAACTACTTCCTGCATATGAGGTATTACCTCAGATGGCTTACGAAAAATATCCACAATATCAATATGAATATCTTTCGGAATTGAAAGGAGATCAGGATAAGACTTCTCACCCAGGACTTCATCGATATTTGGATTCACGGGAATGATTCTATATCCTTTATCTTGAAAATATTTTGCCACACGGTTACTATGACGCTCCTGATTATCGGACAAGCCTATGAAAGCAATTGTCCGGGCATTTTTCAATTGATCAAGATGTGCGACATCATCAACCCCAAGACTGACAGGCGCAACGCCATTCCACTGCCAATTTTCGAGATCTTCCGGATCCATACCAAATTTTGTAATGTACGTATAATGATCATCCAAGGCTTTTTTATACGTTGCAACTAATTTGTCTTTTTTTGCCAAATCAATAATTCCCTCTCCATATGTCTTCTCAGCAACCTCAATTGCCAGATGGAAACGGTCTGTTTGATTGCGGACCAGCAGATCAAAAGGAGTAGTTGTTCCTCCCCATTCATTATATCCATGAACCGAGAAACGCTGCGGATTTTTGACTTTAAATAAAATACTCTGCATCGCCTCAGGATATCCATGAAAATTAACAATCACAGGTTTATCAAGCGTGAAATATTTTTCGGCCGCTGTTATTTGTGGGTGAAATTCATCTTCACAGGAGCATTGTGCCTGAAGGCGCATGATGTTCACAAACCGTATTCTTATTTCCGGTGCATCGCTTTTTACCAGCTCAATTGCAGCAAGCGCTTCTTTAGTCATATAGTCCCCTACTCCGACGAGTACAATGTGCGGATTATCATCGCTTGCAAATTCCCATGTGCTAATTCCGTTCTCAAGTGCTTTTTTAGCATCAATATAGGTCAACCATCGCGGCTCGGGTGTCTTTCCAGCTGTTATGATATTCATCTGATTCTTGGAAGCAAAAGTCTCCTCAAGAATTGCCAACATGCTATTATCATCAACTGGAAAATAAGCTTTGACAAAGTCATTATGCTTCTCAAGCATTCCAGAGATAAAACCGGGATTTTGGTGAGAATATCCATCACGTTCCTGCCTCCAAACAGTAGAAGTGATCAGATAATTCATTGAGGGGATATCTTGCCTCCATGGCATTTTGCGAACGTATTTGAGAAATTTTTGATACATATGAGCCATACTTGCAAAAATCTGAGCAAAAGCTTCATATGTTGTGAATGCGATGTGTCTGCCTGTCAGAACATATCCTTGGGCAATTCCCTGCATATTGTGCTCAGAAAGCATTTCCATAACACGCCCGTCTCGACTGATGTCCCGATCTCCTGGGTCATGAGGCCAAACCCATGCCCGACTTGTTACTTCAAAAACATTATCAAGCCTATTGGAGTACGTCTCATCTGGCGACATCAAGCGAATATTATTGGTTTTTTTATTTAGCTCAAAAACATCCTTCAGAAAAACCCCTGCCATCCGCATTGCATTGGACTGAATTTCTCCGGGTTTTTCAACATTTTTTTCCAATTTTTCGCTTTTTGGCAAAATAAGTGGCTTATATGTTTTACCAAATAAATGATGATTGTCACCAACTAATAAATCATCTGAGGGAACTAAATCCAAAATATCTTTTGAAAAGCCTTTTTCCTTATCAAACAATTCTTCAAATTTATATGACTTCATCCATACCTCAAGTGCTCTTAGCTCTTCCTCATCTCCTCTTACAGTTGGCATGACGACATGATGTGAAAGAATTGTTCCCTCTATCTTCTGGCCCCTCAGCTCCTTAACAGTCGTCATTCCTTTTGGTGTACGTAACACAATCATCGGAAAACGAGGCTTGAAAGGAGGATTACTTCCCCGCGCTTCCTCTTGGATTTTTTTAATCCTCTGATAACTTGTTTCAAGTGTTTTGAGCATTTTTTCGTCCAGTTCCGGGCCCTCGACAAAAAAAGGCTCGTATCCATATCCGCTGAAAAGATCTTCCACTTCACGATCACTCATACGACCAAAAATAGTCGGTCCTGAAATCTTGTAACCATTTACGTGAAGGATGGGGAGAACTGCACCATTAGTCGCAGGATCAACGAGCTTATTTATATGCCATGCTGCTGCAATCGCACCTGTTTCTGCTTCCCCATCTCCTATCAAACAAACTGCCAATAAATCAGGATTATCCAGAATTGCACCATAAGCGCTTGCTAGCGAATAACCCAGTTCTCCACCTTCCAAAATCAAACCAGGCATTTCTGGACTAGCATGGCTTGAAAACCCATATGGCCATGTATATTTTTTAGAAATATATGCAATTCCTGGATAGGTGCGGGTAGCTTTTTTATAATATTTCTCCAAAGTCCCTTCCATGAAAAGATTTGCCTGCAGTCCTCCCATACCATGACCTGGACCTAGAACAAAAATTGATGATTGATTATGTGTTTTAACAAGATGGTTAAGGTGCGCATAGACGAAGTTTACACCCGGACACGTTCCCCAATGACCGGCAAGCCTGGGCTTGATATCTTCAGAGCTGAGTGGCCTTTCAAGAAGATAATTATCTTGTAGATAAATTTGTGAAACAGTCAAGTAGTTTGCAGCGCGGATGTATTTCTGAATTTTCTCAATATCTTCATTCATACGTAATTATACTGTATTATAAATCTTGAGTAAGGGATCGGTCAATGCAGAAACTGAGGATTAGTGTGCACAGGTCAGCACATGGTATACACTTTCGGCAAAAATATATCATCTACAGAAATGCGTGTTTAAGGATTGCTAAGATTAGGTACAGCATGATAGGAGGTGATGTAGATGATAACTGGAATCCATTTGGATTACAA
>DATLDE010000018.1:0-78271 GCA_035526025.1 Candidatus Limnocylindrales bacterium | reverse complement strand
CAGCATCATGTGCAGCTCCTTACAACACAGGATATACAGTTGTAAAAAGCGCACTTGATAACAGAGTAACTGTAGCTGGAGTAGGTCAATTAACTCCTGTAATTACTGCAACAAGATAATTTCAATGTTTATTACTCATAAAAATAATAAAGGATTTACTTTAATTGAGCTATTGGTAGTAATAGGCATTCTTTCAATTCTTCTAGCAATAACACTTATCGCCATTAACCCAGCAAGACAATTCGCACAGTCAAATGATACTAAGAGAAAAAGTGATGTAACGGCAATTTTAAATGCTATTGGTCAATTCGCAGCAGATAACAATGGTAGCCTTCCAGGCGACAATCCAGTGCCTGCGAATAGTGAAATCACAACTTCGCCACAATTAATTTCTAGTGCAGAATCAAATCTATGTGCATTTCTTGTAACCCAATATATGGCTGCATTACCATCAGATCCAACAACTGGTTCTCCTACTGGAATGATACCTCAGCCTTGCCCAGCAGTGTATGATACAGGATATACAGTTGTAAAAAGCGCGCTGGATAATAGAGTTACAATTACGGCTACAGGGCAAATAACCCCCATCATAACTGCAACTAGATGATCGATAATTTATAGGATATTCAAATTTTATTGTCATGTTTTCCTCAAGATTAAATTATAATTCGAGTTTAAACTATACTAAGCTTTTTATTTTTATTGCTAGTGTAATTTATTTTGTATTTGTTTCAACTGTTTTTGCCTATTCATCCTGGACATCACAAGGAAACACAATAATAAGTCATTATAACCATAAAGCAGTACTACTTGATAATGGGAAAGTTATTATTGTGGGTGGTGTAAGCAGAAACTCTTCAACAAATATAGTTGAATTATTTAGTCCAAGTTTGAATGGGATAGGTGCTTGGTCTTTGGGTCGGAGCTTGGTGCAGGATAGGCAGTTCGCAACCCTGGATTTAATTACTATGGTAGGCAGTGGCTCTGGCAAAGTGCTAACTTCGGGTGGTTCCTCATCTGGATGTTCGTGTATTTTAAATACCTCAGAAATATACAATTCCGAACTTAATACGTGGACTAAAACTTCAAATATGAACCATGCTCGCTGGGGACACTCTTCTTCGGTAGTGGATGATGGTAAACTGATAATCTCAGGAGGTTCAAGTAATGTATATGGCACAGATAGGCTTAATTCAGTTGAATTATTTAATCCTACTTCGAACGCATGGTCATTAAAAGCTCCACTTAATTTAGGAAGAATTCACCATCAGCAGGTTACATTTAAAGATATTAATGGAGTAACAAAAATAATGGTCATTGGTGGAAGTATAGCCACGAGCACATCTACCTCGTCGACTGAGATTTATGACCCAGTCTTAAATGTATGGACATATGGACCTAGCATGTCATATGCTCGTGGTAATAGATTTTCTGCGATCCCCTTAAAGGACGGTAGGATTTTGGTAACTGGTAACGATGCTCCTAATTATGAAAACTCAGAAGTTTATGATCCAAAGTCAAATAAGTGGATAATATATAAGCAACGTTATAAAGTTGATAGATTACATAGCGTTGTGGAGTTGGGAGAAAAAGCTGGCTATAAAGTTTTGCTAGCAGGTGGAATAGATGCAGCTTCAGGGGATGCAACTAGCAGCGCACAGTTATTTGATCCACAAACAAATTCTTGGAAGCCCTCAACAGTTATGAATATATCTAGATATGCATTTACCCTAACTCTTCTTAATACGGGTGGTGTACTTGCTACTTCAGGATATAATAGTTTAGCACAAGAATTGTCTTCTAGTGAACTCTATGCCCCCGAAGAAATACTTGGAGTAAGTATTTCTCCCACTCCTACACCTGTACCAAGTATAGCACTTACCCCCTCTCCTACTCCTCCAGCATTTCTGGATCTGCCTTTTGATTATATCGGACAGAATAAGACGTTTGAAGATGTTGCATTAAATCCCGAATCTTGGTTTGATCACAAATATCCTTTGCAAAATTTTTCATGTTGTATTTTTAAAGTTCTTAAATACTCTGGAGCAGAGGTAGTAGATGCATATCGCTCACACAGTGGTTATGATTATGCATCAAATAACGGTGTATTGCTAAATACACCCGTTCTAGCAGCTGCCTCTGGTTCTGCTGAACTAATTCTTGAAAAACACAGCGGAGGAGCAGGTAATGTAATAAAAATTGATCATGGAAATGGATACCAAACATGGTATGAGCATTTAAGCCATAACGATTTAATTGTTGATGAAGAGTCAGTGGGTGTGAAGGTTGAAAAGAGTCAACGGATTGGAAAAGTGGGTATGACAGGTTCGACAAATGGCCCACACATTCATTTTTCTGTTTTTAAAGACGAAAATGGAAATAGTAATTTTAGTGATGATTATCCATTTGGGTTAGTAGATCCGTTGGGTTGGGATGGAGATTATAAAGATCCTTGGACTGAATGGACAAATAAAGTAGCAACGGGATCAGCAAGTGTAAATCTTTTTACCAATAGAGCACTGCCAAAAAAAGTACTTATCCCAACATCAGGAGGCGCTCTAGAATCTAAAGGCATAAAAATTACTGTACCAAGTGGCGCCTCAACTATTCCTTTCACCCTTCATTATAGGTATGGCCCGTTTGAATCTCCATCCGCAACGCTTAAGAGTGCGGCCCCATCATTTTACTTAGAAGCGTTTAATAGCGTAGGGGATAAGATAGTTGAATTTTTAAAGCCTATTGTAGTAAGGTACGATTACTCAAGAGCTGATGTAAGTAAATTTAAAGAAGATACCTTAAAGCTTCATTACTTTGATATTTTAGAGCAAAGATGGATACCTATTTCATCAGTGCCTAATTTAGAAAATAAGATAATCATAGCAGAGCTTAGGCATTTTACTCAATTTGCATTGATGGGGGAGCTAAAGGATATTACTCCTCCTAAAACAGACATCAATTTACTTGGAGACAAGGGTGAAAATGAATGGTACAGATCAACAGTCGCGATAGAATTAAACGGAATGGACAACGATGGAGGTCTTGGCATGCAGTATGTGCTAAATTCTTTTGACGATAATGAATGGTCTGAGTATTTGGTGCCAATAAATGTTGAGGAAGAAGGAAATCATCAGATTAGTTATCAATCATTTGATAAGGCAAATAATAACGAAGACAGAAAAACCAAGAAATTTAGTATTGATAAAACTTCGCCAAGCACCTCAGCTGGGACAGCCGGTACAAAAGGAGAGAATGGATGGTATGTATCGGACGTAGAAGTGTTTTTAGTTTCACATGACGATAGATCTGGTGTTTCAAGATCAGAGTATGCTTTGGGTGACAGTGAGGAATATCAGGCTTACACTGGGCAAATTAAGATCAGCAAGGAAGGTAAAACAGAAATATTATACCGATCTGTAGACAAAGCTGGAAATGTAGAGATAGCAAAAAAACTTTCTATTAAGATAGACAAAATATCTCCGAGTACAATTGTCTACACCTCAGGATTAAGAGGCCGGGAAAATTGGTACAGGAGCAATGTTGAGATATCGTTAACTGGTAATGATGAAGGATCAGGTTACAAAACTTCTTATTATTCCATCGACAATGGTGTAAATTACTCTGAATATTTGGAACCACTTATTTTTAATGAAGAAGGTGAATATAAATTATTGTATTACTCTGAAGATATTGCCGGTAATAAAGAAGAGGCCAGGAGCATGATCATAAAAATTGATAAAACACCACCTGCAATTTCTATTGGTGCAACCCCACAATACATTTGGCCACCAAACGGAAAAATGGTTGATGTAAGGATCTCAGGAGATGTTGCGGAAGTAAATCCATATAACACCAAATTTAAAGTTACTGATGAATATAATTTGGTAGAGCCTGTTTTGACAAGTTTTAACCAAACGATAAAGCTTCAGGCAAAAAGAAATGGTGATGATAAAAATGGCAGAATTTATAGCGTTGAAGCATCAACTGAAGATATGGCAGGAAATAAAGCGAGCGAGTCAGTAAATGTAATAGTTCCCCACGATCAGCAAAAATAATTATTTCATTTCGGCCAAGATGGATTTGAGTTGTTCGACCATGTCAACGGGTGTTGGGTCCTGTCCGTATTCAAGGGCAAGGTAATAGGCTGAGAAATCTCCTAGTATGAGGGAGTGAAAGATTTTGTAGAACACATCATCTCCTTGAAAATCAATAATCTGTACATCTATTCCTTTGTCCCTCAACAGACCTGAAGTTGCTTCAAAACGATTGAGATTTTTGGGATTGTCCTGTGGGTCTCTAAGCATGAGAATAAAGAATTTGCTTTGGGGATTGGTGTATCCAATCATTTCATTATGATTTAATTCAGGAAAGAAGTTCCAGAAGGCGGGAGTCTTAGAATGTTCGTTGAATTTTATTTTCCAGACCATTGCAACTCCCTTGTATTTGGCAGATGCGTATATTACAGGAGTCTTACCTACGATTTTTTTAGCAAGTTCTTTTCCAGCTGATTCAATGTTGGGTAATTCTTGTTTTAGTTTGCCGCTCATATTTAGAATTTCTTCAGTTACATCAGGTGCGAGGTTTTGATTTATGAGAATTTGAAGAATTGAAGCAAAGAAATAACCTGTTGCAGTTCTGGGTTGAAAATTTGGGTAGGGAACTGGGAGTTTGACGTGTGGGATATTATTTTCATGACACATTTTTTCAATATCCCCACCGCTTGATATGCCAATGCAAGGTAATTTGTTTTCAAGCGCCTCTTTAAAAGATGAGATGGCTTCCTCAGTTGTTCCGGAGAATGAGGAAATTATGTTAAGGCATTTGTCATATGATTCATGTGGAAGTGAGTAAAATCTATTTTGGAATATCGCTGTCGGTTTGGATTTTTTTTGTCTATGTAAGTCTTGTAGATAAATTCTTAGAAGATTACCAGGAAGTGCTGACCCACCCATTCCTGAAATCATTATCTTATCGAATTCTCCGTCTATTTTTATGTTTTTTGCGAGATCAAAGCCAACTTTAAATTGGTCCGGGCTTTCAAGAAGAACTTTACGTAGATCTGATGGATCTTTTGAGTTATTCATACTGTAATAATACCACTATTTAGTATTTATTTACAATCTTTATCACATCATCGTGCAATAATCCATTTGTGACTACATATCCTTTGTCTGTAAGCTTTAATGGGTCGCCTTTTGTATTGGATATCTTGCCACCAGCTTCTTTTGCAATCGTTATAAATGGTGCATAATCCCATAGGGATGCTTTTACGTCAACAAGTGCATCTGTTTTGCCGCATACAACTAAGTAAGTTGCATAGGTAGCTTCTGGACATCTTAAAACGTAACTCGCATCAGCTAGATCAAAAATCACTTGTTTTTTTTCAAAATGCTTTATATTACCTGTTGATACATAAGCTTTATTTAAATTTTTAACTTTTGATACATTTATTTTTTTACCATTTAGAAATGCTCCCTGCCCGGTTTCGGCCCAAATCATCACATCAAGAAGGGGGAAATAGCACACTCCAATTTGAAACTGATTATTTTTACAAAAAGCAATCAGTACTCCCCATGTTGGAATTCCACGGATAAAGCTTCTGGTTCCATCAATTGGGTCGATCACCCAAAATGTTTCATTTGTCATTGATCCACCTGTCTCCTCACCAATGATATTTGCATTAGGAAACTTTGAAAGAATAAATTTCTTAATAACCTCTTCTGTTGCGGGATCGGCAATTGTTACCGGAGTATTATCTAATTTCGTTTTCTGGTTAAGATCAGTTTTGTTGTCAAAGTACTTTTTTGCTTTTGCCGCACCAATTTTTGCGGCTTTAATCGCAGTTTTCAGTTCACGAGATTGGTAGTCAGAGTTTTTATTTGAAGACATCAATTTTTATAGATTTTAAAATATTTTCAAATATTTGAGCCATGGCGACTTCAATCTTTTCAGCTTCTAAATTTAATTCATCTTTTGATTTTTCAGTTAGCATTCCCTTAACCGCTGTATAGTATTTCATTTTTGCTTCTGTGCCTGATGGTCTTGCGTGGACAACGGTTCGCTCGTCCTCAGTAAAGAAGAATGAAAGCATATCGCCCTTGTCCCACTCACGGGTTTCTATAAGTTTACCAGTTTGTCCGTTTCTTATTTCACCAGTTAGCCTATCCAGTACTTTTATTACTTTTCGCCCAGCTATTTCAGTTGGGAGTTTTTCTCGTAATTTTTCCATGGACATATTCATCTGTTCAAATGCTCCAAATCCCTCAATAGCTTTATAGTAGAGTCTTTCTGCATAATAACCGTATTTTTTATAGATATTTTCAAGAAGATCCATCGGGGCTAAATTGTTGTTTTTACAATATGCAGCCATTTCAGCCGCTATCACAGCCGGGGTTTCAGCTCCTTTATCCCGATATGCCGTGCCTGAAAGATAGCCGACACTTTCTTCTGCTGCAAAAATGAAGTTTTTGTCAGCAGGCAAGTTTTGAATCCTGTCGCCTATAAATTTAAATCCAACTAATAGATCACCAATTACCTCTACTCCAAAACTTTCTGCTATATCTCTAAATAGATCAGTTGTGACTGATGTTTTTACCATAACAGGGTTTTTTGGCAGTAATTTATTTTTTGATAGAGTATCAAGTATGAAATATGTCATTATTACAGCACCCTGATTGCCATTTAGTGGAGTCCAATTACCAACTTTATCAGGTATAGCCATTCCCAATCTATCTGCATCCGGATCAGATAGCAAAACAATGTCTGCGCTTACTTTTTTTGCTAATTCAATAGCTTTTATGTATACAATTGGGAATTCGGGATTTGGGAATTGTCCCTCAACATTTGGAAAATTACCGTCCATGCTCATCTGGTCTTCAACAAGCACGATATCTTTAAATCCCAGCTCTTTCAAAACGGGAAGAACTGATTGTGAGCCCACACCATGCATTGGGGAATAAACAATTTTTATATTTCGCTCGTTATATATTGATGCAGCTTTTGCAGATTCTGCAAATTTTTTATCAATCTCTTCTCCGATATATTTAATAAATCCATTTTTGACTGCATCATCAAAATTCATTTTTTTAATTTCTTTAATTGTTTTAAATTCATTTTCTATCTCTATACCCATGTCTGGCAGAACCTGAACACCGTTCTCGTCATATACCTTATAGCCATTAAATTGTGGAGGATTATGACTCGCTGTTATAACAATCCCTCCTTTGCACCCAAGCTCACGAACTGTGAAAGATAATTCAGGTGTTGCTCTATAATAGCTGAAAGTATGTACTGGAATCCCATTTGCTGCAAGTACTCGAGCTGTTTCTTTCATAAATTCCTCAGAATGATTTCGACTATCATATGCTAAGGCAACTCCTTTCTCTTTTACGTCTGTATATGTTTTTAACAAATATTGTGAGTATGCTTGAGAAGCCCATCGGATAGTGTAATTATTTATTCTGTTGGTTCCAAGATCCATTATTCCTCTGATTCCACCTGTTCCGAATATCACAACTCTATAAAAACAATCCATTAATTTGTCCCAGTTGGCATTGTTTATTTCAGAAGTAAGTTGGGGAACGAATTCCTTGAATTCATCGACAATTAGCCACTTTATGATTTCATCATGTGCTTTTTTATTTATTTTTTTATCTTGAAGCGCTTTGGAGAGATTGGTAGAGATTTTTTCGTCAATCATTTATAATCTATATTAAATATCAAGAAGTAATAAGTCAATGGTAGTTATAAGAGGGGAGGTAAGTGTTCCTGTTTTCATTCCTTTTTCAATTGCAAATAACTTAGAATAAAGTATTTTTAAATCTTGTATCTCAAATGCATCAGCTTGGCTCTGCACCTTTTGATGCTGCCATGGTGCCATTCTTTTTATTTCATCAATCGGGTTACTTACTATTTCTGAAAGTCCCAAAAGTAGACGTACTTGGCGGACTATCATAAAAAATACCATCTCTGCATCTGCTGATTCAATTGTTTGATGAAATAACGAGATTAACTCTCTTGATTTTCCGGGTTTTATGTTTTCCAGGAATTGGAAAAGTGTTTGGGGTAATTTGAATAATTTTATAATAGGATTTTTGAAATTGTTAAGAGTAGGTTTGGTTAATTCACCTTCTTCCCATAGATAAATATTATTTTCGAATGAGTTATTTATCACGTAGTCAATTAATTGAGTTAAATCGCGACTTTTCTTCTTTTTGGATAATAGTTGTTCAATAAAAAAACTTTTACTTTCTGAAAATAATCCACCTCCCTCAAATGCTTGAACAAGATCAGTAATAGTCACAGTCTGACCATTTATAAGCACGGAGTCTTTGGATTTTTGTTTTAAATCTAAAAAATATTTCCGAGAAGCTGCGGAATCCGTACCATGAATTATTGTGATCATTTTGTTTTACTTTTATATTCTTTATATAGTTGGTTTGCGAGAGTATGAAGATTACGGCTTCTAGTCTTATGTGGAAGTAATGCCCCAGAAAAGTTTTTGGGTATATGGAGAAGTTCGTGAATTAAGACTTTCATTTTAGCATCATGATCGAGTTTGTCATAATGATCTGACAAGACCTCTATTACATATGCAGGTTCAACACTCAATGCGCGTTGAAAAATTTTGGGAAAAGCCCAAGTTCTTGCATATGCCCGTGTTTTGGATCCTGTCGTACGGTAGCAATGAATCTTTTTTTTATCAATATACGGCAAATCAATAATATTCAATACTTTAATCAAGTCTTTTTCTACGTCTTTTGCGTCGTTCCATTCCATAATATTATCTATTCATAATAATCTACTCAATTTTTAAAAGCCACTTAAATACTGTTTTTAATTCGCCAGAGATTGTTGCTGTTTTCATGTCATAATCGCTTTTTGAGAAATCTACAATTTCTTTGTCTTTTTTAGCAATTGTATTTGTTGAAGCTGATAGAACGCTTGTGGAAATCTTGGGATTTCCTTTTACTTTTTTAAGATTTTTGATCGCATTATATTGTTGGGTGAATTTGCTCCCATCGCCAATTAATGAAAATTTTTGGAATGGGCCACCTCTGCCTTGTAAAAGAAATGGCGTTATAGCGACTATATTGGAATCGTTCCATGTCGTGTTAAATGCTGTTATATAATAACTCGCTGCCAAGTTATCAGATAGAACCTCAGTTGACCATCCTGTTTCAGTTATAAATATAGGAAGATCTTTTGATCCCAAAGCTTTGACATAGGCTTTCTCATATTGAAAGCTATTTATGCTAGTTGGCGAGTTGGCAGTCGGGGGTTGTGAAAATCCGGGATTAGGGTACGAATGCGATGATAATCCGTCTACTTGATTGAAAATTCCAGGAACACTTCTATTCATTTGCTGCATATAATTATATTGGTTCATATACTGAGTAGCTTTATCAGGAGATGCGTTATCAAGACCGGCAGAAATTATAAAAAAATCAGGACTTTTGGATTTGAAAACAGTTACAGCAAAACTCAATATGCGGGCATACTCGGAAGCATCAAGATTTCCTCCCCATTCATCACCGCGATTTACCTCGTTATAGACGATAATATACCTGTTTTTATATGGCCAATTAAGTGAATCCAAAAAATTTGCAAAATCTATGATATCGTAATCTGTTGGTTTACTCCATACTGCAGTATTAAAAGGATTACTTTCAGTTGCGATCCTAATCAGAGGGACGACATGCAACCTCTTGCATTTATCCAGAAAATTTTGCCATTTTTCAATATCTTTGTCACCGGATTGAATTGCAATAGTTACGTACCCATAATCACCACCACTACTATTGATCAATTTTGCAGCATCTTCCACCTCATCTGGAAAAAGAATGTGCACACCAGCTTTGTTATTGGAAGTATTTAGCGGGCTCTCAGCAGCACTCACATACCCTGGAATGCAAATTAATAAAGTTATGGAGATTATGAAGCTAAAAAGCACATTTAATACCATGCAGTTATTAATTATAGCACTATGTTATGTAAATTTGTTATGATTAAGAAATGCATTTAATTCAGTACAACTTTGTGTGGATGAGTTTTAATATTTTTTTAGCAATTCTTCCGATTGTACTTGGATGGATTTTTCTTTTCACCAAAAACAAATATCTAAAAACAATTATTGGATTTTTTTGGTTAATTTTTTTGCCAAACTCAATTTATCTTTTTACAGACCTGATTAATTTAATGAGACAGTGGATTTTAGTTGGTCCTTTTGAGCGATTGGTATTTATTTTTCAATATTCAGTACTTATCATTGTGGGTTTTGTAACTTCTATTTTGGCACTTTATCCACTGGAAAAATTCCTAAATACTCTGGATTGGGTTAAGAAAAATGGAGGAACTGATAGATATTTAATAGTTCTAAATTTTATTATTGGATTTGGAATTACATTAGGGCGTACAGAAAGGGTGAATTCATGGGAGATTATTGCTGACCCAATAAGCATAGTGTACTCAACTTTTAATATTATTACCAAACCAGAATTGATTATCTTAACAATCCTTTTTGGATTATTTGCTAACTTTTTCTACTTTCTGTTTCGAAAGAGTGTTGTTAACTATGCTAGAAATTGCCTAATCCAAGCTGGTTTTTTAAAGTAATCCAAATTTTCCCCCAAAAAGAAGCTTTCTGAAATTTATGATACGCTTGTCTTTTTTTGTAATCAACACTTCCTGATATTGGTGGGTCCACCCAGCAGGAGATGATAAGCCATTCAGACCTTTCGTTTTGTTTGGCAACCACAGTAACCAATGACTTTCCAAACCTTCTTTGATACTGTTTGGTTCCTGATTCCCGACCTGACGAAGTCCTTTCGGGGTTATTAAAAGCAAGTGACGCAATAGCCTGTGACAATCCGCGTTCATCGAGCCTTGAGAGAGCATGATTTGTCCATATTGCGCCTCCATAGTGAATTTGATCCATATACATATACTACTAGAGATATAATCGATTGACAAATGTATTCAATTGTTCTTAAATTATAACGAGAGGAAATATATGCAGACAAAAAAGCGTGCAAAACCCGTAAGATTTGGCTCAACTGGTAAAGAAGAACACAAAACACAACATGTATCTCATGATGAAGTAAAACCAACTGATGAAGAGGAATCTGTTGCATCTTCGGAGAAAGATATCTCTACTGAGAAAGATTCAAATCAGCCAGCAAGTGATTCAAAACATACAACACATGGTTTGGAAGCACACATCACATCAACCACTCAGACTATAGATATAAAAGAAATTTCAGATGATTCACCTCCTGAGGAACTAGAAGATAAGTCAGTTATTAATGATGAACCACAAGAAAGTGCAGATGAAGCCGAAGAGGTAAAAACGAGTGAAACAAAAGACGCGCAATCAGATGAGTCAGCTGAAGTAAGCGAAGTAGTAGGGGATGGGGTTTCTCAGAGCGAAGCTGAATCTGTTGAAGAAAATGATGAAGTTGAAGAACTAACTTCAGAAAAAGATGAAATTGCTGAAGAGCAGCCGGTTGAAGATAAAAAAGATTTTTTTAATGCACCACCTGATGATTATGATAAGAAAAAAAGCATGTTTCCTTATTTCATAAGAGTTTTAATTATCACATTTATAGTAGGGTTGGTATTTTTTGCGGGAGTCTATTATGCAGTTACCAATAAGGCAGTCCTATTTCCATCCTCTAAAAAACCAGTAGCAGAAGTTACTGACGCACCTGTTGTAATGGAGCCGACAAAAAAACCTGTAGATTTGGCGCTTTATAGTATTCAAGTGCTGAATGGGACAAGTACTTCAGGAGTTGCAGCCAAAGCACGCGAGCAGTTAACGGCAGAAGGTTTTAAAGTAAGTTCTGTCGGAAACGCGAAAACAAATGACTTTGAAAAAACACAAATATCAGCATCGGATAAGGTAAGCAAAGATTATCTGGATAAATTGAATGAGGTTCTTTCAAGAACATATACTGTAGGTACTGTTAACAAAGTAGCTAGTGGAAGTTCTGATGTTATCGTGACTATTGGTAGCGCAACAGCTAAATAGTCAGTCCTCTTGCATATCCCTTACATGTTTTTAACCCAATTCAGTTTAAAAGCAGGTATGATTATTTCATGTTCAGTTTGATTGTCGCCATATTGTTTGGCCTAAGTATTACATTCTTCGCTTTTCAAAACGCAGCAGGTGTTCCAATTGTATTAGGCAATTTTTTCCTCCCAAACACGCCAGTGTATTTGGTTGTGATTGTTTCATTGCTAGTTGGTATATTAATGGCATGGTTCATAAGTGCGATAGAGGGAATGTCGCATTTCATGAATATAAGAAGAAAAGACAGCGTTATAAAAGATGATAGAAAGTCAATTGCTCAAATGGAGGATAGGATAAAAAAACTAGAAGTGGAAAACGCAAGCCTTAGACATAATAAAGAAAATCGTGAAGTTGTTGTAGAAAATAAGCACTCTAATATTGATCACAATAATCATTCTGATACTGAGTATCATGAGGTAACACACAAGCCATCCTTTTTTGAGCGAATTTTCCCATCCTCAACAAAGCACTACTCAAAACAAGTCTAGGCCGCATTCTAATTCTCCTTGAAATAATCCCGAAATAAGATCATAATGCAGGTGTTATGGGAGGAAAAGAGATATCAATTCCTATAAATAAAACAACATACACGGAGAATGGTGCCCGCTACTATGTGGTAACAGTTTCAACGCATCAACAAAAGACCTCAACTAACAGTACAGCAGTTCATGAAGCACAGCATGCAGTAACAGCAATCCTTGGTGGAACAGATGTCATCGATGTTTCAATAATTAAAAGTGGTAATGCTCTTGGAGTGACGAGGCTTAGTAGATTTGACGCAGCAGCAGCGATGGCACCTCATGCACATGGAAGCTCTGGAACGTGGAGTGATGTTAGTAAGGTTGAATATTTCACTGGTAATTCAGATGCTGCAGCAAGCGCCGCAAAAAGCATGTTAAGTGGTCAGACACACAGCGTAAATGCAGTTGCAGTAAGACTTGAGGAAGAAAGAATAATTGATGGCCACACAGTTAAAAGAATAATGCAGGAAGCAGATACAGATAAGGAGCTCGGCCACAAAAAAGTTGTGGATATTTACGTTAAGTCATCAGATGGCACCGAAAGAAAAATGACACAAGAGATTAGAGGGGAGAATGTGATATTTGATACAGCAGAAACTGAAAGGGATAAAGCACCGCATGAAACTCCTATTGTCGAAGGAAAAGTTATTTATTCTAATAAATTTAGAAAAATATCAGATGACGAAGAAATAATTGATTCAGAACAGCATGAGGCTGCATGAAACTTTCCCCTGTGATTAACATATAATGTTTTTGTGTGACCCCAACGGGAATCGAACCCGTGATTTTCGGGATGAAAGCCCGACGTCCTAGGCCGCTAGACGATGGGGCCTGTACACAACAATGTTAATTGTATCAAATGTATCCACATTTGTCAGTATTATCAGTGATATAATCAATAGTGATGTATAAAAATAAAAAAAATCTTTATATTTATTTTGCCACTTTTGTTGGGTTTATCATAATAATATTTCTATTGAAGCTATTCTTTTTCTCCTTCAGAGCAGATGTAAGGTCTGTCAGCATTTCTAATGCGGAAATAGCTTATTATATTAAGGGTGAAGGATATCCATTGATTATGCTTCCTGGGTTTGGAATGACTATGCAGCATTGGGATCCATTATTGCTCGACAAACTCTCAAAAAAAAATAAATTGATCATGTTTGACTATAAAGGAGTTGGAAGTTCTTCAGGAAATGCTCAAAACACTTCACAACAAATGACTGATGATGTTATAAAACTGATGGATGCTCTGGAAATAAAAAAAGCAAATGTTTTAGGTTGGTCAATTGGAAGTTTTGTCGGGCAATTGCTTGCTGAAAAGTATCCGGAAAGAGTCAATCGTTTGATTTTGATAAGCACAGCACCTGGAAATAAGCAGATCAGGGAAAATAATGAAAATGTTGGTGAAGATGTCCAGCAGAAACTTAATGATAAGTGGGAAGAAGCATTTGTTCCACAATTATTTTATTCCAAAACTGCAAAGAATATGTATCTATTTCGTATGCGTGTCGCTCAAGTATCAGGTGAAATATCAAGAGGTCCCCAAGAAGACATAAACGCCAAAATTGCTCATGAGCAGGCATTTGATAATGAAAAAGAAGAAAATTTAAGAACTTCAAATCTCCCCATGATACAGATACCTACCTTATTAATCTCAGGTGAAAATGACAAACTTATTCTTCCAGACAATGCGAAATATGTCGCATCACTTATTCCAAAATCCGAACTTTTCTTAATACCAGAGGCAGGACATGCCGTGTTATTTGAAAAAGCTGATAATGTAACAAAGCTTATTGATAAATTTCTGCAAGATTGAGTTCTATTTCAATTTTTTCTTGGCTGTATCAAGCAATTCCCGTGCTGCATTTTGACCACCCAGGCCAAATGCAATGCCGCCCGCTAATGCAATCATCGCGACTACTCCAGTAAATAGTATCCTAACCAAATCCTGTGCAACGCCTAATTGATTTAGAACTGCAAGTAGCACGAATACCGTAATTGCAACTCTGGTAACGGATGCTATCGTTCGTGAAGCATCATTTGATAAAGTTGTCGTTGATGCGCGAACCAAATCAGATGCAAGTCTGGCAAACACCAGGCCCACAAGCCCCATAATTGCAGCAGCAAAAACATTTGGCAAATACAAAAGGAATGTATTAAGAACTACAGTCACTTGGGGAAGTCCCCATATGTCGGCTGTAGGAATAAGGAATAGAATAATTACAAACCATCTTGCAATCTCAGCCAGAATATTGGTCCAGGTAAAATCTTTTTTCGCTTCCGGTACTCCGTAACGCTTTAGATATGACTCAACTTTTAATATGTTAAGTACTTCAATTATTATACGTTTAACAATTGAGGAAATAATAATTCCAATTAGGAAAATGACAATACCTATTAAGAAGTTGGGAAAAAATGCTGCGGCGCTGAAGATGCCTTTATTCAGCGAGTTAAGAAAAGTGTCTGTGATGTTAGATTCCATCATATGTATATCACCTCCCCCTGGCCTAAACTATAAATAGTTTATTCCTTTGTCATTTCGCTTGTCAATGGTTATGTTGGTTGATATAATGCTAATATGCCATTCTGGCATACATTAAATAAGAAATTTTGAACTAAGAACGAATGGGAGTTCTTTTTTTGTTCAGAGAATTAAATTTTAGATTTTGTAAAACAATCGGTCCGGTAGCTCAGCGGTAGAGCAGGAGCCTTTTAAGCTCTTGGTCGCGGGTTCGAATCCCGCCCGGATCACACTTCGGCAAGCTCAGTGCAAGCAAGATTCAAACCCGTAGGGTATAATGGGCTCATACATGTTGGATTTGAAACATACACTTCGTATACTACCCGTTCATTTGATAAATCCCCGACTTGAATCTGAAAAAGCTATAAATATCGGTGAAGAGCTGGAGTCACTTATCGCAACAGTTGGGGCTATTATTCCGACACGTATTATCCAAAAGCTTGATAAGCCAAATAATGCAACATATGTAGGGCGTGGAAAGATTGATGAGATTGCAGAAGTGATCCAAAGTGAGAACATTGATGTTGTAGTTCTCAATGCAATGGTAAAGCCCCGACAAGTCCACGCACTTAAGACGCAGTTGCAGAAGATTAAATCTGAAATCGAAGTATGGGATAGGGTCGATCTTATCTTACATATCTTCGACAAACGCGCAATGACTCAGGAAGCAAAATTGCAAATTGAACTCGCGCGCATGAGCTATATGGGGCCTAGGATTTATGGAATGGGATATGTATTGTCCCGCCAAGGAGGAGGAATAGGTTCGCTTGGTGCTGGGGAGACCAATACAGAGCTGATGAAGCGTCACTGGCGAGATGCAAGAAAAAAAATAACTGATCAATTAGAAAAAATCGGCAATGCACGTGGCCAGCAATTTGATAGGCGCAAGAGAATCGGATTTAAAACAGTATCTATTGTCGGGTACACAAATGCTGGTAAAAGTTCTCTATTCAATCTGCTAACTGGAAAAAAACATATTTCAAAAGATGAATTATTTGCAACGCTTGATAGCAGTGTCGGGAAAATATACATTCAGGATTTGCACTCAGAAGTGTTGGTTACAGATACGATTGGTTTTATAAGAGACTTACCACCATTACTTGTCAGTGCTTTCAAGTCAACTCTGATGGAGTCAATTCATGCAGATGTGCTCCTACACGTAATCGATGTTTCTGATCCTGAAGTAAATCTAAAAATAAAAGTAGTTGATGATATTTTAAAAGAATTGGGAAGAAATACAGGGAATGTTATCTATATTTTTAATAAGATTGATCTCAAAGAAAATATAAATAAACAAGAACTTTACGAAAACTATCAGGATTTCTCACCTATTTTTATATCAGTTGAAAACGAAGAGGGTATTGAAGAGATTAAAACACGCATTTATAAAAGTTTGATTATATAAGAACATTTTCCTCGCACAATGCCAAAATAGCTAAGTTTGACAATCTGTTTTATTACACTTCGTTTACAGAAGATTTACCTTTTTTTCATTCCAAAACAATATAGTTACTGCATAATATTAATTGGCCCACCTAAGCTTGCTTTAAGTCTTTCAATACTGTTCGTACAAGACGTAAAGAGCCCCGCCTGCATACGCCTTGAGCGTAAGCGATTGGCGGGGAGGGCTTAATTGGCGGGCACTGAAACCCTAGAACTCGTGACGCTCGTTAAGAGTTTCTAATGAAAGGAGGTGAATAATATGTCAAAAATGGTATTTGGAATTTTCGCGACTCGCGAAAACGCAGAATCAGCTATAAACGAACTTGAAGACTCAGGATTCAATCCGAAAGATATTTCTATTGTAATGCAAAACAAAGAAGACGCACAGGTATTACATGAGAATACAGGCGCAGGTGTTGCAGATGGTGCAGTATCAGGCGCAGCCACTGGGGCTGCAATTGGAGGTCTAGCTGGTCTTCTAATAGGACTTGGAGCAATAGCAATTCCTGGAATAGGTGCATTACTAATCGGTGGACCAATAGCAGCAGCGCTCGGACTAACAGGCGCAACTGCTGCAACAGTCTCAGGTGCAGCCACAGGAGCGCTTGCAGGTGGTCTTATAGGTGCACTTACTGGAATAGGAGTTCCAGAAGAAGACGCTCGTGTATATGAGGACCGCGTTAAAAGTGGTGCAATTTTGGTAGCAGTGCCTGCTTTATCTAGTGAGCATCGGGAGGCAAGCGCAATCCTTCGTGAACATGGCGCCGAACAAGTTAAAAGTATAGAAACAAAAGAGCAACAGCATGTAGACAATCATGCAAGTGCTCAAGTCTAAAAATACATAAATTCAGTTGGATTGCATAAAACCCAGCTGAATTTATGCTGCCTACTATAATAGTTATGACTTGATGTGACCAGGGTTGATTCTCCTACGCAAAACGTATACTATTTTAGTAGGAGGTAATGTGTCTTTTCGTAAAAAAAATAAAACAATCAATATAATATTTCTGAAGCTAGGAATAACAAGTTTGGTAGGTTTATTTTTCTTGCTTTCAATATTCATTTTTCCTACTCAAGCGCAGACTCAGACGACAAATTGCACAGTAAATACCGCTTTTCTTACCCAGACTGCAAGCGATCAAACACTTCTTAACTTAATAAACGCACATAGACAGCAAAATAGTTTAGCTCCATTATCATGGTCTTCAAGTCTAAAACTTGCAGCTGCATGGATGAGCAATGACATGTTTACAAATAATCGATTTAATCATACTGATTCGTTAGGGCGTGAGCCAGGCGTCCGGTTAACACAATGTGGATATATATGGACTAATTTTGGTGAAAATATCTTCCCAAATAGCTCTGATCCGCAAGCAGCCTTTGATGCCTGGAAAAACTCAGCTCCCCACAATGCAAATATGCTTAATCCGTCATATAAAGAGGCTGGTATAGCTTTGAAAGGGAATTACTGGACACTGGACTTAGGATCTTCTTCATCGATTCCCGTTTCGCCAACAAATGGAGTGGTCCCGACTGCTGGCCTTACACCACTTATCCCAACATTATCTCCAACAATTTCGGTAACACCGACTATTTCGTCATCGCCAAGTATAATTTTAAATCCAACAAATACCCAGATAAAAATAGTCGTAAAACTTCCCGGAATTGGAATATCAGGTAATAAATTGCCGAAGCATCTTACCAGACAATCAAATGTGGGGATATTTGATTTAGATAATAAAAAAATATTATCAGGGAGTGGATTTCTAAAATACAATGGAAAGGATGGGTTTGAAGGCGTTATAAACCTTGGTCAGTTAGCAAATGGAGTTTACTATGTAAAAGTTTCAATACTTGGAACATTAATCTCCCTGATAGTGCCCGAATTCCAGACCATCAATCATCAAAGTATAAATAATTTGCCGGCAGTTACTTTAATTCAAGGAGATCTGAATAATGATAACATTATCAATATAAAAGATTTTAATATCGCACTCCCATGTTTTCAAGATAAGAAATGTGAAACAGCTGATCTCATCGATTTTAATGATGATTCTGCAGCAAATGTTATAGACTACAATATATTTTTAGCTTCTTTTAAGCGCCTTGAGGGAGATTGAGATGATAAAAAGAGAAATTTCAACAAATCATGAAGTATGAATTTAAAGAAAATTGTAATAACACTTATTCTGATTATTCTTCCTCTTAAGATTTTTAGTATTTCAGAAGTTTTTGCGCAATCGCCTAGTCCTAGCATACCTCAGGTCACGATAAGTCCGGAATCTGAAGCTCCAGTACCCTCTCCGTCAGGTCAATTGATTAGTGTTGTGCTGAAAATTCCAGGGATTGGGGGAGAAAGCGGAAACCAGACTCCACGAAATGTTGTTAGAAAAATTAGTATATATCTATATAGTTCAGTGATTAACGCTGAGGATGCTTCAACAAAGCCACTTAGGATAATTGAGAGTAATCTGACCTTTGATTCTGATGCTCAAAGCGCAACTTACGGAAAGTTTGTTAATTCATCAATTGATTTGGGTGATAAAGTTCCAGAGGGTAAATACCAAATTGCAGTCAAAGCCGAGCAGTCACTTTCCAAATTAATAAAATTAGACTCGGCCGATATCAGTGGAAAAATATATGAAATAAGAGGTAAGTACTCATCACCAATAGAAATCGATGCGGGGGATGTATTAATTGGGGACATTTATCCAAATATAAAAGGAGACAATGTCATGGACATAAATGACTATAATGAGTTGGTAAGTTGTTTTGGCACAAAAGCAGAAGGTCCATCATGTAGGGATTTTAGAAATACTGATTTGGATGATGATGGAAAAATTGATGGAGTCGATTATAATTTGATGTTCGGGAGTTTCAAGATACTCCTATCCCTTGGAAAACCTGTCCCTTCATTTTTTGCCCCAACACCGAGTTTAAAACCTACTTCAGTAATAAAAAAACCCACAAGTACACCAGTTCCTGAAAAAACAGTGATGGAAGAACAGCCTAAGGGAAATGGCATCGGTAAAATAGTTTTGTTGATATTTATAATCTTATTTCTGATATTAATCATAGTTTTTGCTATTTGGAAACGCCAAAAGGCAGTAGATTTTTTTGCAAGAATGCTGCATAAAAATACAGAAGCAGATGCCAATGTAGTTCCGGTTGATGCACCCGAAGAGAAGGTAGACAAAGAATTTTTTGTAAAAAAACAAGCGGAAGACAAAATCAACAATACGCTAGTTCTCACGCTTACAGATGATAATGGGCCGACTCTCGGATATTATTCTGGGAAAGAGGTGATAGATGGTTTTGCCCGCATAAAAGGTGTTATGAAAAAAGAAGGTGACAAGGTATTTGTGGATGTTGCAGAAATAATTCCTGTTGAAGAATCAGCTTAAGCAGCTTCTCTATAAGTATCTCGTCCCAAAACACGATTTACATCACGCTCTGTAACCTCTTCTATTGCATGTTCACTGGCCTTAACTGCTGGGATTGACCGAACAATAGGATCAATTTTTGCATGGGGAAATATATCCCCACTTTCTTTGAGGGTATCTTTAACATCAGACCATGACCCATCATTGTCTTGAAATCCACGAACTAGTTCGCTTATCAGTTGTTTGTCGGGTTTTTTAGGAAGTAGGTTTACGACTTCACTCCATGTTGGCTTCTGATCACGAGTTTCGCTACTTTTTACAACAAATTTTCTTATCTTTCCAATTACATCTAGCCTTGCTTTATTAGTTGAGTTATCAACAACATATTTAATTTTCTTAAATTTCTTTTTTTGAGATTCATTTGTTGTTTTTACTGCGTTCTTCTTTTCCAATCTCGTTAATATCATTTCAACAACTTTATTTTTTGTTCTTTCAATAGTTTTTGTTTTCTCAGCTTTTGTAGATATTGATGAAAGAACTCTTGTTTTTTCCTCATCTATATCTACTTCTTCCTCAGTAGTTAGTTTAAATTGTTTTAGTCTTGGTACTGCGAAAAGTCTTCGGGCAACCGATGCTTGGTCAACTGCATGGGTAGTAGTCAAAGCGGGCATAACGGTATGTATGGTTTCTAATTGCGGTACTACAGAAGGGGCAGGCATACGGGTATCGATGTTCATAGCCTCGGCAGTTATTATTTGAGCATCAATTTTTACGTCTTCTGTAGCTTCCGGAGCGGATTTGAGTTCTATTAGTCTTTCTACTTTTGCACGCGCCTCTTGAATTGATGACACAACTCTACTTGATACGTATTGTTCTGCCAGAACTGCTTCAAGAGCGTGAGTTTCTGCGTTTTCCATTTTAGCAACTGAAGGAGTTTCCGAAACAGAAGCCATCCTATTCCGCTTTACGGCTATATCCCTTAGCGAGATGAAGGCACTTTCTCCAACTGAGGGCTTGCGGCTCAATCTAATAGATGTCGTTGTTCTGGGTTTTTCCAGAGTTGGAAATTCTACTTTCATATCAACAGGATTGTTAGATGGTTCAATTCTTGGTATATCAGGACGATGAATTTCTGAATGAGCTCTTGATGGCCTGTTGGGTCTGCGTCTGTGATGGCGTCTTGCATTTTCCGGTGCCGCGAAAGGTTTTATTATAGCTTCAGGAGAAGTGGTCATGCCTGGTTCTGCTGCGGAGCTTTCTTTTGGAATAGCCATTCCGGGTATGGTGAATTCTCTCAAATTTCCTAGGTTTATCTTGCTGGGTTGGGTACTTTCGCTTTTGGGTGATGAAAAAACAAAATCTTTTGTTGAAAATGCTCTGGTTGGTCCAAATGATCTTCCAAGTGAGCGATTAGAAAAAGTAGACGCGGAAATTCTGGCACCTCTTTCAGAGCTAGTTCCTCTTGATAATGTGCTTACAGCCCCCATGGGTCTTGATGCAAATGCTGATCTTCCTGATTCTTTCATAAGTATTATTAATAGTTAGCATATATTGCAGCCTGATTATAAAACTTGAAAGCTTTATATGCAAACTATCGGAATTATATTCCAGAAATTCGTAATCAACTTGATAAAATCCTTACAAAACTAAATGCGTAATTGCAGGCTGTCATAAAGATATAAGGTTAAAATCAAGTTGAATCATCCGTAATCTATATAATAATTCGTAGATGGAGGTAAATATTATGTTCAAACAATCTAATAAATGGCTAGAATTACTGATAAATAAAGAAAATATAAAGGAGCAACCAGTAGTAAAAGTTTCAATCTTCAAGAAGATTCTGTTGAACTTTTTCCTCTAGAATACTGGGGGATTCAACGGACTCTTCATCAAAGCCTTTGATTTCAGGCAGTTTATTTCCCATAATGTGCTTAAAGTCGCCATGCATTCCAAATGTGTTGTCAAGCACGCGACGTAAGTTTTTCTCGTCTCTTGACCATTTACCCGAGAAATACCTCTTTTCTTTTTCGATTTCATTCTGCATTCCGGTAAAGGAGTCAACAATACTTTCGATTCTGTGTTTAAAATCTACTCCTGAAAGATAGGAGTAGAGAATCTCAACTTTTTCGTCTTTTCCTTTGGCTGCCTCTTTTACATAAAAAATTTGGATAAGACTTGCACGAAGAGCTGAAGCAAGGCCAATTACAAAATTTCGCTCTGTTACCCAGATTCCTTCCCTGAAACCTGCTGTTTTTAATTCTTTTGGAAGTACTTCTGATATCAACACTGCTTCTTCAGCTCCTATCTCACGCTTATTCTTCTTAAGTGTTGTGACCCAATCCTCTTTCCATGGTGGCTTCGTATTCTTTAATTCCCAGAGTATCTTACCATTGTAATTACCGCGTGCATCCCACACTTCCTGGATAATGTCAGCTCCTTTTACGCCTTTTGCGACAGGTTTGATTTTGTCATGTCGAAATTCCCGTCTGAGTATTTCTTCAAATTCAAGTTCATATACTTCTCCTTGTGTCTGTTGAGAGCCTTGTTCAAGTTTTCTCTTTGCATCTTCAAGCTCCTTAAGCATATCCTGGAGCTGCTTATCCTTTGCTAGCATTTTTAGATGTTGTTCTTCCTCAGCTTTTGTCCGGGCATCAAGACGAATTTTATTTTCTTCTACGGCTAATTTTTTTCTCATCTCCATCTCAGCTTCTTGTTTTTCAACTTTTGATTGACTCAAGTCGCGTGTAAGCTGAGTTATTTGATCAATTAATTTTTGAATACGATTCCCTTTGGCTTCTGTGTCTTCTTTTGCCAGCTTTATTTCAAGTGCAAATTGTTCCTTTATCTTTTTTTCAGAGCTTGATATTGCTTGTTGCTTTGTTTCCTCAAGTTCTTTTTTGAACTCTGCCTGAAGCTTAGTTCTTTCTTTTTCAGTTAATTCATGCTTGAGTGCTTGTGTGATTTCTACATCTTTTTTGCAATGAGGACATATAACCGTGTTCATATTTCGTAAATACAATCTTACTCTGTGATTCCCGATTCTGCAAGTATTTATCGTGAATTGATATATTATACAAACACTAATAGACCCTTTATCGAGATGTCTAGGGTATTTTTAAATTGACACTGTAAAGCTTCATCTGATAGGCTTTTATTAGTGAAAACTATTCTTCGAAAAATAGCAGTTTATACTTTTGCGCTTTTTGCTCTTCCCTCAGTTGTTCCTGGAGTTAAAATTGCAGGTGGACTCGAAACTATTTTTATAGGTGGTGCACTTCTTGCTTTGATGTTCTTAGTTTTGAAGCCGATTATTAATATAATTAGTTTTCCGATAAGACTAGTTACTTTGGGTTTATTTTCAGTGATTTCAAATGCATTTATTCTGTATCTAATGACTATGTTTGTCGAGGGAATTACGATAAATCCCTTTGAATATCCGGAAGTCAGTTTTTTAGGTTTTTCAACACCAGGTGTGAGTTTTAACATTTATTTAGCCTATGTAATCAGCGCAGTTGTGATTTCGCTTATTGTTTCGATTCTTTCATGGCTTATGGAATAAGCTTGCATATCTCTCTATCAGGTTATATAATTGTATGTAGAAAATATGATTGGAAATATTCTTACAATAGCACAATTGATTGTTGCTATCTTACTAATCGCTAGCATCTTGCTTCAAGCTCCTGAAGAAGGCTTATCGCCTGTTTTTGGTGGTGGGGGAGAAATGTACAGAAGTAAAAGGAATGTAGAAAAATTTTTAGTAACTTCTACAATTATCCTCGCAGTACTTCTAGTTATCTTATCAATTGCTCTTCTTTTCCCGCAGTTCAAGTAAACATATTATGGTAGTTGTAAGACGGAGGCTCATTTTTTGGCTGATAAAAGCCTACATTAAGAAATCTAAGAAGACCATATTATTTTCCTTTCTGGCAGGTTTACTTATTTTCTTCGGAATTATATTCGGCGGAAAATATCTAACTGCAATCTTAACATTTCAAAGGCAACCGGTAATTGGAGTAGTTGGTTCATATGAACGCGATAATCTCCCATCAATTATTGAGAATAAATTGTCAGGAGGATTAACAAAGGTTGAAGAGAATGGAGAAATAACAAAAAATTTATCATCTGACTACACGATTGAGAATAAAGGTAAAACCTATACATTTATACTTAAAAATGATCAGCGATTTAATGATGGGAGTAAATTTGAATCAAAAGATTTATTTTATAATTTCTCAGATGTAAAAATTGAGAGGCCAGAAAAGAACAAAATTATTTTTAAATTAAAAGATTCTTATGCACCTTTCCTTGTGACCATATCTCAGCCTGTGTTTAAGAAGGGCTACGTCGGTGTCGGAGATTTCTATATAAAAGATATTAAGCTTAACGGAAATTTCGTTCAAAATTTGACTCTTGGTTCGAAAAACAAAAGATTTGAGAAGACCCGTTTTATCTTCTATCCTACTGAAAATGCATTAAAAACTGCCTTTGCATTGGGAGAGATTACTCAAGCAAGCGGGGTGTTAAGTATAGATTTTCAAAATATTTCGTTTGAGAAATTTCCAAAAACTACTATTAAAAAAGATATAAATTATTCAAGCTTAGTAACATTGTTTTACAATACAACTGATCCTACACTTTCTGATAGGAAGGTCAGGCTTGCGCTTAATTATGCATTACCCTCAAATGATAAATTGGGAAAAAGTGCGTACTTACCATATGCTCCAACTTCAATTTATTTTAATAAAGAGGTTGCAGAGAGGAAACAGGATTTTGATCATGCAAAGCTTCTGTTGCTTGATTCAAAGCCTCAGTTAACTATTTCAACTTTAAAAAAATACTCAAATATAGCAAAAATTGTTGAGTCAGAGTGGAAAAAAGTAGGGATCGCTACCAAAATTGAAGAAGTTGACCAGGTGCCTGATAGATACCAGATATTTTTAGGAGATTTTAATGTTCCCAAAGATCCAGATCAGTACGCGCTTTGGCATACAGGACAAAATAGCAATATCACAAGATACAAAAATTTGAGAATTGATAAGCTCTTAGAAGATGGTCGAAAAACTATAGATATCAATGAGCGAAAGAGGATATACGCAGATTTTCAACGATTTTTAATTGAAGACATGCCGGCATCATTTTTCTATTTTCCGTACGAATACACAATCACTCGAAACTAGATTTTGATCTTAGTAATCGATGATAAGTTATTGCAAATCTGTGCGCTTCATCCCTTATTCGCATGACAAGATGCAATGACTTTGAATTCTTTGGAAGCGAGAGCTCTTTAAAGTTGTCAACAGTTGGAATAATGATTGTTTCTTCTCTTTTTGCAAGACCTATCAACGGAACAGTTATGTTATTAACAACAAGTGCTTTCATTGCTGATGTAATTTGTCCCTTACCGCCATCAACTATTACAAGGCTTGGCATTTCCCAACCGTCTCTTTTAAATCTTCTGGTCAGCATTTCCTCCATCATGGCAAAATCATTTGGGATGCCATCTTTTTTTATTTTAAATCTTCTGTATTGCGATGAGTCTTTCTCGCCTTCCGTAAAAACTACCATAGAACCGGTTGCATGAGTTCCTTGTGTGTTGGAGATATCATAACATTCAATTCTATGGAGCGTATGAATATTCATTCCGTTTTCATTAAGTTGGTTTCTTAATTCATCAGTTTCAATTTTTCTCAGATCAATTCTGAGATTTGGATTTACATCATACTCAAATGGTTTATGAAATGGTTCTGTGATTATGCGTAGTGCATTTATTTTTTTTTGAACTAGATTAGCTTCTTCATAGATTTCATTTTTGCTTAAGATGTCCCGTTTTTTTTCAAGTTCCTGTAATATCTTAGAAGATTGAGCCTCTAAAATTCTAATGATACCTTTTATGTTTTTTTTATAATTTTTTCTTAAATCAGCACAGTCAAAAATTGGTGGACAGGGACAAAGACCCAAATGATTATATAGACAGATCCGCCTTGGATGATTTGGTGCTGATTGATACGGGAAGACTTTTCTGATTGTTTTAAGAACAAGCTTAACCGCCCAGGAGTTTGGGTAAGGCCCAAAATAAATAGAGTCCGAGTCATCTTCTCTGCGGGCTAACATCACGACAGGATATTTATCTTTTATGGTTATTCGAATTCTGACGTAAGACTTGTCGTCACTCAATCTTATATTATATTTAGGACGGTATTTCTTTATATAGAATGCTTCTAGAAGTAATGCTTCAAGTTCTGACTCAACAATTATTATTCTAATTTTTACAACCTGTTCAACAAGCATCCTTGTTTTTTCTCCTAATTTAGCGCTTTTTACAAAGTATGAAGAAACGCGCGATCTGAGGTTATTCGCTTTTCCAACGTAAAGAATTTTATTATTTCTATCTGAATAGATATATACTCCTGCTTTTTCAGGAAGAGTTGAGTATTTTGAAGGTGAATATATCAAATAAATTTCCCCCCTAATTCCAAGGATATAAAAATAATGGAATAATATTTACTCTCTGTTCAATTTTTTTGTCTCCAAAACGAATTGTAAACAAAGCCGACTTTTTTGTCAAAATATTTGTAGGCATAAATCTAAGCTTTACAATATGTTTTCCGCCCGGTGGAATCAGAGGTATTTCTGAAATTTGATCATTAGGACTTAGTTCATTTGATGAAACATGAAAATCTTGCGGAAGAATCGCTCCTGGACCACCGTTCGTAATTTCAACATTTATATTTATTGGAGTTCCCGCAATATATTTATTACTGACAGGAGCATTTAGCTGTAATTTTTCTTGTTGGTCAAAGTCACTTTTGCTATAAATTACTTTTACATCTTTAAAGTTTCTTTCTTTGTCTGATTTATATCCACCTGCCGGAATAGGATAGCTGTCACTTTCTCCTTTTACGACAAAGGCGAAATGATCAAAGTCCAGCGTATCGAAATAATCTACTCCGCCTGTTGTTGCCCCCCATGTCGGATCAACCATAATCCATGACTTGTTTGTAACATCATAATACTCAGGCCAGGAATGCAGAACGTCTTTTACAAGAGAAAGCGGTCGGTTTTTTGTACTGCCTGTGTTAGCGTAGCCGTTTATTTCTCTGGAGGGAATTCCTGCAGCCCGTGTTATTGCAATAAAAAGATCTGTATATTCACGACAAACTGCTGAGTTGGGAGGTAATAAAGCATTCACGGCTCCCTTTCTGGATTTGTTTTCACTAACTCTTGAGAAGTCGTACTTAAGTGTTTTTACAACATAATCATAAATTCTTTCCGGTGTTTTTAGTTCTGTAGCAAGTTTTTCAATATTTTTATCTTCAGTTTGCCAAAATTTTGTTGATCTGGTATATAAATCATTTTCGATTGCAGTTAGCTCACTTGATTTTGGATTGAGTTGGATAATGCTATTTCCACGAACAGTTATATCTAATTTTTGTGCAGGAGACAGAGAGTATTCTGCAAGCCAATTCCCGTCTTGATCAATGCTGATGCTCTTAGGCCTGGGATTTATATCTTTAATGAAAACTCTTTGGTAGCCAGTATCGGGGGGTAGTGCAATTTTAGTTTTGATTGGGTAAAGGTTGGGATTTTTTAAATGATAAGTTAAGTCAAACTGATAATTTTGCTCCTTACCAAAACCGATAGAAATTCCTGATTTACCTAATGATTCTTTGTCGAAAATAAGGGAATCATTACCAAAATTTGGTTTTATATATGTAGGTTTTCCAAAAGAATCAGGATGTTTTACCACAACTTCAAACTTATTATAATCTGATGGGTTGGAAATTCCGGGAATGTTAATATCCCAGATGTCTCCGTTATTTTTTGTAATGCTTTTCGTAAGAAAAGAAATATTAAAAGTATTTTTTTTCCCTTCACCAACAGATTTTCTATTCAAGGGCAAAATTGCATCATACCCATTTTCCTTTTTTTGTAGTTTTGCATTTATATTTCCTTGTACATCAGAGGATTTAAAATCTGATATATCATCAAAACCCAAATTCATTTGATACTCAGTTGCAAAGTTTTTAGAAGTTTTATTTGTTAGTGAAATTTCAATGTTCACTAATGTCTGACCTGTTTTTTCAATATTGTATATAACTTTATAATCAGTAATAAAATTTGAAGATGCAGAAGCAGGAGATGAAAATATGAATGATATTACTACGAATAGTAAGACGACACAAATTTTCAATTTAAAATTTACAATTTTCATTGAATTTTCAATTATTTAAAATTTAAATTTAAATTCCGGATTTCATTAAAAATTGAAAACTGAAAATTAAAATTAACTATAACTATTCTAGTACTTTTTTGAGAAATTTTCCTGTCCAGGAATTGGTATTGGAAGCAATTTCTGTAGGAGTTCCTGTTGCAACAACTTGACCACCTTTTTCGCCACCTTCCGGTCCCAAATCAATTATATAATCTGCATTTTTAATAACATCAAGATTATGTTCGATCACCAACACGGAATTTCCAGCATCTACAAGTCCTCTTAACACATACAGAAGTTTTTCCAAATCTGCAAAGTGGAGTCCTGTTGTTGGTTCATCAAGCAGATATAAAGCGTCTCTTCCTTTTTTCGACAGCTCTGTAGCGAGTTTTACTCGCTGTGCTTCTCCACCTGACAGAGTAGGAGCTGGTTGTCCGAGTTTTATGTATGATAGGCCTACATCGTTCAGGGTTGCGAGCTTTCTTGCAAGTGGGGGTACGAAAGAAAAGAAATTTACAGCTTCTGCAACCGTCATATCCAGTACCTCAGCTATATTTTTGCCATTGAAAAGTACTTCAAGCGCTTCATGATTGTATTGTTTTCCTTCACATACTTCGCACGCTATGTACACATCAGGCATGAATTGCATCTCAATTTTAATTTGCCCTTCGCCCTCACAAGCTTCACACCTGCCCCCTTTTACATTGAAGGAAAATCTTCCGGGACCATATCCTCTGAGTTTGGCTTCTTTTGTAGATGCAAATAAAGTCCTCATATATGTAAATGCACCAGTATATGTAGCAGGATTTGATCGAGGAGTTCGACCGATTGGGGACTGGTCAATTGCAAATACGCTTCGGATATTTTCTGCTCCCTTTAAGGTCTCAAATTTGCCCGGTTTTTGTGGATGATACGCATTTTTCATTTGCATCAATGCGTGGAATAAAATATCATTTATCAGGGTCGATTTTCCAGAACCTGATACTCCTGTTACAACTACAAGTTTATTTAGAGGAAATTCAACATTAATATTTTTGAGATTATGTTCACTTGCTCCGATTATACTTAAATTTTTTGGAAGATTATTTGTTCCATTGCTAACGTTATTTTTTGACAAGCTATTTGCAATAGCAGGAGAGGTGTCAGTATTTGCTTTATCGACTTTTATCTTCTTTTTTCCAGAAAGGTAAAGTCCTGTAATTGAGTTTTTATCATTTTTGATGTGATCAATTGTGCCGTGAGAAATAATATTTCCACCATTTACTCCGGCTCCCGGCCCGAAATCAAAAATATAATCACTTGCTTCCATCGTATCTTGATCATGTTCAACAACTAGTACTGTATTTCCAAGATCTCTCAATTTCTTTAGAGTCTCAATAAGTTTGGAATTATCCCTTTGATGAAGTCCTATTGATGGTTCGTCCAGTACATATAGAACTCCTGTCAGCCCACTTCCAATTTGTGATGCCAGTCTTATTCTTTGTGCCTCACCTCCTGACAGAGATCCAGCTGAGCGGGCAAGTGTCAGATATTCAAGGCCTACATCTTTTAAAAATGACACCCGTTCAATAATTTCTCTTAAAATCATTTTTCCTATTTCTTGTTCCCTTGCACTCAATACATTTGGCAGGTTTGTTATAAAATCTAAAGCTTTCTCGATCGGTAAATTGGACACTTCGACAATTGATTTCCCATCAATAGTTACAGAAAAAGCTTCTTTTTTAAGTCGTCCACCATTGCATCTGTCACACACTTCATAGCGCATGAACTTATCAATTTGAGTTCTTAAGTATTGTGAATCGGATTCGTTATATTTCTTCTTCAATTCCCCAGCAATGCCTCTAAATGGTTCACTTATCACTGTTGATCTACCCCACCGATTCTCTCCCTCAACAAAGTATTCTTTTTCGCCTGTTCCATTCAAGAGAAGTTCTTTATGTTGTTTGGAAATTTCAGAAAAACGCTTGTCTAGTGGGATATTGTGTTCTTGCGCAAAAGTTTTAAGAGTTCTTGCGAACCATGTGTCATTATTTATAGTGTTGAAAAAAGGCGTAATTCCTCCTTCATTGATTGAAAGATTTTCATTAAAAACAAGCTCAGGATCAGCATCCAGTATTCTTCCAAGCCCTGAGCATGTCGGGCATGCACCATGAGGAGTATTGAATGAAAAAATTCTCGGTTCTATTTCAGGGAGAGAAATATTACAAATTGGACAGGCAAACTTTTCAGAAAAAAGATGGTCTTCCAGTTTTTCAGGCTTTTCAGGCATAGATAAAGATGCATCAAGTATTCTAGACACTATCATTTCGCCGTCTCCAAATTTAAGTGCCTGTTCAACATCAGTTGAAAGTCTTAGTCGATCTGTTTCTTTGGTGATTGTGATAGCGTCGATGACGAGATCAATTGAATGCTTATTTGTCTTGATAAGAACAACGTCATCTGTTAAATCATAAATTTTTCTATCTATTCTTACTTTGCTATATCCTCTTTTTTTTAGGTCTTTAAATAATTCATTATATTCACCTTTTCTGTCTTTCACGATTGGTGCCAGAAGTAGTACTCTGTGTTGCTTGATTGACTTATCCTTAAATTTATCTGGCATGTCGAGAATAGAATTTACGATTTGCTCTTTGGAAAGACTGGCGATTTCCCGTCCGCAATTAGGACAGTGGGGATGCCCAACTCTCGCAAAAAGCAATCGCATATAATCATATATTTCCGTTACTGTTCCAACAGTTGAGCGGGGATTTCTGGATGTGGATTTTTGATCAATTGAAATGGCTGGGGAAAGTCCTTCGATAAGATCAACATCTGGTTTTTTCATAGTCCCCAGAAATTGTCTAGCGTAAGATGATAGACTTTCTACATAACGGCGTTGTCCTTCAGCATAGACAGTATCAAAAGCAAGTGATGATTTACCACTTCCTGAAAGGCCCGTAAATATGACTAGTTTGTTTTTGGGGATAACCAAATCTATATTTTTGAGGTTGTGTTCTCTTGCTCCTTTTACGTTAATTGATTCCATAATCGTCTGATTTCAGCGATCATTTATTATAGAGGAAATTTTTAGGATTATCAATCAGCGCATTTTGCTCAAAAAATATTTTACTTCTTTTTTCTTTTTTTCAGTTACTTTTACCATAACTATTCCTTTGTCTGGTTGGCCATATAGGACTATTGAGTCAAGAGGGGATAAGGCAATAATTGGGAGTGTCAGCAGATCTTCTTCACCATCTACTATTATCATTTGTTGGCGATTTGTTTTTGATAAATCCTCAAAGGCTCTTCTGATTATTCCTACTGCGCGTCTTTCAATTGTTCCGGGGGTATTTTCAGCATTAAGTACATTCTCCTTTTTAGATATTGATTCAAGTAGCATCTTATCCTCAACGTTAAGAGCATGCCGTCTTGTTTTATAGTCTATTATACTTATATCGGGATTTATATTCATTTTATATAAATTCATAACGATAATGTCCCCTACTGCAAAAAGCATATTTTTTTTATCAATAAATTTCTCAATTTCTGAGAGATCCTTAATAACTTTTCCAAAGGGTTTTTTAAGATCGCTTCGTAATTCTTCAGGAAGAATAAGCCTTTTTTTATCAAAGAAAAGCATATGGTATGAATTTCCATCTCTGTCAATTTCTCCTTTTCTTATACGTTCTGATGATACTTTTTCCAAGTCATCAGCCAGGACAAATTCAACTTTTTCAATCTTAAGTGCCGCAAATCCAGATGAAAGTCTCTTGGCATTAATAGCTTGAGCTGCACTTATGGTGTCGTCAGTCACAAAAATTGCTTCAATATTTACATTTGATAAAGTATTCCCATATATATCATCAATCGGGACAATTGATGATCTTTCTGACAAATCATATTTTTTTAGATAGTTTTCAACTAAGGTTTTACGGGCCTGATAGTCCTCAACAATATGGGAATATGGTTTGTTACTATAAAGTTTAGAAGTTGAAATCCCTATAATAACTTCATCAGATAATTTGAAAGCTTCAGTAAATAGTTTTTTGTGCCCAACATGAAATCTATCAAAAGTGCCGCCAACAACTGAATGCTGAAATTTATATTGCATAACCTGCATTTTATCAGAACTCTTTTATAATAAGTAGCCATAGTTTATAATGCAGTTATGATTGTAAAGTTTCAGGAGCATCCATTTAGTTTTGGAGCAATAATAAGGATAGTAGTTTCTTTAGTCGCCGTATATCTTATTTGGAAAGCTTCGGGTATTCTTCTGGTTATTCTTATTTCCATAATGCTTGCGACTGCATTATTTCCTGTCGTTAAGAAAGTGAATCAAAAATTGCCTTTAGGTATTTCAGCGCTTCTTGTTGTGCTTTTACTTGTGCTGCCTTTTTTCTTAATCGGAGCAACAGCGCTCCCAAGTTTGATTTCAGAATTTCCTGACTTGTTGAAGAAGGTGAATTCGTTGTTAAACGATTCATTATTTCTTCCTGAGTCACTTCGAAATATTGACTTCAATCAGTATGTTGAAAGGGGAGGGAAATATATTCTTGAATCAACAGGATTAATTACACATATCATTAGCTCGGCAATTGCTATATTTGTATTGACATTTTTTTTGCTGGTTGATTCAGAGCGTTTAACATCTATATTTCTTTCATTGTTTGATAGGTCAACTCGGGCAAGGGTAAAAAGCTTATTAATAAAATTGGGAGAAATCAACGGTCAATACATAAGAGGAAATTTGCTAATTTCACTCATCTGCGGTGTGATAATTTATACAGGCCTTCTGATTTTGCAAGTCCCATATGCTATGCCGTTGGCTATTTTCACAGCAATATTTGATCTATTGCCACTTGTGGGCTCCTCTATTGGTGCAATTCCTGCTGTGATCTTGGCATTTTCTGTTTCTCCTCTTACCGGATTTTTGACACTCGCACTCTATCTCATTTATCAACAATTGGAAGGGACTGTAATAGCGCCTGCGATTTACAATAAAGCACTTAAGCTGTCACCCGCTCTTGGATTTTTGGCTGTACTGATAGGCAGTTCGTTATTTGGAATTGTTGGAGCATTCTTGGCACTTCCTTTTGCTGCTAGTCTCCCTGCAATAACTGATTTTATGCATGACGAGATGGATGACAAGTAAAACTATTATTTGAGCTTACACAATTCTTACCACCAAATTAAAGCTATTGCTTTATAATATAATTATGGCTGATGCCAAGAAACTTAAAATCGAAGATATTGAAATGGGAACTGGACAAGTTGCAAAAGAAAATGATCTTGTTTCAATTCACTACACTGGATGGCTAGAGGATGGTACCAAATTTGATAGTTCTGTTGATCGTGACGCCCCATTTGAAGTAAGAATTGGAGCAGGATATGTAATAAAAGGATGGGATATGGGAGTTCCTGGCATGAAAGTCGGGGGGGTTAGAAAATTGACTATACCACCTGAGCTTGCATATGGTCGTTATGGAGTAGATCCTGATATACCAGGGGACGCGACACTTATCTTTGAAGTAGAACTTCTAGGAATAAAATAATAGAATTCTGCTTTTCGTTAGAGATATTTCTTCAATGATAACACTGAAAAATAGTAATACAAAAGTCATTTTAAAGGAGGTGATTTGATATGGATATTATCCAAACAACACAGACTACAAAAAAATCATATGCATGTTCTGGTTCGTGTCATGCTGAGATATCTCAGGAACAGTATGATGGCGGGCTTACAGCTTGCGGCGCAGATGTCTGCACTATGAAAGGACAGCCATTCGTCGAAAAAATTACAGAAACAACAGTAGTAGATAAAACAGATGATGACGAGGATGTAATAATAAATAACTAAAGAAGTTACTCAATGATTTGCTGTATGTCGATATTCTGTTTTTCAGCACGCGCAAGCGCTTCATGTGTATCACCTGAGCGAAATTCTGCTCGAAGTTCTTCGATAAATTCTTCAGGGTAATCCACTGATTTTTCTCGGTCGTTTAGTTCGTCGTAATCAATCATGATGGGTAATTATACTATAAGATTTTATAAATGTCCAGTGCTAAATTTTGATCAAGTACCTATTTAATATTTTACTCCCAAAATTGGGGATTTGGGAAGTAGGAAGTTTGGATGAAATTAGTTGGGGAGTTTGGGTTCTTTTTTAGGCTGCAATGTTCCTGTCGAATGATCACTTTTATACCTTTTTGCTTGGAATTCGGGTAACTTAAAGCCAAATCTAATTCTTTTTCCACTCAGGTACGACAACTGTTTGGTTATTAGGTATAGAAAGTACGCGATGACAGCGAGGAGAATGGTAATGAATGTTTCACCTTGTGACATAAAAAAAATTTAGCTAATTTTATATATGCAAAAAAACATGTTCTATTTTATTTCCATCAGCTCAACATCAAAAATGAGTGTGGAGTTTGGGGGAATTTTGCCTTGATCCTGATCTCCATAGCCTAGATCTGGTGGGATAGTAAGTTTTCGTTTTCCGCCTACTTTCATACCAACTACTCCCAGATCCCATCCTTTTATAACTTGTCCGACACCTATCTGGGTGGTAAATGGCTCGCCTCTATCATATGAACTGTCAAATGGCGTACCATCCTCAAGCCTTCCTGCATAGTGAATAGTGATGGTATCACCTGATTTTACGGCTGGTCCTGTACCCTCAACTGAATCGTCGATTTTTAAATTGTCAGGGATTTTTACTTCTACTTGAGGAGCATCCGCGGTATTGGCTGTTTCAGGTGTTGATGTGTTTGACGTGCCGATGTTTGGTTTGCTACTGACTCTTAGTGAGAAAAATAAAACAGTGCCTAGGAAAATAATACCTATTACTATCATTATAAGAATATCTTTTATCATTTTTATATAATACACCATTTAACAAATTCGTCAAATACCAAAGATTTTATTGTGTATAATATGCATATGATCCTTCGGCATTGCTCAGGCCATCGGCTCTGAGGCTCAGGCTCGAAGAGATCATACTGAGTTAATCGAAGTATGAAAAAACTTATATTATTATCTGCTGTTATTATATTAGCTCTCATTATCGCTTGGAGACTTCAACCAAATCCTGATGGTTCGACAGTTGATGATAAAGAAGTCAAAGCTGCTGGCACATTTGATGAATGTGTTAAAGAAGGCAATCCTGTTCTTGAAAGCTATCCACCGTCATGCCGGACCAAAGAGGGCAAGCTCATCACGCAAAATATAGGAAATGAAAATACATTAAATGACAAAATCAAAATCATTTCTCCAAGACCTGTTGAAAAAATTGTTAGCCCTCTAAAAATAACTGGTGAAGCAAGAGGCAATTGGTTTTTTGAAGCACAATTTACGGCCAAACTACTTGGAGAGAAGGGGGAAATAATAGGAGAGGGAATTATGACGACTGATAAGGAGTGGATGACAGAGAAATTTGTACCATTCAGTGGAGAGATAGAATTTGTGGCCAGTAGCAGCGCAAAAGGGAAGTTGATTCTTGAGAAGGCAAACCCATCAGGACTTACAGAGAATGATGAAACATTAATAGTGCCTGTTCTACTTCGCTGATGCGGCAAAAATAAGTGTATAATATGAACGTGGATATAATTAGTAGAAAATCATTGTCAATTCTTCGTGTATCACTCGGGATCTGCATGCTTTGGTTTGGAGTCTTAAAGCTATTTGCAGTTAGTTCCTCGCTTGGAATTCTACAAAGCTCGGTACCGCCAGTTCTGGGACAATCAGTGATGTTTGGATTTTTGGTAGCGCTTACTGAAATATGGATTGGTATATCATTTTTGATCAATAAAATGGATAGGCTGGCATCTTTGGTTACAGTTATTTACCTTTCAATTTCTACAGTTTTATTACTTATCATTCATGGATTTGATCCGAGATTTCCAGTACTTTCTATAGTTGGGGAAAGTGTATTGAAAAATCTTGTTTTGATTGCTGGGAGTCTTGTGTTGCTCTCTGAAAAGAATCCTGCGACTACTATAGACCGCGATTTGAAATACGAAAAACCTGCCTAAAATCCTATTTGGATTGCTAAATCCACTCTCTTACACTTTTCCTACTTGACTTATATAAGATGTAGTGTATAATGCCAACATTACCTCGAAATGTTTTACGTTACTGACAAAACAAAAAATTTAATTTCGAAACAAAAATTATAAACATGAGAGAAGCATTAAGAAAAATTTCAAATAAAGATCGAGGTCCACTCCAAGCGCCTGAAATGCATGGACGAAAATCCAGAAGCACTGATGCAGTTCATGGAGCACCTGAAGCACATACCCCAAGTTTGTTCCACCGTTTAGGAGGCACTCACCGAAGAGAATTATTTGTAACTCCAGTTACAGAAGCAAGTCCCGCAAGAAGATTTCAGTTACTCAGAAAAGAAAAGCCAACTCAAACTCCTGAGCAGTTAAAAGCACAAAAGAGATCAGAGAATGGAAAAATCGGTGCAATGGTGAGAAATAGAGTACTTCGTCCTGAACATGTTGGGGAAAATGGCCAGATCGATTCTTCAAAATTAACTGGTAAATATTTTGATGCGCATCCAGAAGCCAAAAAGTTACTAGAAGGAAAAGTACTATCAGAAAAGAGCAAGCTTCGAAAAAGAGCTGAAAAATTAAACGCACAAAATGAAGCAGATCAGGCAGATGAAGTAGCAAAAAGAAGAAATTTTAAGACCGTTGTAAAAGTTTCTGAAGGCGGAGCACTTCTATTCGTAGGATTAGTAGCAGGCGCAACATCAGCTGCTGCAGCTGAAGCACCAGCAACATCAGCTAGTTCTGCAATTGATGCTGCTCTAGCACAAGCGACAGCAGTATCCGGTAAGGATATCAGTAGTTCAAGAGGATCAGCTGCAACACCTGAGCCCGTAATTGCGCAACAGCCTGCAGTCTCATCAGATGGAGGCCGTGCAGCGCAAACAGTTGCAGTTCTGCATCCTGAAGCTAGACAATTAGCACCTGTAGCAAAAGCTACACCTGAAGTAGCAGTATCTCCAGCTGTAGTGCCTAGCACTAGTCCAAATGCACAAATTATCGACAATGCGTTAGATAGCGTTAGGCCTGCGGCGATTAAAGTAGTAACTGATGCAGGACAGATTGCTTATGACAATACGCCAGAATCGCTAAAGCCAGTAGTCGGTCCTATTTTGCATGATAAAGTATATGTACCTATTGATAAAGCACTCGGTGGTGATGGAGATGAGACCACAGTGGAGGATGCAAATGGAAAGGTTATAGAAAAAGGAGATAAAGGTAAAGACAAGAAAGATGATAAGAAAGATGAAGAAAAAATGGCTACTACCACTACTACTTGTCCTCCAGATGATGAAAAACCAACCACGACTACCACTCCAACAACTAAACCACCAGTGACAACAGTACCTACAACAACTCCTGACACAACTATTCCACCAGTAACAGTACCACCAGTAACAGTACCAGAAGTGGTGACTCCTCCCCCTGCGCCTGAGATAATTGTAACCCCCACCACAGCGCCCGCAGTAGTTGTTGTTTATCAAGCACCAGTAGTTGCTACGGTAGGTGTGCCAGATATGTATCTTGCGAGAACAGGCGCAGGTGATTATCTCCTCCCACTTGCTGGAGCAGGAGGAGGCGTGGTTGCTGTAGGTGCTGCATTAGTTGCAGTCGGAGCAAGTAGGACGTTTAGTAAAGAAGCAAGACAAGCAAGAAAAGATGCTCGCATAATCGACGAAGCACGACAAGATATGGAAACCGAGAGACGTGCAAAAGCTAAAGTAGAAAGAAAAACAAATGATAAATTTGATAAAAAAATAGCAAAAGCAATGGCAGAGGATCAAAAATGGTTTGAGAATGAGCAAAGGAAATTCAATAAAGCACAAAAATTACTCGTAAGAAGCTAATCTCCTTGGCAATTGCTACACTTTCCTCTCATAAAATATAAAAAGAATTTAAGTATAATATTTTAATTATTTGTGAGCCGCCCGGGACTCGAACCCGGAACAAATACCTTAAGAGGGTACTGCTCTACCATTGAGCTAGCGGCCCGATTAACTTATCTATTCTACCAAAATTTGATATGTAAGTCAGCCACCACTTACCATAGACAAGGCTGGATAAATATACTATAATACCTCATATGGCGGCAAATGCATCAGAAAGATTACAAGACGCACTCCAATATATCGATTTGTTATTCCCAGGTAGCGAGGAGACGATCGAGCTGAGAGAACATGTAGAGTCAACTACGCCGGATTTGCCTATGAGTTTTAAGAATGCCGCAGTAAAAATTCTGTCTATTGTTGAAAGCGGTAATAATATAGATATATTTGAGCGCGCAATGACCATTGAACGGAATCAAAATAATGATGAATACTTAGATAGAGATAGATCGGTATATGGTGGTATTTTCCATGAAGTAAGTTCTTTTAGAATGAGTCAGGAGCTTATAGGCACTAGCGGGCAAGCATTAGATGATTCAGTGAATAAGGAATTGCGAAGAAGGTTGAGTGGCAAAATCGCCAGAAAATACGGTTCAATGGCTCTGGGATTTAATCCTGAAGCACAACCTGATGATCCGTCAAGTTTTGATTCTATTATCCAAAATCCACACTTCACAATGCTCCAAGAAGCCGTGAACAGTAGATTTTTACCACGTGAAGCATAGACAATATATAATTTATGCAACAAAATGACTATTTAATATTAAGATTCACTTAAGCATAGAAAAACTTATTTTATAGCTAATGAATATTTTAAATCATGACAGAAACAAAAAAATTACTTGATCCGCTTTTAGAACTAGATTATGTTGAAGCTTCAATAAGGAGTTATGCAGGTGAATTTACTACAGACTTGATAACTAGTAAGGAATCTAAAATTTCAAGTGAGGAAGGTAGACTAAGAAGCCATTTAGTTCATATGGTAATTCCCGGAGTTTCAAGACTTGTCGTGGCCTCACCAGCAGAAACACTAAGCTTGGCATTTGAACTGGATAAAAATCCAACAGAAATATCCGAAAATGAAAAAACGGTTTATCCTACATACATTGGATTTCACAATTCTGTAAGGCAGGCATATCTTGATATAGACACGCCTGTTGAAAGAGCTGAATTAGAGGCAGTAAAACAATTAAAGTTGGCATTGGCGCCGCGAGTTGTGAGAAATGAACTCTCAGGAAGCAATTTACTTGTAAGTAGCGAGAGATTGGCAAAGCCAAGACTTGAAATTGTTAACTTTTTTGCAAAAGATGTTGTGAACAAGCTAACTGATGGTACTCTTAGAAAAATACCTGCACCATAAATTATGAAAGAGCAATTAGAGGGACAACAATTGATGTTTTACACGAGCGGAATGTAGTACGCAAGAACATTTCGCCCTAAGGGAGATATTGGTCTTGCTGATCAGGCTGCATTTACTGCGTCGAAAATTCTGACGGCAAATGATGATGAAATCACAAAATATGCTCAAGCAGTGGATGTATATATCCCAGGACAATTAGCATTTAGTACAGGACCTAACAAATTGAGAGGTTTGGATATAAAGTTTGGTAAAGTAAGTGATATTTTAGGAAGAGCAAGAAGTAGATGGGAAGCAACAGATGCAAAAGCTGTGTTGGCCGCTCGAATTACGCAGAAGAGGATTGCTGCGGCTCGGGATCCAGAAGATTGCTCAGACATAGCCCGGGAAAAAGGATTTAAATTTGCAGCTGATTTATCATTTTTATTAGTTAAAGCTTTTGATTAATTAGTGCACCCGGAGGGATTCGAACCCCCGACCCCTTCGTCCGAAGCGAAGTGCTCTATCCACTGAGCTACGGGTGCGTTATTTAAATTGATTTTATCAGACCCCCATACAATGTACAAATATACATATTATATATATCATAAGCTATGAATAAAATGATATTTCTAGTAAAATAGCTAAATGCAGAACCGACTATTCTCAATTCTCAAATACGCTTTAGGATGGCCGTTTTCTATTCTCGCATTATTCTTTATTATCAAGCTCGTAGCTCCAAGAATTCCGGAATTTACCAGTAAGCTTTATGCTGCAAATCCAGTTTTATTAATGATAGGGATATTTAGTTTTCTAGTGTATTATTTCCTCAGAAGCTATATTTGGCATAGACTTCTTAAGGTTTATTCAAATAAAATAACTTACAAACAATCTGCTTATCATTATTCTGTATCTGAATTTAAAAGATATATTCCAGGAAGCATAGTATCTTTTCTCGGAAGAGCTTTTGCATTTTCAGAACAAGGTATTCCTAAAAAGAATGTGGGTAAGCTTATCGTAACTGAAGCTGGAATCTTTGTTATTGGGTGTGCAGTTATTTCTCTTTTATCACTTCCCTTTGTTCTTTCAAGTTTTAGCAATTTCGTCCCTGATTTTTCTCAAAAATTAATAATTTTCATAGTTTTGATTGGTGTTTTGTTATATATATTTTTTCAACAGAATTTAAAATTTATACCTAAATTTGAAAGATCAGAAAATGCGAACTTGGTGGCATTAAGTACATGTGCCTTGCTTTGGTTTGGGGTTGCAAACTATTTCGTAATTAGCTCAGTAATTATTCTGCCAATTGAATTGTTTTTTCAACTCAGTGGGTTTTTTGTCTTGTCAGTACTTATTGGTTATCTTTCTCTTTTAACACCCGCTGGATTTGGTGTACGAGAAGGAATTATTATTGCCGGATTGTCGAAAATTGTAAATTCATCAATTGGTGCATTCATAGCACTTTTTTCAAGAATAATACTTATAATTTCTGAGATAATATTTTTGGGTATAACTTATTTATATTTTAAATCAAAAAGTAAAAAAGTTAGTCAACTTAGCAATCTTGTTGCAAATCACAAACATGAAGCTGTGCTTTTGGGATTGATAATTATATATATAGCGTATTTTTCCTGGATCAGCTTCCTGCGGTATGACCATTTTTATACAGGCAGGTTTGATCTAGGAAATATGGCCCAAACAGTCTGGAATACCACACAAGGACGTATATTTCAATTTACCAATCCTGATGGCGCAGACATGGTCTCACGCCTTGCATTTCATGCAGATTTTCTTTTGATTCTTCTCGCTCCTTTTTACGCATTGTTTCCCAATCCTAAAACGCTTTTATTCATCCAGACATTTGTCGTAGCGCTTGGCAGCATATTTGTTTATTTAATTGCCAAAGACAAGCTTACCAGTAAAAATTTGTCACTTGCATTTGCTTTTGCATATCTTATAAATCCAAGTGTTCAAAGGGCAAATCTATATGACTTTCACGCAGTCACTCTAGCAACTACTTTTCTCCTCGGAACATACTATTTCTATAGTAGAAAAAAATATGTTTTGTTTATGATTTTTGCGTTACTTGCTGCTATCAGTAAAGAACAAATATGGCTGATCATAGCTTTATTTGGTGTTATGTTGTTTTTCAATCACAAAAAAAGATTATTCGGAAGTCTTATATTTTTTGTGTCTTTTGGAATATTCTACTATCTCATTTCTGTTGCAATTCCACAGGCTTTAGGTGCGTCTCATTTTGCAATTGATTATTACTCAGATTTTGGGGATGGTCCGCTTTCAATTGCGAAAAACATATTATTTTCACCTCAGAAAGTTTTTGAGATAATTTATCAAAAAGAAAAGATTGATTATCTGGCTCAACTTTTTTCACCACTTGGATATCTATCATTTATATATCCTTTCTTTTTGATATTGGCAGGAGCTGATTTGACTATTAATCTCTTGAGTAACAACGCTCAGCTTCACCAAATCTATTATCAATATACCGCTGCAATTACCCCGTTTATTTTTATTAGCGCCATTTTTGGGATGAATATTATCAAAAAATATATAGAGGAAAAGTATCTATTTGTTTTGCCAATCTTTATTTTAATAACAAGCCTGATGAGTGCTTATAAGCTAGGAGTGTTACCTGGCTCAAAAGATGCAAATCTGGAAATGATCAATAAACAATTACCAGACTACAAATTTTTAGAACAGAAATTATCAGACATTCCACCCCATTTAAGCGTAGCAGCTTCAAATAACGTAGGTTCTCATTTAGCCCATAGGCTTGAGCTATTTACACTTCCTCTAGGACTTGAGAAAGCAGATGTGCTTGTATTTTATCCAAATAAAAATGAACAGCCACAATCTCTAATTGCTCAAAAATTACAACTAGAGAAAATACGCCACGATAATCGATATGAAATCATTACCGAAAAAGGTTCTTTTGTTATATTCAGAAAAAAAAATGTAAAATAGTTATTAGTATTGCATATGAAAAATATATTTAAAATATTAAAGATCTCCAAACCATTACATCCCCTGGCAATTATTATTGCTGTGTTTATCCTCGTCTCATCTGTTCTTTCTTTGATTGCGCCAATTCTGTCAAAATTTATTGTTGATGAAATAGTCCAGAATGTACAGAACAAAGGGGGAGATATAAGGCGCCTGATCACTCTCATACTTTTTGCATTTGGAGCAAATTTACTAGGCCTTGCAGTCACAAGCATATCGGATAGATTGGGGGATCATTTTGCGGGACAATTGAGAAAATTTCTTACAGAAAAGTTTTACGATAAAGTCCTCACTCTCCCACAATCTTATTTTGACTCAGAGATATCCGGAAAAATTGTAAATCAGTTATCCAGAGGTATTGTATCGATTCATTCGTTTTTAAATACCTCCTCAAATTTCATATTGCCGACATTTATCCAAAGCATATTTACAATTGCAGTTCTTGCATATTACAGCCTGCCGGTTGCGTTTTTTACATTTCTTTTATTTCCGGTCTATCTATCGCTAAGCTATTACTCAACTGTTAAATGGGGGAAAGAGGAAGTAAAGAAAAATAAAATTGAGGATATAACTCGTGGCCGCATACAAGAAGTGATTTCCAACATGATCCTTGTTAAAAGTTTTACAAATGAAAAACGCGAGTATGAATTGGTTTCAAAAAAACTAGGAGAAAGCAATATTATTTATGCGCGCCAAAGCAAAACGTATCATATATTTGATTTTTTTCGGGGGCTTTCTCTAAATCTAATCCTTTTTACCGTAAATGTTTTGGTGTTTTATAATACTTTCTTGGGAAATTTGAGTATCGGTGAGATGGTTCTGATCCTGCAGTTGTTTAATCAGGCGAGGATTCCTCTATTTGCGATGTCATTTATATTGACACAGATTCAGACTGCAGAAAGTGGATCTAAAGAGTACTTTGAAGTTCTGTCACTCAAATCAACTGAAGATTATAAAAGGAAGTCTGATATGGAAAGAATCAAGGATCCAGAAATAGAGTTCAAAAAAGTATCATTCAATTACGAAAAATCTGCAAATGTATTAAATAACGTATCATTTAAGATAGGAAAAGGTGAAACAGTGGCTTTGGTTGGACATAGTGGCGCAGGTAAGTCGACAATGGCCAATTTGATACTAAAGTTTTATCTACCGACAAGCGGTGGGATATATCTGAACGGAAAAAACTATTCAGAATTAGATTATAATTTTGTGAGACAAAATATTTCACTTGTTTTTCAGGAAAATGAATTATTCTCATCAACCATCAGAGAAAATGTTGCTTATGGGCAAAATAGTGCAAAAGATGCTGATGTAATTAATGCTTTAAGGCTTGCAAATGCTCTGGAATTTGTAAATAAACTTCCAAAGAAAATCAATAGTGAAGTTGGAGAGCGGGGTGTCAGGTTGTCAGGCGGACAGAAGCAGAGAATTCAGATAGCACGTGCGATAATGAAGAACGCTCCAATACTTATTTTGGATGAAGCGACTTCATCACTTGACGCCAAGTCCGAGAAAGAAGTCCAGGACGCGTTGGAGAACCTGATGAAAGATAGGTTGACTATCATTATTGCGCATAGGTTCTCAACTATTCAAAATGTAGACAAGGTCATCGTGATTGAAAATGGTCGGATATCAGATGCTGGAACACCAAAGGAGCTTTCCCTGAGAAAAGGGTTATATCAGGATCTTCTTAATTATCAAATTACAGGAAATAAAAAACTTCTGGAATCATTTGAGATATACTAGTAATATGTATTCTGTCCAAAAAGCAAATAAAACTTTTGAACCATACAGTGAAGAAAAAGTAATTGATTCTATACGACGTGCGCATATCCATCACTCCATTCAAGGAAAGGTATTGGCACATGTAAATAATAAGATGTATGATGGGATAACAACTAGAGAAATCTATCACCACATCACTGAATTCTTAGGAGATACAGGCGATCACTATGCCAAAGCACGCTACAGCTTGAAAGAAGCCATAATGAATCTCGGCCCGACAGGTTATCCTTTTGAAGATTTTATATCGAAATTACTTCAAGAGGAAGGCTACCACACAAAAGTGCGTCAAGTATTAAGAGGAGAGTGCATAACGCATGAGATAGATGTAATTGCTGAAAAAGGTGGTAAATCAGCAATGATAGAAGCAAAGTATCATAACAGCCCGGGTATTCGCTCACAAGTCCATGTAGCACTTTATACTCAAGCTAGATTTGTAGATATAAAAAATAAAAATCATATTGATGAAGCATGGATTATAACCAACACCAAAACAACAACTGAAGTAAATGCCTATGCGCAGTGCAAGAACATGAAGGCAATTAGCTGGAGTTACCCGGAAGGGAATAGTCTGCGGGATATGATTGAGAGATTACGTTTGTATCCTGTTACTATGCTTTCGTCTCTATCATCAGGTCACAAGCGCATCCTTCTCAATAACCACATAGTGTTATGTAAGGAAATATACAAGGATAATTCACTGATAAAAACCTTATATCTGTCAGAAAATGACTACAAAAATGTAATTGCTGAGGTTAATTTTGTATGTAAGCAAGGCTAAATTTCTCTAATCGCTTTCTTACACTTCTATCATTTGTTTTTTACTGCCGCTCCATATACTGTAAACAATTCAAGACATCTAATTTTTTTATCTTGAAAGGAGGTGAATAATATATGGCAACAGTAGTTAATAATCCACCAGCAGCAGCTCCATCAGAAGGAGGAGGGGGTAGCGGATTTTTATTAGGAATAATCGTACTTATTGTTTTTGTGATTTTATTTGTATTTTATGGTTTACCAATGCTTAACAACACTGCAAGTAACGCAGGAGTACAAGCACCGCAGGTAAACGTACCGGATAAAGTTGATGTAAATGTAAAACAACAACCTTAACCAAAGTATATAGGAGGCTTGGCCTCCAACAGCCCAATACTTAATCAGGGCTTAAAAGAAGATTAAGATGAAAGGAGGTGAAATTTAATATTATGAATTTTTTAGTTTGGATAGTTTTTGGAGCTCTCGCAGGATGGATTGCCTCTATGGTTATGGGCAATGACGCTGAGCAAGGAGCAATGGGAAACATAATTGTTGGTATCATTGGTGCCTTCTTAGGCGGTCTGGTTATGAACGCTATCGGCCAACCAGGAGTAACAGGTTTTAACTTTTACAGTACATTTGTTGCAATCTTGGGAGCTGTTATAACGATATGGATCTACAAAACATTTACTCATAGAAGGAGTATCTAGTTTCTGAAGAAGAGCCATAAGCAGGTCGGATTTTAATAATCCGACCTGTTTTGTTGTTTTACGCAAGGGATTCAATTATTTTTTGTTCCTTGGCAAATTTTTCTCTTTCAAATCTATCTGCCATAAACCCGTTTGGAACGGTAGTCAATTTAGGAGAATCCAGCAGGAATCCGTTACGGATGGTGTGATCTCCAAATCTTTCATTAATCTGGTCAATTGTTGTGCGCAACTTCCTCTTTTTTTCAGTATCAAATAAGGAACTCGGAATTTTGTCACTATCTTCAAGATATGAAGCCCAAATACCGATTTGACGGGTATAATCCGGGAATACGGTCAACAAAGAGTGGCATGCATCAAAAAGATCTTTTCCTGAATCCATGAAATATGAATAGGTTTTTCTGCCATATACATTCTCATCACCCCTGAGAAATATCCCAACATTTCGTGCTTTTTTATTGAGCCTTCTAAGCTTTATTCCGACTTCCTCACAAAGCTCAAATACGTTTTGTAATACCTTTCGCTTGCTATATTCATTTGCCGGAAGACAGTAATTCCTTCCTACTGATTTGACCCCCGGATCTTGTGTATGGGGAATAACCTCGCGTGTGTCCAGTCCCTGTCCTACCTGATGTAGAAAAATCCCTTCCACGTTTCCAAATTCTGCAATCAAAGCCTGCAGAGGAGCAGCGCTTAACTGAGTAAGTTTGTAAATACCCATTTGATTGAGTCTTGCTTCGATTCTGTAGCCAATTCCGCAAATATCAGTTAATTTTGTGGTTTGATATATCGATTGGACATCTTCAGGTTTTATCATTACAACGCCATTGGGCTTCTCAAGGCCTGATGCGAGCTTTGCCAGTAACTTATTATGAGAAATTCCAAAGGAAGCTGTGATGTATTCTCCGATTTCCACTTGTAAACGGCTTTTGATTTTCTCAATGAGCGGAAGAGTGCCTCCAAAGAGTTCTGCTGTCCTCGTAACATCCATAAATACTTCGTCCAGTGAAAAAATTTCAACTAATGGTGAAAAGTCCTTGCATGCATTCACAAATATTTTGCTAACTTCCCAGTATTTGGTAAAATGCGCAGGTACAAAAATGATCGAGGGATATATTCGTTGAGCTTCAAAAGTACGTGTTGGGGATTTAATTCCGAGTGCCTTTGCTTCACGGCTTGCTGCAATGATGCACGTTCTACCGTTGGTTGCCGTTACACCTATTGGCCTGCCTCTTAAAAGGGGATTGAATTGCTGCTCAGCGCTTGCAAAAAACGAGTCAAAATCTATATGAAGGATGATCCTTTGCACCTTTTAAGGATATGTAAAATTTATACGAATATCAAGAGGACAAAGAGATTCTTTTTATATCAAAATTATGTATTGCATTTTCAAATAAAAGTATTATACTGCTCTTAATATGTATTATTCACAATCTTGTTCTTATTGCTCTAAGGTTTTTTATACATTCAATGAAAATAAAGAACAAGCGGCTCACATTCTGTACACAGGTATCAAGACTCATTTAAAAGAGTCTGATGAAGATGATAAAGAATACAAATATGATGATGGGGAAACAACAGACAGCAATATGATATATTCTGAAATGGATGAATCCAATGAGCCTCCAAGTGGCGGTTACCCTCTTTAATCTTCCCAATTATCCTCAAAACTGATATACTCAATGCTATATTTGGTGGCGTTAGCTCAGTTGGTTAGAGCGCTAGCTTGTGGAGCTGGAGGTCGCCGGTTCGAGACCGGTACGCCACCCAAATTTGTAATACTTTTCAGGTGAATGGAACTGATTTTTTTAAGTGAGTTCCATAAATTCAGCAATATACTCCTTCAGCAATTCTTTCATTAAATCTACTACGCGTTCTTTCTCAAAAGGTATTTGAGCGAGTCCAGCGCTTCCTATTGTATCTGCACGTGCTTCTCTGCGTTGAATGTGTCCGACTGCAAAAATAATTTGGTTTGCCAGCAATCGTTTTGGATCCAGCTCACCAGCTTGAACTACATACCTCCCCAAAAATCCGTCCCTTAAGTGTTTCTCTTGTTCCAGCTTGTCTGAATATTCTTGATTTTTAGGATGATCTCTTGTAAGCGCTTCTGTCAAATCAAATGTATTTACAAATCTGGCAATATCCCAGTATGGATCATTGGTAGAGGGTGTTGGGTCAAGTATTTTAATTGTAAGTGACGGGGATTCTGATTCTACAACTACATTGTATGGAAGGAAATCACCAAAAACCATACTTCCAGTTTCTGGAAATTGTGTTGTCTCAAATGCAGCTTTCATCCGATTTATGTCTATCCCAAGTGAATTTAGAAGGTTTGTGGAGCCTGGGTCGTCAATTTTTTTTGTAAAATAATCATAAATCGTTTCAGCTGTGCCATCAGGTGTGTCTAAAACCCCTCCAATTACCATATCGTCTGGAGCAACATTGTGCACTTTTACAAGTTCATCAGCCATACATTCACCTAATATCCATGCCTGATCAATTGCTGTTTCTTGATCTTGTTGTTTCTCTAAATATCCGTATCCGGTTGGAGCTGGTTGTCCATCTTTCTCAATTCCTTCTAATACAATGTACTCGACAGGTTTACCTTTGCCTTCTGTACTTGGCACTATACCTGATCCTAAGACTTGGGGAACTGAGACTTGTTTTTCCCTCAACAAATTAAGCATTCTCGCTTCGGCAGTAGCCGAAAAATGGCCAAATTTAACTACTCTTGGAGAGCGATTATCTCGGAAAAAATAAGATGCATTACTTAGTCCATTCATTGCCACCATACTTCCTGGAGCAACATCTCTTATTGAAGAAACATTTTCTAAGAATCCCAGCTCTATAAGTTCAATAAAATAATTTGGAGTATTTGTTCTTAGATTTCGAACATCGGGTGAAGTAACTTGTTCAATGTTGAAGCGTGGAATATCTGCTTCTCTCATATTTGTTAGCTATACTCTTACCTAATTTTGTGAGGTGATTGTAGCATAATATTTTTAAAAAGTCAATACTATAAGTTTAATACGGTTTATTTAATAGTGGAATGATATAATACTATAATATATGTCTAAAATCACTTTCACAGGAAAATTATTTAAAATAAATTCCTGGACTATCCTCTGGCTGCCTGAGGACGCCTCCGCACAGCTCCCGTCCCGTGGTATGACTATGGTTAAGGGAACAATTAACGGAGTTCCTTTTAAAGCTTTGCTCGAGCCTGATGGCAGGTACGGCCCAGGGTTAAAGCCGAGTCATTGGTTCCGACCTGATGAAAAGTTGCTCAAGGACGCTCACGCCGGGGCAGGCGATACCGTACAGGTCTCACTTCAATCGACCAAGGATTGGATAGAGCCAGTTGTGCCCGAAGATGTAAAAAAAGCACTGTCTTCATCACCCAAAGCTCAAGATTTATGGAATGACATTACACCCAGTGCCAGGTGGGATTGGATACGCTGGATACGTGCCGTTAAGACTTCTGAAACCCGTCAGAAACACATTGATGTGATGCTTGATAAGCTCAACCGCGGAATGAGAAGACCATGTTGTTTTAATCGAAGTCTATGTAGCGAGCCATATGTCTCGAAGAATTGGGCACTTCTTGCGGCATGAATAAAAATATACAAGAATACAATAATTTACAAAGTAATTCAGACAAAGAAATTTGTGAGTTACTGCAAAAAGAAATCAACATTATTCTTCCTGAAGCAGAAAGCAAGATCTGGCATGCTCATCCGGTCTGGTTTTTGGAGGGTAATCCAGTTGTCGGTTATAGCAAGTTAAGAGATAGCGTCAGATTGCTTTTTTGGAGTGGTCAGTCATTTGATGAGCCAGGTCTTCAAAATGGGGGGTCATTCAAAGCAGCGGACGTTCGATATACACAAATTGATCAAGTAAATATTAAGGATCTACACCGCTGGCTCAAAAAGGCCAGAGAGATTCAGTGGGATTATAAAAATATCGTTAAACGCAAGGGGGTTTTAAAAAAATTGAAGTAAATACTTGAAAATTGTATATGAATATTGTTATTTTGCATTAGCAATAAAGTGGTTTCATAATTTCTCCGTCTCATGTATAATCTGTACCTGACATTACCCTTAGACTTTTTGCATTAATTTATCCATATGAACAGAACAGAACTAAGAAAAAATGGGGAGTTGCCATTGAACCCAGAGTTTGGAAATGTTGCACGAGATGTTATAGTAAACACATTTCAGAAAGTATTCTCAAATGCTGATTTTAGATCGACTATGTTCGATTTATGGGAAAAAGAAGCTTTGGATTCTAGAAGAACAAGAATTAGTCTCCCAGCGGGAATTACATTCAACGTCGGTAATTCAGGGTATAAAATGGCAATTGTGCAGAAAAGGAGACATCACATAGACGTAGATTTGACTGAATCATATAGCGTGGAAATGGAAATGGAGCTTACTAAAACTTCTAAGGGTCAAATCGATAAACCTGCAATATTTAACGGATCAACTTCATATCTTATAAACGAAGAAGGAAACATTACTCGATACCTTGATGGGAATTTAGCCCTTGTTGATGACTCAGGAGAGTACTTTGATGATGATGTCTCAGAAAGACTTCCACAAACATTTAGTGAATTATATGAATTCGTGGACGCATAAACATTTATTTTCTAAAAAACAAGTAAAATATTACCGAAATACCCACACTGATAATTAGAGAGCTTGTTAGAGAAAATAAAAGGCGAAATTTTCTTTTTTGATCGTAATATCTCCAGGTAATTTAAGAATTGATCCTCCTTTTTGAAAAAAAGTCATGAATAAACCAATCCCAACTACAATTAATCCAATTAATATCAAGTTTTTTTCCAGATCATTACTCATAATGCACCTCGTAGGACTGGGCTTTGGATTTGTAGATCTTTCCAAATATGATACCTACCACAAACCCTGCTACATGAGCGAAAAATGCAACTCCTCCTTGATTACCCATTTCAGGAATTGACCCGATTGCAGAGATAATTTGAAGAAGGAACCAGTACCCAAGCATGAATGTAGCACTTATTCTTGTGATAGTTACGAAAAAGAAAATAAAAAGAAGTGTTTTGATTTTTGCATGTGGGAAAAGTATCAAATAACATCCCAGTATGCCGGCTACTGCGCCTGATGCGCCAAGCATAGGTATCGCGCTATTTGACATGAAAAGAAACTGCACGACATTTCCTGCAATTCCTGCGATAAAATATAAGAGCAAAAAAGCAAGCGGATTCAGTACCCCTTCTACATTATCTCCAAATACCTTTAAAAACCACATATTGGATATGATATGTAAAAATCCACCGTGAAGAAAAATCGCAGTAATAAATGGTAGAAAAGTTGTGAAATCACCAAGTACCACTTTTGCGGGAATGAGCGCATAGCTTGCAATAATTCCATCCGGATTTCCCAATTGTTGAATAAAAACAAATACAGTTATCGCAATTAATATATAGTTAAGAAATGGAAAGCGATTAGCTTTAATTGAATCAGATAAAGGGAACATATTTTATGTATTATACAATATAACTAATAACTATTGTTTTATTCTCTGAAATACTTTCTAGTCTGTTTTTCATCTTCTTTCATTTGGAGGATCAGGTTTTCAACAGATTCAAATTTTTGATTATCACGTAGCTTTTTCAGAATATGAACTTGAATTTCTTCACCATATATATCCTGATTGAAATCAAGTATATATGTTTCGGCTGCGAAATTACTTTCATTAAAAGTCTTAACCTCGCCTATAAATGTTATTGATGAAAATTCATTTTTGTCGTAAATAGTTTTTGATATGTATATCCCAGGCATTGCAGATTTACTTATGTCGGTATTAGCTGTCGGGAAACCCAGAGCTTTTCCCCGGTTTTTACCTCTTATTACTATTCCTGTAAACCTGAATAACTCATTCATAAAAGGATTATAAATTATACTTTAATTAATTGACAGACCTATAGTAACATGATATAATTATATCCTGAATGAAAAAGCATATATCCATAATCGGGTCTGGAATGTCAGGGTGTCTGATGGCGCTTTGTCTTGCAAAAGAAGATTATAAAATAGATATTTATGAAGCAAGGTCAGATATCAGAAAACAAAAAAAGAGCTCCGGCAGATCATTTAACATCACTCTTTACACAAGAGGTATCATAGCTCTTCAGAAAATTGACCTGTGGAAAGATATTAAAAAAATATCTGTTCTGACAAAAGGGAATGTTGCGCATTATCTTGATAATCGGAATATATATGATCCATATGACTCAAATGATACTGAGGTCCTCTACACTGTAAACCGTAATATTCTAAACAGTAAGCTTTTAGATATTGTTGAAAAAAATTCCAATATAAAAATTAATTTTAATACTCGACTGGAGAACATAGATAAAGCAAATAAAAAAATCACGTTACGAAATATCCTTTCAAAACGAAAGTTCACCAAATTAACAGATCTTGTAATCGGTGCTGATGGAGTTAATTCTACTGTTAGAAAGATAATAAATAACAAGAAGAATGAAAAAAATGTCCTGGCCCTTGAAAACTGGGGGTATAAAGAGGTTCAGGTAACCCCTCAAAAAAGTAAATTGTTAAAGCTAAAATCTTCAGCCACTCATACATGGCCTCGCAGAAATTCGCTATTTATCGCTTTTCCAAATCCTGATAAATCAAATACACTGATGATAAATTTACCACTTAAGGGTGAGAATAGTTTTGAAACTCTAAAGAGCAAAGACATAGTTACAAAGTATATAGTTAAGAATTTTCCTGACTTAAAATTTTTGCTCCCTGAAATAGTTAATTCATTTCTAAATAAACCAACTGGGAAATTTACTACAATTCTTACCAATCCCTGGCACTATAGAGATTTTATTTTACTAATTGGGGACGCGGCGCACGGTGTGATTCCTTTTTATGGCCAGGGAGTATGTGCAGCAATGGAGGATTGTCTGATGGTGTCAGAGCTTATGAAAAAGTACAGCCACAATTTAACTCATGCATTTAAAGAGTTTGAGGAAAATCGAAAAATAGATACAGATACATTGGCGATCTTGGCAAGAGATAACTTCATAGAACTTCGTGATAAAAGCAGATCATTATACTTTATTATCAAAGATAAAGTAGATACTATATTAAATAGGTTTTTCCCCAAGCTATGGTTACCTCCTCTATATATTCTTATCGCTCATGGCACCATAACTTATGACAGGGCGTATAGACTATATAGCAGACAATTACTTATCTCAAGATTAATTGGGTTGGATCTCCTGATCTTAGCTATGACAATTCCCTGGTTTCTGACAATTGAAATCAAAAAGCGTTTTAAATAAAATTAGACACCAAGTAAAAATCGGGGAGTTTTAGATTTATACGTAAGGTATTTTTTCCCAAATTTCTTCTCCAGTATCTTTTCCTCAATTTTTGCTGCTTTATAAAAGTAAATTAACAGTGGAATTCTTAGAAAAATCAGCCAGCTATTAATAGCTATAGCAAATCCAAAATAAATAAATATAAAACCTAGATAAATTGGATTTCTTGAGATCTGAAATGGGCCGGTTGTAACGAAATGAGTTTGATTTTGAGAGAATTCACCAGGCACGCCCCACACCTTATTCATAGTAATTCTTGCCCATACAGCAAATCCCATACCTAATACGTACATTATGATTCCAAGCGACGAGATAACAAAATCATAAGGTGTTCTAGGAAGCGGAAAATAATAAACTACAAAAATTTGTGAGACCAGAATAACAAGTTCGATAAAATTTGTTTTGAACATCTCAAAGTTCAATCTATTCTTGAAATATCTGATTTCTGTATTAATCCAGAATATTTTAATAAGTATTATTCCTATAGTTAATAACATTACTAGCAAGCTATTCATTTTAACGCTCCTATCTTCCCAAGTGTTTTAAAGATCAAATTTCTATCCTGCTTTTTATTCATTTTAAAAACAAATCTATATAGTCTTCTTTCATTATATTTTTGATCAAATGAAGCGATTACTTCAAATAACTTTTTGTGAATTTTTTGCTTTTTTGAATTCTCAAGACTGTATTTGATTGCTTCCTGCAATTCATGTTCTCTATTTTCTTTTTTCAATATTTCTAAATTCGCCTCGCCTTGTAGATTATATTTCAACCTGTAATCATAGTACATATTTTTAACATTATTAAGATCAAGCTTTTTAAAAGTTTTTGCACTTTGCAGGGAATTGGAACAGACTAGCCCTATCATAGTGATGAGACATTTATAACATCGCGAGCAATTATAGTTACCTTTTATATTTTGCGTGCATACTCTCAAGTGCTTAAGTGCCAAATCAGATTTAGAAACAACGTGCATAATTTTTCCCAATCTATTGTACTCTGTGCCATCATGCAAAAATTGGGTTTTCTCAGTTGACCATAGTTTATCTAATTCGGGATATGTTCCGTAGGGAAATAGTTCACTTTTTTTCAAACCCCCCGGGATATAGACTCTTCCTATTCCTTTTCCCAAAAATAATCCAACTGCAGCTAGAACTCCTCCATGCGAAAGATCCCATATCAGCACTTTTTCGACAATTTCCCCGGCGTTGGTTGTGACAGAAATTGCTTTGATCTTTTCTTCAAGGGCAATACTTTCAACTATTTTTTTTGTCTTTGTAAATAGATTTTTATTTTCAAGAGGTATATCAAACCCGTGGATAAGAATAAGATTTTGTATTTTACTATTTGTTTTTTTATGTTTTAGATACGTATAAAAAGAGTCAACTCCTGCTGAGAAAAAAGCAGCAGAAGTTCTTTTGTTTTTTAAGTAAGCGTGATTTGTAATCCCTGATTGAATATTAATATGTTTAAACCCTACGCCCCATGAGGTGACAAGATCCATAATCTTTTCAATATTTACCAGTAGTTTTTTTGAGACAGTTCCGTCAATAACTATATCTTCACCTTTTTTCATGCATGGCAAAAGTACACTTGCCAGAAAAGGGGAGTAGTCATAAGAAATTAAAGAAGCATTTATGCTACTCGTAGAAAAATACATTCGGTCGGCTTTTTGGTTCTTAAATTTAATATTGGCTGACAAATGAATCAGGTTTTTACTTTTAGATACATGTATATTGTTGATTAGCATAATTAAAATAATTTATTAGACATATTCCTTCTGTCTACGTGGTGATATCATTTGTGCTTCAGCATCATAATCACAATAAGCTAATGATTGTCTTCTGTCTATAAATGTTCTTGAATCTGGAATTCCCAGACTATCTTGAAATAATTCACTCTCACCCTTAACGCATAATTCCTCATATTCACCGTAAGCTACTAAAATTGCATTTTCCTGATCCAAGGAATACCCTCTTTGATTAAAAGTATCTGCTAGCACTGTGCGTGTTACAGAAGGTTCTTTTGGAAAAACGATTAATCTATCTCCTAGCATTTTTCTCCAATCCGATATTCTACTCACATCATCTTTCTTTATTCCTTTAAGGTATGAGCGTGGCTTTCTTAAGTCTTTTGCTTGTAGTGCGGATACATAAATTAATAATGAATTCTCTCTTAATGCTATCTCTGATGTACGTTGGGACCATGCAGCTCTTAAGCCCTTCTGCAAAGGGTGCAAGGTTGCTGATGTGTCCCCGTTATAAAGAGCATCATAATCTGGATGTACGATAAGATTAACTTCTGCAATGCGCATAATTAAATCAGTATACCAAAAATCAGAGAATATTGCAACTATAGGTCTATATTGTAACGAGGGAGAATTTTTGTTTTTAGTATCTCAGGCAGGTTAAAGATTGTTAGTTTTAGGTGATTTAATTTAACTAATGTATTGATTGCCACACTCAAGGCTAATTTTATAATTTTATCTGAGAGAGTACCCTGACCTTTAACACCATAAATAATTGACCCTACGATTCCAATCTTATAATACTCTGAAGAATTTACAATTTTTTTCATTGCCATTTTTTCTGAACCGCACCATCTCAGAAAACTATCATGAACTGCAACTATTCCGTTTTCAATTACATAATTGTTGAAAAGTTCATAGTCCTGGAAAGCGTTTTTCTCATCATGAAGGCCGTCTATAAAAAGTAATCTGATTTTCCTTTTCCATGTTTTGGAGGCTGTTTTGGATTTCATTACAAGAGGAACAATTTTTTTATTAACTCGGGCTTCATTAATGCTTTTTAAAAATTTAGTATAACTGGAAGGAAAGACCTTATTCGCTTCAACATATCCTTTATGTGGGTCGATTGCATACACTTTTCCCTTTCCCTGTGCTAGGCAAATTGTTGATTTGCCATGAAAGCTTCCAATTTCAACTATATCACCCTTATATTTCTGGCTATTTTTAGCAACTTGTGACAAAAATATAGCTTCCTTCTCACTAAGCCAACCAGGTATTTCATTTATGAATTTAATAAGCTTTGAGTTCATATCTTGGATTAGTACGCCCAGAGGGATTCGAACCCCCGACCATGTCGTTAGAACCGACGTGCTCTATCCAGCTGAGCTATGGGCGCTTCATGCAAAGCAGAACTCTATTTTATCAATTAAGCAGACATTGTGCAATTTACATATATTTAAATTTTAAAATACTTCTTATTGAATTCAAAATGTATATGTATTATAGTTTGAAGTAAGAGCATGTTTCATCAATTCATTAAGTATTTATTAAAAAATCAGGTGATTTTTGCCTTATTTATTATTGCCTCAATTTGGTTTGTTGTTCAAACAAGAGAAATAATTGTTTCCATTTTTCTTTCATATATTATCATGGCAGCAGTTCTCCCTATGGTTGAATATCTTAGAAAAAGAGGGGTAAATAAAGTAGTAGCAGTTTTGATACCCTATTTTGGGATAATTATTGCGATATTTCTTCTTATTCTCCCCCTTGTCCCATTTGTCGCAAATCAGATCCAGTCTCTTGTCACAAATTTTCCCAAATTTATCGACAGATCAGCTGATGTATTTGGAGTTTCTATCAACCCTAAACAAATCGAGAGATATATCAGTACCGAATTTGAGACTTTTGGCAAAAGTGCATTTAATGTAACTACAAAAGTGTTCGGGGGACTGTTTTCCATTATCACAGTTGCTGTAGTAAGTCTTTATTTCTTGATGTATGAAGACACATTTAAAAGATTTGTAGCTAATCTGTTTCATAAAGATGCTCGTGAAAAAGCATTGGTAACTTTGGATCAGATTAACTTTAAGTTAGGCGCGTGGCTTCGAGGGCAAATACAACTCTGTGTATTTATAGGTTTGTTTTCCTGGATAGGTCTTACTATCTTGGGTCTTCCCTATGCACTTCCACTTGCTTTGTTTGCCGGCTTACTTGAAGTTGTTCCCACAATCGGACCTATACTTTCATCTATTCCTGCTATTGTTATCGCACTTACCATTTCTCCAACCAAGGCAATGGCAGTAGTTACACTATACGTCTTGATTCAGGCTGTGGAGAATCAGATTCTTGTTCCTAAAGTTATGCAAAAAGCAGTAGGCTTAAATCCGGTTGTTGTAATTCTCGGTATTATGATTGGTACAAATTTGATGGGCATTTCCGGGGCGCTACTTGCTATTCCATTTATATCGTTTATTGTAGTTTTGTTTAAAAGTCTTGAGTCCAAAAATTAAAATTTCACATTTTTTTCTCTGCAACGAGTAATGTCCATGGCAGGGGAGTTATATTTTGTTTTACCTTCAGATGTTTGCTTACAAATTTAACAAATGAACCGTTACTCCAGTGATTTATATGCTCTATATCATTTCCAAACCTTCTAACATTTTTCCCTCTTAATAAATTTCCCAGCATAAATAAAGGTTCTTGTGGCACAGATAGCACCAAATAGCGCTTAGAAACCCGTATGAGCTCACGTATTGCATCCTCTGGTCTCTCAAGATGCTCAAGAACCTCACTGCAGATCACGACATCAAAACTATTGGCCTTGCTATTAATTTTATAGATATCACCCTTTTTTATATTTAGCCCAGGATACTGTTTGGCTCCCAATTTCACCGCGCGGTCCAAATAGTCAAATCCCTCCAATTTCTTGCCTATTCCTGCGTCTTTAAGTCTTTTCAATGTAAAACCTTCTCCGCACCCTGCATCAAGAATGCTTGAGGGTTTTAACTTTTTTACTTCAGAAATAAGAATTTTATTGAAGTTATCTATAAGAAATCGTTGTAAAAAAGAAAATTTCCTTAAAGAGGCACCTACAGTGTTTTTTTCATAGTTGTCCGTTGTAAGCATTTTACTCATAAATTATGACCAGATATTAACACCTGTTCTGTGATTTTAATCCCATTAACATTCGTATGCAAGTAAGGCTTGCTATGAACTTGAGGTAATACCATATTTTTGTTATACTTAACTCTCTTAAATGCGGGTGTAGTTCAATGGTAGAACACAACTTTTCCAAAGTTGATACGAGGGTCCGATTCCCTTCACCCGCTCTAAATCCTAGCCCCACTATTTGACTTTTAAGCTTATTTTTGGTATAATTTCCCCATAAACATATGGCAATGAATAACAAGTACACTAACCCCTGCACCAGATGTGGAAAAGAAAGAATTCAGACAAAAAAGTGGAAAGAAAAAACTGTTACTTTTTCAGGTAATACAATTTCAGTAATTCGCACACTTAATGTATGTCCTGATAAAGAATGCCAAAAAGTAGTTGATAAAGAGCTTTCAGCACAAAAAGCAAAAAGAGATAAGATAAAAAGTGACAGAGAAGACAGAGTTGCCGAAAATCTTCAGAAAAAGGCTGATATCAAAAAAGCACACCTTCTAAAATCCGCCTAACTTTCACTGTTGAATAAATATCCCTTTTTAGGTTAAAATAGCATATACCTGTAAGCCGCGGTGGTGGAATGGTATACACGGGGGCCTTAAGAGCCTCTGTCAGCAATGATATGAGAGTTCGACTCTCTCCCGCGGCACCAATATGTATAACGGGGTGTGGCTCAGTTGGTAGAGCGCGCGGTTTGGGACCGTGAGGTCGGAGGTTCGAATCCTCTCACCCCGACTCAATTAAAGTATTTCGTTGATCTGGTCAATCACGTGGCCTGTGTAATTAAAAAGAATAGAATTGAATCCTATGGCTTTGCCAACCTTTATATTTTCCATTCTATCATCCAGATATAAAATCTCCTCTGGCAATACTCCCAACTTTTTTAATGCTTGTTGATAGAATTTCTTATGTGGTTTTCTCATGCCCTCTTCAGCTGAGATAATCATCTGGTCAGTTATTTTATCCAAATGAAATTTTTTAGTATAGACCTCACGTCCATCATCCCAGGCATTGCTAAAAATTACGATTTTATAAGATTTATGAATTTTTTCAAGGTATTCATAAAATTTTTGATTGAGTTTTTCTCCTGCAAAGTAGTCATGCTTAAGAAGTTGTAACTCTCTCGGATCCAGAGAATATTTCTGGGATATATTTTGCCAGATATTTTCAGCGCTCACTAGTCCAATAGTAGCCTCTTTTGCCGGCTGTATTTTTTGTATTTCTCTTGTGAGTGTTCGAGGTTTTAGGTCAAGTTTATCTTCCCAAGCTCTTCTCAAAAGAGTATTTTCAGTTCTGACCAAAACACCGCCTACGTCAGTAAGAATCACTTTTATCTTCATTTTGATTTCATAATATCTTTGAGGTATTCAACTCCTGCCTGGTGTTTTATAAAAAATATTGTCCAGTATGATTTTATTCCTTTTCGCTCAAGTGCTTCATGTCTATGATTGCCATCTGCAACTTCAAAATAATTCCAAAAATCCGTTACTATTAAAGGAGCGGAGATAAAACCGTTTTCTATTTTTTTAGCAAGTTTTTTTACTTTATCTTCCCAAACCTGCGGGGACTGTCTATGTATTTCATTCTCTTCTGGACCCTGAATTTTTTTGAGAAGTGTTAGGGGATAGTTATACATTTTAATTGCCGCAGTTTTCTCTGAGCTGATCTTTTCAGCGAGTTCATAACTTCCCTCACTTTTTAATAATTCTATAACCCATTCTTTTAGCAACCCTTTATCTCTAGCTGCCAATGCGCTTTCAATATCAAATTTTGATTCTAATGAGTCAGTAATATTACTCATAACTATCCTTTATACTCTGGTGGAGCAATACCGTACTTTCTTAATGAATAATCAAGCAATGTCTTCATCTCGGTTCTACGATTCTCACTATTTAATATTATACCTATTATCTTGTGTCCTCCATAGTCAAGATATGTGACAAGGCAAAGCCCCGCTTCAGGTGTATAACCTGTCTTGACACCTCTGACGCCCTCATAGGTGGTCAGGAGATTTGTTTCGTTATACAGATCAAATGCTTTATGAAATGAATTTTGAGGAATTGAGTATTCAGCAGTTGCAACAACTTTTGCAAATTCCGGAAAATTTTCAAGAGCATAGCGGGTAATAACAAGTAAATCATAGGTTGTGGTGTGTTGGTCTCCGTCTCCCTGAAGTCCGGATGGGTTTACAAAATTGGTATCTTTAAGGCCAAGTGACTTTGCTTTTTGATTCATATCCAGAATAAATCCATCGCGGCCAGTCGGATGATTGTTTGCAAATACTTCAGCAGCATCATTGCCGGATGGGAGCATAAGACCATGCAATAGCTCATCAAAAGATATAACTTCACCCTCAGTTAATCCCATACTATCTTCGCCTACTAAATCCTTTGCAGTTACAACATAACTATCATCTACTCTTTTATTTTCAAGTGCAATAATAGCAGTCATTATCTTGGTAAGTGATGCCATTGGAAGCTTAGTAGATGCAGATTTTTCATAAATTGTCTGATTATTTGATAGGTCATATACCAAAGCTGATTTAGCAGTAATATCATTGGCACCCAATACTGCTTTTTCAGATGAATCAAATTTTGGGAACCACAAATCAAGAAATCTAACTTGATTATTCTTGCTTAGGGTTAAAAATTCAGGTAGAGGAGATACCGAGTTTTCGTCCCGCCTACCATCAATTTCTATAAAAAAATATAAAAAGCCTGCAAACCCAAGAGATAAAAGGATCACAGCTAAAAAATTCAAAATAAATTTCTTCATTCAGGTAAATATTGTTCAAATATTATATTGTCTGCAAATTGTCGAGCAAATTTTTCCTCCTCATGCGAATGCACTGTCCAAGCTAATATAGGCAAATTTTGAGCATTAAAGTATTTAGCAGAAAAATCAGGAACTTTGCCTCTTAAGGAATAACTTATAAATTGGGGAGCACAAAAATTATTTACAAAATTATTAAAAGAAGATATTTTAAATAAAAACTTTTCAGCATTTCCTATATTTATTCCACTGATATAATCAGGTACTTGGTGATGCAAATAACGAAGAGCTATTGGATTGAAAGTCAGTATTGCAAATTCACCATTATAATTTTTAAGTGAGCTTACCACCAGGTTTTCAAAAATTCCTGGTAATAAATTTCTTTTGATCTCAATTAAAACAGGTACCCGGCCATTAATATGCTCCAAAACCTCATCAAGAAGTGGGATTTTTTCTCCGGTATCAAGAATTTTTAGTTTTCCAAGTGAGCTTGCTGACATGCTACTTACCCACTTATTTATACCCACCAATCTTTTAAGCAAAAAATCATGAAATACAACTGCTTTACCGTCTCCCGTAATTCGTACGTCTAGCTCAATCGGAAATCCTTTTTGACATGCTTCTTCGAATGCAGATATGGAGTTCTCAGGAATTCCTTTATTTATGTCATGTAGCCCTCTGTGCGCTATCGGACGTGTTCGGAGCCAGTGATCGGGGGGAATAATTTTTTTCATTAAATAAGTATCGCAAAGTAACAAATGGTTGTCAATTTAGCAGTTATATTTAATATTGATATAGTTATATTATCTTTACATCTATTTGCATCAATTGACAAGGCACTTTTCATATTTTAAATTAAGTTAACATCACTAGCGACAAAAAAACTAGTAATGTGATAGTCCTTCAGGCAAATGAACAGCTGTCCAAATCGATTTTTGGTACATGGTAAGTACCGTGCAGGTGAACCTCTTGAGTTCTGTTTTTGGGAGAATTCAAGAGGTTTTTTGTGTAAAAATTGCTAGTGGTGGGGAACGGCTGTCGGGCAGATTCGCTACCCCACCACCGGCAAAGTTATTTATGATAGAAACTTAAAAGTTGGGAGGTGAATAAAAATGATAAAAAGAATAATTTTGAGTTTATTGATAATTGCCGGAGTTTCAGGAAGTGCTGTTATGGGAACACAAGCATTGCTTTCCGATACTGCTGCTTTGACATCAAACACATTTAGTACTGGAACCGTTGATCTTAGGGTGTCTAAGACAGGCTCTACTTTTAGTACAGTGTCCACAGCCGGTTATACAAGTGGTGTTAGACCTGGACAAACGAAATTCTTTGATGTTTACCTAAGAAATGTAACTACTGATGTTGCGTTGTCATTATCAGGACAGGCAACAGACATAACCGTAACTGATATTACAAAAGATCAGGTTGTAGTTTCGTTTACACCGGTCAATACAGACGGCTCTGCAATCGTAGGAGCGCCTATTGCAACCGCAACATTAGCACAATGGGAAACTTTGCTTCCATATGGATATCCTGCGGAGTATAATCTTGCGCAAAGCGGAACCCAAAGATACAAAATGGGTATCACTATGAACAGTGGAATAACTGTAGATGGCAGTGCTGTTTTTAATTTTGTGTTTACAGGGACAGAGGTGGTTCCAGCACAATAAATATAAATTAATTGTTGGATTCTCAGAAGTGCAGAACTCAGCAGCATCTCGACCTCTCCCCCTCACCAAAATTTTGAGGGGGGAAGGCTGAGAATACACAAAAAAAGTATGAAAAATCTTATTAAATTCCTCCTGCTAGGTGTTGTTTTGTTTTTTGGAATTAGCATTTTTTTGCTATCTCATCATATAGGAGGCTTCCGTGCATTTACTGTCATGTCCGGGTCAATGGAACCGGCAATTGGTACAGGCTCACTTGTAATTACAAAAAGTATTCACCCCGATAACTTAAAATTGAGCGATGTTATTACATTTATTCGGCCCTCAAGAGACAGAGAATTTATCACGCACCGAATAGTTGATTTATCAAAAAGTAAGGATTTAACAATTGTCAAGACAAGGGGGGATCATAATAATTCAAACGATCCCTGGGTTCTGGCTGGTGGGGGAGTCGTTGGCAAGGTTGTAGCTTCTATTCCTGCATTGGGCTATATACTTTCTTTTACCAAAACAAAAATCGGAATCGCGCTTTTTATTCTTATCCCGTCTGTTATTATCATTTACATGGAAATTTCAAACATATTTAATTTAATAAAATTTCGAAAAGCGAGGACTTTTATTGCAAGGGAGGGACAAACGCTATTTATCCTATTGCCAATATCAATGATTCTATCGGGACATCTTCAGCCAACTAGCGCATTATTGTCAGACAGTGCAAATTTGACAGTAAATAAATTTACAGTAGTTTCAAAACCTGATGCTTCAGATTGTGGAGAAGATACTAATATTGAAATCAGCGATAATGGCGCGGGATCAAATAACACTGTTGATGTCTCCTCAAATTGCATGACTGTTATAAATCAAACAAATAATACAAGCGTTAACAACGCCATAAATACTGTTTCTTACACAGGCAATAATATTATACTAAATACTACTAGCCACAATTCAACAGCGATTACAGGCAATATAAATACTAATATTTCTGTGACAACAAAAGAAGAGTCAAATTTCGCAGGTGAATAAATTACTCTTACGAGTTTATTAGGTTATCCTAACCTGACTGATATCTGTGAAAACTATCATGAACGAATAGTCGAAATTTTGAGCGAAACCCGCTTTCGCGTAAAGATTCAGCGGGTGAAAGGAGGTGATAGAAATGAATAAAATTTTAAAACTTTTTACAGCTATGATAGCATCGATTGTGCTAGTTGCTGTTTCGGTGTTGCCAGCTTTCGCTGCAGCGCCATGGAATGTAACGGGTAATTACGAAATCAGTTTCTTTTTGAATCCTGATACTTCAGTTACGCCTTACGTTCACCATGCTACTCTTGCCCAATCCGGCACTGCTGTAACAGGCAATGGCGGGTATCCGGCAACAGGCGGAGATACTTATCATTGGAATGTTACATCTGGTAGCCAAACAGGAAATTCAATAAATCTCACAGCTGTATATGATGTGGGCGCAGTAGGAACAACTATGAATATGGTAGGTACGATTGCTGCAAATGGTACTGTGAGTGGAACCTGGACAGATAATTTCGGTGGACCACGAAGCGGAACCTGGAGTATAACAAAAGGAATATCAGTTCCTAGGATTCACACTCCGGCAAATGGAGCAACTGTCACACAGGCAGCTCTAGTTAAGGTAGATTGGACTGATTCAGTAGGCTCTAATCCACCGTTTCAATACCAATATGAAGCTTTTTCTGACGCAGGATATACAACCTCTGTGTTTCAAAGCGGTTGGTTAACAGCTTCTGAGATTCCAACTCCGGGAACACCACCTGGGGACTATTATCTGAGAGTTAGGGCAAGAAATGCTCTATTTGAGGAATCTGCATGGAGTAACGGAGCTGGAAACGTCTACAAAATAACAGTAGTAGCAAATCCAGTGAATGCATTCCCAGTACCCACAGAATGTAATCAAAATCTTGTATATAACAAAATAGAAGGAACAAACGGAAGTGATTACATAATCGGCACAGAAGGAAATGACCTAATCCTGGCCAAAGGTGGAAGTGATTATGTCGATGGAAAAGGAGGCGCTGACTGTATAGTCGGTGGAGATAGTTCCGACAATCTAATAGGTGGAGCAGGAAACGATGTCCTGCTAGGCCAAGGAGGATCTGACGCATTAGCCGGAGGAACGGGTAATGACAAACTCTATGGGGGCGCTGATAGCGACTCTTTGAAAGGTGAAGATGGCGATGACACATTAGATGGTCAAGCCGGTAGTGACGCTGCTGATGGTGGCGCTAACACAGATACTTGTACGGCAGAAGCGATAACGCAATGCGAGCTGTAGTGCAGTATTTTCTCCCGCTGTCGTGAGTGATAGCGGGAAGACCAATTTGAAAGGAGGTGATAATATATGAATAAATTAACTATTAAAATCGGTTCAGCGCTTGCTGCAGCATCACTTTTTGCTGTATCAGCAATGCCCGCATTTGCTGCAACTACCGTTAAGATCAAAGGAAATGGCGCTTTTTCTGTAAATACAGTAAATGTTACTAATAATTGGAGTAAGAGTGTTACACAGAGCAATACAGCTGTGTTACTCAACTATGTAAATGCCAATTCCAATACAGGAAATAACAGCTCAAGCTTTAATACTGGAGGAAGTACATTGATTCTTACAGGTAGTTCAAGCTCAAGTGTTTCTATAACTAGCGTTGCCAACGCAAATGTTGCCAACTAATATAGAAATCTAATTTAGAAAAAGCCCTGCCCATACTGCGGGGCTTTTTAGTTGTCTTTGAGGATAGCGACTGCTACAAATCTTTCAGAATCCAGAAATCCACTGCAGGTATATAAAGTAATTCTCTTGTCAGAAGTAGGTGCCAAAATACTAGTAGTTTCTGGTTTTACAGTTGAGGTATATTTCACGATGAATGTTTTGGTGGTTTTATCTTGATATTCAATCAATACCTCATCACCCGGCATTATACTAATCAAGTTTCCGAAAATACTCGCCCAATTATGCCCGTATATCACACTATTTCCCACTTCCCCAGGAACAGGAGATGAAGAAAGATAAGAGGCTCCGATATCTGTAGTCTCCCATTTGTCATCAATAATTGACGATGGAATCAGAGGAAGAGTAATATTTACATTACTTATACTTATTTTAGTTGGAAGCACTTTCTCAACGCTTTGAGGTACTTGAGCATAAGTATAATTCTGAAAGGACAAACGCTTTGGATCATTGATTAGCCATATATTATAAATACCGAGGATATAACAGAGGATACCAATAAATATGAACAGTTTTGAGAGCAGTTTCATATGAATTATTTACTAACTTTTCGAAGGACCATCCCGCTTATTAGAAATGTAGCCCCTGAAAGAATAAATATATAGATAGTCAAAGAATCACCGGTGCTTGCAAGACTTAGGACTTTTTGAACGTCTCCTTTTTTTTGTGCAGTTTTTTTGCATGCATAGTCTGTATTTTTGGCTAGGTATGGAACATCCTTGAGTCCCCAGTCAGATCCTGTTGCAAAATATGTCCAGCCTTCTTTTTTAAGTGTTTCTATATCAGCTGATTTCAGCTTTGATACATCAAACCAATTTGTTTGAATTCCATTCCCATCTAGCGGACAAAAACATTGTGTAACACCCTTGTCAGAAGACTGATAAACGCTGTCGGATCCTGTTACCAGATCTTTTCTTCCAACAATACCATGTTTTCCTGTTTCATAACTCGCAAGCACTTTACCTTGAGGATTAAGACATGATCCAAAATTTGGGAGTCTTTCAGCATGCGCAGGAAATGCCGACAAAATTGTTAACAGAATAAGACTTATAGCAAATGTAATTCTTTTTTTTAACATAGGGTTTAGACATCTATGTAGATGTTTATGGACTATATCACAAATTTAAAGAAGTGTCAATAGTTATATACTATAATCAATCTGAAGAATTTGAAGCCTTATAATAACGGGTGAGTACCTCGACTGCTGGCTTTGGGACCCCATTGTCTTTCCATATAGCTGTTGATCCATCTGTTCCTACCCAATAATTGATACCAATAAGATCAGGAATGCCTGATATTTTTTGTAAAGCATCTTCTATCCACTTTTTTTGGACCCTTTCATCCATACTACCGTGTATACCAGGAATTGGAGCGCCAAATTCACCCAATACTATTTTTCCACCACTTTTCAGAGCTAAAGCCTTAATATCACGCTCAAGACGTGCTGTATCTTTGACATAATGATCAATTACCACCAACCCGTCAAATGCTGCTGTTGTTTTTCGATCCATCATAAGAAATGCTATATCACCGTTCATAGAATAGTAATTAGATGGAACTTGTTTATTAATGTTTTTAAAAGCTTCTTTTGTAACATTATACTCTTTGATCAAAAATGTTCGGTATTCATTAATCTGAATAGGGTTACTTCTGTCCAATTTTTCCCCGTTTTCACACTCCGGACATGAACTGAATAAATCGCCGTCCTGAAATAATCCAGGATTTTTTTCAATAAAATTTTTAGTTTTTTGAATATGTGTTTCTCTATCAATCTTTGCATATCCATTCCATTTCTCCCACCCCGAAAAATTACCCCTAAAAAATACTTTCAAATTATTACGACGTGCTTCCTTAACCCAAAACTCCATTACAGATAAAAACTCTTCGTCATAAGGTGTACCAATTGCAATGTGTGTCGCGCCTGTGTTTGCTATACTAACAACTTGCTTCTCAATTATTCCTTTAAGTTCTGGATTGGTTCGCGATTCTCGGGCTTTGTCACGTGAGTATTTCATAGTGTCAACTGACTTTAAGCTCCATCTTGAACTATATTTGTAGTCTGTTTTAGTTGTATTGCGTGTGGGAACGCTAAGTGTTACTCCAATATCTTTAACATTGTTTATTAATTTTGCGGAATTTGAATTTTCGTTTGGCTTCATATACCAAAACAATCCGACTAATGATACTATGAAGCTAATAAATGTAATTAATATGAATCTCATAGGTTATTTTTTAATTGCAATTGGTGGCGTGGACTGAAGATTTTTTACATATTCTTCTTTTAACTCATAGACCTCTGCAAATGGGAAATCACGCACTCTTACGTACTTATCTTTGAAAGATTTTTTATGTTTAACCAGCTTTGTTGTAAGATCATTTTCATCATTTGTGCGAAGCACAATCCAACGAGCCCATCGGTCAGGATGAACTGTTGCCAGATCCCAATAGTCTCCAGTTCCTTCGTGAATAAATCGTGTCATAGGAAGGCCTGATGAGAAAATAATAGCATCATGTTTGGCAACTGATAAGAGCACAAAACCATCTTTGTTTGCAGCATAGTCACGCAGATAAGAACTTACTTCGGTCACATTTTTTCCACCTAGCCCTATTCTGGCATCATCAAGCGTGACAACTTCCTGATTTATATATCCGAACATTGACACAAACAGAATCAACCCAAGTATCAGAAAGCGATATGTTCTTGCTCTAAAAACCAAATACCCAACAAAGATTGCAATTGTTGGGACAAGAGTCAATCCATATCGCACATTGAACCAAGAATTACCCCCTAATCCCTGCACAAAGAGTACCGAATGCCCCAACACTAAGGCTATTACATTAAATAATAGGGGAGATAGCAACGCAAGACTTGCATATCTAATTGGTTTTTCAATTCTCTTATCAAGCCAGAGCATAGCTCCACCAACAATGCTGAATGCAAAAGTTATAAAATCTGAATTAAATACTACCGCATATAGATAGCTTTGAATTGAGTAAGCTATATTACCTTTTGTGGTTAATGAACCTGATTGCTCAATAATTTTTTGCTGCGCATTCGCTGAAAAGTCGCCGAAAGCAAAGAATAAGGGATCCTTAAAGATCATCCAATTCCAAAATATCCATAATAAAATTCCAAATCCTCCCATGGCCATAAATATAAGACTAACCCCTTCAGCAGTCTTATATCCACGCCTTTTAAGAGTCCTTAGAAATATCAGCCCGGTCGCAAAAACGAATAAGAACCATCCGTCATAGCGTATTAGCGTTGAAAGCATTATCCAAAAACCAGCCTTAATTAAATTAAAGATTTTTTCTGATTGATGCCAGATCATTAATTCATAGACTCCGGCCATCATCAAAGCAATCAATGGCAGTTCTGTCATAGAAGTTGATTGCATATACATAATATTTAGGTTCAATGAGAAAATCAGAACTCCGATTATTCTTCCAAATAAATTTACCCCAAGCCTTCGCAGAAAAAGATAAATAAGCACACCTGTCGCAACATAAGCAACCATTGATTGCAATGCACCTGATAAGCCAGAGTGCCACATAAAATCATTCCAGACAGTCAGTGTCATAAAAAGATGAGTAAGCGGAAGCCAAACACTCCCAAGTTGCGCAAAACCAGGTTTTAAATTCTCTACAACTCGTCGTCCTATGTCCAGATGTGACCTTGCATCATTGTAGGCTAGTCCCATACCGTTTAAATAGTAAAAGATAAAATTTAATATAGATATAATGGATAATACAGTTATCAAAATAGGAATAGGATTTTTCTCAAAATATGCGATAGGCTTATTTATCCATTTATAAGAAAAAGATACATTGCTTTTGAACACTAATCGATTGTAGGAATTTACCACACTCTCTCTTACACTTTTTGACTGACTTAAAGCATAGTAAGTCATCAAAAACCCAAAAGTTATTATCAACAAAACAGCGATATTGGAGTAATAATTCCACGCTGAGATTCTTCCTGCTGCATATGTTCTGTAGACAAATGACTTTGAATTACCCTTATTAAGTTGGTCTACATTTCTTAAAAATGTGTATTTCTGTTCAGTCTTATACTTTTTTGCAAGAGCTATTGCCTCATGCTTTGGGGGATTACTAGTGGACGAAACTGCGCCAAGAGTATTTACACCAACTGAGTAAGCCAACACAACAAAATATAATAAAAGAAACGCAGTATATTTTTTAAACTTTGTAAGTAATATGGCAATAAACACTGCCAGAACAGAATACGTAGGTATCAGGTATCTTGATCCAAAAGCCCAACCGCCTTGCGGGTCATCCCACATTGAGTAAACAATTATATTGAATGCTATTACACTAACAAGCAGTATTATGTTCCTATTCCACTTCTTAATACTTTGAAACAGGCTAAATATTCCAAAAAACATAATAGGTGCATAAAATAACATGCCCCGATCAATACTGAGAAAGTGTGTATACAGACCATTGATTGATGATCTGTTAAGGAACGCTGAGAAAAAAGATGAATTCGGAGGAATTGTCATGGTTTTATTCTCGATTGCTTCCTTTACCAAATCGCTTCCCAAAAGGGGTACCCCCTCAGTATCAATACTCATTACGCGGTCCAAAGTCCCGGAGAGCTGGAAAGGCCCGCCATTTGCATTTTGGTTATACCAGAATAAGAACAATAGAGGAATAATGACACTTAAGATCGTTAGTATTCTCGGTATTGAAAAATTCACACTTATCTTGGTGCTAGTTCTTTTTACCAAAAGCATTTTGGAAATTGCAAAAATCGCAATAGGAGCCATCATGATTAAATTTGGATAATCAACAATAAAGGCAAAAGCATAAATCACCCAGATGGCAACAAGGGATATTAATGTATTGAATCTCAACAGAATAAAGATGCTTAATAATATAAGTGAGGTTGACACATGATGCTGATAAAATGTTGTTGCATATGCAAATGCAGGAGTTGCAAATAGAAATGTGAATGAAGCGATAACTGATGCTATATTATTTGCACCCATTAGAAGTGCAATTTTTCTGATTAAGTAAACATTGAATAATGCAAACAACGCAATAGTGGCAAAACTTCCGACCTGTGAGAGCCCGATCATTTTTCCTAAAACATAACCTGGAATTGCTACGATCGAAATGCCTGGTGCAAAAAGTGAAACATATTTACCATTACGGTAACCCAAATCAGGTGTTGCAAGTAAAGCAACATCTTTGGTAAATTCCAGACTTCTATCTTCAACTATTGAATACAACAGAGCAAATCTTCCCCCTTCGATAGATGGCTCAAGAGGTCCTGTTTCATTCCATACTGGATTTATCAAATCAGCTCCTTTTGGATTTCCTGAAATACCTTTTACAGATAGAAGTAAAATAAATGCACAGAACAATAGCATTAGAAAATTTCCTAATATTTTTTTCATATATACCTCCCTATATAACTTTTTTTAACGATCATTCTCATATTTATGTTATTCCGGGCAAAAAGATATTTAAATTCCTCAAAACTATGCGTCCTGTCAATTCCGATTCTAGGAACCAATAGGGGATCCGTGTCAACAGAAATATGGGAGTCATCCATCGTAAGTGCAAGTCTATATCCAGCTTTTTTAACTTTTTGCACAACTGTGGAATTGTATTTTCCTCTTGGATAGGCAAAATATTTTATAGTGATACCGAGTGTCTTTTCAAGGAGTTTTTTTGATCCTAGAATTTCATTATCAAGAGACTTTGTCTCAAGTGTTGAGAGATTAGAATGAGTATTTGAATGAGATCCTATCTCAAATCCACTATTATATAGAGAAGCAATTTCAGACAAATTTAAGAATCTTCTTTTTGATCCAAGTTCTTTCCAGTTCGCATTTTTCGGATCAGCCAATAAAAATACAGCGGGTTTTATATTTTTTTTACTGAAAAACTTCTTGAGCTTTAAAATATCTTTGTATCCATCATCAAAAGTTATAGCGATTGATGGCCTTAGCACTTTTTTCTTTCCCTGTATAATTTTTTCAAGCGTTTTCAGATCAATAATATCGAATTTTTCAGAAAGATATGATATTTGTTTTTTTATCTGTGCAGTGTCAATGCTGAACCTCCAGTTATCCTCAGCAATACTGTGATAAGACACTACATATACATTTTGATCACTTCCATGAACAAATGAGCTCAACATGCCCGAAGAAATATACATAGCTCTTCTAAGAAAGATCGCTGTTTTACATAGTAAATTTTTTATATTAAATAATTTCATATTGTATTAAATAATAGATTTGTTTTGTCTTTGGTGAATTTCAAATCAATAGGAACTTTTCCAATTGAATCCAGAAAGCTGGTGCATTTCCTGTCATATGTTAGTCCCATAAAATTTACATTATTTCTGTAAGCAAAAATAGATGCATGCAGTCTCATGCTGATAATATAATCCATGAGAATAAATGATGAAAAAAACATCTGAGGCGAAAGGGAGGTCGGAATAATTGAATACCGAACTTTAAATTCTGAAGTTTTGTTAATTTCTTTTATGATTTCTTGTGCAAACAACAAATCATTATCAAATCCAATCTGATAATCGCAAGCATAGAACCAGTAGTGCGTATTTGTAGGGTTATTATTAATGAGACGAACTAATTCTGCTACGATATAATTCTTCTCTGTATTATTCTCTGGTCGCATCAAAGCAAGTCCGACATTATAGAATTTTTTATTGTATTTTTTCTTAAAAAAGTCGCTTTTTAAAATTTTGTCACGGGTTTGAAGATCCATTAAAAAACTATTATCCTTGTAAAGTTTTGAGCTAATATTGTATTTATTCAGTAATTCATATGAATGAAAGTCCCGTAAAGTTACTTCCTCAATTGATCTCAGAAGAATTAATGAGATTTTTAATATTAATGGATTTGAATTATCATACACCCCAAGTCCGAGCGCACATATTTTCTTACATAGCATCTTAGGCAATAATAAATACATGAACAATGTATAAAATTGGTATAAAATTCCAATTAGTCCTCGATCAGACTTACATATAATGCCACCGCCTCCAACTATTACCAAATTAGTTTTGATAAGCTTCTTTAAAAGTATCAATGGGTTATATAAATAAATAGAGCTAATATTATGTATTTTTTTAATCTGATCAGGGTTTTTTGAAACAACAGTAATGGATATATTTGAAATTTTTTTTAATTCCTGAATTTCACCTGCTAAGATTGCTTCGTCACCAAAATTTTGAGCACCAAAATTCCCAAAGATTAAGACATTTAAATTTGCCATTTCATATTTTTTTTGAATATATTTGGCAAAATGAAAAATTTTAAGTTGTTTGTATTTATCAATTTTCATAATTATTTAGTTGATAGCGCTATGCGCCAAGTACTTTTTAGATTTTCAAATGGCCAGATAAATGTAATGAATCTCACTAATAAATAGTTTGTAAATAAAATTGGGTTACTCATCATACCTTTGATAAAGGCTTTTCCATATACAGATACAGGAATATCATATTCACTGCTGAGATTTTTTTTAAAGTATTTTTTCATTTCTTTTTTTGAATCTTTAAATCTAAGTGACTGATTCATGTGATCACTCAAATTTTTGGGTGATTTATAATACACTTCTGCACCTTTATAAATTTCAGGGTAATATCCTAATTTCTTAGCAATTAAATATAGGTATGCATCGTTATTAACAAGAGAATTATCTAGTTGAATTTTTTTTGCGAAATTCCTGCTTAACCCAAGAAAGCATCCCTTAAACGATAAATAATTATTACCATTATTCCAGGTGGATGAGATTTGTTGACTTACAATTACACCTGATTTGATAATTTTTTGAAAAAAGTTATTGGCCTTATCAGGTATTGCATTAACGCTGATTAGACCTGCTTTGTTAAAATTGTTGTTTTCTACAATTTTTGAGAACAACAATTTGTCTTTAATTTTGATATCAGCATCGATTAGCAATAGAATATCTCCATTAAAAGTATTTATTATTTGATTAATTCTTTCAGATTTTCCCTTTCGATAACTTTCCGCAATTATATTTATCTTATTACTCTTTACTTTATTCGCTTCAAAAACCGTTTTATCGCTACTACCATCTGATACTAATATTATCTCTTGCAATTTAAAACTATTTTCAGATTGGCTTAAAATTGTTCGCAACAAACTTTTTATATTTGCAGCTTCATTATATGCCGGAATTCCGATTGATAATTTAATAATTTTTTTCATATTGATGTAGCTGGTTTTTTAGTTTTGGATAGCGCGATGGGAACTCTGGCAGCTTTTGATTGCTCTTCCTCTTGTATCAACCCATGTATTAATTTCTGAAAATTTGATGCGCTTGTATCCCAGTTAAAATTTTTGGCCCATTCAAAAGCGTTTTCTGACAAAGTTTTTCTTAAAGCTTTGTCTCCAAATATATTTTTAATTGCATGCGCAAAGTGATCAATATGCTTTGGTTCAACCAATATTCCAGTTTGGCCATCTATAACGGAATCAACGAGTCCACTTACACGTGACGCTATGACAGGTGTACCATTAGCATTTGCTTCTATTACAGTTATCCCCCAACCCTCCATCTGTGATGGCTGTACTACTGCCCAGCTTTGACTCAGCTGTCTGGCTTTTTCTTCTTCCGATACTCGCCCTAAAAATATAATATTTTTTTCAAGTTTTAACTTTTTAACTAAGGAATTTAATTTGACATAGCTTTCGCCAGATCCCACAATTGTAAATTTAGCATTTGAGAACTCTGCAACTACCTTTGTAAATGCTTTTATGGCAATATCTATATTTTTATAATTTTTTAAACGCCCCAAGTACAAAAGCGATGGATTGAGTGTTTTAGGTTGACTTGAGAAATTCATACCAGTTACACCATTTGGAATGATTTTTATTTTTTTACTATCTGTAAATCCCATTCTAATAATTTCATTCATGGATGAATTTGAAACTGTTACAATTTGCTTATTCTTGTAGACCAAAGGCATTAGAGTTCCCTCCATAAACTCAGCAATTTGCCTAAGTGGAAACTTCAAAAATACTCTAAATATCTCCTGATGGACATGATGAATTAACAGAATTACAGGTACGCGTGCATAAAGAGGCGTAAAGAAAGGAATTCCATTTTCACAGTCTACAACCAAATCAACTTTTCCGCGGAATTTAAAGAAATAATAAAGAAATCCAAAAATATAAACGCTATATGTACCACCCCTACGGACAACCTCTACACCATCAACTTTTTCATTGTGGACACTTCTATTATCATTTCCACAAAAAATCGTCACCCGACTGCCTTCTTGAACCCATCTTCTTGCAAGCTCGTGTATATAAACCTCAGCGCCTCCAGCATATATATGCGATGTGTCACGCCAATTGTAAATTAGTATATGATTTCGTTTGTTCGGGCTTTTCTCTGGAACAGAAGTTGTCAAAAGATTGTAAGCGCCTAAAATATTTATTTTTATACTTGTAATAACAGAATATGCTTGTGTTAAGATACCCTGAAAAACCGGGTGAACCGATAATTTTTTATCAAGCGAATATTTCTTGTATTTACTCGCAAGATGCATACCGTGTGTTGTTTTTTCCCAGTAGTGAGGTTTTAAAATAAGTTGGTATAGGGCTATTGCTCCTGCAAAACTCATCAAGGCCCAATAAACAGGGATAAGGAAAACATATTTCATTAAATCCCATTCTTTTTTACGCCCACATGCGATCATGTAATAATAAACGAACAAAAAATTTCCAAATATCCAGGAAACAACAGCAATATAAGAAACAGGAGGTGCGTATATTGTCTCCAGAAATTGCCCTGCAAAAGAATATGAGGTAAAGTACAGCAGGGTAATGACCCACATTAATGGATTGATGAGAATAAAAAGCACTTTACCACCAACAGTGAACTGAAAAATAATGTAATGCAAAATACCTTTTTGATCTATAAAGTCTTTATAATTTCTTGTATGGACAAAATACGTCTGCATATAGCCCTTAAGCCACCTCGAACGTTGACGAATCCAGTTCTTTGTCTCACTTGTTGCTTCCTCAAGAGTTACTGAATCTATAACCGCTGTTCTATATCCTTTTTGAAAAAGTCTTACTCCCAAATCTGCATCTTCTGTAACGTTAAATGGATCCCAACCATGAAGTTCTTTTAATTTTTTTGTTTTGAAATGATTACTTGTCCCACCAAGTGGAAGAGTAGAGTTAAAAGACTGTAGGCCTGTGAGCATGATATCAAACCAAAGTGCATACTCTACAGTAAAAAATCTGGTGAGTACATTTGCTCTCGGGTTATAATAATTAAGTTTTGCCTGCAAACATTGCACATCTTTTGGTACTTTTTTAAATGCCAGATAAGCTTTTTTTAACTGTAATGGGTCAGGAATATCTTCAGCGTCAAATATAACCAGATATTCTCCCTTTGCAAAAGAAAGACCATAATTACACGCTTTAGGTTTGGTTTTGGGTAGAGAATTGGGAACTATTAACTTTTTTATATAATATGGAAGTGTCATTTTATCAAGAATTTTTATAGTTTCCACATCATCTTCTTCAAGAAGTAGAAGTACATCAAGTTTTTCTTTTGGATAATCTAACTTATTGATTGCTGATAAAAATTGAGGGAAAATATGAGCTTCTTTATACAAAGGGCACAACAAAGTATATATAGGGAGCTTTTTATCGTCTATATTATAGATCTCAGACTTCTCAAATGTAATTTCATCAGCCGACTGAAGACTTCTAAGCACCACCACAAGATTAAAGACAACATCTGTAAAATACAAAATACTTAGAACAGAAACTAAAATCTGGAATGTTAAAATAGCTGATGTTGTAAAGCCAAATATTGATAAAAGCAATAAGCCAAGCATAATTATTTTTTGAGGAGTTGAGAATGTTTTTAATGCTGATAAAGAAAATGGAAGCGTGCTGTGAGTGATATATCGTTTTGTTTTATAATTTACTCCAGCTCCTCTCATCGTAGTCTGATCAATAGGCGCAATAGCTTGAGGCTTTGAGTAGTTAGGGAGTCTTTCAAACTTAGACCTTATTAAATTGTTATAGAGGCGTTTAAATATAGCTGTATTATTAGCTATTTGCGAGATATCGTTGGTTATTTTATTGCTTATTCGCATGGTTGCATTCTTTTCCATCATGGAGAAGTCTACAATCACCACAGCATTATTTATATCTATAGACCTATAATTACTCATAATATCAATCCTAGGCAGAGAATTAAGATATATTATATCTTATAGTGATTGATTTGTCTATAGGGAGAATAAACGGATACCGTGGGCAGTACTTAATTTATATCACTCCCAAAACGCTTTGTCAATTTATCTTTTAGTATATAAATATATCAAAAGATCTATAAGTGTTATTTACTAATATAGGTTAACAGTTGAATGTAAAAACTGGGTATGAAAATATGAAGAATATATTTCTATTTTTGATTTACCCATTGCAATATGTTAGCCTCAAGAGTTGTGAGATAATCCTTGAGAGATTCATGACGGTTTGTTATCAAATCAAAACTCACTTGCATAGCTTGAATGGCTGCATCTTTTTCATCAGGCGTCATTGCTTTTAATACCTGAACAAATTGATCCGTAAAGCTGATAGCATCATTTGTGGTAGAAGCTACTAACTCTTTAACATTATCTTCAGTGTGGCCTTTGTATTTTTTATTCTCATCATTGCTTTGAATATATGCTGCCTCATTCAGCCTACTATATATCGCATAAATCCTTTCTGTATTGCTCCATTCTTCATCTGCTTTTTTGTAAGCATTAGTCCCTTTTAGATATTCCAATTGATCTGGATTAATTCCTGTTTTATTCGAAAATTCCTTTAAGAGAGCTTCAAGATTTAAAGATAGACAATCATTTCTAAATTCATCGCTTTCTTTTCCAAATCTATTTCGCAGAAATTGATCAAGACTTCCATCCTGAATTTGTTGCATGAACAGATCAATAACTGGACGATCTTCCAATTTTGTTTGGCTTCGAAGATCGGTTAGGAACTCGGGCATCGCCTGAAATCGCGTTTCTGCAGTATTGAGACTCTGAGTTCTAATCGCAGTACATCCAGCTTGTAAATCTGTAATTTCTTGGGGTGTAATATCTGAGTCCATACCTAATGTACTTCTTGTTAGTGCATGTACGTTTTCATGAACCAAAACTGAGCGCAGCGCATCGATAGTGGTTAAGCGATCTTTGGGCAAAATTATTTGAATTTCCCGAGTGGAAGGCAAATAACCTGACCCTTGAAAAGGGTCAGCAATGAATCTCACCATTAAAAGGTCACCGCTCGCAAAACTAGCATAAAATAATGGCCCTAGCTCATTCATAAGGCCTGTGATTTGTTGGATAGCCTGAGGACCAAGACCATTATTTGGCTCAAATTGCAGTTGTAGCGCCTTATCTGCGACAAAAAATTCAGCAAATTGTTCCAGTTTCATTGGATTTTCTTTGCTATTTTGGATCGCATCAAAATTCTCAATTTTTTTAACACCTCTCACTGTGCTTAAATCAACAGTGGCAAATCTGTCTGGCGAAGTTCCGAGGGAGATAGGATTATTAACATCGCTTGGTATATTGTTGTGACCTTTTATAAGCCGGGTGATTTCCTGGCGGGATGTACCAAGTAAATTTTCTGCGGTTTTTTTATAATCTTGTGAGGTGTGATATAGCTGAGTGCTTTTGTCAGAAAACTTTCTTCTTTCATCATTTGCTCCGTAACTAAATTCAGTTCTTAAATCATAAACAAAAACTGAAAGCTCACTAGTAGGATCATCAACAGCAGCTCCAGCTGCTTCTCGTATTCTTAGAGCATTCTCTACTATTGCTTTAAGTTGTGAATCCTGTATATTTTCAACTTGATTTCTTGCTTGAACTAGGTCTGCTGCATTATTACTTTGCACAGCTTTGCGTACTATTATCGCTTGTAAGCCTTTTTGTGCAAGTTCTCGAATATTAGGGTCTAGAATAGACTTTATTGAATTAATCGCCTCGTCAATATTAATTTTGTTTGTTATGTAATCTTGAAAAGTACTGTTCGTGGTAATTACATCAATTGCATGACTAGCTTGTTC
>DATLDE010000017.1:0-73707 GCA_035526025.1 Candidatus Limnocylindrales bacterium | reverse complement strand
CTCAGGAGGATGTATCGGAAGTAAACTTGATAGCTGTAAGGGATTAAAATCAGGAGAAACATATTCTTTCAAATTTAATCAAAAAGGAGCATGGAGCATGCATGATCATCTTTTCCCAGGATACACGATGGTGGTGAGGGTTGAAGATTTATCAGAAAAAGAATCACTATTACAATCACTGTGGGGAAAAGTAAGTCTAAATCTCAAAAAGATGACCGATAAAATTGGATTACAAATTTCTACAAGTAATGATTTATCCAAATCATTGTCGCCCAAACAACAAGCGAAACTCGTGACAGATAACTGCCAGGATACAAAGCATGTGAGAAATCCAGTTAAGGGAAAAATTACCTGTTTTGCAGAAGAGATGGAAAGGGTCTCATTTAGTTCAGGAAGAGAATATGCGTATGACACAATGCATGAGCTTCAGAAGATTGATAAAACTGCTCAGGGATGTCATTTTTTAACACATGGGATAGGTTGGGGGATATTTAAAAAAAACCTCGGGAGTTGGAAAGAGGTATTGGCAGATGTACGTACAGAATGCGGCTATGGTGAGGCTATGGGAGTAGTTGAGTATTTTGTCAATCAGCAAGGTGGAGTTCTGACAAAGGATCTCGCAAAAAAAATCTGCCCGGAATCCTCAACAAATGGATGCGCGCATATCATGGGACATTTATTTTTGGTAGAAACAAAAACAGACATGGACAAGACACTTGATCTGTGTGACAGCATGGGAAAATTAAATGTGAATTGTTACCATGGAGCTTTTATGGAGCATCATGTCGCAGGTAATTTATTATTGCATGGTCTTGCTCCTAAAGAAAGGATTAATTGGCCTCAATTTCTCTATGAAGATGAAAAATTTTGTAAAAAATATGAGGGTCAGGGAGAGCGGGAAATCACATGTTGGACCAGACTTGCGCATAGCGCTTATATCCATCTGGGTAAGAAGCCTGAAAATGCATTTGAGTTTTGTAATAGAACATCCAATACTCGTGCAGCAAGGGAGTGCAAGCTTGTTGTCTTCGCTGAGTACCTTCCTGATATAGATTTTGATCTTCAAAGTACAAAAAAGTACTGTATATCTCAGCAGAATATAGATCCGGAATTTGAGAAAGAATGTTATAACGAGCTTGCAGAAGGCGTAATTGTTCTTAATCCTCAAAAAGTTGAGATTGTTGCCCCATTTTGCTCATCGCTTGATATGCAATTTCAAGAATCGTGTTTTGGAACAGTTGGGAAGGCTCTTAAAAAGAGCAAAGAAACAAATTTGCTAGTTGATAGAACTTGTTTGGGTGTAGCTGACCAAAAATTAGAAAAGTTATGTAGGGGCGAGATACGCAAATTATAATTTATTCTTTTTATTTTTACGCTGGGCCATATCAGCATTCATCCATTTAACACATTCCTCTTTTGCTTCTGGTTTTAAAGCTTGATCGCAGACTCGTAGGGCAGACTCAAGGTTATATTTATTTGCGATAAGTCCGGCGCGGGCTATCTCTCTGAAGCAAATAACATTCCGAGTGGTAATGCCGAATTTATTGCAAAATTGTACCAGTTCCGGAATGCGCACTGAGAATGGCTTGATATATTTTTTTTCAATCAATCCATGTTCCAGGCTCAAGGAGTTGTACGTATTCTCCATGAACGCACCATCGTAACAATTCTCAACTTGGGAAGTTTGAAATATGTCACATTTATCAAGGGCATTATCGACATTTCCAGCATTATCCAGAACTAGGATATGCCCAATTACGTGATAACAGCTAAGATGGACGTCTTTGGGGCAAACCCCTTTAAGGATACTGGTGTCAGATATGCTTCCTTCCTTTAAGCTCAGAAGATATGATTCGATAATTCCATGCGGAATTCCATAATTGCACATAAAATCAACGTCGCCTATTATTGTTCTCCAGTCATTTTTGTTTGCTTCAAAAATGCCTCTGCCAATACCGTGAGCCATAAGGTGACAATCTTTTAGTTTTGGATCTTGATTACTTACTAAATCGCTCAATACTAATGATGCATGCTTATATCCTTGAGCATGTACCAGGTTCTGGATCTGTTTTGTAAAGCAAATTTGATCTTGACTGCATTCTTTTTGAATCTTAATTCTCTCTGTACTAATTAGTTCTTGTTTTTGGGGGACTAGTTTGTTCTGAATTTTAGGCAGAAATATTATCGTTAAGCCAGCAATGATCAATATCCATATCAAATTTTTCATAGAATATATTTCTCATTATATCTTCATTTAGATTCAAAAAGCTAATTTCTGGTACAATAAATTTAGTCTGAATTTAGTTCGAGGAGTACTTAAAGAATGCCTAAATTTATCAAAAAACAAAAAAAATTAATTAAAAAAATAATAATCTTACTCGTACTTTTTATTGCTGCATTTTCAGTCCCTTCAATTTTAAAAAATAAATTAGCTGAAAAACCAAATTATAAAATAATATTGGGAGATTCTGGATTTTCATCATCAATGCTTACTATTCCTCTCGGCTCAACAGTAACTTTTGAGATTGAAGGCAAGCAGATGCATTGGCCTGCCTCCAACGATCACCCAACTCATGAAAATTATCCCGAAAAAGGAGGATGTCTTGGAAGCAAGCTTGATGCCTGCCGAGGGCTTCAAAAAGGTGAAAAGTATTCTTTTGTATTTGATAAAAAAGGAGCATTTGGTATGCATGATCATCTTTTGGCATCATCTACCATGGTCATCAGGGTTAAAAGCGAGTATAAGAAATCAATTGATACGGTTGATTTGGATCAATCAATCCGTGATCAGGAAATTATCAAAAAAACTGCTGAAAATGATCCACGAAAAGCTTGGGGAGATCTAAAGAAAAAGTATATAATTAACGGAAAGGAAACAGAAAATCCTCATCAACTGGCTCATTTTATTGGACATAAAGCATTTGAGAAGTATAAGTTTTCAGGACTTGATATATGTGATGATACATTTGCTTTTGGGTGCTATCATGGAGTAACAGAAAAAATGCTGCAATCCATTGGTCTATCCGGAATAAAAACTATTGAGGGATACTGCGAAAAGCGTATTCCAAAAAATGAGTCTCAGAATGTTCCAGGTTGTACTCATGGAATTGGACATGGACTTGCCTCATGGCATAATTTTGAGATTGATAAGCCATTGGCTGACTGTGATTTGTTAAAGAGCATTTATAGAGTTGGGTGTTATGACGGAGTCTTTATGGAATTTGTTATGAGTGTACCCAAATACAAGTTCAGTCAAAATAATCCATGGAATTTTTGTATCCAATTACCCGCAAGGCATCATTTGAAATGTGGCAGATTTACAAGCAATGTGCTTGTTTGGCAGTTGAGAGGTGCTTTGCCAAAGATGGCTGGAATTTGTAAAAATGCACCGCTTGCAGACTTAAAAAGCACATGCATTATTGAACTTTCTCACCGCTTTTATTATGTTTCCTCAGGTGATGAAGAAAAAATTAGAGAGCTTTGTTCAGTATTTAATAAAAAAGATTCTGAAATATGTGTTATCTATGCAATAAATAGGTCTGGTACCAAAATATAGATTTGAGATAGTTCAAAAATAAAAATGACCGGATATGACATTCATGTTAAGATAATAACGTGAATAAAAAACATCACAACAAAAGTAAATATCTATTATTTATTCTTTTTCTAGCATCGATTATTTTTGGAGCAGTTATAAGTACGGTATTGGTTAATTGGAGTAAGGAAAAAACTGTTGTAATTACAGATTCTGGATTTTCTCCCTCTGAGGTTACGATTTTGCAAGGGGAAAAGGTTATCTGGGTAAATAAAGGTAAAAGACCTCATTGGCCAGCATCTGACGCGCATCCAGCGCACAGCGATTATCCTGAGCCCGGAGGATGTCTTGGAAGCAAACTCGATTCTTGCCGGGGATTAAAAACTGATGAAAAGTATGAATTTGTTTTTAACAAAACAGGCACCTGGGGAATACATGACCATTTGTATCATGGGAAAATAATGACTGTGAATGTGGTTAGTAAGAGTAATGAATCATTATTTTCTAGGATTAAATCCTTTGCATTAGATAAAAAAAACTTATCAAATGAATGTAAAAAATACACTGGAGGAAGCCGCGAACAAGAGGTTTGTTTTTCAAAAGAAATTCTTAAGGAGGTTCCTGGTTATGATGCTAGTGCATCAAAAATTGCAACTTTGATAAAAGAAAAATGTGATGGGCAGAATGCATGCTATGCTCCTCTTTTTGTTCCCATCACTCAAAAAAAAGGATCAAAATTTGCTTTTGATGTGACTTTTGAACTGCGGAAAATCGATAAATTAATAGGGGACAGTTGTCATAGTGTTGCCCATCAAATTGGCTGGGCCACATACAGGATGGATCCTCAAGATTGGAAAACCAATCTTAAAAATATGGACAATAGATGTAGCTGGGGAGCACTTCATGGAATGGTTGAAGAGCATATCGACCAGACGCGGCAAGAGCTAGATAAGCCTTTCGTGAAGACGCTTTGTAGCGGTGATGCGCCCTGCAATCACGGTGTTGGGCACTTGATACTGGTTCAGACGTCAGGCGATATTCCTAAAGCACTTGATATTTGTACGGTATTGCCAACATTTGATGAACGGCACCATTGTATGTCGGGAGTATTTATGGAAAAAATGACTTTACAAAATACACTGGACCGTGAATTTGACCCTGTTGGGAGGAGAAAAGTATACTGGGCGGATAAAATGGATGACTTTGAAAAAATGTGTGAGAGCTTTAAAGGACAGCCTCACATTGCCTGCTGGACAGAAATGGCAAGGCCAGCAGTTGATAAGCATGTAGGGGACCCACAAAAGATATTTGAGATGTGTGCCAGAGCATCAACTCAAGAAGCTTCTAATTACTGCAGAAGACGCTCAACACTGGATCTTGTACCAAGGCATGACTATGACTTGCAAGGTATTAAATATATATGTGAACTAGGTCCGGAATCTGATACCTTTTTCAGGAGAGATTGCTATATGCATATCGCATTTTTAAGTGTAACCAATTTGCCACTAGAGAAAAGGGATAGAATAGTTCAATATTGCGCATCAATACCCATAAAATATAAGGTCGGTTGTGAAGATATTCTAAATGGCGAATCTTTTTATGGAAGCATAAAGAAAAATAAACTCGATTAGTTCTATGTTAATATGTTAAAAAAATCTAAAATTAAATCTCCCAAATCAAGAATAAGAGATAAAATTGGCAAAAATATTTTATTGGGATTGCTTTTCCTAGCTTCTTTTTCAGTACCATTTCTTGTGCAAGGGAAAACGGATCATAAAGTAACGCTTTCTGAAAAAGGGTTTTCGGAAAAAGAAATAACAATTAAAAAAGGGCAAAAGGTCACATGGACAATAGGCGACGATGGCGTATATTGGCCTGCATCAGATATACATCCACTGCATAACTCTTATCCTGATAGCGGGGGATGCCTAGGAAGTAAGCTTGATGCCTGTAGGTTTTTAAAACGAGGCGAAAAGTTTAGTTTTGTATTTGAAAAGGTGGGGGTTTGGGGAATCCATGATCATTTAAATCCGAAGCATACAATGAATGTTAGGGTTGAGGAAGGTCCAAAAAATAATCCAATCAGTAGCCTTTTGCAAGTTTTAAATCCGTCCAAAAACAAAGTTATAAAAGTATATTCACCTGGTAATTATGATCTAAGCAAATTTTCTCCAAATCAAATAAAAATTGTTAAACAAATATTACCTTCTATTTCCTCTGAAGAAGGATCAGCTAAGGCTTATGATATATGTATGGATTTGAGTGGATCAAAATTCAGGGAAAAACAACATTGTTATTCAGAAGTTTTTTATATAATCGCAAGCAATACTGATCAAAGAAAATCCTTCCGGACACTAAGTAATCTTCAGAAAAAAGATACTTCTACACGTGTTTGTCACCTTATTGCTCATGGAATTGGATGGGCAATGTATGAAAAAGATCCGGATAACTGGCAGGATGCGATTGGTAAAATGAGTCCCGAATGCAGTTATGGAGGAATACATGGAATAGTAGAGAGGCAAAGTGCACTGTCTGGGCAATCAATAGACGAAAAGAATATTAAGACAATTTGCGATAAGAATAAAAACTGGGCCTGTTACCATGCAATAGGACACATAGTCCTTGTTCAGGCAAAAAATGATCTAGTGGTTGCCACCGATCTTTGTTCGGAATATTCAGAGAAAATGCCAAAAATAAGCTGTCTGAATGGAGTATTTATGGAGAACATGATAGGTCAAAATCTTGAGCAACATGGATTGGTTACATATGAAAGGCGTAAGCATTTTGCTGATAATTTGGAGGAATTTGAGAAATTGTGCTCATCTCAAGTAGGTGATTTAGCACGTTCATGCTGGACAGAGATAATTCACGCTTCTGTCACGAAATATAAGGGAAATGTAGATGAAATATATGGGTTATGTGACCGTGCGCAAACAAGAGAAGCTGCTATGGGCTGTCGCAGGCATGCTTTGGCTGAAATCCTTCCTTTAAAAAAGTTTGAGCCCAAGGAGGTAACGCAGGTATGTGAGAGACCAATAAGTGATGATTCAAGCTTTGAGAAAGAATGTTATTTGGCTTTAGCTACGATAGCAATGTCAAATGCACCATCTAAAATTGATTCTGTACTAAGTTATTGTATGTCGCTTCCTCAGGAATACCAGCCATTATGTCTGGATAAGATAAGTAAAGAAGTTTCTTTGCTTCGTTCAAAAGATCCTGAAAAAGCACTGCAGATATGTCAAAAAATTTCAATAGATCTAAAATACGTGTGTGAATCAAATGGAAAATCGTCCCTTGAATTTAGTGACCGGTAAAGATACTGCTAGATAAGTTTGGTTACTCAGTATCTCCGCATGCAACTTTTACATAAGGTGGACCTTTATGAACCATAATAAGTAGTGGGAATTCTTTGATAAAATTTTCCATAGTTATGTCTAGGATAGTTGTAGATTTGCCATTTATGATCGGTTTGAGTGCAAACTTAAACTCTTTCATCAGCCCTGCTTTACAGATTCCTTTCCTAAAATGAGCTGACAAAGTAGCATCTTTGTCACCAGATGTTTGTATGTCTACAATAACTTTTCCATTTTTTTCGGAGAGATTTGCGGTACCTCGAATTCCTGAGCTATTTTTTTGTTTTAAGACAATTTGAGCAATTTGATAACTTGTTTGTTTTGAAGCTGATATTTTTGATTGTTGGTCTGAGTTTGAGCGTAAATTATTTATCGGTGAAAATTTCTGGAAAAGGACATATACAAATACAACTGTAATACTAGCCAGAAAGAATTTTATAACATTCTTTGAAGGGGGAAGCATATATTTTTAATTTACGTCCAGATTTACAATTCTTGATGTGCTTTTTATTTTTGTATCTTTTACATTTACAACCGCTTTGATTTGAAGCTTGCCTGTCTCGAGAGGGTATAGGAAGATAGTTGCTGAACCTGTCTCACCTGCTTTCACATCCGGAACGTCATATGTTGGATTTTTGCTTGTTTTAGTTACTTCTTTATTGATTTTGGCTGTCTTGGATGAGGATGTTTTGTATTTCGGACTTTTAGATGATGATTCACGAATTGTAAAAACTTCAACTTGAATTCCTTTAATTTCAAATTTTGTGGTATTTTTGTATGAAATTCCTATAGTAGTTCTTTCAGCTTTTGTTAGATCAGAGGGCAGTTGGTCGTTTTTTTTAAGTTTAGAAGGCTGAGCAACCGCACTTACCTGTAATTCAGTTGAATTTGGTGGTTCTGGAACTCCTTTTAGTGAAGTGGCCTTAGGTGGATTTGGAGATTGTTGAGATGAAGAATTTGGAAATTTTACTTTTTCTTTCGAAGTTAAAGTAATAATTGTACCAAGCATAAATCCAGCTATGATCACTACAAGCACTGTAATCAATTTTTTATTCATGACATTATTACCATAACAATAGTTTCTATGCCTTGTCAAGCAATTTTTAAAAAGATTTAAATTGTTATCTTTATCCCTGGGGACATTGTGGATTTGAGGGTAACGTTTTTGATATTTTTTGATTGGACTGCCTGAAGAACGGCTTTTATATTTTCATTTAGCTTTTTTTCATCAAAAGACAGCTTGCCTACAGAAAGATGAATTATGGATGCTTTTGCTTCTGTTTTGAAATTAATTTGTCCTCCTTCAAATTTTTTGATTGCCTCAAGTGGCTTGGGGCTGACTGTTCCATTCTTTGGATTTGGCATAAGTCCACGAGGGCCTAGATATCTTGCTACTTTTGCCAGATGTACCATGGTCTCAGGGGTCGCGATTAGAATATCAAAATCAATATTCCCCCCTTCGATTTTTTTGACCAGCTCTTCAACATGTTTGGCATCTGATGCATGATCTGCTATCTCAATTTTTGCTTTTTTACCGGTTCCGTGGGGGAGTGTGAGATTGCCGGAAACGCCTTTTTCGTGGGTATTTATATGAAGCTCAACTGTTTCATCAAATTTTGCTGTTTTGAGTTTGGGAAGTATAACAAGTGCCTCAGTGAGCTTATATGTTTTGTTTTTATCAATTAATTTAGCAACGGTAATATATTTTGTTGAATGCGGATTGGCTTTTTTTGTCGAAAATTTCTCTTTTTTAGTTTTTTTTGCTTTTTTTTCGCCTTCGGCGACATCATTTTTATCTTTTGTTGTTTCGGCAGATTTTGATGAATCGTTAGTTTCTTTTGCTTCTTTCTCAGCAGCACCTTGTTTTTTGGCGGCTTCTATCCTTTTGGCTTCAGCACGGGCTTTGGCTTCTTTTTTTTCTTTCTTTTCGTCTTCCTCAATTCCTATTGTTTTGACTCTTATTTTTCCCATAATTAATTAACATCAATTCCCATTGATCTTGCAGTTCCGGCTACAATTCTAGCTGCCATTTCAACATCATCTGTATTTAAATCTTCCATTTTATCTTTTGCAATTTCTCGTGCCTGATCCATAGAAAGCTTTCCTATTTTTTCACGTCCTGGCTTTTGAGATCCTTTTTCGGTCTTCATCATTTTTTTGATTAGCTCAGCAACAGGGGATTTTTTGGTGATAAAAGAAAATGTCCTGTCTTCATAGACCGTAATTACAACCGGGATCACATTTCCTTTTTGATCAGCTGTTTTATCGTTATATGCCTTCACGAACTCCATGATATTGAGCCCATGCGGTCCGAGAGCTGTTCCGACAGGTGGTGCCGGTGTTGCTCCTCCTGCAGGTAATGCGATTTTTATTAATGTTTTTATTTTTTTAGCCATATTTTTATATTTTCTTTACTTGAAGAAAATCAAGCTCAACTGGTGTTTCACGACCAAAAATACTTACCAATACCTTCAATTTGCCTCTTGTTTCGTCAATACTATCAATCGTTCCTAAGAAATCTGCAAATGGTCCGTCAGTGATCTTTACAGCTTCTCCGACTACAAATGCTACTTTGTAGAGTGGCTCCTCAAGGTTCATGAATTTCTGGATAGCTTCAACTTCCTTTTCCGAAATAGGAGTTGGTTTGTTACCGGCTCCTATAAATGAGGTCACTCCTTGAGTACTTCTTACCATGAACCATGACTCATCATCCAGAACCATTCTGACCAGAACGTATCCTGGAAAGATCTTCTCCTGAACAGTTTCTTTCTTGCCTTGTGTTACTTTGATCGTGCTTCTTGTTGGGACGATGATATCAAATATCCTGTCATCAAATTTCATCGCCTCAGCACGTTGTTTTAAGGAACGGGCAACTTTATTCTCGTGTCCTGCATAGGTATGGAGAATATACCATTTTGCATTGTCAGGCACTTTTACAATTTTTTTCTCCTCTGCCAATATATCTGCTTGCCCTGAGCTTGCCGAATGGGTTGTATCTACGTTACCAGTAGCCTCTTTTTTTCCTTCTTTAGCCTCTGATTCTTCAGGTTCTGTTGCTCCTGTGTTATCGGTTTCTTCTATCTCTTTCTCGTCCTCGTCTTTAATTGGTTGGGTTGTATGATTCATAATTTTATTTCAATAGTAGTCCCATTATTCTTGTAAAAGCTACATCCAGGATTCCGATATATGCTCCTACGAATACACTTATTGCTATGACTATTAAAGTTAGTCGCAGAACTTCCTGTCTGGTCGGCCACACAACTTGTCTTAATTCTGTATATGTTTCTTGTAAAAATTTAACCGGAGTAGCCATTCTATTAAACATCCGCCCATATGAGCGGATAGTACTGATGGATATTGTACCAAACTGCTGAAGATTTTACAATAAGCTCTACGCATGGCTATTTATCAACCCTATTGACAGAAGCAGCTACATGGGTGTAATAATAAATTATGGGAGGATTCGGGGGATATAAAGAAGGAGATCCAGGGGTAGGTCATACAATGGTAGGGGGAGCAAAAGATCGTCCTACTGTAAGTCTGGATTTGACAAGAACTAGGGAAGGAAATGTAAGCGCAAGCGCACCAACTATTAATGTTGTTTATGAGGCGTCTGTCGACGGTGATGCAACACCCCTTGCTCCAACACAAACTCAGCAATTTTTAAGAGAAATTGGTAATGCTGGTATTCGCTTGGGCTCTCCTCGTCGGGGATTCCATCAGCCCCGTGGTCGTCAGATGCAAATGCATAAGGGACGGGGCGGGCGTTCATAACCTCGACTACTGATACGCAGAATACCTCATAAGACTTATAACCATTACAATTTATTTTCTCCAATCATATTCATACTTGACATATAAAAATATAGTAGTATAATATAGGACATTATGAGTAGTGAACGAAGACTTGGGGGTTGGAGAGGTGTTGCTGCAGGAACTCTTATGTTAGTAGGAGGAGCTACCGTGGCCGATAATATACCAGGAGTTAACGTGTGGGATAGGCTTAAAGGAAAAGTCGGGCAAAAGATAGAGCAGGTTGTTCCGCATGTTGAGCCAAATATAACTGAAAAAATTCTTGAAGTACTCCCGGGTAAGCTTCGTGATCTCGGAAATGTTGAACTTGCAGAACGTCCCTATACTGTTATAGTTTCCAAAACTGAAAGCCCCAAAGTAGATTTACCCGGGAAAAAATTTGATTTTGTTATCAGCGCCAGGGCAATAGGTGAGAAAGTAACAAAAACTAACTTGGGAACGACAAAAACAATAATGCCTCTCGGAGAACTACCAGATGACTCGATTATAATTTCAAAAGAAAACCGCACAATTACATTATTATTATCAGCACCAATACTCGCTGATGTAAGACTGGACAACGCACTTGATATTGATGGAAAGCCTAAGACAAATCGTGACCCTGGCGTATTTAACACTCAAGTAGGAATAAATAAACCACTAGTGGAAACAGATGAACTGGATCTAATGACCGAAGAAGAGTTAATCCGACGCGGATGGGCTGATACTGAATTATTCGATAGATCTAAAATAGTAGGTGACCAAAAAATTTCAGGGTTTACCCGAAGCGTGGTAGTTAAGCTTCTGGGGGAACTTGGTGTTCCGGAAGCTACACTGTGGAAAGTCACTTCTGTGGTACCTAGCCCTAAAGTTCCAGATCAGGTACCAGGTCCCGGTAAAAAAGATATAAAACTTAACGTTATGCCTGGTGAGGTCAAAAATCTATAAGTTGAATTAGGGACTTAATTTGTGCTGGAAAATAATTTAAAAAGTAGTAGAATACAATTATGAAAAAAGAAAGATTAATTATTCCGGGATCAATTGCAGCTACTGTGGCTGCTGCTTTTGCTGGAAATCATGTAAGAGAAGTCAAAATGAAAGATTTGCCGTCTGTTACCCGCGTGTGGAAAGAAGACAAGGCTATTGGAAAAGGACTTCGAAGAGCGAGTCAATCTACTAGTCCTATTGTTGTGGAAGTTCAAGAAGGCGGAAGAAAATATATTGCAAGCGTAAAACCGCCAGAAATTAAGCCTTTAAGGGAAAATCTGCAAGCAGCAAGAGACGCAGTTGACAGAACTGGAAGAGCCCCAGGTATACGAGACGATTTAGATAGGGTAATTGCCAGAGTTGATGATGGGCCGACAATATCGGATAATCAAGGAAGATTTGTTGATGGTTTTCAGCCAATTAGAAATGGAATAAATGATGCAGCCGATAAATTCGCCGATGAAGAAGCCAGCATGGATAGACGTAAATGGGTCGATAGGGCTTTGATTGGTTTGGGATTGGGTGCCGTGGTTGGTGCACCCGCAGCTGAAAGCTGGCTTGTTCTTAAGCAAATAAAAAAGGCAAAAGAGGGATCAAATAAGCCGAAGAAAAGAGATAAAACGGATGGAGGATCTGGTGATCGTAAAAGAAGATGGCTTGGAAGGCAATGGGACAGATTAACTACATTACCTCATGAAAAGAAGAGAAAAGAGGATGCTGAAGCAAATCCAGTATTGACTCCAAGAGTATTATCTCGCTCAGACTCACCCTCAACTCACACTCACTAATTATAGGATATATCTTCTTCTTAATTAACTTCTCCTGCTTGACATTATAGGCCTTATAGTGATATACTATAGGTATTATGGTAATGACAGAACATTCAATTCATGCATCCGAGCGAAAAGGCAGAACTGAGCTTCAGCCTGCAATAAATGCCGGGGCTGTTGCTGCGTATAATGAAGCGAGAGAATTACTTGGAGTATCCACAAGAAGAGAACGATTAAGAGGAGAAAATAGATCGTTTCAAGTTGTAGAGATTGATCGGGAGGATGGAACTCAATTTAGAGCTTTTGAAGGACCTGATGTAGCAGGACTGATTGATGGATTGACACTGCGTTTGTCGCAAAAAAAAGGTAAATCTCCGCTACCTAATGAAGGAAAAATGAGAAGAGTTCTCAAAGTGCTTGAGGAAAATAGCACCGATATTGTTGATGAACACGCATCAGAGGAGCAGTTAAGAGCTTCAAGTTGGGGACTGGGGAATCGTTTAGATGTGCGGGGATATCGACTGCAAAGAATAGCACTTGAGGCAGTAGAAATTGCAGTTAGCCGCGGTGGCATACGTAATAAAGCTGAAATTGTTGTTGATGCTCGAAAAAAATTAGATTCAAGACGTGAACTTAAAGTACTTGAGAATCCAGATGACTATCTGGTTGATCAATATAAAAACGGTAACCTAGTTATTGATGAGTTTGCGAAGAGGCCAACGAGTACGGATGTTGTGTTGCATACAGGTTCAGCTGTAGATCATGTTGGACCTTCAGAAGTTGAAGTTGCTAATTGGGAAATTACTGAGTCAGGGGATAAGTCTTGGGATTTTGCAGAAGAGCTAGATGACCCGCAAGAAGAAGATATAGAGGTTCTCCACCTTAACGCAACTGAGGTAAAACATAGATATCCGAAGAAAGAGGGATATTTTAGACGTAGAAAAAGATTAAAAGACGAAAGAAAGGTAGTAGTACGTCCTTCAAATTCATCTAATGGGTTTAGTCGTAGGGACCTCTTAACATGGGGTGCTGCAGCAGTTGTAGCTGGAGGATTGGCAGGCGTTGAGGCACGAACTAATGTAGTTAGAAATATTCTTGGAAATGGGTCAAATGAGGTTGTGTATCCCATTTCAGGTTCTACTATACCTGTAACTACTGAAGTACCAGAAAAACCATTAGTTGTAGAAACTCCCACAACAATCAAACCTGAACCAACAACCACAACATCTTCTTCTACAACTTCAACAATTGAGGCACCTAAGCCACGCGATATTACAGGTATTCAGTATGAGCTTTCAAGTCCTATGAAAATTTGGAAGGAAAGAATTGTGGCGGAATCAAAAATTCGTGGAATTGATCCTGCGCTTCCTGCTATTTATATGCAAATAAAGACATCAGGAGACTACACTAACATAAATGGAAAATATTCAGGTTTATTTATGCTGCACGAGGATGTGGTTAAAGAAGCATCAGCTGCCTTAGGATTTACAGATGTACTATATGTTGATGGAAATAAGCACTTGCAAATGGGAATTTGGTATATGGCCCGTAAGTTAAAAGAAAACGGAGGATCAGTACGTAAAATGGCAGAAGCTCTTGAAGGGGGATCCGGGGAAGTTTCGGATTTTATAACCGGCATGTGGGATGAGAGAAATCAGGCCACAAGTCCTACATTTAATCGATGGAAAGAAAAGTATGGGTATCTTATTGATAAAGCCGAGAAAAAATTAAAGTCATTAGGAGAGCTAAGCTAATTCTATGTCAAGAGAATCCGAATCATCGCAAGGACAAGGACATGACCAGAATGGGCGCGTGATAGTTTCATCAGGCTCAAGTGAAAGTGTTATAGATACAGGAGAGGTCAGAATTGAGTTTGCAAGACTAACTGCTGGACTATTTCCGGAACTTTCTGATGGGACTCGTCCGCTTTTTCCGGTTGATGAAATGTGGGACCTCGAAGAAGCGGGGTCAGGAATAGATAAGTTGGTTTGGGGCAGGGGAAAGTTGGATGCAAATCCTAAATCCTCGGACATAGGAACCAGACAATCTAATGCATATAGGATTGTGGGAGATCGTGTGCCAACGAAGCCAGAAAAGAAAAACCCGAAAAAATCTGCACTGGATGACGTGAAGCCAGATAGTAGTAATGATGTCAGGGATAAAGTAAATGATGGCACATACCGCTATATTGGAGATCCTGATATTTCGCAGACTAAGGTAGATGATATGCCTCATATTACTCCCAAGCAGGAGAAAAGACTGAGAAAGAAGCTTCATAAAGCGGCGAGTGATGCCAGAAAAGCAAAAGAAGCGTTAGCGCAAAAAAGCGAAGAAGAAGCACAGAGACTTATTGATGCACAACGCGCAGAACAAAGAAAAACTGAAGCGGCGCAAGAGGCTGAAAAAGCAAAAAAAACAAGGCCTGATGGATCATATCGCATAGCTGATGGGGAAGTTCTGAAAACTCCTAAAATTGATGATGCTCATAGATTTATTGAAATTTCAAGAAGGGCAAAAGTTTTTGCAGAAAGGAGCGCAACAAAAGTTAAAGATACTTTTACAGTCTTGGCTGAACCAAAGACACCACCTGAGCTTACAAGAAGACAAAAAGTTGCTTCTGTTATAGCAACTACAGCAACAGCTATGGTTGGACCACATCTTCCAATTCCAAATATAGGAGATGCAGCAAGACCAAGTAAGCGCCCAGCAGCAATTACAGCACAAGCTTTCCCTCATACTGAAATTGAAGGAAGCTTATCTCCGTTAGGTAACTCCCAAACGGAAAAAGTTGAAGGTTCTGGAAATGTAGAAAAACCAATTGTACAGGAAACTAGCAAGGTAACATATCCTGAAAATATTGACCCTTACACACCTGAAAAGTACGTACAAATGCCTGAAATAAGAGGTCTCTTAAGGTTCATGACCTCTGAAGATATTGGTGAGGAGGGAAAAGGAAGCAATACAACTCCACCTGAAGAACGTTATGGTCGCCCAGAACTTATTGCAGGGATTAACACGGTAGCAAAAGCTTATCAGGCAAAATACAAGGATTCATACCTTCTTTTTGGTGATTTGAATGCACCGGATCATGCGAGTCACAAAGATGGAATAGATGTAGATATATATCTTCCAAATGATGGATTAAGAATTCTAAAAAAAGATGATTCTAGAAGAGAATTTACAAAGAAACGTGCCATCGCAATCGGAAAGATGCTCATAGATACTGGTATGACAGATCTCATTTTCTATAATGACCAAGAGGTAATTGATGAAATCAATAATTATGCCACACAAAAGGGTATTGATATTGGTGTTAATGGTATCATGCAGAAGTCAGGTGACAATCATAATTCACATATGCACTGGAGAGTTAATAAAGTTGAGCGTACAAATGATCTGCAACCGATACTTGATAGGGATCCTGCGATAAGGCAGCATATTGTAGAGATTGCCAGAGCTCTCAAGCAGGAAAAAATTCTCACACCAAATGTTTTCGCATACGCACTAGCCACAATGCAGGTCGAAACAGCAGGCAAATTCCTCCCGGTGAGGGAGGGATGGTTTATTGATGAACGAACTGATAACCCTTTGCCTCCGGGGACTACTGGAAAAAGTGAAGCTAGAAAACGAGGATATAAAGGTGGAGAAAATTATTATGGACGTGGAGACAATCAACTCACAGGCTTGCCTCAATATGAGTGGGCATCAAGAAGACTAGGTATAGATTTTGTAAAGAATCCCGACCTAGTTCTTGTGCCATGGAATTCTGCCCGCATTTTTGCAGCATATAATGTAGATCGGGGAACTGCCGCACTGGCCGATCAAGGAAAATTTGTCGAAGCAAGGACAACTATAAATGGAACAGATAGAGATGTGGAAATTGCGGGTAATGCTGAAAAGTATTTGACAGATGTATCAATGCGAAAAATATATGATGAAGTGAAAGTCGGGTAAGTTTTGAATTTATTAAGATAGTTAATTTTTCACATAGAAAATGAGTTATTGCGGTGCTTATATGTTATTTTCCAGATTTATTTTTTGAAACATTGATTTTGCTATGCTTCAATAATTTTATTCTCTTCCCCTCAATTTCTTTCAACACTGAGAAAAATTTCTCCTATTTCAGCACTAGCTTAGATTTCACATATTAAGCAGGCCTCTTTGCAAACTACGTTAAAGAATATATAATATCCTCATAATGCGTTCTGCAGAGCAGAGTCTATATGGAAAATAATAAACGTAGAAAAATAAGAAAAGCTGTTATTCCTGCTGCTGGGTTTGGAACCCGATTTTTACCACAGACCAAGGCGATGCCTAAGGAAATGCTCCCAATTGTCGATAAGCCGGTTATCCAGTACGTAGTTGAGGAAGCTGTAGCATCAGGAATTAAGGATATTATCATCGTTACAGGTGCTCTTAAAAGAGCGATAGAGGATCATTTTGACGCACCAAATGCTGACCTCATCAACAATCTCAAGGAAGGTGGCAAGGACAAATTACTAGCACAGACAAAGGCCATATCAGAGATGGCCAATTTTTTATATATACGTCAAAAGGGGATGTATGGAAACGGAACTCCGGTGCTATCTGCTGAGCCTGCAATAGATAACGAATTTTTTGCAGTTCTGTGGGGAGATGAATTTATCTACAGTAAGCCCCCCAGGCTTGCTCAGATGATGGAAGTTCATGATAAATACGGGGGAGCGGTGATATCAGGTGTCAGGATTGAGAATAAGGAAGATCTTAAGCGATATGGGATAGCCGAGGTAGAAGAAGTTGAGGGAAATGTATTTAAAATCAAAAAAATTGTTGAAAAACCGCATCCTGACAGTGCTCCATCAAATCTCGCAACTCACGGTGCATATATACTCCCTCCTGAAATTTTCGGAATCCTCAGAGAGCAAAAACCAGGAACAGGAGGAGAAATATATCTCCCAGAAGCCATTGATGAGCTTATCAAGACAGGTTATCCTGTCTATGCTTGTGAGATAGAGAACGGAAAGTATTTTGATACAGGAAATAAGCTTGAATACATGAAGACAGTTGTTGAATTTGCTCTTGAGCATGAAGATATCAGCGCAGAATTCCGCAAATTCCTCAAGAGCCTGGAGTTGTAAAATTATCTAAATTTGTATTTTAGTACTAAATTTTTTTATATGTTCTTTGTGTGAACAAACCTTTTTCCTTGTACTTTTGGTAGCAAGATTTTATTTTGTACTTTTTGCAGAAAAAGTACGCAAAACTGCCGCCGGGTCTCGCTTCAGCTTTCGAAAACTTTTTATCTTGTACTTTTGGTAGCAAAAGTACACAAAACTATTGCCTAGTCTAGCTCCATGCTTTCAAAAGATCTGCTCATTTATCGGGTGATTTCAATCCACCCCTGTCAAGCAGGCGAGCTCCCTCGTTTCACTCAGTCCGCTCCCTCCTCAATCCTTTCAGGCTGAGGAATCCCCCTGATGCATTCGCAGACTTTTTCATGCATTCCGCAGCGAACGGCAAAGAATCAATATTAATATTGCGAGCATTCAGACAAAGCGCGTTAAGAAATTGTGAGTGAGTTGTCAGGGGGAACCCGGCGAATGACCGGTGGGGGTGTTATCACCCGACAATAAATGAACAATTTTAGCGCGACTCTGCGCGAGCAGCTTTTGGTACTTTTGGCTATAAAAGTACAGGATAACTAATTGCAGGAAAAAGAAGAGATAAAAAGAAATTTAGCAAATCGTTCACTAGCAAGATGATTTGGGCACTTTTCATAAAAGTGCAACATAACGAGTTTTGTTATACTAATTGAATGTCTCGGAATAAGTGCTTCTTAATTTTAGGATTTGTATTGTTTTTATCCTTTATTTTCTTCTCCTATCTCGTTCACGAAAATCTTTTTACAACTTTGGATTTTAATACTACAGTCAGACTTCAGGACAATATACCGAGAAAGCTTGATAGCATATTTTCATTACTAAGCGATGTCGGAAAATTCGAAGTATCAAGTATCATCTTAATTTTAATTTTCGCAATCGCTAGAAAAATTAAAGTCGGAATCGTTGCAGCGTTCTTATATATTGGGTTTCATTTTATTGAGTTATTTGGAAAGTTCTTCGTCAATCATCCGCCTCCTCCAGAATTCCTGCTCAGGACAGAACGAATTATGAATTTTCCCCAATTTCATGTGCGCTCAGAATTTTCTTATCCATCAGGACATTCAGGGCGAAGTGCATTTATATCTGTAATAATTATTGCTTTGATTCTTGAAAGTACGAAGTTAAGTAAGTTACTGAAAATCATCCTCATTGGTCTTATCATCGGTTATAACATAGCTATGTACGTCTCACGTGTTTATCTAGGCGAGCACTGGGCTACAGATGTGGTTGGAGGCGCGATCTTAGGCTCAGCATTTGGATTAATAAGTGGGGGATTAATCTCCTATTCTTCTGGTAAGAAAAGAGCCAAACAAGAATCTGCAAAAGGCATAAAGTGACTTTTGTAAGAGAATTTGGTATGATACCCTCATGATCCGTTCGGCAAGCTCAGGATCATATTGAGTTTAACGAAATATGAATTTGCAAGATACATATTATATACTGAGCATTGTCTTTATGTCTCTGAGTTTATTGATACTCATCGGGATAGTTGTACTCGTTTTTTATATAAAGAAAAAGGTCACAAGCATTCACGATGATATTCAATCCAAGTTAAATGATATAAATGATTACGGGGTAAAACCTGTTAAAAAAGTAATTGATATCGCATCTGCGTTTTTCTCGGGAGCATCAAAACGAAAAAAAAGTAAAAAATAGTTCTTCTGTTATAATATCTTTGAATGAGTAAGTTATTCATCCCAATACTTCTCGGAACCACGCGCCCTGGCCGCAGATCTGAGAATGCTGCTAAATTAGTTGAAAAAGTCGGAAAATCAATCCCAGAAATAGAAGTCCAGTTGGTCGATCCACTAGATTATAAATTCCCTTTTGATGGAAATGATAATGAGAATAAAGATCCCCGTTATTCTGAGCTCACGCTACGTGCTGATGCTTTTTTTATCGTAACGCCGGAATACAATCATGGTTATCCGGGGACGCTTAAACGAATGCTTGATAGTGAGCTCAAGAATTATATTCACAAGCCAGTGGCATTTGCCGGAGTCTCTGATGGGATTTTTGGTGGTGCCCGGGTGATTGAGGCCCTTGTAAATACCGTTCGTGAGATGGGACTGGCTGCGACTTTTGCAGATGTTTATTTCCCGGAAGCTCAAAAACTCTTTGATGAAAAAGGAGAGATCAAAGATAAGGCTTATGAAAAACGGATTGAGAGAGCATATACTGAGCTTATCTGGATGGCCAAATCCCTGAAGTGGGGGAGAGAGAATTTAAAAAGTATATATCATTAACTTGTGCGGATTTTTCTTTGGAGTCGGAAGACGTCTACCGCGAATCCAATATTATCTGACACTCTTCTATTTGTTTCTTCTGATCTAATTCCAGTTTTAACACAGTTATTCCAATTCTCTCTTGCTACTTTCCCAATGGCTTTATCGAGTTCACCCGGCTGGCCTAATTTTCTAAGAGTTGCAACAGTAAAAATTATATTTTGCTGAAGAGTCATAGCTAAATCGCTATAATTTAGACCTTCAGGCCATAAAGCAGTTGTTCTTGTTTCCCACGCTTCTCTTCTGTCCTTTGCAACTGCTAGAATACTTTGGAACATGCTTTTTTGTGGTTCAGGGTTCAAGATTGAAATTTCTTCTCCATCGATCAAAGCATCAGGTATTAAATCTGTATACGGCAAAACAGTTTTTAGTGGCGACGCACTGAACATACTCTCTCTTCTTACCGGGTAAGGACTGTCTATCCCTGCAGCAGTAAATGTCATGGAAATTGTTCCGGATATCCACGCATCGCTCAGTGGTGTAAATGAAACCCTGCTATGCTCCTCTTGATCTAATGCATCTTCTGGACGTGCCATATCTTATCTATTGAGGGATTTTACTACTAAATTGGAAATAATGCAAAAAATTAGGTGCGCATTATTTCTTAGGTAGGGAAAAGTAAAAGATTGATCCTTGACCCTCTCTACTTTCAACCCACAATTTACCCTTGTGTGCCTTAATAATCTCATTAACAAGATATAATCCAAGTCCAAGGCCTTTAATTTTGTTTTCCTCCTTACTTTTTACTCGGAAAAATCTTTCAAAAACCATTTCTTTTTCATCCTGTGGAATACCAAATCCAAAGTCCTGTACGCTAATTGTAATTTTTTTGTCATCTTCTGTTAACTTGATATTGATTTTGTCGGAATCAGGAGAATATTTTATGGCGTTTGTCAAAAGATTTACAAGAACTTCATATATGCGTTCTTTATCAATTAAGATTTGTTTTTTGATAGTACCTGTATGCTTTATTTCATGGGTATTTTGGGTATACTGAAACGTTTCAACAACTTCACGCATTAACTTATTTACATCTACTTTTTCTTTTTGAAGTTCAAGTTTGCCATTCTGTGCTTTGTAAACACCTGAAAAAGAGTCTAGAAGCTTGGTCAATCTCTCTATTTGTGTCGCTGCTTTTTCAAGCAAGAATAAAGATTTTTTGTCGTCTGTCTTCTTATGATAGCCAGTCAGGATCTGGACGAACATGCTGAGGCTTGTCAGAGGAGTCTTGAGCTCATGGGTCACATATCCGACAAAATCATCCTTGTGAGCTTCCTTTTTTTTACGCTCACTTATGTCCTCAATTGATAACAAAATAAGTTTGGTTTTATATCCATCAAGCACAATTCTTCTAGCACCTAGAATTAAGGTTTTTTCACCTGCTTTTTCAAAAGTGTGGGTTAATTCGAGCTCATCAACCGGAATATTTTTGACAAGTACATCACTAAGAAGCTTTTTTAAGTTGGGAATCTCTTTTCTTTTTACACTAAAGTCAAAAATACTTTTACCATAAATTCCTTTTTTGTTTATTTTAAAACGCTTGAAAAAATGCATTGTTAGCGGATTTTACCTTGAGGGACGTATCAAGAATTACCATGGGTTCAGAGAGATTGGCAACAATTGCTTCTGCATAGGCAAAGTGCTCAATGAGTTTGCTGATATTCAATGCAGACGACCCCGCCTTTTTAGAAGATGAAAAGACACTTTGTAATATTCTAGGTGAGAGATTTTTTTGAGTTGATTTTTTCACAATGCGCTTATCCACTATCTGTAGGGTATGTATATCATAAAAAGGGACGTAAACACAACTAATTGCCTAATAAAAATGCAACTAAGATTAAACTTGGCTTGGAAACAAGAGGCTTATAAATGATTTTTCAATAAATTCGATTTTTATGTAGCGTATTGTTTACTATATGCCGAAGCTTGATCAATGACACCTGCTACATATCTACAACTGTGATTATAACTATATAATGCTTCCTTCAGTGATATCTTTCCATTTATGCTTGGACATGGATTACTGGAGGTTCTATTAGATTCTGCCAATCCACTGGCGCAGAGATATCTTGCAGCGCCTGCTATAGCATCCGCTGGTTCCAAAATATCTTTTTTGCCATCGTTATTTCCATCTGCTTTATATGCTTCCCAGGTTCCTTCTAGGAATTGCATAGGTCCTAATGCTCCGTGAGAATTCCGATCATTAGTATTGGGATTCCTGCCATGATCAGTTTCGGCTTTACCAATAGCAGCAAGTATTGACCAGTCTAACCCAATGCAGGTTTTGCCGGAACTTCTATAATAAGTTAAATAATTGGCAGGTATATCCCCGCCTGTTGCAGGCGAAGAGGGAGAAACAACACGGCGTGTAGTTGAGGTAGTTGTAGGTTTTGCAACTGGTTTTGGTTCCGAAGTAGTAGGGGACATGTTTGGTTTTTCAAATATGGTAACAGTAGTGCTTGGCTTGGTACTGTCTGTTGACAGCGGAGCACTACTATTTTTTTCTGAGAACGGGGAGGCGTAAGCAGGTGTAGGTCTAGCTTCAGCGTTCACGAAACTAACAACTGCTGTACCTGCACCAAGTGACGCAAATGCAGTTGTTGCGCAAATAGTTCTTTTTAGAATTCTTCTCCTGGCGACTGATTCTGAATTTCTACCCATAAAACAAGCTCATAATAACAAGGGACGCTGTTGATGTCAATAAAATTAATCCCTAGATAAGAAGTGGGCTATTGGAATAATAAATAATATAATTTATCGATTGGATCTGGAATTTGGTTTTATTCCTCTTGAGTTAATTGTTAGGTATTCATCTTCAGTTCTAAATTCATATTTAGGATATTCCACGAGAACAATTCGGTTGGAATAAGGTGTTCTTGCTATCAAATTTTGAGTTTCTTCAGGCGTGCAGCCTTGTTCAAGCATATTTTTCTCATATGCATTTTTGTCTTTTTGGCTAAGTTTTCCAGTTGGCACTTCTACAATTACTTGTTGTCCACGTTTAAATCCATGAGAGCCATTACGGTATTTTGCTGTGGGGTTATTATTGCTTTTTGTATTTTCATCCCAGAAATTCAACCGGAGGAAATCGCCTGATTCCTGTTTTATTACCACAAATGTAATGTAGGGTCTTTTGTCAACTGATACGAAAGTCCCCTTGACGTTTGTATATTCAGTTTTTTTTCCGATCTCTACGGTTTTAGGTGGAATTTCATTTCCTTGAGGCGGTATATCATCAGGAATCACTTTTACTGGTTCAAATATTACTCTCCGTGTTGTTGAAGGTGATGCGGACCTGCTGTAATATACATCAGCGTTTGCATTATCGGGAAGATGTCTGGCGGCCGCAGCACCTGCAACCAGAATTGCACCAGCAGTTAGTCCAGCTCTTAGTCTGTGCTTTTTCCTCCTAGGAGATCTAGGACCTTCTCTTTCCCCCATGTGCACAGTTATTTTATAAGATTTAGGGGGGGAGTCAAGTAAGAATTTAGCGGGGGTCACTTAAATAGGGTGGGAGTTTTAGAGCATGGTGTTTTATGTAACCTGTGATGTATGGCATTACACCTTTTACAAACCCTTTTTTAACTCTTCTGCCAGAAACAATTACTGGATACCTTATAAATTTAATTTTGCCAAATTTTGCTACTCGGAATGCAAGATCTGTATCTTCATTACTGTTAATTTTTGGATCAAATTCGCCAGCTTTTTTATAGATCTCAGAACGGATTGCAAAATTGAATCCTGTAAGCCAATAATGCCTGAAAATCATGCTGTAAGCGACCATAGACAATGGTTGTGCGATATTAAATGTTATGTTTATGCGGCGTGAACAATCAGTTATCTTTCCTGTTCCCGTAACAGCCACGATTTTTGGATTAGAAAGGGGCTTTATCAATTTCTCAATCCAGTCAACGGGCGCCATGCTATCTCCATCAAGAGACATGATAATCTCACCTTTTGCAGCACGGCAGCCGGTAAATCGTGCCTGACCGCGGCCTTTTTTAGGTTCTTTGAGAACTTTTAAATTAAGTCTATTCTTGTACTTGGATGCAATTTCAAATGTGCGGTCTGTTGAGCTGTTGTCAACGACAATTACTTCATAATCTTGTGAAATTCTTTGATGAATAAGGGATTCAATACACTTTCCGATATGCTCTTCTTCGTTGTAAGCGGGGATAACTACTGAGATCATATGTGAATAATAGCACAAATTTGCAGCGATGATTACCGCATTAATTATCTGTTATAATGTGACATTATTCTTTCTTTAAAGAAGGCTTGTTATTGATTATGAGAAAAACTGAAGTGCTAGATAGATACCCAGGCGAATTGTACGATCGAGCTCATTCTTCTCCGGATTATATTAAATCTGTTCTAAATCCATTTGGAAATCTTCTAAGGGTTTCCTCGATATCTCCTAAAGTTTTAGATCTTGCTAGTGGTAAAGGGGAAGCAGCAGATTATCTTGAAACATCCTTGGGGATTCAAGCTGTAAGAGCCGACCTTTCTATGGACGGAATGAGGTTGGCTAAGGGAAAACGAGTTAGAGCGTTGGCCGATAAACTCCCTTTTCCAGATAGTTCATTTGATGGAGTTCATATGAAGGACGCAATTGTACATATTCCTGATACTTTTAAGCTATTTCAAGAAATTGCACGTATATTAAAGCCCGGGGGCAAAGCGTTAATAGTTTCGGCATATCCTGATAAATCTAGCTCCTTTTATTACAAAGAAGAAGGAAGCACAATGCCACATTGGACAAGAATCCATAGTCAATCTGATTATCTTAGGCACGCAGAAGGACTTATGCGCGACAAGAAAACCACAAAGATAAGCCCCCCTTATTATGCTACAGATCAATTATCTATGGAAATAGATGCAGAGAGGGTAGGCCTCAATCTGCAAAGTGTATATGAGTGGATTCCAGAGGATAATACAGATTGGTACACCGATAGTGCAAGGCCTGAAGCTAGATTCGTAATGCTTTTTGAAAAATCCTAATTCTATTCCCACCTCATAGTGGCTGGGGGTTTGGAGGTGATGTCATATACAACACGTGAGACATCAGGGACTTCATTTACTATTCTACTGGACATACTCGCAAGCACCTCGTAGGGGATTTTGGACCATGAGGCGGTCATGATGTCTACTGAATCATATGAGCGGATAGCAACAACTTCTGCATAGACTCTTCCATCTCCTTTTACTGCAGTTGAGAACGAGCCTGTCATAACAGCAAAGCATTCAAAAACAGCTTCATAAAGTCCTGCTTTTTGCATTTCTTCAACTACGATTTTATCAGCCTGCATGACTTGTGAGAGGCGTTTTTCAGTAACATCACCCATGATATTGACTGCATGTCCAGGTCCTGGCCATGGTTGCTGCATGACTATTTCTTCAGGAAGACCTGCAATTCTGCCTATTTCACGTACTTCATCTTTATAATAATTGCGATTAGGTTCAAGAAGTTTGAGCTTCAATTCTTTTGGGAGACCTCCGACATTATGGTGGGATTTGATGTGGCTTGCGTTTTTGGAACCTTTGGATTCTATGACATCTGAGTAAATAGTACCTTGTCCCAGAAAAGTTGCGTCTTTATGCTTTTCTGCAATCTCCTGGAAGATATCAATATAAAGTTTTCCAATAATTTTTCTTTTTTGCTCAGGATCTGTAACTCCCTTTAAGCTGTCAAGAAAAAGCTTTCTTGCATTTATGATCACTAAATCTGCTTGAATTAGCTTAGTAAAAATATGTGTTACCAGCTTATCAGTATCAGCTCTCATAAGTCCTGACTCAACATAAACAGGTATCAAATTTTTGCCAATTGCGCGACCTATCAAAAATGCTGCAACCGTTGAATCAACCCCACCTGATACTGCTGCTATGACTTTATTATCACCAACTGTTTTTTTAATATCTTCAATTATTTTTTCAGGATTTAGAGCAATTGGGTCAAGCGTTTCCCGGCACAACTCAGCAAAGTTCTGAAGAAGCTCAGTGCCGTATTCTGTGTGCGTTGCCTCCGGATGATATTGGACACCGTAAATATTTTTTTCAAAGTTGCCAACTGCTGTATATTCAACGTTTTGCGTTCGGCCTATGGCCTCAAAGCCTTTTGGTAGCTTGATTACTGTATCGCCGTGTGAAAGAATAGCAGTGAACTTATTTTTTGGAAGCTTGAAGATTCCGATTTGCTTGTCAAATATAACTTCTTCAGGTCCGTATTCTTTTTTGGAGTGTTTTACTATTCCTCCCAAAAGATGCGCAATTAGCTGCCAGCCATAACAAATACCAAGTACGGGGATATCCAATTCAAACAGCTTTTTATCAACTGTGAGTGTTGGATCCTGACTGATATATGCCGGGCCACCTGAGAGAATGATGCCATTGGGTTTTAGTTTTTTAGTTTGTGTCAGTGCATCTTCCGGATTCGCGTATTCGGTCCTTATTCCAAGCTGTCTGAGGCGTCTTCCGATGAGGTGTGCGGTTTGTGATCCAAAGTCCACGATCAAGATCATAATATATTTTAGCACACAAAGACGTGAATTATAAGCGGGAGCTTGGTTTATTATAGATTGTTTATTTAGAGGGTATATCTAGGATACTAACTATTGCAAATTGAAGGCTAATATGATATAGTTATAGGATAGTTTTAAGCACTATATATGTTAAAGAAAATTAAAAAAATTATATCTAAAACGTTACTAATTCGTAAGGATCCGTTATATATGAACTCCTTATATATGATGGTAAGTACCTTGATTGTTTCTGGAAGTGGGTTTTTTTTCTGGCTGATAGCAACACATTTTTATAAATCTGCTGAAATTGGGCTTGCAACAGCACTCATATCCGTACTTCTTTTTCTAATGAATATAAGCATTTTGGGTCTTAATTACAGTATTATTCGTTTTCTTCCTCAATCCAAATCTCAAAACCAACTATTGACCGGGAGTTTTATAATAACTGCAATTGCTTCAGCGCTAAGTGCTGCAATATTTCTGATTTTTCTAAATGTTTTTTCACCAAAGCTCGGTTTTGTACGGGAAAGTTATATAACTTCATTTATATTTCTTCTTTTTACAATTACAGCCTCAATTGATTTTCTGATGGAAAGCATTTTCTTAGCACTCAGGTCAGCTAAATATGTATTTTTAAAAAATCTCTTGGTTTCTGTTTTGAAGATTGGTCTTCCAGTTTTGTTTATCAAATTTGGAGCAATAGGCATATTTATAGCCTGGGCTCTGGCACTTTCAAGTGGGCTTGTGGTCGCGTTTTATGTACTTATTAAGAAATTTGGATTCACTTTTATCCCCAAATTTAAAAATAGAAGTCTAACAGGAATGATTTCTTTTTCCTTTATCAATTATTTAGTTGGATTATTGGGAATTACACCTGGATTGATACTTCCCATTCTTATTACCAATTCCATTAATCCCCAAACAGCAGCCTATTTTTATATCTCTATGATGATTGCACAGCTCTTGTACACGATACCTTACGCAACAACTCAATCACTTTTTGCTGAAGGTTCAAACGATGAAGAGAGTTTCTCAAAGAATACGAGACGCGCGTTAAAGCTGATATTTATGCTAATGATTCCGGCAATTCTGATTCTTGTGTTTTTTGGGAATCTTATCCTTTCTGTCTTCGGCACAGAGTATTCAGTTGAAGGAATCAGATTTCTTCATATATTGGCGCTTTCAGGTATACCTGTAGCATTTAACTACTTGGGCTTGACTATTCTTAATGTAAGGCAGCAAATCAAAAGCCTTTTTGTGATTAATCTACTAGGTACTGCTCTGATTTTATATTTGAGTTATCACTTCCGCGTAATGGGACTTGTTGGCATAGGTTTTGCATGGGCACTTGGTCATATGGCCAAGAATGTAATGTACGGATTAGCTATCGCAATTCCTAAAATATTTGATTTTATAATCTCTATGAGATATTGGGCAGCTCGTATCAGGTCCACTATGTTTGGGCTGAAGCCTGGAAATTACAAGAAGCATATATTTGTGATGAAGGATGTAATTTTTGAAAATTATCGTAAAATGGAGATGGGGAAATGGGTATTTATAAATCATCATACCAACTTTTCAACACCTCTTGGAATGAAGATCGGAAATTATGTGATGATCGGACCATATTGTCTATTTGCTTCAGTTCATCATAATTTTGATAATTACAAAAAGCCAATGCTACTTCAGCAGCCGGAAATAAGACCAATTGTAATAGAGGATGATGTGTGGATCGGTGCCAAGGCTACAATCCTTGGTGGGGTTACAATCGGCCGTGGAGCTATAGTGGCTGCTGGAGCAGTTGTTGTGCAGAATGTTGAGCCATATAGCATTGTCGGTGGAGTCCCTGCAAAGTTAATACGATATAGATTTGATGAGGAGACAATAAGAAAAGCCAGTAAGCTCAACTTCAAAAACCTCCGAACTTCAAAAACAGATTTGTGGGGATGACCTTTATTTTATAAGTAATTTATAGTTATCTCCACCCGTGGATTGTTTTGAAAACAGCTAATACTCTCTCTGTTGCGGGCATACCCTCGTCAAATCCCATTTTTATTGGGAAAGGTTTTCCATCTGACCCTCGTAAGTTTTGAAAAGCTTCAAGTACCTCATGCATTCCCGTTGTTTCATAGGAGCGTAGTCCATTTGGATTATCGGGCTTAGTTTCAATAGTTGAATAAAAGCTGTCTTGAAAATTTGGAATTGTATGCCAGTTTTCAGCACCTGGTTCAAATCCTACACTTTCAAATAATTGGGAGTAATCGTAAGGGTTTTTGGATCTTCTAAGAGAAGATAGATTTATAGCACCTGTTGTGCTTAATGCCTTAACTTTTTCAGCGCCTAAGCTATGCGCAAGGTATAATGTCAAGAATGCGAGCGCTCTAGGAGGCGTGATTTTAAAGACTTTTTTAAATTCTGCAAACTTTTCTGTTTTACCAGGATCAAATTTAACTGCTGATCCTGTGCGTATGATTCTTACAGCTTTGCCTTTTTCATCTTCAGTTCCTTCAGTGTCAATTCCGGTCCGCCATAATTCTCCCGATGTATTGGTTGCTGCTCGACCTTTATCCACTCCTATTGCAAAATCAAGCGAAAAAGTGCCTGCACCTGCTCCGCCCTTACATGACAGTATAAAGTCTGTTCCATTAATTGGAGCTCTATATACTATAGATCGAGCACTCTCATCTTCTCTTGTGAATAAGCCCATTCCTACCTGCTTTATCATAAAATCTGCATTACCAAGTGCTTGCTGATATGCTCTTGTCATCTCATCCTCTGAGATATAATTAAACGATCGGGATTTAAAGAAGTCAGGTTTTCCGGTAAGGGTATATAAATCGTCCATGAACTGGACAGTAGCGCCTAAGTGGTCTTTTCTGTCTAAGTTCCAGTGTCTTGCATAATTATATACTCCGAAAGCTACGTTGGGGGAAATTCCTCTGTCTGACGCATACAATATTAATGCATCATGAGGTTTCATCCCTAAGCTTTTTCTACCACCAAATTTTTCTTCCATGAAGCTGGTAGGGTTAGTAGTTCTAAAACGATTGGCTTCTCGGGAGCGGTCATGTTCTGATATGGGTAACATCAGAATATTATAACAAAAAAAGGCCGAATTAGCAACCTATAGTAGATATAAAATGATTGATAAATGGCAAGCTGTATTAAAAGTAAATTTTATATAAAAAATGAGTTTATTCTATCTCACAACTATTGATTGGCTAGTGATAGTTGGTTGGTAAGTATAGGTTAATTTTGTAGCACTAACAATTTTTGTAGTAAAGGTTCCCAGCTCTTTTGAGCGGAGAGAAAATGTTGCTTTACCGAGTGAATTGGTCAGTCCTGAGTAAGAAGATACCTTACCTGATGGAGATGTAATAGTTGCATTTACAGTTGCAGATGAAATAGCCGCATTTGAATCCTTATTTAATACAGTAATAGCCGTAGTTATTCTGCGTTGGGAAAATAGCTCTCTGACATAAGACATGGCAATGTCAGATACAGTCATGGTAAGAATTGGTGTTGTAGTTGGAGCTGTTGATGTAGGTGTTGGAGTAATGATGGGGGCGAGAGTTGGGGTAGGTGTTGGCTGGGTGGGAGTTGAAGTCACAAGGGGAGACAAGGCTTTGTAAGCATTTATCCTTCCATATGCCCAATCAGTTCCCGTACCTGTGATAGGATCAGCAGTTTTTTCAATCTGGTCTCTGACACATGAGTTTGTCGAGCAAATTCCTTTGGACCAAATGAGTGCTGCGACTCCTGATGTAAAAGGTGTAGCCATAGAGGTTCCGGACATGGATGCATAAGAATTACCTTTATAAGTTGAGTAAATTGATGAACCTGGGGCAGCTACATCCACCCACGAGCCATAATTGGAGTAACTTGCTTTGAGATCATTTATATCTGTTGCGGCAACTGCAATGACATTTGGATAGGCTCCTGGGTAGGACTCGACAGTGCTTGAAGAGTTACCTGCCGCTGCAACTACAACACTGCCTTTATTCCATGCATAATTTATAGCATCCTGAAGAGTAATAGAAGACGATGTGCCTCCAAGACTCATGTTGATAACTTGTGCTCCCTGATCTGCGGCCCAGATGATTCCATTGGCTATCCAGGAATGATATCCCGATCCATCATCTGCCAGAACCTTACCATTTAACAGAACTGAGTTGTAACCAGTTCCGGCAACTCCTGAGCCGTTATTTGTCGAAGCCGCGACTATTCCTGCAACATGAGTTCCATGACCTTGAAGATCAGTTGCATTCATAGTAGTCGTGAAATTAAAGCTTCCTACGACCTTTCCTGCTAAATCTGAGTGAGACTCCTCAATTCCAGTATCCAGTATGGCAATTTTCACAGATGAAGATCCTGTGTTGAGGTCCCATGCGCTTTGATTGTTGTCTTCTGCTGCATCTATCTTGAACAGTCCCCACTGCTGAGAAAGTGAGGCGTCATTGGATATCGAAAAAGAATGAGCTTTAAAGTTGGGTTCTGCATACTCAACAAGCGGATTTTGGCTGTATTCTGCGACTGCTTCCTCAACCGTTCCAACCTGTACTTTTATTACCTCAGAATTGAGCTTATCGATTCTCTGTTTTACCAAGCCTTTTCGGGAAATGCGAATTTTTTCTTTATCATTTTCATTTATACCTTTTCTATACTTCACTATAACCTCACTTGGTGCAGTGTTGCCGGTTGCTGTCCCTTTAACCTCAACAAGTCCTGGGTTATTTATGTAACTAAATATGCCAAATATTAAAAGTACAAGAATTCCTAGGGCTGTAAGTAAAAACGGGGTATTGTTGCTTTTTTTAATTTTTCTTCGCTGTACTGACTTTTTCTTCATCTATTAAAATACTACCCTATAAAAAGTAATTGTGTCAAGTTATGCTCACGATGCAACCTTTATTTTCATTTTTTAAAATTTATTGTTGTTATTTCAGACTGGGTTTGTCAGGGGGCATAAGTGTAATTTTAATAATACTCACAAGATCATTTATCTCAAATGGCTTATTGAGAGAGTGAACATTGTGTTTTTTGAGCCAGTTGATTTTATCTTCACCAAGTGTTGAAGCAGTGCATATGATTACAGGAATGTCCTTTGTCTGGGGATCAAGTGTTAGTAGGTCAAGTATGCTCCATCCTCTTTGTGGACTGTCCATCCGGATATCGAGAATAATAAGATCTGGTTTTTCTTTTTTGAGGCGTTGATAAGCTTTTTCTCCTTCGTGAATGACAAATACTTCATAGTCTCCAAACTCTTTTAAAAGCATTTTCATCGCGTCGATGAAATCTACGTCATCATTTACAATTGCTATACGGTGCTTCATTTGGATAAATTTTAATAAAACTAATGGAATTTAGCAATAACCTAATTTTTTTTATCCCAGGCTTTTTCGAATGAGTGCTGATTTTACAATTAGTTCTGTTGGCGATTCACCTGATTCGATTTTTTTATAAATTTGGGTTGTGAGTTTTTGGTGATCGTGCTCTTCTTTGGTAACAGGGCCGAGTTTGATTCCTAGGGTATCTTCAACATCTTTAATGTCCTCTGTGATTTTTTTCCAAACAGGGGACTTCTTGCTCAAGATTTCTAAATTTTCCCGATTGAGAAATCTTCCTGCCTGATCCATATCTTCTGCGAGGTATTTATAGTATTTTTTGACAGTATCAAGTTGCCCTAGGTTTTTAGCATTTTTAAGCCCTCTTCCTGTGCCTATAAATTCAGGAGGAACACCGATTGAATAAAGTGCTGCAGTGAACCCAATTGCTCTTGGAAGCTTCACTTTCCCGACTCCTCTTGAATATCCAAAAAGTCCGATGTGTTGAACCCGTTCACGGCGACGCGGTAAAAATGAAGCAACTTTATTTATGAGTGGTGCGATTTTTTCAATTGTTTCACGGTAATTTTTTTCAAAAAAGGGTATAAGATCAATCATTATATTCTCATCTTTTTCAGGAATGATATCTGCTTTGAGAGTCGGAAGCGTGTCTTCGAGATACTTTACAGCTTCTATAACATCTTTTTTATCAAAATCGTACCTGAACGCGCTTTGAATAGTTGTAGTTCGTATTCCCTTATATTCATCCACAAATTTTTTAATGTGCAGGGGATCAATTCCGCCGCGGAACGGGAGGACTGCAGCGCCTATGATCGGATAAAAAGGAATCTTAAGTTTTTTCGAAAGAATTCTGTATCGCGAAAGCGCGATTTTTATCGCAATTACAGTTGGGATCATCCCGAAATTTAATGCTGGATCTGATCTGGCTACATAAGGTCTTATCCGTGCCGGCTTTTTCTTAAATTCTTTTTCATAAAGTCCAACATATTTTTCAATTATTTTATCTGAGTTGATAATCGTTTCAACGTCTTCAAATAATGGAATTACCCTCGGGTTGGTCAAAATCTTTTCTAGACGATATAGAGGATGCTTAAGAGAATGGATGTCTTGATATGCTGTTTGGATTTCAATGATTGACTCAGCATCTGCAGTCATTGGTAAAATTACCTCAAATAGTGGGGGTGTCGGAAGACCAAAATGTTTGGCAACTGATGCAGCGCTTGCGAGATTCATAAATGCACGTCCTATTCTGAATTCTGTCTCGACTTTTGGATTTGGAAGTCTAAATGTCAGATAAGTCTGCTGTCCAAGTGGATTTTTTTTGAAGAATTCGAAGTATTCCCCAAAAAGTCTTTCAAGAACTGATTCATCAACCAATTTTCCTTCCCAGTCCCATTTGTATTCATAAATTCCAAGTTCTGAGAAAGAAAGATATGTTTCTTTTGATTCTAAATTGGTGCTGATAAATTCATTATCATGCCAGTAAGGAACACTTGCATGGTCTGGATGTTGGGTAGACATGGTAGCTGAAATTTTACGTTTCATAATAGGTGATTATAGCAGAAATTCATCAATATGTTTTTTTGAAATCAACACGATAAATGTAACTTGATGTTATAATTGCATTTATGAAAAAGAATATTATCGTTGGTGTTGGTAGTGGGATTGCAGCATTTAAAGCAGTTGATCTAATTAAGTTGCTTAAAGAGCAGAATCTGGACGTGTTTGTGATCATGACCCAGAATGCGACACAGATGATAGATTCATCTGAGTTCGAAATAGCTTCTGGAAATAAAGTCTATGTTGATCTTTTTGAGGAAGGTTTTGATTATCATGATGTTTTGAAGGAAAGAAAAGTAGAACATATAGAGCTTGCTGATAGTGCTGATTTGATGGTAATCGTTCCCGCAACTGCAAATATTATTGGGCAGCTTGCACATGGAATATGTTCAGACTTTCTGACTACTACGTCCCTTGCCATGACAGCTCCCATCATTATTTGTCCATCAATGAATGTAAATATGTGGCAAAATCCGCTTGTTCAGGAAAATGTTGAGCAGCTTAAAAAAGTTGGTTATCAAATTATTGAGCCGACCGAGGGAATGCTTGCATGCGGATACACGGGTCCGGGGAGGTTGGAGGATGTAAATATGATAGCCGAAGAAATAATGCTTCAGTTTAAAAAGGGAAAATCACTTAAAGGGAAAAAAATAATAATTACATCCGGGGGAACAATTGAAAAAATTGATGAAGTTAGGTATCTTGCCAACAGAAGTTCTGGGAAAATGGGAGTTGCATTAGCTGAAGAATGTTATTTGAGAGGTGCTGAAGTCATATTGTTGAGGGCAAAAGGCTCTGTAAAACCAAGGTATCTAATACAAGAAAGAATATTTGAAACATTAGATGACCTTTTTTCAATATTAACTGATGAAATAAAGAATGCTGACATAATGTTCCATGCTGCTGCTGTTTCTGATTTTACAGCAGAAAAAAGTGTGAAGGGAAAAATTTCCAGTGAGTATGAATTTGATTTAAAACTAAAACCAACTATCAAGATCGTTGATCAAATAAAAAAAATCAATCCAAAAATAAAATTGATTGCATTTAAGGCAGAATATGGCCTGTCTGATTCTGAAATGATCAAAAAAGCACAAATTAAATTAACTGAGTCAGACTCGGATGTAGTAGTTGTAAATGATGTTTCAAAATCTGATCGTGGGTTTGAATCGGATGAAAATGAAGTTATAGTTGTGTTAAAAAACGGAAAATTCAAAAAAATTCTCTTTAACTCAAAACGTGAAATAGCAAAAGGCATTGTTGATGCTATTATTTAGTGCCATTTGTTGAATTCTTCAAACATTTTCAATCTCTTTTCAGAACCATCGTAGTCAGAGTTTAGAAAAGCACTTACTATTTTTTCGATATTAGCTTTGTCAGGATTCCAGCCCACAAGGCATAAGATGTTGCAGTTATCATAGACTTTTGCCCATTCTGCGATTTTTTCATTGGTTGCCAGACACGCTCTTATTCCACTGAATTTATTTGCTCCTACCTCAACGCCTATTCCACTTCCGCATGAAAGAATACCTATATTATTTTCTTCCTCCAGGACTTTTTTCGTTACACTTGGAATCATGTCTTCAAGCTTCAAATCTTCTGAAGAAGATTTGACTCCTAAGTTTTGATAATAGATTCTCTTTGAATCCAAAAAGTCTGAGACTATTTTTACAGCATCATAACCTTGTTTGTCGCCTGCTAAGTAAATCATAGTTTTAGTATAGCATCCGGTAATTCATCAAATGATGATACCCACGCATCTGCTCCGTCAAGCGGGTGAGGATATGCAATTGATTTCATTCCAGCGGCTTTTGCTGCTTGTATATCTGAAAGAGAATCACCAATATATACGCAATATTTTGGTTTCAGATCTAGCTGTTTAGCGGCAAGAATAAGCGGTTCGGGATCAGGTTTGTGTGCCTTTGTGTCCTCGTAAGTAACTATTGTATTGAGATCTCTCTTAAGCTTTATAAGTAGAGGAATTTCAGATATGCCTATCTTGACTCTAGCTGTTACAATCCCAATTTTGAATTTTTTGCTAATATTTTTGATAATAATTTCAGCATTCTCAGGTGATTTAACCATATCAACAGGATAGGGAATTTTTCTTTCACTTCCTATCAAATATACTCTTTCAGCTTCATTTTCCGATTTTATGAGGGCTTTTATAGTCCCGTACATTGGGACATGAAATAGTGAAAGAATTTGATCGCGCGTTGGCGAGGGGTGGCCTGCGTGCATAAATAAATTTTGGTAAAATTTGAGATTGGCCTCAAACGAATCAATCAAAACTCCATCTACATCAAAAATAACAGCTTTAATCATTTTTGTAATTATATCAAATTAAAATCTGGTGGGTTTTTGTAATGGATGCTATACTGATAATATATGTCAGAGAATGATAGTTTTTTAGCAGATTTAGTACGAAAACAGGCAATGTTAAAAGGTATAGAAGCTGCAACGGGGGCCAACATTTCAGGACCTGAAAAAGAGGTCAGAAGACAAATTAAGCAGGTGAGCAGAAGACATCTTGGAAATCCAATTACGGGTGAAGGAGTAACTAAATCTGGAGAAGAGGATTAGCTAATTATAATTTATCCAATTCGGATGGGATTTTGATTTATTTCTTTTACGAACTAAAAGCATAGTAGCTCTCTCTTCTTAAGAGAAGCTGAGAGGTTCTACAATTGAGATTGTGTGAGTTATAAATTCTTCAAGATATCCACTTTGTTGTGTATCAATTTTAAGTTTGTAGGTGGGCTTTAGAGGGCTTGAGGCAGACTCTGACTCTTTCTTTTTACGGCGAACTTTATTAAATCTTACTCTTAACGCATGTGATAGTGTATGTGATTCCGGAGCTTGAGTACGTTTCCATACGTTGCCTTGAGTATCTTCTACCTCAATTTCGATTCCTATTCCTTGATCTACAGATGACACAACTAAAGCCTTTGCTAACTGAGTATTATATTCTAATTCTCTACCTGCGTCTCTGATTGGCCGGGATGTGTAGGTTGCTATCACTGGATTTTCAACATCTCTAGTAGCTACTTTATTACTGATCTCAACCAGAAAATTTATTATACCTGTTGCATGATTTCTGAGCGCAAAGCCGTAATAACTCCCTGGATCTCCGATTAGTAATGGTGAGGGCAATTGTAAAACTCTTCTCTCAATTGGTTCATCCTGAACACTTGGGTCACCCAACGCACCAGAAATTGGTTTGAGTTCACTCCTTGTCATATCAGCGAGAATTATAGTTAAAAATAATGCCAAAGTCAACCTATAGGACTAGTGAGGAAGAATTTTATGCGATGGAGTTTACAATCTGCTATCTAAAATGTTAAAAAAAGATATGGGCCCGTCTTCATCATTCCTTAAATTTCCCGAAGGTTTTCTATTTGGTACTGCAACATCTTCATTTCAGGTAGAAGGGGACTCGGGAGAGCGAAAAAGCGACTGGGATATTTTTCTGAAAAAACATACTCATATCATCAAGCCTGGTGAAGTCGGGCCACAATGGTGGAAAAAAGGAACGGCTGAGGCAGATATTGACCTTGCAGCAGGTCTTGGGATGCAAGTGCAGCGGTTGAGTCTGGAATGGGCCAGAATTGAGCCTGAAAAGGGAAGAATAAATAAAGATGCGCTTAAAAGATACCATGAGATAATTGATCATTTGAAAGAAAACAATATCAAACCCATGGTCACACTCAGTCACTATACTTTGCCGCATTGGATTGCCCGAAGTGGAAGCTGGGAAAGTTCAAAAATTATTGATGCGTTTGAAAAATATACCCAGGTGATAGTCAGTGAATTTGGAGATGTTACTGAATGGATAACAATTAATGAACCGGGAATACTTGTGGAAGCAGCTTATTTCGTCCCATTTTTTCCACCTCAGAAATTTGGACTATTTGCGGCGTTACGTGCGAGGAGTAACATGTTGGAAGCACATCGCCTTGCGTATAGAGTTATTAAGCGGAATAACCCTAAAGCGCGGGTATCAATGGCATTTGCTTTTAGGTGGTATCGTCCGGAACAAAAAAATAGTTATTTGGAGCATAAATATGCATACCTTGCCAATCATATTGATAATCTTAATTATGTCGACTCTGTTAAAGACACGTTGGACTTTATCGGTGTTAATTTCTATACCGGTTTTTATCTCAACTTTAATCTCATTAAGTTCGTGAAGAATGTTGTTGCTCCACATGGCGCCCCTCCATTGCTTTTTGGTGAAGTGGTGAAGCCCGGGGCATATATAAGCGACTTTTTCGGGCCTATTGTTCCTGATTTTTTCCTTAATTTACTCAGAGTTTTGCACAAACGTTATTCGCTACCTATTTACATTACTGAGAATGGTGTAGCAGACAGGAGGGATCAGTATAGACCTTTTTATATTTTGACCCATTTGGTGGCTCTCTGGAAAGCGCAGCAGGAGGGGATCAGTATTCAACAATATTTAGTCTGGTCAATAATTGATAACCTTGAATGGCTCCAAGGCTATAGGCAGGAATTTGGTCTAATTCATGTAGATCCCGTAACCGGGCAACGGACAATCCGCCACAGTGCTGAAATGTATAAAGAAATCATCCATTCCCGTGGAATAGATATAAAAAAATTACTCGATACCTATATCCCTGAGGAACAAAAAGCAGAAGCAGAAAAATTAATTAATCACATGTTGAGAGGTTAAAATTGTTTCATTTTGGCACTATAGTCATATCCGTCTACTTCTTTTGGTAAATACCCTTTTTCTATAAGTTGCTGCAATAGTAAATAGCTTGTGATTGCTGCCCCTTTTTGATTAAGATGATCTGAGTTACTGAACAGATATTTATTATTGGTGAGTTGGGAATTTGTTGCAAAGTTAAGGTATGGGATACCATTGAGATCAATTTTTCCCAAATTGTCGTAAACATAGAGTTTTAAATAATCTTTTTCCAAACCATTTATTAAAACTTGGCTTATTGGTATGGTGATGAAAATCGGTCGCCAGTTATGATCTAGAGAATAAGCTACGATTTTTTCGAGGTCTTGTCTATTTGTTTCGAAATATTTGGGGTCAAAGTCACCACTTTTATACCATTTATTGTAGATGAAGTGCATGCTTTCAACAAGTCTTTCATCTGATAAATCAGGTGGAGCGTTAAGCTCTGCTTGTATTTCCTGGACATTAAATGTCGGATCTTTTGTCCGGATTTTTATAATGGGTTCTTTTGCTTCTGGTAGAATAGTGGCAGCGGATGTAGCAGGTTTGTTTTTGAGTGGTTTTTCCCATTCTGCAGCAAATGAATTCATGAATTTTTCCTTGGAATCCTTAGAAATTTTTTCTCTCCAAATATGGCCTGTTCGCACAAACGGAATTATCTGAACTTGAATGTATTCTGAAGCTTTAAAATTTGGGATCAGGAAAGGACTTAACCGGCCATCATAATAATTCATGTTGCTTTCATCTTGTTTTTTCGCTTTTTTTTGTGAGAAAGAAAGAGGGGAGACATTGATTACAATAACTGCATTCTTTTTAATTTGATGTGAGTGCATTTTTAGCATTGCCAAATCATATTCGAAAGACTGCGCAACGCTCGCAAGCGAAAGTGATTTTGCTTTATATTTCTCAAATGTTAATCCGTCTTCTGCATGCGAGTTGCCTAGTTTGACTATTTCATATTTTTCCTTAATTTCAGAGGGAATCAATATATTTCTTGGGGGTTTATACTCCAATCTATATGTACGTCGATAAGCAATGTCAAAGCTAAATGACAAGATAAGTGCAAGAAAGCCCACAAAAATAACTTTAAGTATAAATCTAAACATATTTTAAAATCGTATATATATATAAATTCTTTTATTTGGGAATTTCGTAACTGAATGATTAAAAATATCAAAATTGCATATGTTGCAATTCGAACGAATGCTGGCTGTCTATTTATAAGCTGAATTATAGAGATTTTACTTTGTAGTAGCTCCAAAAATATTGCAATAATTAACAGCCCAAAAACTATCACTATTTCTACAGTGTTGAAGGCAAAAAGATGTTCAATGCTTGCCCATAAATAATTGACAGAAATAAAATTCTTCAATCCAACAAAAGAATTTCGGAGAATATATAACGCGTCGCTTATTGTTGGTGCTCTAAAGAAGACCCAGAAAATACTTATCGTGCAATAGGTATAAAAGACTTTTAGAAAGTTTGGTATATTTACACGAGTACCAAAAAGTTTTTTCATAATTCGTTCAAGCGATACGCCAAGCCCATGCAATATTCCCCATACCACAAAAGTCCATGCAGCACCGTGCCACAGCCCGCTCAGAATAAATACAATTAGCGTATTTATTGTTGTTCTCAGTAATCCTTTTCGGCTCCCACCTAGGGGGAAATAGACATAATCCCGAAGCCAAGAAGAAAATGAAATATGCCAGCGTCTCCAGAAATCTTGAATTGAAGTTGCCAGATAAGGGAGATTAAAATTCTCTGTTAAATTGATTCCAATCATTTTTGCAACACCACGCGCCATGTCGGTATAACCTGAAAAGTCCATGTATATCTGCCATGTGTAAAAAATAATAACTATGATAAGACTCACTCCTTTATAGTCAGGAAGTGAGCTAAAAACACGATCCACGACTAGGCTCAGATTGTCTGCAATTACCATTTTTTTAAATAGACCTAGTGTAAATAACCTTGCACCACTCGCTACCTGTTCGTAATTAAATGTGTGTTGTTTTTTAAGCTGGGGAAGTAGGGATGTGCTTCGTTCAATAGGGCCGGCTGAAAGTTGTGGGAAAAAAGCCGCAAATAATGCAAAATGACCTATGTGAGTTTCAGCTTGGGCCTTGCCCTTATAAACATCCACCAAATATCCAATAATCTGGAGAGTGTAAAACGAAATACCAATAGGTAGAAGTATTTTAAATTGGGGGAGTGAGAAATTTCCTAATTGATTCAATGTAATGCTGAAAAAGTTAAAGTATTTGAAAATAAATAGAAAGCCTAGATTTACAAATAGTGCCAGGAATAAATAGCGACCTTTATATCTTTTTTGTTTTGCGATTGCTATCGCACAGTAATAACTAACTAGAGTTGTAACGATAATGATGCCGAGATATGCAGGTTTCCAGGATCCGTAAAAATAATAACTTGCGAAGAGTAATAATACCCACTGAAATTTTTTTGGGATTTTCCAGAATAAGATGAATATTACTGCAAAAAAAACAAAAAAAGAAAATGAATAAAGCAACATATGGTTTAGTTCTTGCCTATAGCTTAGTATATTTTAGATTATACAACTGAGCTTTACAATAATTAGGGAGGGAGATCAGTAGGAATTAAATATGGGAGAAATTAATTTGTAAAATATAATTGATCTGGGGGTGGGTTAAAAGTATAATTGGAGATTTTAATTGAGGGCTTATTTTACTTTGATTGCTTTACGTATATATCAATGCTATCCGGAACGTTAACCTGAACACCGCTATACGCTCTTAATCCCTGTATGTATGGTAGGGCATAGACGAAAAATATAATTCCAATTACTCCCAAAACAACTACCCACAACAAAAATCCATAGCCATTGTCACCACGTGAATTATTACTCGGAGCAGTATTTACGACTGTCACATCTTCTCTAGGTGTAGTTTGTTGGTCCATATCTAAATAAGTATACGTAGGTTAATGGAGTTACGCAATAGACGCTTCAGTGTGCAGGGTATAAGTACTATGTTGGAGCCTATTATTTTTTTTCAGATATGAAATGGAGGACGAAGACTTCTCCTTTGAAGGTTATTGGTGCCATGGTGATTTCTGTTTTTATTTTCTTTCCGTCTTTTCTTACCAAAGTACCATTAATCGTTGATGCGATTAGCTTGCGCGAAGCGTTCATATATGCCTCAATTCCTTTTTCCTGGTCTTCTTCTGCCACATCTGAAATTGGAAATTCATTATCCACCCATTCCTGAACAGATTTGTAGCCTAGCATGTCAGCTAATTTTTTGTTGCAGGATTTGTGCTCATCATCAAGGTAAAGATAGATCGCTTGAGGGGATTTGGAGAAGATCGGCTCCAGCTGCTCGGTGAGTTCTTTTACGAGATGTTCATGATGTTCATCATGCGCCATATTTATATAATAATACTTTTTTTAAAAAAAGCAATCTATCATTTTGCATTCTGCAGGGGCTAAGCAGCTATGTTGGTACCTATTTTGCAAATCATTCAGTATTATCTGCTTGACAAGTCTTATTGCAAGGTGTAAATGATAATATAAGAGTTTAATCACATCAAATCATAGAAAGTTATAGTTGTATCGGAAGACGAAAAAGAAAGGAGGTGAAGTATCAAGATGAAAAAATGTAAAAGTTGTCAAACAGAAATTGACTTAAAGGCTTCAAAGTGTCCTCATTGCAAATCCGACCAAAGAGGATGGTTTAGGAGACACCCAATCCTTACGGGTGTTTTAGGTTTGTTTGTGTTTTTTGTGCTCATAGGAGCTACGGGTAGTGGTAATGAATCTAGCAACAGCACCGCCACCAATAGCAGCACAGAAGATAGCACTTCTAATAAGACCGAGCAAGTAGAGACAAGTGAAAACAAGGAGCCAGATGTACCAGCTGAGTACAGATCTGCACTCAATAAGGCTACTACATATGCTAACAATATGAATATGTCTAAGAAAGGGGTTTATGACCAGCTAGTCTCAGACTATGGTGAAAAGTTTTCGCCAGAAGCCGCACAGTATGCAATAGATAATGTAAAAGCAGACTGGAACGCAAATGCCCTAGCCAAAGCAAAGTCATATCAGAACGACCAGAATATGTCATCAGCCAGTATACGTAGTCAACTGATATCAGAGTATGGTGAAAAGTTCACCGAAGCAGAGGCAGATTACGCTATAGCGAACCTAAATAAATAGCCGTAATCGTTAGGTTATACGATAGTCGTTCGTTTTTATTCTGGGCAGGAGCAATCCTACTCAGCCTGAAGAGAATAATATTACAATTGCCTATGTAATCTACTTTTACGTGTTTCATTGACTAGTTTATCAAAAGGCATCATCCAAGATGGAGGTTCGATTTCCATTAGATTACTTATTTCAACTAACATTTCATATAAAGTTTTTATTGCCTTTTCTACTTTATCTAGTGTAAGTGACCAAGTATCAAAAGGTGGCTTTGGATGGGTCCAAGTATCACGTAGCTCTTTTGCTTTAATAAATCTATGCCATAAAGCACTATTGCGGTTAAAATCTTTACCAGATAGGAAAAGTGTTAGAAATGATACTCTTGTTTCTAGCGGGTAAAATCTTGTTTTTCGCACAATATGTCCGTTTCCTGAAAGTATTGTCTCTTTTTCTTCAAGTATGTCTACTTCTGCTTGTGGAAGGATTTTTCTGTGTGCTTGTGCATGGCCTAGGGCAGTCCTATTCAGAGTTGCCTCAAAAAATCCAAAGCCACTATACAAAGCAGAACGTAAACATCGCTCCTCATTATTCGTAAATGGTTCATGAGTTTTATCTCTTGCCAATTCAAGAAAGTAGACGGAATCGTAATACATTGCTATGGGCAAATTAAAATTATCATTTTTTTGAACTTTAGTACTCGCATATCCTGGAGTTTTTTGTGGTGTTCGTTTTTCAGTAGCCATTGGTATTTTATGTAATAAAGACTAGGCAATATGCAGGGACGCCCAGACTCGAACTGGGAAAAGCAGTTTTGGAGACTGCTGTGATAACCATTTCACCACGTCCCTATAAAAAAAGTCAAAAATCAAAATTCAAATCTCAAAAGTGGTTTAATTTTATACTTTTTACTTTTGACTTGCAATTTTGACCTTTGACTTCTAACTTTTACTTTAATTTCTCTGACTCTTTATGATCCGTTACTTTTTTACAGAATTTGCACCATTTGTGAAGCACCAATTTTTCAGGAGTCTCCATCTTATTTTTTGTTGATATGTAATTCCGGCTTTTGCAGCCTTGACATACTAGTCCAATTTTTATTCTGTGTTCGCCTTTTTTCGCCATAATCTATGTATTATACTATATTTACGAATAAACCGCTAGGCTTAAGTGAGCCGAGACGGGGATTCGAACCCCGGACCTGCTGTTTACAAAACAGCTGCTCTACCGCTGAGCTATCTCGGCAACCAGTATTTGATAACCAAATACGTTCATTGATTCTACCAAACATATAGAGCTTGGACAACCATTAAAAATACACAGCGACAATATAGGTAAAATTTGTTAAAATAATGAGCACGTGTTGGCGCCGACGTGGCTCAGTGGTAGAGCAAGTCATTGGTAATGACTAGATCATGGGTCCGATTCCCATCGTCGGCTCAAATTTGATATACTTATTTAGAAATTTCGCCAGATTCGCATAGCGGCAATTGCACCTCGCTGTAGACGAGGCGACCGTAAGGTCTACGGGGGTTCGAGTCCCTCATCTGGCACCTAATGCAAAATCAGTACTTGGAGTATCAAGAATAGCTTGATATTCCAGGCTAAACTGCCGGTTCGATAAGCCTAAATCCTGCCATGACAACCCAGCGGGACATATCGAACCAAGAAGTACTCTACGCTCACCTGGTTCCGATTCTGAGTATGTTTTTCCCAAATCCTTAAACTTATCTTTCATAAATTTATCAACATCATCAATGTTATATTTATCAAATACGGTTTTTCCCAATATAACTTCAGCGTTATTAATTTTATTCCCAATAATCTTGTTTTGCTCTTGATATACATCATCTGTATATGTTCCTTTCAAATTCTTTAATACGAGCTCTTGCCTTAGTTCTTTTAGCTCTATGATTTCTTGTTTTGCTTTCTCTCTTTTAGCCATTAACCCTGCAACGCTTTGATTGAATAACTTTTTGAGAACCATCAAAAATACCTCCAGCTGCTCATTAGTGGGATTTATTGAATTTAGAAATTGAATAAGTGAATCATCAAGCGTTTTTACAGCAATAGATGCTGCTCCACATCGATTGTTACAGATATAATAAGCATAACGTTTTGTTCTACCCTTACTCCAGCCACCCGACAAGGGCCCAAGACATTTACCGCATTTTATAACCCTTCTTAAGGGAAAATCTGGGTTATCCATTAGTCTCTTGCTAATACTCATTCCGTTTGTGTTTCTTCCCTCAATAATTGCCTGTACTTTATAAAATTGTTCCTCAGTTATCATAGGCTGGTGCTGGCCTCTGACTTCCTCTGGGTATTTGGTTGAAGTAAGTAAACCCGTATAAAATTTGTGATGAAATAATCTATTGACTGTTTGGGCTCTTAATTTATATTCTTTACCTGATGCAATTTTGCGAATTCCCCAATCGTTCATAATATTTGCCATTTCCTGTAAACTTTTCGTACCTGTTGACATCAGATCCCAGGCTTTTTTCATTTTATCGAAAGTTGCTTCGTCTTTAACTGCATATCCATGTTGCATTATGTAGCCAAGGGGAACTTTACCCATGCATAATCCTGATAAAAATCGGGCACGTAATCCGTTTTTTGTTCTTTCTGACTTAACATCATTATCGTGCTGAGCAAAGCTCGCCATAATTGTTTCTAGGAGTTTATCAGTCGGGGAATTACCTGTCGGCTCGTTAGCTGAAACAATTGATATGCCATAATCAAAAAGTTTTTTACGGATTGTCAAATAGTCTTGCGTTTGACGGGATATCCGATCCAGTCTGTAGACAAACACTGCATCAACTGTCCTACGATTTCTTCTACAAAATTCTAACAATTTTAAAAGTTCTGGCCTTCCGGTAATAGTCTTAGCTGATCTTCCTTCCTCACGGAAAACCTCGGTGACCTCAAAACCCCTTCTCAATGCTTCTCTTCTACAAATTTCTTCTTGAGTACCCAGTGAAAAGTTTTCAACTTGCTCCTCACTTGATACTCTTAAATATAGAATTGCATTTTGAGCTTGAGTAATATTTGGTTGTGGTTCCATATTTATTTAATAGATTGCAATATCTCTTTTAGAGGTTTATTAAAAACTCTTTCCTCATATTGTTCAAGCCAGATAGCTGCAAGATATTCAAAAGATGCAAGCATTGATTTCACTTCTTCGGTTGAATATTTATCGCTCAGTATTGCTTTTGCTTTCTGAACTGTCTTATCTCCACGTGCTTGTTCGGGAAACATTTGATTTAGGGTGTTTGCTACACCCTCAGATTGCGGAAAATAGCTTATGTCAAAGCGTTGATTACTTTTAGTAGGTGTTTCCTTTGTTGCTTTAGTTAAATCAGTCTTATTCAGGTTTTTCATTGGTGTTTAAGTAACTGTCTATATATAGACAGTTTATATAATTTCTCTGTTTTTGTCAAGCACTAAATGGCACTTTTCGGACAATATTTGATATTAAGATAAAGTATGACACTTTTAATAACCCACTATTTAAATAAACAATTTCAACAAATTAAATCAGTCGCCATCGTCATTAATATCCCTAGTCAATCTTCTGGTTGGCATGGTACTAAATGTTAACAATCCCATACTTGTTGCCCATCTTCTAGTCTGCCATGGAGCTTGGTAAAGCGAGCCCCAAATAGCTTTATCGTCATATTTCGCCCAGTTAAATGTTGCGGTTTCGTCTGAAGATTCTGACAATTCTTGGTCACTAGGGATAACTGTTAGCGCTTTGCTTAGGGCTTTACTGTAAGTATCCTCAAATTTACCTTCGGCTAAATCAGTATGTTTTCCTAAGCGGATACCAATTGTGCTAGCAATTTCTTCTTCTTTTTCTCGAAACGCTTCATCTTCAATATAGGCTGAATTTCCGTCTGATTTAACAACTTTCCCCCCATATGATTCTACTGTTTTATTTACCAGAAAACGTCTAGTCGCCTCAGTTAATAACGGTTCCAAATCAGAATGCTCCTGGATAGGAATGTCACCATTTAATAGTTTTTTCAATACAATCGCGGTTCCCTCAGATGTTTTTAAATTAGGGTTTGCTGATATTTCAGCTTTTACCAAAGAAACTAAGGGACGCCATTGATTAAGAAGCTCCTGGTTTTCAGGATCCATGTCTTCCGAGGTGGGATTATCAATCTTATCCATATTTTTTGACAGTGAATCAAACTGACCTGTTGCGATTAAATCGCCTGCAATAAGGGAAGCTACGTCACCCGGATAATCTGGTATAAAGTTTACATGTACATACTCAACCAATTCTTTTAGGTCTTCTGAGGTAATGTCTCTGTCGCGTAATCGTACGGTGTTACCTTCTTTGGAAATAAATTTGGATGATTCATCCATGTGGGTTTCTATAATTGTAGCGTTCTCAGGAATGCTGAGACCGTTTCCTGGATTAAGGCTAAAATATGTATCAACACCGTATAATACCGCAGGAGCACCATTCATTCTTGCAAGTTCATCAAGAGGCGCTACAACTGTAAAAGGGCGGTCATTGAAGTTACCCCTAATATGTGATTCTACAGCGTGATTTAACGACCAGTGAATAGTACTCCGGGGATACTGACTGTCTTCACCGATATTATATTCTCCTGTCGGACGAACAGTTGAAATACCGGTACTTGTGTCTGTAACTTCTGGTCTTGTTCCCGTAGTGTGCGCAGCAACTAGATGGGCGTTTTTGATAAGATCAATTTCATCCGTTGTTAATGCTTCACCAGGTTGCTTGATACGTTTCTCCCCGGGTTTAATTTTTGGCTCAATTCCTCCATCAGGCATGGTTGCAAGTTCAATATCAGACTCATCTATAAAATTGACCACCTCGCGTTTAAGATCCAGAATCCGTATCGCTTGTTCATCTCCTCCAAGCGCAAGCGCTACAAGCATAGGTCCGTCAACTGATAGATTATGAGTTCCTACTCCTTCCATATTGTTTCCGAATACAAGTCCTGTCGCTGTATCTACAGCTCCTGAAACATATATTTGGTCGAATAAGTTAAGTACGGCATCGTCAATTTGGCGCGTTTTAATTTTTTGCCGCAAATTTTCCAAATCAGGTTTTAGTTCAGCCTTTCCAACTCCCTGGTCTATAAGTTGCAGAGATGCATCAACAATTCCCAATGGAGATGTGCTTGCAAGTATTTCTGTTTCAAACCCCGTATCTTTTACTGGTTCGCCTCGCCCTGAATTCATTTTAGCCAGCCATGCATCAAAATCTTCTCCTGATGTTTGGAGTGGTTTTTCATCAACAGTAAGGACAACTGTTTTTCTATCAGAAGAACTGTCAGGAAATTCCGGAAGCTGTTCACGTCCTCGAAAGATAATACTTACACCATCTCCTACAATGAAGCGGGTTCGCTCAAATCCTTCTTGGTCAACAACAGGCTCTGCGTTTATAATTGTTTTTATGCTTTCATGTTCTATCTGAAGTCTTATTGCAAGTATTTGTAAAGGATTATCCTTGGGAGTTTGAATTACTGAGTCTACATGAACCAACTTATCTTTAGTTGCTACGCTTGAGGCGCCACCCGGTTCTTTATCAACAATCTCGGGGGGAGTATAGCCTCCATTTTCTACTTCCCCAAGATTCTCATCTAAAAAGTTTCTATCTGGATCATCCATAATTACATTATCAATGAATTTGGGGCTTGTTTGCAAGCACTGAGGCAGAAAACTTGCAAAGCTATAGATAAACTAAATTAAAACTTCACACTCTGTCATCTCCAACTTGATCGGGGATCCATTACTTCCTGGATTCCCGCCTTCGCGGGAATGACAATGGAAATATGCAAATTGAAAGTGAGTTATCTATAGGTTAAGATAAAATATTATAAACAGCATGAGTGATAGTGAACCATCAGGAGAAAACGAGTAAATCAACCGGATAAATTCTTTATGAATACCGAGGAACAAGGTTTTTCTGCTGGTGTTGCGCGAAGGATGGAGGCAACAGCCATAGCTTAAACCTATAGATGAATAATACTTTATCCTCCATCAATCATGGTAAGTAGAAGCTAAAAGAAATCAAAAATAGTATAATATTACAATATGATAGAAGGAGTAGAGGCAGATTCCGGAATTCCACAACCAGAAAAAGAAAAATCTCTAAATTGGAGGGAGAGTTTTTCTAAAGCTTGGGAAAGTAGAATAGGCAAAAAAGTAACTAGTCTTGTAGCGCTTACTGCCTTATCACTTGGGCCCACAGCTGAAATAAAAGGTGGACCGCTTCAGCTTAGGAAACATTCAGAGGTAATGCCGATTGTACTGTCGCTTCCCAGCGGTACTATTTTCAGATTTACTGACCTGGGAGAGTTCAAGCCCGATACAAGCATACCGCATATAAACCCAAATGAAGAAATCAATAAGTTCATTAATGCGCGAGATGCTTCATTAAGTGAGCTAGGCTTAACACCCTCAAAAATAGAAAATCCGCAAGAATTTCAAAAATGGATTCTGAAACAATCCAGCAGAGAGGATATACGGACTGCTGTAGGTATAAGGAGTATAAATGCTGCCTCACCTGATCAGCTTATCAAATTATCATCAGCAATTGTTTCTGCAAACTTTCAATACACAAATTTTCGTGATATGACGGGAGAAGAGATGGATGTTCTTTACTCTGAGTTGAAGAGGACAGATAGCACGCCTATTGATGTGGTACTGAAGCATGGAGAGGATTTTAAAGTTGCGTGCTATGAATATGCTGCTGCCAATGTCGCAGTATTTGATCAAATAAAGCAGATGCCTCAATTTCGGGAAAAACTGCAAAATGTATATCTCACAGCTCAAAATAGTGAAACAGTACCTGAAAAAAGCAAATTTGGGCATTCATGGTATGCCGCTGTTTTCGTAAGTGCACCAGATAGAGCTGACGTAACCTACTTTGATCCAACTGCTGATGATCCGGATTGGGTAACACCTGCAGATGTTTATGGGAAGGATTTTTTTAATACTACAACCCTCACACGATCCCTTCGTGAACAGGGAGTGTTGAGTGATCCCCTTTTTCTGGAGCGAATAATAGATTCTGTACGAAGTGGTGAGATAGGAGCTAATGAATTGAAGGATATGTTATATGATATGAGTGATAAAGCAGAGGTTTCTGTAGCAAGAACAAAGCTGCTCGAAGAATATGTATCACATCCTATCTCCGAGCGTGAAAGGAAGGATGCAGAAAATCAGCTATTTGATCTCTATATAAACCCGGCCAACGTAGAAAGAACTGAAGATTGGCATGATCGGGCAAAGAAACTAGGTCAAAAACTAATTTCTGAGGAAAAAGATTTGACTGCAAAGAGGATGGAGCAATATGTTAAGTTGCCTACCACCCAGGAAGAGTATGAAAAAAGATATGCGCCACATATCGTTAGAGATTCAGCATTTAAGGATCCAAATATAAAATTACCTTGGTGGAAAGAATAGCGGATAGACTCCGAAGTATCACAAAAAACATCTCGGAGGATAGGCACTCTAACCTGAAATGTTTTAATTTTGAAATTAAATTCCCAGATCTACTACAATATTCTTATTATTAAAGAAACTTGCATTGTATTGGAGTTTGAGTCCTGTTGCTGTTTTTGGTACTTCAAATCCAACCCAATCTGTTTTCTTGGCTTTTGCAACTAATGCAATCAAAATAAAAAGATTAAGTCTTCGTTGCTTCTTGTCCAACTATTTGATACAATCTGATACATTTAATATTGCCCCGCTATTAATCCCGCCCACAAAATATAAAGATTACATATGCCAAAACAACTTGCATATTCTCTTGGTGATCCTCTACCTTCAGGGTGTAAGCCCTATGTTATTTATGATAAAAAAACGGGGGACGGGACATGGTACTCAACATGTGAGACACCGTTGCAAGAAACTGCAGTATCGACTCAAACTCAGACAATTAAAACATCTCAAACTACACAAGCTCGGATAAATGAATTAAAAACAGCCTATTCTTCTATTCTCCTTCCTCAATATATGCGATATTCAGATCAGCAAATATCTTCATTTCTGACTGTTTTACCAATATATTGTATTATCGTAGCTTCCGTTGCATTTACTCTTCTTTTTGCTTACCTCACAACCCGTTACTTATTGTTAAAGAAAAAACTCAAAGCCTCAAATGTTGTACTTTCAGTTAAGCCTATCAAACAAACACTTCAGACGGCATTCGCAACTGAACAGCTATTTACCCAGTTGCATTCATTAATTTCCCAAAAAACATTTTGGGAAAGATTTCTGCATGACAAAACAACAATTAGTATTGAGCTTGTGGCAACAAAAGAAGAAGGAATCCGTTATCTTATTCATACAACTAAATCTGATGCCCCAGTTATACGAAAAACACTTCTTTCATACTTACCAAGTGTTGAGATAGAGGAAGTAGCTGATTATCTTCCGCAATCACTTCCTAAAGTCCGAGATTTTCTCACGGCAAGCAAAGCTGCACGGTTAATCACATTTCGTTTGGTAAATCACTTCGCTATACCCCTAACAGATCAAACAAAACTAAGGGAGCATGACCCGATTGCGTATCTTACAGGAAACATGACCAAGCTTGCGCCACAGGAGCTTATTTCCCTGCAATTAGTTCTCTGCCCAATGGATAAGGCAAGTAACCGGGTGAAAATCAATGAAGCAGACAAAATATTAAATTTTCTCTGGCATAATAAGGATATATCACCAATTATTCAAAAGAACAGATTGCTTTCAGTTCTTGTATTTCCAATCAATGTAATTAGTAAATTAATTTACTGGACTCTTGGGTTATTAGTTGGAATTATCGGTTTTTTTGCTGATATCGCACTGAGCCGTAGCAGTAACCAACCAACTCCACGTAATAATTATGAAACAAAACCCAAGAAAGTCTTTACCCCAACCGCTACTCAACAAGTATTGTTTCAACAAGTGCAGGAAAAACTGCAACTGCCAATGTTTGAAACAAGCATGCGGCTTCTTGTGGTCGGAAATAATTCAAATGTTGTTAGGGAGAGGGTAAGGGGGTTTCAAGCAACACTTTCAACATTTGATAACGCGCAGTACCAGGCAATTATTCCGCGTCACACATTTTTGTCATCATTTATTCCTAAAAAACTAAAACAATATATCTTACTCTTTTCTGTCTACCAACTGGGCAATAGGCTACTATCTTTTTCGCACACAATTTTCCTCTCAGTAACAGAATTATCAAGTATCTATCACTTGCCCTACACCCAAACAACCAAAACTGAAGATATGGTTAAAAGTAAAAGTAAGGAACTACCTGCTCCTCATTCATTTAAAAAAGCTGCGACGGAGTTTGATGTAATTCTTGGAGTAAACCAATATGGTGGCGAACTCTCACCAATTGGGATTACCCTTACTCAAAGACAAAAACATATGTATGTGATTGGAAAAACAGGAACTGGTAAAACAACTCTTTTAACAAGTAGCATTTATCAAGATATGTTAAATGGTAAGGGGCTAGCAGTACTTGACCCGCATGGAGACATGATCCAAGAATTACTAAGGATCATTCCTGAAAATAGAAAGGAAGATGTTATTTTCTTTGATCCATCAGACAGGGACTTCCCAATTGGGCTAAATCTTCTCGCGCCCGGTATACAGTTTAGTAATATTGAAGATGAGCGCGAATGGATAACTAGTAGTGTCCTGGCTGTTTTTAAAAAGCTCGCTGATGAAAAATATTGGGGACCAAGAATGGAACATATTCTGCGTAATACTACCTTAACTGCACTTCATACTCCCAAACCCACTTTCTTTACACTCCAGCGGCTTTTAACAGAAAAAAAGTATCAAAAAGAGGTTGCAATAACTTTAAAAGATCCTGTTTTAAAACAATTCTGGCAGAAAGAATTTAAGCTTTTAGGAAGTATGCAATTGTCCAGTGTTACAGCACCCTTGACTCAACGCCTTGGAGCTTTTATCTCAAGTAAGATGTCCAGACACATTCTTCTGCAGGAAAAAAGCACTATCAATATTCAACAAATTATGGATGAGGGGAAAATTCTTTTAATTAACCTATCAAAGGGAGATTTAGGAGAGGATCAAAGCTTTTTCTTTGGAACTATCATAACCTCACTTATTTGGATGGCATCCTACCAAAGAACCAAAATTCCGGAAAGTGCTAGAAAAGACTTCTTTGTATATATTGATGAGTTTCAAAATTTTGCAACTCCTCAATTTGCTGATATTACAAGTGAGGGGCGGAAATTTCACGTTTCATTAATTGTCTCTCATCAGAATATTGCCCAGATTAAAGATAAAGATATCTTGCGCGTTGTTGCAGGCAATGCTCATATTATTGTCTGTACCAAGGCATCTCCGGAAGATGAATCATTTATCCTTCCCTTTTTGGAACCTGAGGTTGAGAAGGGTGACATTATAAACTTAGCACCCTTTAACTTCTTTATGAAAGTGACGACTGATGAGAGTGAAGATGCATTCTCAGGAAGAACTGTACCAATTGAGGTTGAAAAAAGCGAAAAGATTAAAGATGAAATCATTACCTATACCAGAAAGCATTATGCCACCCCAATGACTACGGTTGAGAAATATCTTGATAGGCTATTTGCAACAGATGTGCCAAAAAATAAAAAAGTTAAGAAGCCTAAGGTAGATAAAAAAGCAAACAGCGTAAACAGTAAAAGTGCAGTGAAAATTACTAATCCGAATGTAAATATTAGAAGCAGCATAGCAAAATCAAACATGGAAAAAAAGCCTCCCCGGAAAGATAAGGAATCACAGATAACTGTATCAGCGGGCTGATACAGTTATCTCAATCAGTTGAGGCTAAATATATCAATATATTGTTAGCTACCCTTACAAACAAGGGAGTGTGTTGGGGTAGGCAAAGATAAGTAACTGCAAATTAAACAAACAAACATACATAAAAATAAAACTAAACAACAACATATCAAACAAATCAAAAAATATACACAATAAAATAAATAAATACACAACCCAAACTAACTAAAAACTAAATACTAAATACACATGACAATTCCCTACATAACCCCAAAACAACAAGAAATACCAAGATTAATATATAAATTCAGATTCCTAAATAGATTACAAATACAAAAATTGCTTAAACACAAACACCACAAAAGAATAATCGATTGGTTAAATGATCTAGTTGAAAAAGACTACATACAAAAAGTTTCTAAAAACAATACATTTGAAGAGAGGACAAAACTAACAATCTACTCAATTGGAATTAATGGTATTAGGTTTTTAAAAATTCAGGATAACTATTCTGATATGGTTATTAATAAACTGTATAGAGATAAAGACAGATCAGTTAATTTTATCAATCAATGCATTCTACTCTGTGATATTTACCTTGATTTACAAAACATAAATGATGAGAAAAATAACATTCGCTACAACGCACTAACACATAGCGATTTTGTAGATCCTAATTCTTCATTCCATTTTTTATTAGATCTCAATCCAAATCTGATTTATGAAGAAGTAAAGAAATGCACAACTAAATCAAAAGTAACAAAGAGCAAATACTTCTTAGTCGAAATATTTGAAACTACCATGCCATCCTACTCAATCAACAAGCGAATACGCACCTATATTGAGTTTTACTATAGTAATGAATGGGAAGATAATATAGATGATCCATTCCCAACTATTAAATTTATTTGTCCTACAAAAGCAATTCGTATTAACACAAAACGCTATACCAAAAAACTTCTTGAGGATAACCAACAACCTGAAGATCTACATATCAGGTTTGCAACGATTGACGAGGTAAAAGAGCATGAGATAACCGGGGAGATTTGGGAAGAGGCGGAGTAATGTCACTTTTATATTTAAAAATACTAACCTTTTCTTGATTTAAGAAGCTAAACTCTCTATTGACTCTAACTATTTATCGAAATCAACACCAATTTTCCAAACATTTTTTTCTAAAAAAGACTCTATTGTCTGCCTATTTGCTTTATTTATGAGGTTTGAGTGTGAGATTTTGTTTTGCTTTGCATATTCCACAAGAGTAATTATTTTTTTCCCTTCCAAGTAAGCCAGCCGTTTATGATAACTATTTGTGAGCGCCTTACCTACGATCTCCTCCATGACAGCGGTTGCTTCTTTTTCCTCAAACTCTTTGAAGGCTTCATAATACCTTTTTTTATCAATAAATTTTATATTAATTGGAACAAACCCTTCCCGTATCAACAAATAGTTATTAATGACACGTCCTATTCGTCCATTTCCATCAACAAATGGATGAGTGTACTCGCACTCAAGATGCAACCTGGCTATGCGTTTAATAATATTCTCATGACTTGCAGCATTGTACGTGGCAAGCATTTTTTCCATTCTACCAAACACTTCTTGCGGATTGGGGGCAATATGATTACCTACACGGACAAATTCATTGCTTTGTCTAAATCTTCCCGCAATATCATCCCGTATGTTTGAAATCAACATCTTATGAAGCGATAAGATTACATCAATTGTAAGCTCTTGCTCTTTGGCTCTTTTATTTATATATTCAACAACCCGCGCCAAATTTTTAGTTTCAAAAATTTCCCGCTCTGTTATGTATCTATCTAAATCTATTTGCAGAAGTATTTTTTCTGTTTCTTCAAGACTAAGCGTGCTATTTTCTATAGCATTGGAGTTATATACTTGTTCTGCGATTTCCGTTTCTGAGAGAAGCTTTATGAGAGATTCCTTACCCGTTACTGCTTTATAATAGCGCTCACGAAGGGAACTTATCTTATTGTAGGCATTCAGTATTTTTGCCATATGCCAATATATTATCATATTTTCACGATTTTGTCAACATAAACGTGAAATGTGGATCAAAAATACTATTAATTCACGGTTTTGACTACAATGCTAAGCAAGGCTAAACAATCTATCTCTTGACTATTCGGATACTTTCGTATACAATTGGATATAGAGGTTATATAAGATTATATGATTACAAATAGACTAAATAATCGCATCAAGTTTACCCCAGAAGTTATAATAAAAATTGCTAAGATCGAGCAGTTTAGGGGTACATGGATAGGAGGTCTTAAACTCAGTCCACAAATCCTTAGGCGTCTTAAGGCTTGGGTTATTATAACCTCAACCGGTGCAAGCACCCGAATTGAAGGATCCAAAATGACTGATGAAGAAATTGACCGCTTTCTTCGCGGTCTTAGCGCCAAACCCCCAAAGAATAGAGATGAACAGGAAGTAGCAGGTTATGCAGATTTAATTGGCCGTGTTTTTGATAACTATGAAACTATCAAGCTCTCAGAAAATTGGATATTACAATTTCATAGCATTCTACTTAATTTTTCCGAAAAGGACCAATTGCATAAAGGTAAATACAAAGTAGCTAATAATACTGTAGTGATGATAAATAAAGAAGGAGAACAGTTTGTATTATTCGCTCTAACTCCACCTTACCTTGTTCAACCTGAAATGCAGGCAGCGATTGAATGGGCAAATGAACAGTTAGAGCAGGAATTAATGCATCCTCTTCTAGTTATCGCAAATTTTATTTTTGAATTTCTGGCAATCCATCCATTTAAAGATGGTAACGGTCGGATGAGTCGTGCTTTAACCAATCTGCTGCTTCTTAAATGCGGTTACAGTTACGTTCCATATGTCTCGCTTGACGAAATAATTGAAGAAACAAGAAATGAATATTATCTTAGTCTTCGAGCAACGCAGAAGAACCATAAAACAAAAAATGAGGACATTACGCCTTTTCTCTCATATTTTCTAAATGTACTGACTGAACAAACAGTTCGTGCACAAAAAATAATGGACAATGATCAACCTGAGAAATTATTGTCAGAGAAACAGCTTCAAGTTTATCAACTCTTTAATAAGGAAAAAGATTTAAGTGTTATGGATATTGATAAAATGCTTAAAGGAACAATGCCCAAAGTAACAATTAAACAAGCGCTTTCACGTTTGTTGAGTGCAAAGCTTATTGAGCGAATAGGGCTTGGAAGAAGCACCAGGTATCGAGTTTTAAGCAAATCATAACTTAATTACTGCCTCAAATGATTCTATGATAAATAATCAGCAAATCCAGCTATTTATGCCAGTTAATTTAGGCTCGGATCTGATTAAGAAATGGTATAATATTAATCTATGGATATTAAGATTCAGAAAGAGCTCGGAAAAAAGCTTAAGACAGCAAGAGAAAAGTCTGGTTTGACACAAGAAGAAGTTGCAAAAATAGCAAAAATAAGCAGCAATTATTACGCAAAGATTGAAAGAGGGGAAATAAATACAACTCTCGAAAAACTATATAAAATTATAAAAGCCTTGAAAATAGATGCTTCGGAGATTTTCCCCTCTTAATTTTGATTATCAATCCTCTTTTTAGCGTTTAGTTCCTCAATTGATTTCTTTGTTATATTATATTGATCTTTTCCACCCATAACTGCTGCCAGCAAAAGCATCCCAAACTCTATATCATACTTTTTAATAAAGTAATTGCTCAGCTTCGCAAATGATTGTCCTTCTGGCTGGATTTTCCCTCCTGCTTCTTTTTGGACTCTTTCCAGGAATTTTGCGTCTTCCGGTGGGATCTGTTTAACAAAAGCGAGCTCAATTAGGTTTTTTTGATCTTGCGTTAAGCTAATCCGGTCTGATGGTAAGATTTTGATCTTTGTTTTTAACATAATTGTATTATACAATACGACTAATGCATTTAAGCTTGGCTTTTATGGCCGTAGGCGCCCATTAGGTTAAAAATCCAGAGAAGAATTGGTTCGATGGTATTTGCATTGAGGGCACCGCGTTCAACGCGGTGATTGGTGCGTTAAACGCACCACCGAGTTTATAGAGCGTGCTGATTGGTGCGTTTAACGCACCACCGAGTTTATAGAGCGTGCTGATTGGTGCGTTAAACGCACCACCGGGTATTTATAAATGTTTTACGTTTACGTTTTGCATAGCGACAAGGATAAAAAACTGTATATTGGATCTACATCGGACCTGAAGTTAAGATTTAAAAAACATACAACCGGGCTTGTAATATCTACAAAAAATAGGAGACCTCTACATCTCATCTATTATGAATCTTATTTATTAAAAACAGATTCGATAAGAAGAGAAAAATTCTTGAAGAGTGGAGCGGGAAGAAAGGAGTTGGCTAAACAGCTAGAAAGTATCTTCAATAAGCTTAAGTATGAATATTCTAAGTAGTTCGAATGTAATCAATCTCTATTCCAGGGAGTACAAACTCTTTCGAAAACAACCACCAGTCCAAATAGCAGCAAGCTAAGTATGGTGGTAACCAGAATAGCAGCAAAGACAAGAACTATTGCCTGAGAATTGCTCGCTAGCTGCATATAAATTCCAAGTCCCTGATAGCCCCCCACATATTCACCAACAATCGCTGCTGTTATGCTATAAGTTGCAGCAATTTTGAGTCCGTAAAAAAATTGTGGAAGAGCATTGGGGAATCTCACATATCTAAGCATCTGGAAATGAGATGCATTCATGCTCGCAAGAAGTTTCAAATGTTCTTTATCTGTTGAGGACAATCCCTGAGAAGTAGCGATTGCAATCGGAAAAAAGCAAAACAATACAACCATTATGACTTTTGGAGTGAGCCCAAATCCGAACCACACAAGAAGAAGTGGCGCTAGTGCAATTAAGGGGATTGTTTGGGAAGAAATCAAAAGTGGATAAACAGTACGTTTAGTGTGGATAGATACTTCAAGAAGTAGTGCTGTGCCGACACCCAAAAATATTGCAAAAATAAATCCTATTATAGTTTCTAAAATTGTTTGGTAGGCATGAGGGGCAATAATATGCCAATTTTCAATTAGAGCAATTATAATCTTAGAAGGGGCTGGGAGAAGCCTGTTGCTTAATTGATTGATTGATGCAAGTATTTCCCAAATTAAAAATATTACAACAAGAAAGGTTATGCTTGGTCCAAAATTTGCAATTTTTTTCAGTTTCATAAATTTTTTTCCTTAAAAAGAATCGATAAAATTTCCTGTTCAAGTTTAATTGCATTCTGTGATGTTAGATATTTTTTTTGTCTAGGCCTAGGAATTTCAATTTCAAATTTTTTAATTATTTTCCCAGGACTCGGACTGAGTACATAAATAGTATCTGAGAGAAAAATTGCTTCCCGCACGTCATGGGTGATAAAGAGAACCGTGGGATTTATTTTTTTAAGTATATCTTGCAGCCACATCTGACAATTTAGTCTTGTGAGTGCGTCCAAGGCGCCAAAAGGCTCATCAAGTAGTAGAAAATCTTTTTGAAACAGGACTGTGCGTATCAACGCAACGCGTTGTTTCATACCGCCTGATAGGGAATCAGGATAAAGATTTGCAAATTCCAATAGACCAAATTTTTTAAGTACGCTTTTTGCTTTATTTATGCATTCAGATTTGGAGACTCGAAGAATATCCAGTCCGAGGATTACGTTCTGAAGAACTGTTCTCCAGGGAAGAAGAAGGGGATTTTGAAGCATATAGCCAAATTTTCCTTTCCGTTGAGTTGCTATTTTTTCATGTATTTCGATTGTTCCTGATGTTTGGTCTGTTACGCCTGCGAGGATATCAAAAAGTGTGCTCTTGCCACATCTTGAAGGACCAATTATGCTGACAAATTCGCCCCTTTTTACAGAAAACGAAAGATCGGAGAATGCATTTATACCATTCTCCGAATATATTTTGGACAAGTTTTTAACGGATAGAGCTGGTGTAGTCACTATTTTAGAAATTCGTTGGTATATAAGCTTTCAAAATCTAATGTTGTTATTGGTTTGCCCGTAGCATCAGTAACTGCATTATTTTCGAACATGAATTCTGGATAATTATGCCACTTTTCTTTACTTTGAAGTCCCCATTTTTGGCCTTTCTCAGCGTAGGCTTTACTCAAAAACTCCTGGCTTTGGAATACTAACTTTGTCTCAGGAAATGTGCCGGGTGGAGTTGTGTCAATTAAGATCTGGGCTGCTTCTTTAGGATTGGTTCTGGCAAACTCATATCCTTTCGCGGTTGCTTTCATGAATTTTTTATATAGTTCTTTTCTCCCGCTAATCTGTTTTTGTCCAGTAATAATAGTCGGTGTGTAGTAATCTGGAATGCCATATTCAGTAATAGGAAAAAACTTGATTTCAAGTCCTTGCTGCTCGGCAATTATCGCCTCCCATCCTTTATAAACCCAGACAAAATCAATTTTCCGACTTTCAAGAGCCTGCATTGCTCCGGTATTAAGTATGACATTCTGGAATTCTCCAACGCCTCCATCTGATTGGATTATTTTTTTAATAACTGCTTCCTCATATGGAAGTCCAAATCCACCATAAATTTTACCATCAAGGTCTTTCGGGCTTTCGATACCGCTATTTTCTAATACGATTATTCCTGAAGTGTTGCTTGCGACTATTGCACCGATTGAAATAACAGGATTTTTAACTGCTGAGAGTGCGACAATGCTTTCGGTCGAGCTGATGCCAGCGTCTACTTTGTTTGATGCTACCAATGTGTCAGCTGAAACTTGGGAGTAGGGAAGTATTTTGAGGTCAAGTCCAGCCTTTTTATACCAGCCTTTTTGAAGAGCCACATATATTCCTGTGTGATTTGTATTGGGAGTCCAGTCGAGTGCCAAAGTAAAGCTCGTGGTTCCTGGATCCTGGTTTTTGGGAGATTGATTATAAGAGGCAAAGTACACAAGAAGAGCAAGAATTAGAACAAAAAGAAGAATTAGTTTTTTCATGTTTCCCTTCGTCGCGTTAAACGCGACTTCGCCGGAATTACCCGGATCAGGTTCATTGGGTTATCTGATTTATCAGAACTCTCAGCCCGTTTAACGAGCTCCCCAGAAGTTAAATATATAACTTTCTAATTTTTTATGCAAGGAGCGTGTGGATTATAAGAAGAGATTTGTTTTTAAAAGTTGCCGCAGCTGTCGTGTTTGTTAAGACGTTGCTTATGCCGTGGTTTCCCTGAATGGAAAGTTGGTAATTGGCAAGATCATATTTCAGACCAGTTGAGGTAATATTCATTACAGATCCCGAGATCGGTATAAATGATATCGTATCACCTTTCTTGCCTGAAATTTTTACTTCATTTCTTGCTACATAAATTTCCTGGTTTCCATTTGCAAATTTTATTTGCGCTTTGGCGAATTTTTTCTTCAAAAGAAGCAGCACGTTTGAGAGGATGTGATCAAATCGATCGCCTGCAATTCCACCCAGAATACTTATTTGGGTTGCGTCATTTTTTATGGCCAGATCAATTCCCAGTTCTGTATCGGTAAAGTCTTTTTCTTCAGGAAAGCGGACGATTTTGCTTCCGAGTTTTTCAAATTTTTTAAGTGAATTTTTGTCAATTGAGTCGAGGTCGCCTACGATGTAATCGGGGTCTAATTTGAATTTGTAGCAATGTGAGGCACCGCTATCAACAGCGATAATCCTATCAAAATGAGCGAGGACTTTTTGAACAGCATGCCCTTTTACTAAAATCCCGCCTGTAAAAATTACGTAGTGCAAAAGTTAAATAAATTCAGCGCTCTATGATATGGGTTTGATTGGTATTTTCCCGAGCTAAAATTAATTAGGAAGGTTATTCATCGCACCACGGTGCTTTGAATTCGCCTCATCTCCCAACTTTCGCTGAGATACCTCAGGGTTTGTGAAATTGTTGAGAAAAATTATCCAACCAAAGATCCAATATCAAAGAGCAAGTACAGTATATTGGGGAGCGTGAAAATTGTCAATATGTTTTCATGTAAGAATTTAGGTTCATTTCCGTGAAAAATATAGTTTAAAATCCTAGAAGCCTAAGTGAGGAGTTCATAAGATTTGAAACAATTCCCATCAGAGAGAATGGACCGATTGGAAATAATAGAAAGAAGATAAGTATGAACATTCCCGTTGAGTTACCAATAGACAAGAACATATTTGCTTCACGCCTAGGGAGTATAAGCGCAAATATTTTGGATCCATCAAGTGGGGGGATAGGCATTAGATTGAAAATTGCCAGCACTAGATTCCATTGAACTATACCTGCAAGGATAAGCCCAAAAACTCCAGATGCTTCCATCTCAAATAACGAAAGTCCTGGAAAGATCAGATGCGACAATACGCTTGCGATAATTGCAATAATTATATTGGTTCCAGGTCCCGCCACAGATACTAAAGCCAGGTCTTTTATGCCGTCTTTAAGGTTGAATGGATCAACTGGAACAGGTTTGGCTCCCCCAAATATAAATTGTCCTGCAGTTGAGAAATACAGAATGAGTGGTAAGAGTACGCTCATGTAGGGGTCTATATGGGGCTTGGGATTTAGAGTAATTCGTCCTGTTAACTTGGCGGTAGGATCACCTAATCTATAAGCAACATATCCATGCGCGATTTCATGGAGAATTGAGGAGTAGACCAGGATGGCTATATTAATAATTGCTGCTAATATGTCCATAATTAATTTTTAATTTTCAGTTTTTAATTTTCATTGAGTTTTCAATGACTAAATGTTTAAAAATTGTGACATTGAGGTTTGAGTGAAAATTGTAAATTTCAAATTGTAAATTTTCTTCTAATATGATATCATAACAGCCTATGGCAATGAAATGTAGTAACTGCAAAAAAGGCGTGATGTATGGACACAATGTGTCTCATTCAAAAAGACGTACAGCAAAAATTTTTAAACCCAATCTTCACGTGGCAAATTTGATGGTGGATGGAAAGACCAGAAAACTCAAGCTCTGCACAAAGTGTCTGAGAACTATCAAAAAAGCTATAAAACCAGTTGAAAAGCTGGACCCACAAATAACAGCAGCCACAATAAGCGCTTAATTTTCTTACCTTCTTCTTACTTGATTTTTACAAACTGCGGGTGTATCATCCAATTATGGCACAAGTAGAATCAAGACCAGCACAGAAGAGTGAGCGAAAGGGAGTGTTTGCAGGGTTAAGAAGAGCCCTTACAAGCGTAAGACCAACTGAAACAAACCTTGATTTATCTGCTGACACCCGAGCAAAAGTTGTATTTTCAAAAGTAGTACCTGCGGACGAATGGAGGGCTGTTACTACGGTTATGACCGAGGCCAGTAGAGGCAGAGCAGATATTGGAGTAGCTAATGATATTATTTCTTCATGGGGAGCAGGATCTTTGATAAGTATTCAAAGGTCTGCGCACAGGGAAGGTCACCCATTTACAATGAGACCAGCAAGCGACGAATATAGACCACCCATAGCGACTGATGCTTTAACGCCTGATGGTAAGCCAGGAGTTCAAGTTACAGTTGATAGAATTATTGAGTCTGAGCCTCAAAAGAAAAAAGTTTTAGCTAGAGTTTAGCATATATCTCCTTAAATTTTCTTCGTCGTCAAAAACTTGCTAAATTTAATTAATAGGTTAGTCTATTGTGATAAATCAAAAGAGCATGAGATTGGAATTGTGTCCGTCTTTGAATTTAATTCTGTTGCCGTAAATAATTGCACAAAATCTGAAATAATAGTTTGGAAATAAGTCTCTTGCAATAATTTAGATTGTTGGTACAATACAAACCATATGGGACCAGGAGCAGAAAAGGGTCAGAGAAGGCCAATTGGGAAAATTGTAGAAATGGCACGGCGTGCTACTGCTTTGCCAGGGGTTGCGAGGGAAAGATTTTCTACTGGTTGGAATGAGCACCGCAGCAGAGTGGAAAGTAAAGCTGAGGCAATTCAATCCAGGGAAGAAGCATACAGTAATTTAGGTAGAGGTGAATTAAATGGGGTAAATAGAGTTCAGATTATAGCTGTTTTGCGTGCAGAATCTGCTCTTGTCCGGCTGGAAGAATCAGATTTAACTCCTGCAGGATGTAAAAAATTAAAAGATTCAGACATTCTTACAAGTTCTGGCCAAAATAACACAGCAGATTTTTTAACTGCTAGAGGAGAATATTTCGAACAAGAAGCACTTAAAAAAAGAAGAGAAAAAGATACTGATAGGAAAATTGAGTTGTTAAGAAGAGCTCAGGCATGTCAAGATGCGGCAGCTTTGATGGCTTCAAAGACTTTAGAATAGATTTTTAATTATCTCTTCCATTTCCGGATAACCGTTTATAAAGTCTTTTAAACTCATAGGATTACCACCTTCAACCTGAATTTTTTTACCTGGCAGGAATTTCACAATTTTTTCCTTTTCATTTATATTCATTCTCGTCCAAACGTTGGGCCAATGAAAATAAGCCCGAATCATGCGATCAAGCTTGTCCTTATCCTGTAGTTGTTTTATATCTATCTGACCATCTGATTTGCTCATTCTTTTTGTTAGCGTTGCGTTAGATTCGTTTTGTTTTTTCGGCTTTGCGCTTCCGTCTAAATAGCTTTCTATAACTGGAATGATAATTTCCCCACCGAGTTTATTTAGAACAGTTAAAAGACTTTCTGTAGTTTCATCGGGCTTCATGGAATATTCTTTTTGAGCTAATATATCTCCTGCATCTACAGTGTCATTCATCTCTATGACTGTTACTCCTGTAATCTTATCCCCATTTAAAATGGCATAAGGAGCCGGGGAAGTGCCGCGGTATTTTGGCAGTAACGAATGATGGATATTCAGACTAGCATACTTAGGAATCTTTAATAATCCTGGGGGCAATATAAGTCCATAATCTTCAACGATTAGAAAATCAGGATTTAATTTTTGAATTTGATTTATTTTTTCTAAAGTTATTTTATCAACCAAAATGCAAGGGATATTATTTTCTTTAGCAAATATTTTAAGTGGATTTGGAGTAAGTCGACCCTTTTTATCAGGCCTGTCGGGGAGTGTAATTACATAAGAGATACCTAGTTTTTGATGGATTATTTTAGCACCAATTAAGGAGAATTTGGTGTTACCGAAAAAAACAATTTTCATATTTCCATTTCTTCAAATTCAGTCTCGCCTTTTTTATTTTTTATTGATTTATATAATTGTGTTTTTTGCTCCAGAACCCTTTTGGGGAATAATATTCCATTTAGGTGATCTGTCTCATGCTGGATGATGACACTTAAAAATCCATCAAATGTCTTGGTATGCTTTGCTCCTTTTTCATCCTGATATGAAACCGTTACCTCGTCATGCCTTTTAACTACGCCCCAAATATCTTTGAGTGATAGGCAACCTTCGAGTTGAACACCCTTCTCTTTTTTCTTTTTTTTGGTAGCTGGTACTGTGTCGGTATCAGCTTTTTTCTCAACCTTTACTTTTGGTTTGTCTTTGAAGCTTTCAATTTTAGGATTGATAAATACTTTAAGTTCAGCTTCTGGATGTTCTTTTACTACAAAAATTTGAAGGGATTTACCAATTTGAGGGGCAGCCAGGCCGACTCCTTCAGGATCTGAAGCTTTGGAAAGTGCTTCTTCCATATTTTTTAATAATAAGACAATAGCTTTGTCTACTTTGGAGACGGATTTTGCAACGGTTGATAAAACGGTATCAGGTGCCTGAACAATTTTCATATTTTATGCTTTGAATTATAGCATAGAGCACAGATCTATTGACATCTTAAAAAATTTGGGTCACTATTAAATTATGCCAGAAGGAGTAGAAGGACCATCAATTCAACCAGCGGCCGAGCAATCTGCAGAAGCAATATTAGCTCCTACAGCAGCAGAGGGATCAGGCCGTTCACATGTATCAACCCCCGTAGACGTAAAAAGTGCTCTCCTGGGTGGAGCTGAAGATGCAACTGCTGCAGTAGCAGACCCCAAAAAAGCTGATTGGGATGATCCAACACACCCTGCATACCTAACACCTGAAGAGAAAGCAACCAACCCTAAAGTGATACAAGATAGTGAAGAAGCAGTGGATGTGGGGGATGCAAGTAACCGTACACGTTCACGAGCAGCGCTTGAAAGGCAAACAGAAGAAGCGTATAGGAGTGAGATTACAGATGGTATGGTTCGCTCTTATGAGTCTCAACTTCATGATAATCAAGACATATTAAAGTATGGTACTGAAGGAACCCCAAAATATGAAGCGGCAGCAAAAGCGGTCAAAATGCTTGAAGATTTATTGCCTTCAGCAAGAGCTGATGTAGCAAGAGAACAAGCGGGGCGCGGAGAACTAAAAGACGTTTATGGTGAAAATACTGATAAGGAAAATTATCGTTTTGAAAGTACAAGTGACCGAAGTGAGACCATTGAACGCTATGATGAATTGGCAGAACGTCAGGAAAAATGGGCAGGGGTTCTTTATCGCAATCCTGAAGTAGCCAAGGACTGGAAAGTGTCAGGGCTGATGCATAAAGAAGATAGAATCCAAAGATTGAGATGGGATGCCAAGAAAGTTGATGAAAAAATTTCAGAACTTGAGCAAAAAAGAAGAGATCCTGAACCTAAGTTTGATGCACATAGAGGTTTGGCGCAATTAGAATTTTTTGATCACTTTTTTAAATCAGGGATTGCTAACATTGCAGGTGAAAGAATTGATGAAGTTTTGCGTGATGAAACAAAGACAGTGAAAGATGTTAATGATGCTTTTTTTGACGCTTGTAAATCTGTTGTGGAGGGTATGCGCAACGTGGCAGATCAAGATGAAAAGTGGCTTGATGAATTGGCAAATGGTTCAGCACAGGGCCCTGAACCTGAAGCCGAAACTTTAAAAGCAGCATAGTGTTAGTTGAGCCTGTATAGAAATCAAAGTAGTTATTTCCAGCTCTCCAGTGACTTTTTTACCTGCTTATCTTCAGGGTCGATATTTTTCAAAATATATTCATATGTTGATACTGCTTTTTGTTGCATTGCAGGGTCTGTGACAAAGTCATTATCATCAGTTGCGAGTTCACGGTAAAAAAGCCCCAGAGCGTAATAAGCATCACGGTAATCCGCTTTTAGCTTTACTGTATTTTCCAGAACCTCAACTGCTTTTTCAATATCTCCTGTCTGACCTAGTAGTACACCGAGATTGTATGAGACCTTCGCGTCATTTGGTGCCAGCTCCTGCGCTTTTTTAATGGATTCAAGAGCTTGGTCATAATAGATTTTTTCGTTTGACTGATCACCTTGGGCGAGAGTGTAAAAAAGCCTAACGCGGTTTTTCCAGAATACGATATTATTTGGGTGTTTTCCAATGACCTCATCATTTAGCGCAATTGATTGCTCCTTAAGCATTGCAGCACTTGATGCGTCTTTTTGAAGGTAAAATGCAGCAGCGAGCGTACCCATATTTAGAGATAATTCATCTTTATAAATAGGCTCATTTGTTTTCAGGCTAACTGCTTTAACGAGGAATGGGTATGCGTTTTGGTAAGAACCTCCTTTGTGGAGATTTGATCCATCAGAGTATGCTTTATCTGCTTCCCAATACCGATATAGAGAAAAAAGAAGCAGGGCAGATGTTAAAGACATGCCGATGAGAAGAGTAATTTGATAACGGTTTAATTTTGCATGTGAAGAGTTAGCTGGGCGAAAAGGAGAAAGGGAGAATGAAAATGATTTTTCCAGGTTTAAAAAATTTCCCAAGATAAATACAAAAGCCGGGATGATGAATAAATAGAGATTGATGATGACTACTGAGAATCCGAAAAAATTGGAAATTAGTATGGATATCCAACCTGCAAATAAACCTAATATGAGCATGTGGCTTATTGATTCTGGCGTTTGGTCTTCGGCTTTTTCATTAGTTTTTTTCTGTTTGCTATATGCTACGAGCCATTTGCCTGTTTGAAATATGAATAAACTTATAAATGCAAGATAGCTACCGAGACCAAGAATTCCGGTAGTTGTTAAATAGTTGAGGTATTCATTATGTGCTTTGTTATATAAAAAATCCCACTCAGATGTTAGATTGTGCTCTGGTGGTCTATATTTATAGTATGCATATGCAAAAGTTTCAACACCTGTACCGATAATGGGGTGATCAATCCACCCATCGATAGCACCTTTCCATACAAGAAGCCGGATTTTACCGGAATCAGTTCCACCAAGAGCTCCTGCAGCAGGTTTGAAAACTGGATCAGTAGAAATGGTGGATGAGGATTTAGTCAGTTCAGGATATGTAAATCGGGATATTTGAGAAATAGGTACTCCCTGGAAGAAATTAAAAATTATAAAAGTAAGATTAATTAGGAGAAAATATTGAAAAAAGTTTTTACGAGATAATATTTTTTTGTAGTAGGCAATTACCCAGAATAGCAAGTTCGCAATCCAAAAACCTAAAAATCCTCCCCGGGTGTCAGTATATGTGAGTCCTGCATAAAACATAAAAGCTAGGATCAAATATCCAATAAATTTTTTATTCTGAATCGCTAAAGTTAGTTTATTATTTTGTGAATAAGAAAGTGCATATGCTATAGATAATGGGATAAGAGCTGAGAAATATGCAGCAAGCCATGCTGGTTGTCCAAGGGTTGAAAATATTCTTATGGTCGGTCTAAATGCCTCTGTCCAGCAAGATGTGTCAAAACTTCCTCTAAAGACATAGCAAGTTGGATCAATTCCAAAATGCGATGGTAGTCCCCAAAGCGCCACAAGAGAGCCTGCAAATAAGCCAACTTTTAATGTATTTAAGACTTGCTTAAGCGATAAGTTTGAGACAAAAGCGTAGTACAAAAAGATATAAGAAATGATTGAAAGCAGTCCTCCGTTAAAACGCGAATAAAATCCCCAAAGTGAAACATGAGGATCAAGTGAGAATATGGTTGACACAATTTGAGATGAAAGAAAAAGTATTAATGGAATATCAAGCGGAGTCCGTTGAATGTGAATTTTGCCTTGCAGAATCATTTTGGTAATCCATGAAGTGACTATTATAATTGTTATTACAAAAGTCAGCCACATTTTGGGAAATTCAAAAAGCTCAGATGTCGCACCTGTAAATACTAAGGGGACAAAAAGAAATAGTGCATAGAAGGAGTATTCGATGGCGCGGTTTAAATAGTTAATATATTTCATAATTTAATTTTCAATTCGAAATTTGAAATTTTCAATGAAAATCATAAAATTGAAATGTTTAAAACATTAAGATTTAATAATTGAAAATTCAATGAAAATTAAAAATTGAAATTTTTAAATTCATTTCTGATGTTATCATATGGTAATTTCACCCGCAAGCTGATATATTAGAATCGATGAACCTACTGAATTCCTTTTATGGCTTCTTCAGCACCGATATGGGAATCGATTTGGGCACTGCAAATACGCTGGTTTTTGTAAAAGATAAAGGAATTGTTATAAGAGAGCCGGCAGTTGTTGCAAGGCATAGGAAGACCAAGAAGATTATCGCAATCGGCACAGAAGCCAAAAAAATGCTTGGAAAAACTCCTTCATCTATCGAAACAGTCAGACCATTGGTTGGTGGAACTATCGCTGATTTTGATGCAACAGTTGCACAGATTTCTCATTATATAAAACAAGTCCATGAGATGGGGGGACGATTGACAGGTCTTTTTGTAAAACCAAAAGTTGTGATTGGAATCCCATCTGCTGTGACAGAAGTTCAAAGACGTGCTGTATGGGAGGCTGCTTTATCAGCAGGAGCAAGAGAAGCATATTTAATTGAGGAACCAATGGCTGCTGCAATTGGTGAGGGAATTTCAATTTTTGCTTCCAAAGGAGTTATGGTTGTCGATATAGGTGGAGGGACTACAGAGATTGCAGTGATTTCACTTGGGGGGATAGTTGTTGGGAGATCTTTGAAGCTCGCAGGAGACGAGATGAATCAGGCGATTCTTCATTATGTGCGATTGCGCCACGGAATGCTGCTCGGTGAGGCAACTGCTGAGGAAATAAAAATAAGAATCGGGAGTGCATTTGCCGGAGGCTCAAAACTAAAAAGTAAAAATATAAAACAATCTGAAGAAGAAGTAGAGCTTGAAAAATTAGATAAAGCTGCCAAGGTGATGATAGTCAGGGGACGTGATATAGAAACAGGACTTCCAAAAAGCTTAAAACTAACTGAGACTGAAATACGGGAGGCTTTATCGCCAATAATAAATAAGATAATTCAGGCAATTGCGGACGTTATTGAAGAGACGCCTCCTGAGCTGTTGCCTGATATCCTCGAGCAGGGAATTTTATTAACAGGAGGTGGTGCACATCTTTCAGGTCTTGATCAATTATTGGTTGAGAGGGTTCATATGCCGGTATTTGTTTCAAATGACCCTTTAACATCTGTGATAAGGGGTGCAGGAAAAGTTCTTGAAAATGAACAGCTTCTAGAGAGAGTGAAAGTTATTGGGGGATTAAGATAATTTTATTTATAAATCACTACTGCAAATTTGCCATAAATAAGTAAACGCAATATAATACCCGTATGCACAAGACTAAGAATTTTTTACCCACTTTTCTTATATTGCTTGCTATAACAATTCTTCTTATTATTTTGTCAAAATCAGGAATACTTAACGGCCCAACAAGTTTTCTTGAGAAGGGGACAGTACCAATTCAGAGAGTGGCATTTGGTATTTTAACAAATCATGATGAATCATCAGGCATCGAAAAGTTACGTGTTGAAAATAGTAAGTTAATTTCAGAACTTGTAAAGCAGAAAGAATTGGTTAGGGAGAATCAAGCGCTAAGGGATCAATTCCAGACATCAAATCCGGCTCTTAGAAAATTAATTCCCTCAAAAGTTATCGGTCAGAAAATTGATAAAATTATAATCGACAAAGGGTTTGATGATGGTGTAGAAAAAGGTGACAGTGTGGTTTATAAAGATAATTTAGTAGGAAAGATTTCTAAGTCTTCAGCACATATATCTATAGTTGATTTGCCTATGAATAAAAATATTTTTTTTACTGCAAAAATTCTTGATTCATCAACTCAGGGAGTTGTAAAAGGTAACGAAAACGGAATCATTCTTGATAATGTGGTTCTTTCTGAAAAAATAAAAAAAGGAGAAATAGTTGTTACAAAAGGAAATATTGATGAAGATGATAAAGGATTTCCTCCAAATTTGGTTGTCGGAAAAGTGGTGAGTGTTAATAAAAAAGCCAGTAGTCTTTTTCAAACGGCTGAGATTAAAAGCCTTGTGGATTTTTCCAAAATTGAAACAGTATTTGTAATCATCCGTTAACTGATAAATAGAAATGTTTTATATTTTTTTTGCAATTCTTTCAATAGCTATTTTACTTGAGGGGACATTAACTTCTCTTCCGTTGGTATTCATATGTCTTCTTTGCTATCTGATAGTTATGAAGAAGCCATTTGTATTTTATACGGCATTCTTTGGAGGCATGGTGCTTGATCTATTTGTAGCCCGAACTTTGGGAAGTACTTTTATATATTTTTTATTATTTTTTTATCTGGTGCTTCTATATAGAAAAAAGTATGAGATTGATTCATATCCATTTGTGTTGGTAACTACATTTGTGGGATCGTATTTGTACGGGTTGATATATAAAAGTAGTAACGGGTTGGCACTTGCCGGAATAAGTAGCGCGATAGCTGTTCTACTATTTGCTATATTAAAATTAAAGTTTGGGGTTCAAAATTCTAGGTCAAATTTTAATACTTAATTCTTTAAATTTTTATATTATGAAAACAGGTTTTGCTTTTTCAGATCACATCAAAACAGAAAAAATTAAAAAAAGAAGATATTCAAGTGGGCCGTTAAAATTGAGACTTCGTGGAATTTTACTTCCAATTGTATTAATCTTTTCAGGCATTATACTTTTTTCCAAACTCTTTCATTTACAGATTGTAAAAGGTAATGAGTATAAAGCACTTTCTGATTCCAATAGGATCCGTACTCAAATAATACATGCACCGCGCGGTGTGATATTTGATAGAAACGGCGTACCGCTTGTGCAAAATGCTCCTGGATTTAGGGTTATTCAGAATGAGAAAGATAGCAAGCTATTATCCCGTGAAGAAGCGCTACCACTACTTGCAAGAGGAGAGAAGAATCTTGAAATAGATACACATAGAGAGTATCCATATAAAGATGCAATGAGTCATGTTCTTGGATATATAGGGCAAGTTTCAAAAGAGGAGTTGGAAACAAGTGAGTTTTTGGATTATCGGGGGACTGACTGGATTGGTAAGAGTGGAATTGAAAGACAGTATGAGCATCTTCTCAAGGGAACTGACGGAAGGCAGCTAATAGAAGTTGATGTAATGGGCAAGAAAGTAAGACCACTGGGTACAACTGATCCTATTTCAGGTCAGGATATTTTCCTCACCTTAGACGCAAAAATTCAAAAAGCAGCTTACGAGGCTACAAAAAAAGTTAAGAGAGGAGCAGTAATCGTAAGCAAGCCCGATGGAGAAATTCTAGCATTGATCTCGATACCTACTTATGATCCAAATCTTTTTACAAGAGACAAAACATACAAAACTGCAACAGGAAGTGCCTATCAAAAGACTAGCGACATTATAACTGACTCAATAGGGCAACCGCTTTTAGATCGTGCAATTTCGGGTGTTTATCCACCAGGTTCAACATTTAAATTGGTTACCGCAGCTGCTGGATTAAATGATAAAACAATAGATGAAAGCTATCGAATTAAAGATACTGGAGTAATAAAGGTTGGGGAGTTCTCTTTTGCAAATTGGTATTTTACAAATTATGGAAAAACAGAACCAGGAGAATTAGATGTCGTTCGTTCTTTATCCCGCTCAAATGATATATTTTTTTACAAACTTGCCGAAAAAGTAAAAGTTGAAAAATTGGCCAACATGGCAGAAGAAGTGGGGCTTGGAAAGAAGACTGGTATTGATTTGGGTGGGGAGGTTGAAGGACTGGTACCTGATCCGGATTGGAAGAAGAAGCAAATTGGAGAAAGTTGGTATTTGGGGGACACATATCATTATGGAATAGGACAAGGATATCTACTTACGACGCCACTTCAGGTAAATATGTTCACAGCTATTGTCGCCAACGGAGGAAATTTATATAAGCCACACCTATTAAAAAGTCAGAAGTCAGAAGTCAGAAGTCAGAAGTTATTAAATAATAAAACTATTGATTTAATCAGGCAGGGCATGATTGAGTCATGCAAACCTGATGTTGGAGTTGCGTGGCCTTTGTTTGGATTCAAGGTTAAAAATGAAAAGTTAAAAATTGATGGTAAAAATATTTTGGAAGTGAAAGAAGCTAGTGGTTCTGCAATTCCTAAAGAACTTCGTGAAATTACAATTGCTTGCAAAACAGGAACTGCCCAACACGGAGGAGAGGAAACTCTTCCACATGCATGGATAACGCTTTTTGCACCGGCGTATAATCCTGAGATTGTTATCACAGTACTAAATGAAGAAAGCGGGGAGGGATCCAACGAAGCAGCACCCATTGCAAAAAAAATTCTTGAAGAATATTTTACAAAAATAAAATGAGCGAAAGATCATATTGGCTTGGGTTTTCTTCATTTTCTGGCATTGGGCCAAGTAAATTTACCAAACTTTTATCGGAGTTTGGTACTGCAAAAAATACATGGGATGCATCGTTTTCAGATCTGGAAAAGGTTTTGGGAAAAGCCTGGACGCCGAAATTCACAGAATTTCGGAATAAGTTTTCGATTCCTGATTACGAAGCAAAGCTTAAGAAGGCTCGGGTTTCGTTTTTGATTCTTACTGATGAAAATTATCCGAAACTTCTTTCTAAGATTAAAAAACCACCATTTGTACTTTATTACAAAGGCAATATAGAGATTCTTCGCTGCGCTCAGAATGACAAGTCTATTGCCATTGTTGGTACTAGGCGAATCACAGAATATGGGAAACAAGTAACACAGGATTTGACATCGGACTTAGTAAACAATGGATTTGTAATCGTCTCAGGGCTTGCTTTGGGTGTTGATGCAGCTGCGCATAAAACAACGATCATAAATAAAGGTAAAACAATCGCAGTTTTGGGGTGTGGTGTGGATTGTTGTTATCCACGCGAAAATCAGAACATATATAATATTATTCTGGAAAATGGTGGTGCAATCGTTTCAGAGTATCCTCTTGGGGAGGCACCATCAAAAGGATCATTTCCATCAAGAAATCGGATTATCTCAGGTCTTTCTCAGGGTGTATTGGTCACAGAAGGTGCCGCAGACAGCGGAGCATTATATACAGCTGCTGATGCGTTTGAAAATGGAAGGCCTGTTTTTGCTGTTCCTGGTCCTATCACCTCAAGTCTTTCAAAGGGGCCGCATGGGCTAATATCAAAAGGCGCGAAACTGATAAGTGGATCTGAAGAAATTATTCAGGAATTAGGATTGGAAAAAAATATTAATGATACCAAAGGTACCACCCATTCGGCAAGCTCAGGGCGGGCAAGTATCAAAGGCTCCACAAGAGAGGAGCAGATGATTATTGATCTTTTGGAAAACGAGAGTAGGCATTTTGATGAGATAGTTAAGCTCTCAAAAATCAAATCATCGAGATTGGGTGGAATCTTGTCAGTTATGGAAATGAAAGGACTAATAAGAAGTCATGAGGCAGGCGTTTTTAATCTGAGTTGAAAGAGGTTCTGAGCCAGGACATGGTATCCACTCCAGGGGCCTAAGTCTACAGATATATTGTCAAGGAAAACTGGTGGTACTATCCTGATTCTATCATTAATCTCCGGCATCTGTGAAGATAGGTGCTGAAAGGGAGTTTGTCTA
>DATLDE010000016.1:0-15097 GCA_035526025.1 Candidatus Limnocylindrales bacterium | reverse complement strand
AAATGCTTTGCTCTGTAGGCACATGATGTACTTCCTATAGGGTATTTGCTATAATGAAGAGGTCCTAGGAAGAAGACTGCTACGGCGCTTCGTAATAAGCGTCGAGGAAAGTCCAGACAGGTGTAAGGCCGGGGATGGAGCATAAGCTCTGACTAGTAATAGCTGGTGTTTTACTACTTTACTCACATGCGGTAGTAAAAACAGATTTGGAATCAACCAAATTTGAGAGTAACAGAAACGAGTGAGTCTGAAACGGATAATCCCACCTGCTGCAACCTCCGAATTGGTACGTTTGAGGCGCTTTACCCGAGTACCTAAAGCTTGAGGGCACCTAGCCGAAAGGATGGGCGGAATGACTAAATATCATACTGAGACAAATTGCGATTGAGAAACAGAATCTGGCTTACTCTCTTCCTGGGGTTATTTTTTTTGTTTTTTCGAAGCCTCTATGCGTTTTCCCTCTTCAATATAGTTTTCAGAAATTTCCCAAAATTTCCAAAAGACTTGTTTTTGCATTTGAGCATAAGTAGAATTGATAATTTCGAGTCCAACTTCTTCACCGTCTAACCAATTACTGATCGATACGGTGTTGTTAAAGATTGCCGTATAATGTTTTATATCGAGAACTTTGGGTTCGATATAACGGGATTTGTAAAATTTACCCCAATTGGGAACATCTGTATACCATAAATCCCCCTGATCGGTTTCATTTTCAACTTCATAAAGCATTATTTTCCTTTCAACCTGTTCTGACCTTATTTTTTCAGCAAATGTCTTCCCAGCAATATCATTTTTATTTTTGTAGCTGAACGCAAGAATTTCTTTTTTGGCAGATAACTGATTCCAAAGCATTTGTTTGAGTCCATCTTGTCCACGATAGTGTTTCACCTCAAACTCTCTTTGTTGAAAGTTGGGTGTGTTGCTGAGGCCTTCGATAAGACCAGGCATCAATTCCTTTTGTGATTTAAGAGCATCTTCTTTTTCCTGAATGAGAAGCTCTATGTTTTTTGGACTTGCCGCATGTAACTTTTTGCCCCATTTAGTATTCGACTCTTCTATAAGTTTTTTTTGTGTCAGTTTTTCAACATATCTATAGATTTTTGATCTATCAATGTTGGTTTCGCGTGACAAGACAAGTGGCGTTCTCGAGCCATGTTCAAGGAGAAATAAATATATTTCTGCTTCCACTTCCTCAAGTCCTAAATTTACCAATTGTGCTATAGAAATTTGTTTGTTCATGTAAACAATCAACAGTTTTACAAATAGATTATACAGTAATATAATCCTATAGTCAAGTAACAAATGACAGTTCAAATATAAGAACATTTACATAAATCAACTATGAATAAATTTAAAAAAATCTTAATGATTGGGTACTCGAAAAATGACTTGGGAGAAAAAGAATGGATACTTTTGAGAAGATATTCAATTTCTTTAACTTTATTACCAAAAGATAGTGTAGGTATTATTTCAAGTTTATCGGAGACAGACTGCTTGCTTGTTAAGCTTGGAGCTACAGTAGATAAGCACATGATTGATGCTGCACCAAACTTAAGATATATCGGAATGCTTGGAACAGGTTACGGAAGAATAGATACTACTTATGCAGCTAAAAGAGGAATCACAGTTTGCAACATAGCAGGATATAGCAAAGAAGGAGTAGCAGAACTGGCTTTTGGGATTATACTGGATCAGATACGTAAAGCTGAGCAGATGAAGCTTCAGGCAAGAAAAGGAGATTATTCAGAGCCAAAAGTTCCAGGGTCTGAGATAAAAGGTAAGTCATTTGGCGTGATAGGCCTTGGAAATATTGGAGGAAGGATAGCTGAAATTGCAAAAAAGGGTTTTCAAGCTGATGTTTCCTATTGGTCAAGGCACAGGAAAAAAGATGCTGAAAAAAATGGAATAAAATTTGAAGATACCGATAGGCTCTTAAAAAATAGTGATTTTTTGTCTTTGAACTTATCTTTTGTCCCTGAAACTAAAGAATTTATAGATAAGAGAAAAATAGGATTGATCAAGCTCGGTGCAATTGTCCTCAACTTGGCACCTATGGAATTAGTTGATTTAGACGCTTTAGAAAATAGATTAAAAAAGGGTGACATAACTTTTATTACAGATCATGCTGACGAACTTTCGGTTAAACAAGTCACGCAGTTGGGTAAGTACAGAAATTGTATAATGTATCCACCCATAGGGTACGTGACAAAAGAAGCAACAGCGGCAAAGATGACTATGTTCGTCAAAAACATTAATAACTTTTTAAACGGAGAACCCAGTAACAAGGTGAATTGATAAATTTTTAAATCTGAGGGATTAATTTATTTTTTAGTGCAGCTAATAGCTCCGGGAATTCGGGTTTGTGATAGTCTCCTCCGAAGTGACCTTTATCAGTAAATTCATGATACTCGGTATCTAGTTTGTCGTGAACAAATCGCGGTTCTGCTATCGGTATCCAGGGGTCATCAGTGGACGCAAATTGGATAATCCATTTTTGGTTTTGTTTTATTGCTTCCCAATTCCACGGCGTATCAAAATATCCGCTAGCTTTTTCTTTCTCGTCACCTGTATCTGTATAGTAACTTCCGACCAGGACTGAGCCAAGGATTTTATTATTTTCTGCATATTTCATCGCAGCAACTGATCCTGATGAGTGGCCAATAAGGATTGTATTCTCATCAGCGCCCAACTCTTTCAGGAAAGGAAGCCAGTATTTAGCTCTGGCTAGATCACTATCCGGAAAATCAGATGCAATTACATTTACATGCAGATTTTCTAGTTCAGTCTTTAGATAAGGGAACCAATTGTCTTGTGGAGTTCCTCCTCCATTTCCTGGAATGAAAATAGCTTTAGTCATTTGGCAATTATAGCAGGATTTTTTTCAGATGATTTTTTTCTTAAGCTATTTATTCCAATTTGTATAATAATCGTAGGTACTATCACGCTAATTGAAAAAGTAAACCAATTAAAGTTAAAATATTTTATGTTTTTAACCAAAATAGCAAGTATTGTGTAATGAATAAAATAAATTGAATAGGAATATAAGCTTAAGAATGATAGGGATTTCGTGAGTATATTACTGCGCAGAATTAATATGGATAGTGCATATATAAGTATTACAATTAATATGCCGTAAGCTAAAAAGTAAATTGTTGGAGGATATTTATTTTCATACATCCCCAGATTGTGACTTGCAATAATTTCGGCATAATAACTTAATACGAATACTAGTCCTGAAAAAGTAGCAAGGTAAATTAGAAATTTATTTTTTTGTTCGTTCAATACGAAAAAGAGAGTAAAAAGAGGAACTACAGACCAAGGTAGCCACATGATATCTTTACTGGGTATTGGAGATTTGTAGAAGATTAAAAGACATGAGCTTGCAACCGAGATAATTGTGTAAAAAATTAATAATGGCTTGTATCTTTTATAACAAATAGCAATTAGCGGGAAAATAATTGTTAAATAAATAAATAACAGCACAAGCCAGTTGATACTTACTCCACCAGTTAGTAGTATGCTTTGGATTATATATTTTTCAGTAAAATTTCCAGGATTGGTTAAAAATGCGGTTGGTAAAAAGAATAATAGAAAAATATAGTAGGGGTACATCAATCGGACAATTCTTTTTTTAAAATAATTAAATGAAATTGATGGAGCTTCTTTGTTTTTCTGAAAAAATAAATATGATGAACAAAATATAAATGCAGGTACCGCGAACTGACCCCATTTCCAGATAAATAGAGCAGATTTGTCACTCAAAAAATAGTAGCAGGTGTGAATGAGAATCATTGCCAATGTAGCAATTCCTCGAATCATATCAATTTCCAGGTATCGTTTTTTCATAAGCTTATTATGGCAGCAGATTAAAAAGTCTTATTAAGGAAGTGATCAATACAGCTCCACCTAAAAGTTTTCGAAATAAGTTAACGCCGGTTGTTAATTCCTGGTATGACCAAACAATAATAGAAGAAATAAATAGCGCGAGGCCAAATTTTTGTATATCGCCTTCAGACACTTTTTCAATTAAAAACCCAACAGCTGCGGCAATCAAAGGGGGATTTGGTATTTGAATAATAGACATAGGTTTAATTAATTTAGTTCTCGTCAACTAACGGTAATTGTTCATCAACTACTTCTTTTAATTCTTTTTTAATTTCAGCACTCAGGTTTTTGGCACTGGATAATTTCTGACCAAGCCCAGTAAAGTTCTTGTTCACATTTACGTATTGATTTGAGGCATTGCCCAGATGCTTGCCAAGTGTATCCAGCGAATCATTAACCTTCTCATAATCTATTTGTAGTGCACGCAGTAATCGGAAAACTTGACGTGATTCCTGTTCAATCTTTTTCCCCTCAAATGATAATAAAATTGTTTGGAGATGTGCATAAAGGGTACTAGGAGATACGATATAAATTCTTCTATTTTTTGCATATTCAAGTAGGGATTCCATATTTACTAATTCATAGAATACTGATTCGCTTGGCACATACATCAATGCAAAGTCCATAGTCCCTTCATCTGGCAAAATATATTTTTTGGCAATTGAATCAATGTGTTTTTTAATATCTTTTTCAAACTCCCGCCTGTTGAGTTTGGTCTCATCTTCATTTTTGGACTTTGCTAGCTTTTGAAAATTCTCCATTGGAAATTTAGCATCAATTGGTAAAATACCTGCATCTGTTTTAATTGCAGCATCTACTTTTTCACCCGACTGGAATGTGTACTGGAGGTGAAAGCTATTTTTGGGAAAAATTTGAGTAATTAAATCTTTCAGAACCTGCTCTCCAATATTTCCACGGAGTTTGGGGCTTTTTAGAAAATCCTGAAGCTCTTTCATGCTACGCCCGATCTCACTCATCTGTCCCACTTCATGTCCTACGTCTCTGATTACCGCAGCTGCTTTATCTAGTCTATCGTTGAGTTGCTTGGAGTTTTCCTGAAGCGTACGTACAGTGCTCTCAGAGCTTGTATCGATTGATGTCTGCATGGACTTTAACCATTCGAGTAGTGTTTGATCAGTGTTTTTGTTATTAAGCTCAGAAAGCTTTTTATTTAAAAAGAAAATTATTGCTAAAAAGCCGAGAATGATCACAATAATAAGCAGGTAAATATTTTCCATATTTACTATTTTAGCATGATTAGGTACTTGTTAATAACGGAAAATATAAATATACTGTGTATGTTATGGATAAGACGAAAATAATCCTAATTGAAGACGATAAGTTAATCAGGGAAATCTATACATTCACCTTGCAAAAAGCGAATTATGAGGTACTTCCAGCAGCAGATGGAGATGAGGGTATTTTACTTGCACAAGGCAATCCCGATGCTAAGTTGATATTTCTTGATGTGATAATGCCAAATTCGAATGGGGTACAGGTACTTCAAAAATTAAAGTCAGATCCACAGCTTAAAAATATTCCTGTAATTTTACTTTCAAACCTTACTGATGATAAAATAGTTGATGAAGCAATGGCGCTTGGAGCTTATGGGTATCTGGTAAAGGCTGAGATTTCACCAACCGATCTTGTTGATAAAACAAAAGAAATTCTCTCTTTTCATGATAAAAAAACAGAGTAGGATACTTCTAATTAAAATATAATTCCGGATCTGCTGTTACTTCATTCCATGATACTGGCTCGAAATTAAAACATGCAGCGTTCGCAATCATAGCAGCGTTATCAGTACATAATTTTTTCGCAGGTGCGAAAAATTTTATTGATGACTGAGAACTTAGAACAGAGAATTTATCGCGTAGAGATTGGTTTGCTGCAACTCCTCCAGATATTAAAATAGTATTTGCATCATGTTCTATAGCTGCTTTTATTGTTTTCTTAACAAGAACATCTACAATTGCTTCTTGTGTTGCTAGCGCAATGTCTGCAACATTTTGGGGGTCTAAATTTTTTACATTTTGAGTCTCTCTAAGGACCGCTGTCTTGAGACCGGAAAAGGAAAAATCAAAATCTCCCGACCCGATAAGAGGTCTTGGAAATCTAAATCTTTTGGGATTTCCCGCTTGTGCAGCTTTCTCAATCTCTGGTCCAACCGGCTTTAGGCCAAGCAAGCGCGCGATTTTATCAAAAGCTTCCCCAGCTGCATCATCTCTTGTTCCTCCAAGGAGTTTAATTTTTCCGTGATTCTCAATAAGTAGTAAATCAGTATGTCCTCCGGAAACAACAAGTCCAATAACTGGAAAACTTATTTCATGATTATCAATCCAGTTGGCATAGATGTGTCCTACCATATGATTAATTGGAATTAATGGAATATTTTTAACAAATGCAATTGTTTTTACTGTTTCAATTCCTACTAGAAGAGATCCTATCAAGCCTGGTCCATACGTCACTGCAATTGCGTCTATTTCTTTAAGGTCAATTTTGGCCTTAGATAATGATTCATGAATTACTGGAAGTATGTATTTGATCTGCTCGCGAGCTGCGTTTTCAGGGATAATACCACCTGTTTTTGCATGAATTTCCAAAGAGGAGGAAATAACGTTTGAGTGGAGTGTAATTATATTTCCTTTTTTCTCTACTATTGCAGCTGAGGTTTCGTCACAAGATGTTTCAATTCCAAGTATAATCATTTTAACTCATTATATATTACTTAGAAAGTTTAATTTCTACTTTATCTCCAGGTTTTATTTTATGCTTATCTGAAAGCCCTGCATTGATTTCAAGAACTCTATTTATTGGTCCAGCTGATTTGTATAAAGGAAGATTTTCTTGTCCTTTTGTTGGTGCTTTTGCATTTTTTTCTATTGAAACAATTTTATCATCATTAATAAAGATAATATCAATCGAGAACTTCATGTCTTTCATCCAGAAAGTGTGGTAGGCTTTTTTGTCGAAAGCAAATAGCATCCCTTGATTTTTTGGAAGTGATTCTCTTCCTGATAACCCCAACTGCCATTTTTCAGGAGTATTAACTACCTCAACACTAAACGTTTGTTTGTTAATTCTTACTGTATTTTTTGGGGCTTTTAAATCGGTAACTTTGTTGGAGTTAAATTGATAAAAAACAATTCCAGCAAAAATTGCTAAAATTAATCCGAAAATAATAAAAAGTTTATTTAAGCTCATATTTCGTTTAGAATATTAATCAATCTTGTTGTTGATTTATTTACAATTGAGGCAGATACAACGAGAACTTTTCCATTTACCAGTTTCGCTTGACGGTCCTTATGATGTTTCATCGGATCGCCTTTGGTAATAGCGATTATAGCAGGTTTTAAAGAAATTACCAGGTTGTCATAGTCTTTATCATTTTCAATGGTAGGTAGGGTGATAACATAATCAACTATTTCCAGGCTTTCAAGTATAATTGCTCGATCTGTCTGAGTATTTATTGGGCGATTAAGTCCCTTGATCTTCTTTATGCTTTCGTCTGACTCGAGGAGTACGAAAAGGGCATCTCCAGCCTTTTTTGCCTTTGTGAGAAATGCAATATGTCCAACATGAAGAATATCAAAACAACCACCGACGAGAACAACAGTTTTGCCATTTTTTGTGATTTTTTGAGATAAATCAATTGCCTGGTCGGTATTAATAATTTTAGTCATGAATTATAAAGTGGTAATAGGTCTACTTTGAACAATATAAAACTTATTATCCTCCATAGCCCATTCAATGTCTTGTGGAGAATTATAATGATCTTCAATTCTTTTCCCCAGTTTTGCTAATTCTATAATTTGGCTTGTATTTAACGCAGGTTTACTTTTAAGATTGTCGGGTACGCGAATTTTTTCATTTTCACCATTTTGATAAATGAGCATTATTTCCTGACTGCCTTGTGTGCTTTCTGTAATAGATAATTTAATTTTGTTTATTAAATAATTGTCTGGAATGATTTCTCCTTGAACAATTAATTCTCCTAGTCCATATCCAGCTTCTATCATAATCTCATCTTTATTGTTGGTTACCGGATTAACTGTGAACATGACTCCTGATACTTCACTATCCACCATTTTTTGCACAATAACTGCGACGACTAACTGAGAAGATGGAACTTTATTTTGAAGTGCATAATTTTTTACCCTTTCAGAATTTATAGAATCCCAGCACTTTATGATTGAATCAAGCAAGTTTTCCTGTGCCACATTTAGATAGCTTTCTAGTTGTCCAGCCCATGAAGCACTTGATGAGTCTTCAGCAATTGCTGAAGATCTAACCGCTACACGCTTTGTGCCTAATTGATCAAATGCTTTTATTAATTCGTCTTTAAATAAAGTACTAACTTCATTTTTGGAAAAATCTTTGAAAGCATTTGTCGTAATTACAAAACCATTCGGAACTTGTATTCCCGCTTTTGTCATTTCTCCAAGAGATGCTCCTTTTCCGCCAACAACAGCAACATCGAACATAGAGACTTGCTGGAATGCTTTAATATACATTAGCTTATGAGTTTTACAGTTCCCTTGTCAGCATCTACTTCAACCAAGTCACCATCTTTTAAGACCGTTGTGGCAATTTTGGTTCCAACTATGCAGGGTATACCATATTCTCTTGATACAATTGCAGCATGTGAAGTAATCCCGCCTTCATTTGTAATGATCGCTGCTGATATTCGCATGGCTGATACGTAATCAGGATGAGTAGTAACTGCAACGAGTATGTTTCCCTTTTTTACTTTTTTTAGATCTTTAATGCCTTTAACAATTGCAACATTTCCAGTCACCATGCCTTTTGATGCAGTTCTGCCTGTTATTTCTTGTACAACGTCTTCTTGTTGGAGTAAATTAAAAGCCTTTAAGGCTGTTTGGATATTATCTCCCTCCAAGCACACCAATTTATTATTTTTGTCCAAATACAGCACAAAACCTTTTTTGCGTTGTTGGATTACAGTCTTAGAGATTGTTTTTTTGCCAGATAAAAAATCTTCTATCTCAGACTCTTGTAAAAAGCTCAATTCAACTATTGAAATATTTATTCTTTTTGCAATTTCTTTATATAATGAACCTGCATAAAATACACTTTCACGTCTGAAGTCATCCCGTGCATCTTTGATATAAACAAATCTTTTGGCTATTTTCAGATATTCTAAGTCATGGGGAGATAGTTTTAATTCTTCTATTACTTTCTCAAACGATAGCGTATTTTCAACGTGGGTTTTAGTAAATGATTTTATATGGTTTTTGAATTCATTTTTTGTCCAAGGGTTGTTTTGAATATCTAAGCAGGAGAGCCATTTAAATTGTTCATACATTTGGTTAAGCTTTTTAGCGTCAATATTGCCTTTGTGTTGTTCAACTATATTCTGAAGCCTTAGAACAGCAGCAAGCTTTTCAGGCTTAAACAATGAGTCAATAAATTGTTGTCGTTTGTCCCCGGATTTATTTTTTTTAATATATTTATCTAAAATTTCTGTTGCATGATCTGCAACAAAGTTGTTTAAAATAAAAGCGGACCAAGCAAATACTGAATAGCGATCTCTTAAGTCTAGGTATTTAATTAAGAGTGAAAGTAATTCATTGTTTGATACTTTTTTAAAATCTATTTTTGAAATTTCTTTAGCAAATTCTAAGTAATTGTTCCCATCAGTAAAGAATTGTCTTTCGTAATTCTCCAATTTTTTAGCATCTGCGGAATATTTTTTATTTAGTCCTTCAACGAGTTTATCCCATGAGGATTTATCAATAAAGAATGAAGAGTTATTTCCTTCTCCTGGAATAACTATTTGGGAAAATGAAGTAACAGGGAAATGATAGCTAGCAGAATCTAAAATAGAAACGGCAAGTCCATAATATTGTACGCTATATTCACGATCCAAAATTTTTATCCATGAAATTTTTTGTAAATCTTTTTCAAATATAGGTTGTGGGATTATGTTCATATTTATCGCCAAGGTTCTTCGGGATTTAGACCGAGCTCTTTTCGCACTGCTTTTATTCGCTTTAGATATTTCTCAAAAATTTCCAGTGGCTTGTGAATCCGATAATAACCCTCTGCGTTTTTATAAAGAGAGCTATCAAGGACATCAACATCTTTAACTAGTTCTATATATGGGTTGTCTGAATGTATTTCTTTTTCACTATGATGCTCAACTGCCTGATATACTATTTTTATCTCATCATCCGTAAATCCTCCTACTTCTCTTAATATTTTTTCAGCTATAGGTGCACCAAGTGGGCCGTGATTGGAGTATTTTCCTGTCATTATTACGTAAATATCGTGCAGAGTTGAAGCCGCTTCGCTAAGTTCAACATCCAAGTTTCTTTTTTGAGCGAGTATCCTAGCTATTTGAGTACAGCCGGAAGCGTGTTTTAACTCAAAAATTAATCCATCTTCTCTTTCCTCATCTGGAATTTTTGATTCTAGTATAAGTTCGATCACTCTTCGCTCAACCTTTTCGAATTTAGTAAGATCGGACCCTTTATAATGATGAAAATCTTTCAGTTGTTGGCTCATAAATTGATATATTACTCCTTAGTTCCTCGTAAGTAAACTGCTTTCCATGGGCGGTAATTGGAAACAAATTTATCATCTGCAATCGTCTTGCCATCTTTTTTAACAGTTCTCGTAAAGTAAACATTGGCACCGCCTGCTGCGAAATCTATTTGTTTGACCTGTCCTTTTGGGAGATTCGGATCATCTTGGTATTCAGGCTCAGGCGCTGGTGACTGGCTCAATATTACTGGCTCATTTATTATAACTTCTCTGTTATCTTTTGTACCATAAAGCTGGAAACTTAAAGAATAATCGTTCATATCTGGGAATGCTTGTATTAAGAGGTGTTTGCCAGTGTCATTTTTGAATTTGAGATCAACACCAGGTGAGTAAATAGCTGCATCAACACCCGGTGCAGTGTCTTGTTCATAGTAACCCACCCTATATGCATGTTGGTTGCGCTCAACTATTGGAAGGCCTGCCTTAAGTGCTGCTCTGAATAGGGTTGTAGAAACTTGGCAAACTCCGCCTCCATCTCCCAAAATAGTTTTTCCGCCCGAAATAACATAAGCTTGCTTGTATCCGCTTAAACTATTAATTTCTCCAACTGATTTTACAAAAGAAAATGTTTCACCTGGTGGAATAAGAGTTCCGTTTAGTCTTGTTGCAGCCAGATTTATGTTAAAAGCACGGTTTTCGATAGATCCACGGAAAAGAGATGTGCCCTCAGCAACTAACTCTTTAATACCATAATTATTGATTTTGTCAGTTGAAACTTTTGGTTCCAATATTTTTATAGGAATTTTAATGGTGTAAGTTTTAGGTTTTTCTTTTATTGCTACCTCTTCCATTTTTTCAATAATTACCTCTTTAAGTTGTTTGGTATCAGCTTTTTTACCGTTTTTGGAGAGCTTAAAAGCTGAAACACGGCCGTTTTCAAAGTTGAAAAGTCCTTCGGTTGGAGCCTCGTCAATTTTCTTTGAAACTGGCAAGATAAGTCTATTTAATTTGTCTTCTTTATAATGAGTTGCGGGGGGCAGATGGACTCCTCCAACATATGCTTGAAGTATTATGCTCATGTCAGTCAAGATGCTTCCTGATCTACCAATTAAAAAAGCCTGCTCGCCAATAAGGTCTTCATCATAGCCAAAATTTATTTGTGCGGCTGAAATAGTTGCGGATATTTCAGCTGAATTAAGCACAAATAATGTTTTTGCTATTTCTCTATTTTTTTTTGCAAAATAGATTTTTAAATCATTTTTGCTTTTTCCACCAAAGTCCATATTATTTACAATAACTCCTTCATAAATAGAATTTTTATAGTTTGTGCGGTAAGTAAAATAAAGAAAACTTACAAAAAAGAAAAACCCCAAAAACACACCGAGAAAAAACCACATTGAAACCCTGATAAAGCGTGATACTTTTTCTTTACTGTAAGATGAAGATAACTTCTTTGTGGATTGTTTTTTAATAGGTAGGATTGCCATATTTTCCCCAAAGGTATTATACTATAAATAAGTACAATTATGGATGATAATGTTATATTTGATAATTCAGATCCAAATAATCCTCAGAAAAGAAGTAATCCACCCCAAGGAGTGGAATCGGATGCTGCTGTGTCCAGCGCTTCTACGTCATCAGACTATCAGCCAATAAGTAGCATGCCCCTTGAAAGCGAAGGAGGTGTCAGCGCATTACCGGTATCTGAAGGTACAACAGATGTTCAGTCAGGAGAAGTAGATGCTGTTGTAGAAGAGACAGAGCAAAGTGTTCCGCTACCACCAAGAGGAGGAATAATCAAAAAATTAATAATTGGCTTAATTATTTTATTAGTTTTGATTTTTATATTTTTTCTTATTATACCCAAAGGCAAAAGTAATAAAAAAGTAAAATTGGTATGGTGGGGACTGTGGGAAGACGCCCGTGTAATGCAGCCTCTAATTAGTGAATTTCAGAAAGAAAATCCAAATATTACTATCGAATACACGAAGCAAAATCCCAAGCAATATAGAGAGAAGCTATTAGCCAGAATAAATAACGGTACCGGACCTGATGTTTTTAGATTTCATAATTCCTGGGTTTCGATGATGTCTGATTCATTGCTTCCTTTACCAACTGATGTTATCACGCCAAATGAGCTTAAAACCGATTTCTATCCGGTAATTCAAAAAGATATGACAAAAAATGGAGCAATTTATGGTATACCTTTGGGTGTTGACACGCTAGGACTTTTTATTAATACAGAGTTATTGAAATCCGCCGGAGTTGCTCCTCCTCAGACATGGGATGCCTTTGTTAAGGCAGCATCCTCAATGACAGTAAAAGATCCGGAAACAAAAAAAATATTAACTGCAGGAGCAGCGCTTGGAACCTATGGAAATATAACCCATGTATCGGATTTGTTATCCCTGCTTTTTATACAGCAAGGGATAGATATGAGTAAATTCCCATCAGCAAATGTTGGTAAAAAAGTAGCGGTTTTAAATTTCTATAGATCTTTTTCAGAAGGCGATAGTAGTGTTTGGGATAATACTCTTGATGAGTCGATTCTTTCATTTTCCAGCGGAAATTTGGCAATGTATATAGGATTCTCCTGGGATATTTTTAGAATTAAGGCTTTGAATCCTGAGTTGGATTTTAAAACATATCCTGTCCCCCAGTTGGTAGGGCGTAAATCAACCCTTGCTAGCTATTGGTCTGAAGGGATATCGTCAAATAGTAAAAATCAGGATGCTGCATTGTTATTCATAAAATATTTAAAAAAGAAAGAGACAGCTCAGAAGTTTTATGCAGAAGTAGCAAAAACTAGAGAATTTGGAGAACCATATGCCAGATCGGAACTGGCAAAAACGCTAAAAGACAATGAAATGATATTTCCATTTGTATCTCAATTACAAAATGCATCATCTTCGTATTTTGCAAGCGATACAAATGATGGAGAAGGAGGAATAAATTCAATTAGCAATAATTATTTAGGAAATGCAATCAATGCTATGATAAACGATAATAGTTCTGCCGAAACAGTTGTTGAGGCACTGAACCAGGGTATTTCTCAGGCTTACGAAAAATATGGCGTACAATAATGCGCATTTTAGCCCTCACGAGGAAGCAATTTTAACCTCAATTATATATAGCGACATTTTTGACTTTCCATTAACCAGAGATGAGCTTTGGAAATTTTTAATAACAGAAAAAAAAATTACAAAAAATAATTTTGAAAAAGCACTTGAAGATCTTAAGGAAAAATATATTTATGAAAAGGATGGTTATTTTAGTTTAAAAACCAATAGAAAGATAATTGAAAGAAGAAAAAGAAATAGTGAGGAAGTATCAAAAAAGCTAGAAATTGCAGAAAGAGCTGCTTTTTATATCTCACATATTCCCTCAGTTCTTTTTGTAGGAATTAGTGGTGGTTTGGCAATGGGGGATGTTGAGGAAGATGATGATATAGATTTTTTTATAATAACAAAGAGAAATACAATTTTTAAATCTCGTCTGTTAATTCTTTTTGTATTGCAACTGCTTAACTTGAGAAGAAAAAGACAGGAAATTGATTCAAAAGATAAGGTATGTGTTAATTATTTAATAGATGAACTAAATATTTCATTTTCAAAAGCAAAACATGATGTGTATACAGCGCATGAGATATTGCAGATAAAACCATTACATAACGTAGATGAGATATACCAAATTTTTTTAACAGTAAATAAATGGATAAAAAACTATCTTCCCAATGCAGGTGGAAGTTTTGAAAAAATCACAATACACACTAAAAAATTTATTCATATAAAATTATTTTTTTACATTATTGATAAGATGCTTTCTGAGAAACTATGTAGATTCATTCAAATCCTACTAATTAACAAACATATTAAAAATGAAATAGTTACAAATCATGTATTAGCGTTTAATCCGAATGATTATAGGGTGCAAACACTTACTAAATTGAGGCTAAAAATGCGAGAATTAGGTTTATTGACAAAATTATGAATATTCTTTATACTTTCTCACAATTAGCCTTAAAAAGCGTTTCCCTCAAATATTAAAACATTGAGGGATTTATTTTTTTTAAATATTTACATATGACTCTTAATAATAAAAAAGTATATTTAACTCAAAAAGGAATGGATGATCACAAGAAAGAATATGATGATCTGGTTAATGTGCGCCGTGCTGAAGTAGTTGATAGATTATCTCTTGCGCGTGAGATGGGGGATCTTTCTGAAAATGCAGAATATACAGCTGCTCGGGAAGAGCTTGCATTTATAGATGGAAGAATCGAAGAGCTTGAAATGATTCTAAAACAAGCTGTTATCATTGAAGGAACAGGACATAAAGGAAAGATGATTGACCTTGGATCAGAAGTAACTGTTCAGGTTAAAGGTAAAAAAGAAGTATTTACGCTTGTTGGTGAGTGGGAAGCAGACCCTACTGAAAAAAAGATTTCCCACGAATCCCCTCTTGGAAAAGCGCTAATGGGTAAAATAATAGGAGATGATATCGAAGTTGAAGCACCAGTTGGGAAAATGGTATATACGATTGTCGATATCAGCTAATCCTCAGTTTCGGTTCTGAGCCAGGACATGGTATCCACTCCAGGGGCCTAAGTCTACAGATATATTGTCAAGGAAAACTGGTGGTACTATCCTGATTCTATCATTAATCTCCGGCATCTGTGAAGATAGGTGCTGAAAGGGAGTTTGTC
>DATLDE010000015.1:0-44854 GCA_035526025.1 Candidatus Limnocylindrales bacterium | reverse complement strand
TGTAATCCAAATGGATTCCAGTTATCATCTACATCACCTCCTATCATGCTGTACCTAATCTTAGCAATCCTTAAACACGCATTTCTGTAGATGATATATTTTTGCCGAAAGTGTATACCATGTGCTGACCTGTGCACAAATGTCAATCAGTATTTTCTTGACAAGGTATGGGTTTTCTAATACGCTTAAATAAGCTATAAAACATAAAATCAAAAAGCACAGCATGATTGAAAAAGTTAAAGCCTTTATACTGAGATTTAATTTTCACAGCAAGGTATTTATAATTGCGGTATTTTCGATTTTTTTTATTATCCTAATCATTGCATCATTGCAATTTCGTGTGAACCAAAGTCAGGAAAATAAAACATCTCAAAATATACCAGTTCCTAAACCCACCCTAACACCAGGAAGGGACTATGCAGAGGGGAGAATCAGTGTCAAATTTGCGGAAGGGATGACAGATCAGAAAATTAATTCGATTCTTGTAGAATATAACGCCCAAATACTCTCAACAATTACCGGCATTAATGTGAAAGTTGTTGAAGTACCAGTTGGACAGGAAGATATAGTCAGAAAGAAATTAATTGAGCAGGGGGTTGTCAAATATGCAGATCTTGATTATGTCGGTCGTGTCCAATTTGCTCCAAACGATACTGAATTTGCCAAACAATATGGGCTTAAGAATACAGGACAGAGCATAAGGGGACAAGCCGGAACTCCAAATGCTGATATAAAAACAGATAAAGCATGGGATATTACAAAAGGCACTGGGATAAAAGTGGCAGTGCTTGATTCGGGAATTGATGAGTCTCATCCTGATTTAAGTGCAAAAATTATCTTAAAAAAAGCGTTCACTGTTGATCCAATTACAGATAAATTTGGACATGGTACCCATGTTGCGGGGATACTGAGTGCAAGCACAAACAACTCTCAGGGGATTGCCGGTACATGCCCTGATTGTTCTTTGATGATTGGGAAAGTTATTGAAGATCGAAATGTTGTTTATTATACAGTTGCTGCATCAGGTATTACATGGGCCGCTGATAACGGAGCAAAGGTAATCAATATGAGTTTTGGAGGATATCAAGGTGATAATACCATGGGGGATGCAATTGCATATGCCTGGGGAAAAGGCGCAGTGCTTGTTTCCGCAGCAGGTAATGATAATAATACAAGCAAATTTTATCCTGCTGCTTATCCCAATGTGGTGTCTGTTGCTGCGACCAACAATAAAGATGAAAAAGCATCATTTTCAAACTATGGTAACTGGATAAGTGTTGCTGCCCCTGGAAAAGATATTTATTCAACATTTCCGACCTATGCCCATTCGTTTCAGAATGCGGGTTTGACGTATGGTTATCTTGATGGGACTTCTATGGCGTCCCCAATAGTTGCAGGAGTTATTGGATTGATTTGGTCAACTCCATATGGTACAACAAATCAGGCTGTTGTAGATCGGTTATTTTCAACAGCAGACAAAATAAATGGTACCGGAACCTCTTGGCAGCATGGACGTATCAATGCGCAGGCTGCTGTAACCGCAGGAAGTATCTCGCCAAGTATAAGTCCGCCACTCTCTCAAGTCCCGACTGTAACAGGCGTCAGTCCAACTAATCCGGCTCCAACATTCGTCTGTGGTGGATCACCCAACAGTATCTGTAACCCATCTTCGACTATCAGTCCGGGTGCAACTAACACCCCAACTCGAGTCATTACTCAGGATCCTGGGTTGACTGGATCACCAATTATCACGCCTACAATTACACCAGGCCCTGTTGATCCCTGTCTTGATGTGCGTGATCCAGGATTTGTGCAGAAAATAATCGATTGGGTGACAAAGATCCGTCAGCAGTTTCAAGACTTCTTTAATTCCATTGCAGGTAATCCAAATCAAACACCACCAACAGTTACCCCACCATGTATAAAAACCTAAGAAATATAAGTGATTTGGTTGACATACTTAGATCATTCTAATACGCTAAATTAAGCTGAGTATGATACCTAAAATTAAATCCACTTTTAAAAATATCAATTTCAGTAGCCCAAAAACTATATTTATAATTTTTATTATCTTAGTCCCGCTATTGCTAATTATTATTAAACCCCAAATAAGACAAGATGCTATCGTTCCAGACAATAACTCCTCAATACCTAAGCCCACTCCTGAATTGATCTCAGGTCGTGATTATGCAAGAGGACAAATCACAGTAAAATTTAATGATGGAGTACCTGATGCTGAAATTAATAAGCTTCTCGAAAAGTACAGTTCAAGAATCCGATCTACAATTACAGGAATAAATGTAAAAGTGATTAGTGTTCCTGTTGGTGAAGAGGATAACGTCCGTAAAGAACTATCAAAAGAGGAGATTGTTAAATATGTAGAATTTGACTACATAGGTCATGTTTTATATACACCAAATGATCCGGATTTTGGAATTCAGTGGGCACATAAGAATACGGGACAAGATATAAAAGGAAAGACAGGTACTGCAAATGCTGATGTCAAAATCGAGCAAGCGTGGGATATAGCTAAGGGGGCCGGGGTAACAGTTGCTGTCATAGACACTGGGATTGATCTTGATCATCCTGAATTTGCCGGAAAAGTTATTGAGCAAAAAGTATTTATAGAAAACTCTTTCACCAATAATCGTCATGGTACACATGTGGCGGGAATTGTATCTGCCAATACAAATAACGGGGAAGGTGTTGCTGGTGCATGTCCAGAATGTAAATTACTTAGCGCAAAGCTTGATGCAGAAAATGCAAATGACATTGAAGTCTCGGATGAAACTGATGCGGTTATTTGGGCCGCTGATAAAGGCGCAAAGGTAATAAGTATGAGTATCGGAGATCCATTTAATTCAAAATCTTTTGGAGAAGCTGTAGCATACGCTTGGAATAAAGGAGCGGTAATTGTTGCATCAGCTGGAAATTGTGGAGATTCAAATTATAGAAGTAATTATTGTACGGAAATGAATCAGATTTTTTATCCTGCATCGTATCCCAATGTGGTTTCTGTTGCTGCCACTGACAATAGAGACGTAAGAGCTTCTTTTTCTACACATGGTACATGGGTTGATATAGCAGCTCCTGGGGAGGATATTTATTCAACATTGCCATCAGCAAATGGAAGTTATGGTTATCTTTCGGGAACATCAATGGCAGCGCCACTTGTCTCGGGAATTGCTGCGCTAATTTGGTCTTCCCCATATGGAACATCCAACCAGGCAGTTGTTGACAGGCTGTTAAAAACAGCAGATAAGATTGAAGGTACGGGAAGCAGTTGGCAAAATGGGCGAGTTAACGCAGCATCAGCTGTTGGAAATAGTTTGCCAAAAGGTGTGGTTGATGAGATCAGCTGTAATAAAATTGGTGGATGGGCATTTGATCCTGATGAATCTGGGAAAAGTATCGAAGTGCATGTCTATATTGATGGAGAAAACGGAGATCCAAATGCCAAAGGGCATGATCTCGGTACGACCCCTGTTGACAGACCTGATGTTAATAAGGCTTATGAAATAACTGGAAAACATGGCTTTGATTGGCCACTTCCTGCCAAATATCTTGATGGGAAGTCACATGATATTTATGTTTATGCAATTAATACCCAGACCGGAATCAATCCGGAAATTGGCCGTAAAAATACAGGGATATGTCAGGAGCAAACGAATCCTGCACCTACATCTAATCCTCAAGTAACACAAGCCCTCCCAGATCCTACGGCGACAACTGGGCCTGCTCAACCTGTGCCGACTTTCGTATGTGGGGGATCTCCGAATAGTATTTGTGCTACGCCTACGCTTGGACCCACAATTGGTCCTAGGACTCCAGCGCCTACATTTGCTCAGCCAATTATGACAGAATTTCCCAAAATTACGCCACCCGTAAATCAAGATCCTAAGGATCATTGTCTCGACCCTAGAAGCACACCTGAGCGGATCAGAGAATGGGTAGGCGGGTTTCTTAAAAAGATAAATAATTATATTCAGGGGATACTGGGGAATCCACAAGACCCAAACCGTCCTCCACCACCTCAGCCTTGCATTATGCAGTGAATTAGTTGACAAAGTAATTTGTATAGAATAACGTTATAGTTAATAGTCAGAATGAAATTATCAAAAAAAGTCCTCAGAATTAAGCGTAAGCATTTTTCTTTGTTGGCCGCTGGTGTATTTATCGGATTGGGATTAATTGTCACTATTTTGCTAAATACAGAAATTGCTCAACGTCAACAAATATCTAAATCCAGAGCAGAGTGTGTGGATGATGATCCTGGAAGATGTGCTCCTGAGTATCCATCACAAGAAAAACCACCACCCATGCCCGAATGCAAAAATACCGAAGAAAGAGGTGGTGAAACAATCTGTCTCGATTCTCCTGTAAATCCTCCCGTGAACAACGATACTTCTCAGGGACCAAATGATGATCAGTTCATCGGAACTTATTGTCAATTTAATTCTGGCACTGAAGGTACTTGTAAATACGTTAGTAGCTGCGGTACTAGGTATGAAGGAGGACATTGCGATGGTAGTAGTGCAGTTAAATGTTGCGCAAATAGTGGGGGTGGAGGAGAGCAGCCTTCTAACAACGGATCAGATCCGGGCGGCGGTGGTGATAGTCAGCACATAGGAAAATACTGCAGTACACCAAGTGGAGAGGGAAGTTGTCAATTTGCAAGCGGGTGCAGCGGGTCACGTACTCCGGGCTATTGTCCTGGTAGCTCAGCGGTTCAGTGTTGCGTTGAGGGTGGGGGATCAGATCCGGGATCTGATAATCCTCCAGTCGGGGGTCCAGGACCTGATGATTCTCCTGTTAAAAAGCCGGCTCCTCCGCCACCTGCAAAGGATGACCCAAAGGGAGTTGTAGACAACAATGATGGTCATGCGATTCGTGGTTGGGCATTTGATCCCAATGAATCAAATGCAAGCATAGAAATACATATTTACATTTACCCTGAAGGGGGGCAAGCTGAAGGATACAACACGGGACCAACTGCTTTTTTAAGGCCTGATGTTAATGAGGCCTATGGTATTGCAGGTATACATGGATTTGATTTCCAGGTTCCAGCTAAATGGTGCGATGGTAAGAGATATACTGCTGATGTCTTCGCGATAAATATAGGAGATGGGGGTAATTCTACCCTTGGGGGGAGCACTTGGTCCTGCAATGGTGGTGGGCAAAATCCAGACAGTGGACAAAAACCAGGTAATTTAACTGATGGAGAAATGATTCTCAAGCGGAGTTTTGATGGACGATGGTATCTCAGTGAGTACAGGGATGTTAAAAGGGATAAGGGATATGGTAAGAACAATGACACTGCTTTTGCGCATTATCTCAAGCATGGGATGGGTGAAAAACGTAATCCCAATGCAGATTTTGATGAGAAATATTATTTAGACAATAATTCAGATGTAGCAGAGGCAGTTTCCAAAGGAACTGTGCGCTCAGGATTTGAACATTACCTTTTGCATGGTCATAAGCCACCTGAGTGTAGAAAGCCCAAAAGTGATAAACATGCTCCTGCTCCCTGTGGTGAAAAAAAAGATGTTAAATCACAATCAAATTCCAAGGCAGATATAGAAATAGCTTTAGAAGGGATTGGAGCCGGTGTAAGCATAAAAAATCCCGTACGTCCAGCAAAGATCAAAATAATAAAAGGTAATGCTGTGTCACATAATGCATCGGATTTTTTGACATATGATAAAGCAACAGGAAATTTTGTAAATCATAATTTCGATCTTGGCTCAGTCGAACCCGGGACTTACCAGCTTGTACTTCAGATGGATACATATCTGGATAGGGAGCTTGTGGGACCAGATGGTAATAAGGAATTTGTACTTGGTGAGAGTAAGGTTTCCAAAACAGCTCCCACTCAACTGAGTGCTGGCGACAGTGCGCCTTTGCCTGGCGGGGATAATGTTATCAACATAATTGATTATAATGCTTTGATTGGTTGTATGCCTGGTAATAAATCTAGTGCATGCTCAAATAAGAGAACTGCAGATTTGAATGATGATGGTGTGGTAAATCAGAAAGATCTTGATATTTTAAGGGATAATGTCGGAGAATCAGGTTATCTTTTGCAGTCAGAGGAGTATGAGTGCAAAGAGAATCCTGCATGTGGATCCGGAAAAGACTCAATTCAAATGTGTTCACTTCTCTGTACCAAGAAAACACAACGAAGTTAAATTTTCCCTCACGAATATTAAGTTACTAGTGCTTATTTGACAACTACTGTATAATTTAGATTACATAACATGAAAAATTTAGTAATTGTAGAGTCACCAACTAAGGCAAAGACTATTTCCAAATTCTTGGGAAAAGATTATGAAATTAGATTTTCGATGGGTCATGTGATGGATTTGCCCAAAAGTAAATTAAGCATAGATGTTGCAAATAATTTTACACCTCTATACGAGGTAATACATGACAAGAAAAGTCTTATTGCAGAACTAAAAAAACTTTCCAAGTCAGCGGATGTTATTATATTGGCTACTGACCCGGATCGCGAAGGGGAAGCTATAGCCTCACATATCGCGACAGCACTTCGTGCAAGTTCAAAATCCGGTGATATTGATAAAAAATTTAAAAGAATAGCATTTCACGAAATTACAGAAAGCGCCATAAAAGAAGCGATTGAACATCCTAGAGACGTAGACGTAAATTTAGTTGATGCCCAAACAGCAAGAAGAGTTCTTGATAGACTGGTTGGATATGAGTTGTCCCCCATTCTTTGGCGTAAAGTTAGAAGAGGATTATCTGCAGGCCGTGTTCAGAGTGTCGCGCTTCGGTTGATTGCAGAACGCGAGCGTGAAATAGAAAAATTCAGCAAGTCCAATTATTGGACTGTTCACGTATTGCTCGCAAATAAGCTTGGCATCCGTTCGGCAGGCTCAGGACAAGCAACAGAATTTGATTTGATAGAAATAAACAATAAAAAAATTGAAAGCACTGAAAAATCTATTTTATATGTTGGGGAATATACTGTAAGTAAGACAACAATTGACTCAGAAAAAAAGGCTCATGAAGTAGTTCAGGATTTAAAGAGTAAAGAATTTGCAGTTTCTGATGTAACAAGAAAGCAGGTAAAGAGATCACCACTTCCTCCTTTTACAACCTCAACTCTTCAGCAGGAAGCTTCAAGAAGATTTGGTTTTTCAGGAAAAAGGACGATGAGTCTTGCGCAAAAATTGTATGAAGAAGGATTTATAACTTATCACAGAACTGATTCAACTGCGATTTCAACTCAGGCAATAAGTCAGATGCGAACTCATATCGATAAAGAATTTGGCAAAAAATATTTGCCTGAGAAAGCAAGGTCTTTTTCCGGTAAGCAAAAAAATGCGCAAGAAGCTCATGAAGGAATAAGACCGACAAAAGTAGAGAATGGAAATTCAGCTGTCGAGCTGTCACTTGGAAAGGATTACGCAAAACTTTATGAACTGATCTGGAGAAGAGCGCTTGCGTCACAGATGGCTGATGCACAAATCGAATCAACAAGCGTAATTGTAGACTCGGCAGGAGAGGGATCGAACACCTATCGATTGAAGGCAAACGGGTCTGTGCTTATTTTTGATGGATTCTTAAAATTAAATCCATTAGCGTTGAAGGATAATCAACTGCCCAAGTTTGAAAGCGGTGAAAAATTGGAGCTTAAAACCGTCCGGACTGATCCGCATGAAACACTCCCACCACCTCGCTATAATGATGCATCGCTTATCGGAATTCTTGAAGAAAAAGGAATTGGGAGGCCTTCAACCTATGCATCAATCATCTCAACACTAACAGACAGAGCATATGTAGAGCGCCTTGAGAAGAAATTTGTTCCGACTCCGATTGGTTTTTCTGTAAATGATTTTTTAGTCACCAATTTTTCAACAATTGATGATGTGCCATTTACGGCATCAATGGAGGAACAGCTTGATGATGTGGCCAGCGGGAAGACTGACTGGGTCAAGATGATGAAAGCATTTTATACTCCTTTTGAGAAAGCAATTGGGGAAGCAGGGGACGCGGAGCGGGTTGCGATAGCAACTGAGGAGACAGATGAAAAGTGTCCTGAGTGCGGCAAGCCACTTATAATAAGACATGGGAAATTTGGGAAATTCCTTTCATGCAGTGGTTTTCCTGATTGTAAATTCACGAAGACACTTGTTGAGCAAACAAATATTTTGTGTCCAAAAGACGGAGGTAAAGTGATTGTACGTAAAACCCGAAAAGGCCGTAAATTCTATGGCTGTGAAAATTATCCCGCCTGCACATTTGCAGCTTGGAAGTTGGAAGATATTAAGAATAGTGCTGAAGCAAAAGAGAAAAAAACCGCAATATCTACAAAATAACTCAAGGATTTTGCATGTTCTTCAAAAACAGATCCAGAAGTTCTGCCATTTGCTGCGGATTTGACTCGCCGCCTACTTGTTGGATAACGACTTCTCTTTGGTTTACATTCTCTGATTTCCAGATAAAAACAGAATGTCGTATCTTATTGATCGCGGGCATTTTATCGCCAAAGCTATATGAAGGTAAGTTTAATACTTTTTTAGCTTGTGTTCCAGCAACAGTGATATCTGTCAGCTTCATGGAAGACCTCTGGGTCTCTGGCGCATCGGATATTTGTGTATTTACAAATTCATCAAGCGAAGCAAACCCTCCCAGTGGGTAGCCAAAATTCAGATAGTAGATATCATTCTTAAAGCAACCCTTCATGGATAGATGGCCTTCAATTAAGCCAATTTCATCAACCTTCCAATCTTTTGGATATAGAAGATTCCACGAGTTGCTAAAGTGTTTTCTTACCCAACTGGCAGGATAATTATCCGCAGAGCAACTGGTTACTAGAGTATTTTCGTTGAGTTTGAAGGTATCGAGAAAAATGTCATAGAATTTCTTATTTACACCCACAAAAGCGCCTGGTTTTATATGAATTATTTCTCCATTATCTTTTATGAAATATGCGTCTCTTTCTGCCGTAGTATTACCAAATTCTTTTGTGATGTGGGGTATTGTCAAACCCTCCTCTCTGTACGTCATTTGATAGGACTCCTCAGATTTATTTGATTTTTTGCTATAAACATAATCTTTATGATGAAATTTGGGATCATCAATCATTCCAAATAATTGAAATTGATCCGATGCTCTCTCAGGAAGTTTTTTTATCGATATGACAAATTCAGATCTATCTTTTTCAGTAACACTTTCTAAATAATCAGAGACTGTCGGAGGATAAAGCTCTATGGAAGCGCTTTCAGATGCAAGTCCATCGATATCTTTAAGTATCCAATTTGAAGGATATTTAAATGTAATTCCTAATTGTCCAGAAGCATGCGTTTTCCAGTCTGTAGTCAGGCCGGAGGTGGGGGAAGTAGAAGATACAGGCGTTTGTACTGTTAGCTTGCTAGGCTTTGGTATTTGAAACGATTTTATAACCCCGAAAAATATACCAACTGCTATGAATAGGAGTAGCAGTAGTGCAAGCCATTTTGGTAGATGTAAGGGCGTTGGATGAGCGGGTGTAGGCAGCGGTTTTGGTGTATCATATTCTGGATCACGCGGTGTTGCCGGCTGAGTCGTATGTAATGGCTGCTTCTGGTTTTCCATGCTAATCTATTGTAGTTCCATTAGTATTTACACATTTATATATGGGGCATTTGTTGGGGCTATCTGGACCGGGATCGCCATGCATGAGTTGTTCACCTTCTTTGCATACAGGCATCGCAGGACATGCTATGGGAGTCTTCGGGCACATATTTGCATTTTCAGGCATAAGACATGGCGGATCAGCATCAAGACAAGCCGGCCGCGGAGTGCAAGACAAAGAAGTTGGCTCTGTGAATTTGAAGGTAGAGAGGATTTGGTTAAAATCATCAATCATATCAGAATTTCCATTAACATAAATATTATAAATATATTCATCCTTAGCTATTACTTTTGTAATAAAAGTATTCTGGTCTTGAGCAGTGTGGGTCAGAGCATTTTCACCTGCAATTATCTCCTGGGAATAAGTAAAGTTAGAATTTGTAGAATCTGATTTTGTCCATTCAAACGCAGATAATTTTTTTGGATTTCTTGTAATAAATAATTGAATTGAATCTGGTACTACTACATCTGGCTTTGTTTTGATACTTTCATAACCCTTTTGTGTAAAGAGAGAAATAAATCCTTTGTCAGGCTCGGTGTTCTCATACTCATTTACTAAAACATATTTTGAAGGATATCTGAATTCAATTCTAAATCTTTTGCTTTCATACTTTTTCCAGCCAGCTGTCGGATTAGCAATAGGTGATGTTTTTGTAACCGTTGGCTGAGTAACTGTTTTTGTTTCCTGTTTTTGTGATTTCTGCTGGGAAAGGGCATAGGCAGTACCAGTTAGCAAGATTATAAGAATAACTCCTCCAATTAAAATCCACTTTTTCCATTTCCGTCCATTGGGTTTTTTAGTTTGATCAAGAGTTACAGTTGGATTAGAAGATGTTGCTGAAGCAGAGGTTTGAGCTTCGGGTTTTGGTTGGCTTTCAGGAGCCGGAATTGATTCTTGATCGGGTTTGTTTTGATTATTCACTGCATCCAGTATTTCACGGATACAAAAAAAATGTCAATGATTATTTTGCGAATTTTAAGGTTTGAAGTATCTGATCAAACATATCCTCGTTCTCTTTATCATAAAAATATATATAAAAGTTTTGATTTTTATGAGTCAAGCTAATGCTTATTTGCCATGGTTTACACTGATAATATGCACCGCAATCACCATCAAACATATCTGTTTTTTTAATAGCTTTTTCTCCATCTATGAGCAAGTTTTCGGTTTCAGTCTTAAAGGGATAACGCCTATGCTCCTCAAGTTCTATTTTACTTACAAGTAGGCTATGGCCATCCAAAGGACAGGTGTTTGTTGGGTCTTTTGTTACATTATAAATTTGTTTATCCCACAAGCTGAAGCTGACATTATCATCCGGCTGGGTATTAGCTCCTATACAATATACGCGAACATAATTTTCTGAGGGATATTTAATTGAGTAGCCATACTTCTCATTCGTATGCGTTTTCCAACCAGCTGTATCCGTAGTTTGATCTGTGAAATTGAAGGTAGAGAGGATTTGGTCGATACTTTGTTCGTAACCGCCGCCGATTACATTGCGAAATAGCTCAATGTATGGTTTGTTTGTCGTTTGAACAATGTAGCTATTGCTCGCTTGCGAGGTGCTTGTTCCGGTAGAAACTTGAGCTTTGCGAAACTGAACCCCATTTACTGTAAAAGTTTCTACTTCTCCGTTAATACAGCTGCTTTTTATCGTAGGATTAAAAGGTGCTACGCTACAATTTTTTAAAGATGGTAAATTTGTAACCGGTTGAAAATAAAGAGTTAGCTCAGAAGGGATTACTTGATCTACATATTTTCCGCTAAAAGTTGCTTTTTCATCATCCTCTTTTTCGAATGTATATTTATCATGATACTTAAAACTAAACCCATATTTTGTATTCGTATATGTTTTCCAGCTGGCTGTTGGGTCGGCGGTTGCCGCGTTTGACGCGGGAGTGGGGGAAGGTTGCGATTTTTGAGACACAGCAGTCTGCTGATTTGATTTTGAATTATTTGAAAAGTGTAAAATATTAAATATTATACTAACGGCGATTATGATTAGAATTAATGCGGCTAGCCATTTTGGAAGTCTGCCAATGGGATGTGATGGGGTCGGGAAATTTTTTGGAGTATCATATTCCGGATTGCGCGGCGTTGCAGGTTGGGTTGTCTGAGTAGGCGGTGTATGGTTATCCATCTCACATCCAGTATTTCATGGGAGAAGAATAAGTGTCAAGGATAATTATTGCTTGGCTTTGTATGGTGGTAGGTCTAGACGATCTTCTATTCTATCGATGCGTCTATCGTTGTCTACAATTCTTTCGTCATATCTCAGTCCGATTATATCAACCGTTTTAGCTGTTTTGATTAGTTTGGCTTTTATATAGTCTAGGCTTTTACCATGTCCATCTAAAGTCTTATTAATACCATTTATTTTCTTTCCTTGAGCTATCTGCTCTGTTCTGAGTTCAATCTGGCCTTTTTCAAGTCTTGAATTACTAATCTTAAGGTCTTTTACTGAGTTTTTCAATTCAGTAATTAATTTACCAAGCCGTATATTAGAAAAGAAATTATCGCTTTCGGTTTTCTTGGTTTCCGCTTCCACTTATTCACGGACTACGGTTCGGAGTTTGTCTATCAATTGATCGTCTGTCATGGATTAAAAATATATCATTCATTAAAACTTTACGCAATATGACAAAGATAATCAAATAGTGTTAAAATTTTAGTGTGAGTGACCAGCATAAGGTTTATAAGGATTTAGAAAACATTAATTCAAAAGATGATCCGTGGAAGACTCAGCATCCATATAACCAAAAAACATTTAAACAATTAATTGAACTTATCAAATTAGTCCCACATCAATCCATTCTTGAAGTCGGTTGCGGGCAGGGGAGTTTCACAAAATTGCTCACTGAGCTGTCAAAAGATGTAACGGTTATTGATGTCAGTGAATCTGCAATAAAAAAGGCAAGCAGTGAGGCAAAAGGAGCCCAGTTTCTAGTGTCAAGTCTGGAAAATTTTTACCCAAAAAGACGCTACGATGTGATCATATGTGCAGAAATTTTATACTATATAAAAGATGAGAGAAAGGCAATTGAAAAGCTTAAGGAATTGGGAGATTATCTGGTGACAAGTCAGTACGTCTTTTGCTTGCCCCATATTTCATTTGGAACTTTAAAATATGAATGGGCTCTTCGAAAATTCCCACTTATCAAAAGAAATATAACGACTTATCATAATCCTCCAACCCTAACGATTCGCACCGTCCGGATAATAAAGTCCTGATATAATGTGGTATGAAATTTAATCCATATCTTGAAGTAATTATCGCTGCTGCAATTTTCGGAACAGCCGGCATCTTCGTCAAAATTATTGATCTTCCGGCAACTACAATTACATTTTTTAGAGTTGCTGCTCCCACATTTATTTTATTTATGTATTTTGGTTTAAAGCGTCAAAACATATTTAAAACTGCAACGAAAATGGTGATATTCATCTCTCTTCTGAATGCATTGCGTATGTATTTATGGCTTTTTGCATATCTACATACATCAGTTGGAAATGCAGTAATCATTCTCTATACATGGCCGGTTTTTACAGTTCTATTAGGTCCTCTGATAATAAAAGAAAAATTAACAAAGCAGAAGCTAGCCTTAGCTTTAATTGCTTTTATAGGAATTGTAATCATTTTTTCAAATAAAGAAGTTTCGTTTGGAAATAAGGACTTTATAGGCATGTTGGCAATGCTTGTTTCAGCTTCATTGTCTGCCGTGACAACGCTTTTATTCAAGCCTCAGTCCAAACATTACACCAAGCAACAATTAGTTTTCTTTCAAAATGTGGCAGGGGCAATAATCTTTCTACCGTTTCTTTTTATCAACCAACCTTACCCTACATTATCTCAGGCGAGCCTAGCTTCTATTTACTCGGCGCTAATCGGACTAGTCGCATTCTTATTATGGTTTTCGGCCCTTAAAAAGATTAAAGCCTCAACTCTTGCAATAATTTCCTACACCGAGGTGGTGAGTGCAATAATCTTGGGAGCGCTTATTCTAAAAGAAGGTATTACGCCCAATATGGTAATAGGAGGAGCAATAATTCTCACAGTATCTTATTTTGCGAGAAAAATATAATAGTTGGCTCCCAAATCAATTAAGAAGATTTATAGTCCTAAAATCGTAGTTTATTCAAATAATATATTAATTTAGATAACTGGTTCTGGAGTTTCAACTAGTGCCTCAAGCAAGCCTTTTCTAAGTTTTACATCATCGAATATACGGCGATCTTTTCGACACGTAGCATTTAAGCGAGCTTCCGCAAGAGAGTGGTGGGTAATAATATACACCCTTTTTCTGATTTCTCTTCTGCCCCGTTGTGTTAAATGGTCTCCATTTGTAAAGTGAGGTTCTTGTTGGAGTAATCTTGAAAACACAATAGGACTGAAAACTCCTCGAGAACTTTCAATAATCCTTCTGTCCGATTCATTTCTTGGCATAATCGGAATATATCAAAATTTCAGCAACGAGTAAAGTTATTGTATAATACAGAGATGATAAAGCTTAAAGCTTCGGAATTGCGTCTGTCAAAGCCTGAGGAAAAACAGAAAAAGATGATTAAGAAAAATCCAATTTATATTGTTTTGGATGACGTACTAGATACTTACAATATCGGTGCTGTTTTTCGCTTAGCTGACGCGGTTGCTGCAAAAAAAGTGTTGCTTTGTGCTGGGTCTGAAACTCCACCAAATCACAGGATAAAAAAGGCCAGTATCAATACAACTGAATGGGTGGACTGGGAGTATTATCCAACAGCCGCCGAGGCAATTAAAAGTTTAAAGTTAAAAGTTAAAAATTTACAAGTGATTTCTGTAGAGCTTGACCCAAGAGCTGTTCCATATGATCAAGTAGAGTATAGATTTCCGGTTGCGATAGTCGTCGGACATGAAACAACAGGAGTATCAGAAGAAGTCATGAAAATGTCAGATCATATCGTAGAAATTCCAATGTATGGGGTAAATATAAGTCTGAATGTTATGGTTTCTCTGGGAATATCGTTATTTGAAGTCTTGAGGCATTTGCCAAAGAAGTAGAAATTATATTTCTGCAAAAGGAACTATTTTCTTATCAAGGCCCGTTACTTTTTCAATATCTTTCTCAGTCAACGATAATAAGCTTTCTTCTTGCTGGTCATACGGATAATATGTCTTGTAAACGCCTGGAAGTCCACGATGCAGCGCGTCCCCAATAGTGATTTTTTTGGCGAGATCCTTCATCTTTTCCCAGAAATCATTTCCACCATTCATTATCACATCAAGTCCGGTAGCTGACGAAATTTCCTTTCCATTTGAGATGAAAGCTAGGAGTGGTCTCCAGAAAGACATGGAATCTGTGGGAAGATCTTTATACACTTCAATATCCTCTATATCTCCCACTTCTTTTTGTAATGCAATAAAATTTTTCTTCATTTGTGTGAAATAGGTCGGTTGATTAAGCCCGCCAATGAGACGAACGCCATAATAAAAACTCATAGTTATAAATGAAAGTAGTGTGCTTGGGATAAGTTCACGGTTATCCATCGCTTTCTGAATTGCAGAAGGAGTAAGCTCAACGCTGTAGGAAGCATCTTCAGTAGTTAGGATGTTGCCTTTTCTCCATAATTGCATTCTGTATTTCTCTCCTTGGGGAATTGCCCAGAATAGAAATGTACCAGCTTGTTTTTCAAGAGTGAAGGCGCCTGAAATTCCATCAAAGTATTTTTCAGTTAATTCGTGATATTTTGTTGAGAAGAGAAGTTTGTGAAGGGTGGTTGGTTCTTTCATGTGGTGTTTGGAGAGTATGTCCAGTACTATTCTTTCCTGATTCAGATAGACGAGATCAGGCATCTTTTTCCCAAAACTCATATGTTCCTTAAAAAGCATGTAATTGGTGCGGGTTGCCTGGTCAGAGAAATTTTGTGAAGAAATGATATTTTTGTGACTATACACATCATCCAGAATTTTGGTAACTTTTTCAGCCTGAGTATGTGCTATAGCCCCATCTTTAGTTAGGTTAAGCAGGGTTTGTTTGGCTTTATCTATTGCTTCCTGTGGGTACGGGCCATAGTTGAAAAGAGGGAAAGGTCTTACTTTCCGTGGGAAAAATGTAACGGAGTTAAGTTGTATATCGTTCTGATGATTACTCTTGAATGATATTTCGCGTGAGTTGGTGAGACTGTTATCAAAAGAGATATTGGAACAGGCAAGAACAACTATGCTAGTCAGATCTATGTTATCATCAAATAGATAGGGAAGTGCGGAGGCGATCAGTGCGTTGGTGATGTTTGGTTGAGAAAGTGGGCCGTGGTGAAGAGTGGTGGAGACATAGTAGTACTTATTAAGTTGCTTGATTGATTTTTCTGCAACCTCACTACCAAGTTGCTTTGTAATCTCATCCTTTAGAACATCAAGAAATTGTGATTTCCTTTTTTCAGGGACGGTATTGAGGCTTTCGCGCATTTGTTCTCTCTCATAATCATAAAGAGTTTTGTGTTGATTGATTTCAAAAATTTGCTTAAGAATAGGGCGGATTTTGAATACTTCTTCTCTGAGTTTAAAGACCTTAGTAGCCAAATCAGAATACGTTTTCGTAGAATCGCTTTCACCTGTAGGCTTATCGTATTTGTAGGGTATTATACTTTGTGGTTGTTGTTTTATAAGGGTTCTCATATTATTATTTGGAGTAAATTATATTGTGCAATAAAATTGTTTAAAGCTGGGGCAGAGAGCTTTTTTTAGTCATAAATATTTATTCAAAATTCAGATATTAAGGTGTAATAATATATTAAGTTTTATCTAAATGCAATATAGCAAAATATATCAAGATTTGTTCCTAAAATGTCTGATATTTTCTATCAAATTTTTTGATAGAATATCTATTATATAGAAGCAATAAAATGAACAAGCAACAAGAACTTAATAAAATCGTAAGAGAAATAAAAGCTTGCAGAATTTGTATAATAGGCAAGAGTGGTGTTGCTGTACCAGGGGAGGGGAATCCGGATGCAGATATTGTATTCATAGGTGAGGCACCGGGGAAAAAGGAAGCGGTAAGCGGGCGGCCTTTTATAGGTAGATCAGGACAGTTACTTAGAAGTCTTATCCGCGAAGCAGGGTTTCTGGAAGAAGATGTATTCATCACTAGCCCGGTGAAGTATTTGCCCAACGGTCCGGATGGAACGCCGGGGGGAACGCCCAAGTCATCAGATATCGCACACGGTAGGATTCATCTTATGAAACAGTTCGAGATTATCCAACCAAAAGTGGTCATGCTTTTGGGTAGAGTCGCGGCGGAGGGAGTACTTCAGAAAAAAGTCTTTGTAGTGACAGAGCATGGACAAGTGATTGAAGAGAGAGATGGTGTCAAATATTTTTTGACAGTTCATCCAGCCGCGGCATTGCGATTTCCAAATAAGTACAAACCTATGATTCAAGAGGATTTTGAGAAGTTGAAAAGGTTGTTGAATCAATAAGAATTGAGATATTGACATTTATTTTTATTGAGGAGTATAATCGCAAGTATGACAAGGGAAAGAGAAGAACAAGATCCGGTAGGAGATAAGCTAAAAGCATTTGATGCTATATTGGGACGCGCTGATGTTACTGTAGAAAGTGCGTTGGGAGGATTTTCAGAACTCAGAAAAGCGAGGAGAGAAGCGGGAGGAAATGAACTAGAGCACATTGTTTTTCTACGCGACGTAGCGGAATCTGCTAGAGCGAAGACAGCGTCATTAGGATCGTATGTGGGTGATGCAGTAGCCGCAGTATTTTCCACGGTAAGTAATTCCTACAATGATGGTGTAAATGCAGCGGTTGCTCAAATGGGTAGAGTTGTGCCTTCAGTGAAGAGGGAACGTGCTTTGGAAGGTCCAGTTAGAAGAACAGATATTTCTCCAGCACAAAGAAGAAGAGCTTAAGGCAGAATTATTGATCGTCCCGAGCGATAAAGCTTGAATATTACTTTTCTCTCAATCACCTCACTTATTAATATAATGTTTAATCTTCAGTCTTGACATAAGCTCAAAATCCACTATAATAGGTAAACAGTATGTGAAGACATAAAGCCGTATGTATTGGACTAGATCCCGCACATGGCGGGATTTTTTGTCTTAAAATGCTGATTGAATTGCACTTTAATAATTTAAGTACACTTTTAAAACCCCCACTTAATCTATGGGGGAGTCTGAGCCCTGTTTTGTAAGGGATAGGTGCTCGGCAATCAAGATGTGGTAGGAATTTTATCAGGTTTTTCCTTTATCCCGATTTATCGGGGCAGAAAAAGAAACCTGACACAGGATTTTAGATGTTCTTTGAATATCTATAAATTTTTTTGAGAGTTTGATCCTGGCTCAGGATGAACGCTGGCGGCGTGCCTTAGGCATGCAAGTCGAACGGGATCAGCAATGATCCAGTGGCAGACGGGTGAGTAACGCGTAGGAATCTACCCCAAGGAAGAGCATAGCCCTCCGAAAGGAGGGGTAATTCTCTATATCTCGCAAGAGGAAAGGACTTAACGGTCCGCCATGGGAGGAGCCTGCGTCCTATCAGCTAGTTGGTGAGGTAATGGCTTACCAAGGCGATGACGGGTAGCTGGACTGAGAGGTCGAACAGCCACAACTGCACTTAGACACGGGCAGTACACCTACGGGTGGCAGCAACCAGGAATATTGCGCAATGGACGAAAGTCTGACGCAGCGACGCCGCGTGGAGGATGAAGGCCTTAGGGTTGTAAACTCCTTTTGCTAAGCCGTTCACAGCTTAGAGAATAAGCCCCTACTAACTACGTGCCAGAAGTCTCGGTAATACGTAGGGGGCAAGCGTTATCCGGATTTATTGGGCGTAAAGTGTGCGTAGGCTTTCCATAAAGTCTCAGCTTAAATACCAAGGCTTACCCTTGGAGCTGGTTGGGATACTCATGGAATAGAGGATTGGTCGGGATGCTGGAACAGTTAATGTAGCAGTGAAATGCGTTGATATTAACTGGAACACCAAGGGCGAAGGCAAGCATCTGAACTCTTCCTGACGCTGAGGCACGAAAGCTGGGGTAGCGAAACAGATTAGATACCTGTGTAGTCCCAGCCGTAAACGATGTCCGCTAACTATTAGTACTTTTGTACTAGTGGTTTTAGCTAACGCGTTAAGCGGACCGCCTGGGGAGTACGGCCGCAAGGCTAAAACTCAAAGGAATTGACGGGGACCCGCACAACTGGTGGAGCGTGTGGTTTAATTTGAGACAAAGCAAAAAACCTTACCAGGGCTTGACATGTTACCGTTTTATACCTATGGAAACACTGGTAGATCCGCAAGGATGGTAATGCAGGTGCTGCATGGCTGTCGTCAGCTCGTGCCGTGAGGTGTTCCCTTAAGTGGGGAAACGAGCGCAACCCCCGTGTAATGTTAAATATTCATTACAGACAGCCCCGATCATATCGGGGAGGAAGGAGGGGAAGACGTCAAGTCAGCACGGCCCTTATGCCCTGGGTCACACACACCCTACAATGGCGAATAACAAAGAGCTGCAAGCCGGTAACGGCAAGCTAATCTCAGAAATTTCGCCTCAGTTCAGATTGGGGGCTGCAACCCGCCCCCATGAAGCCGGAATCAGTAGTAATCGCGGATCAGAAGGCCGCGGTGAATACGTTCTCGGGTCTTGTACACACCGCCCGTCAAGGCAGCAAAGTCGGGAGTGGATGAATCATTCTTTATTGAGTGAGAGTCCAAGCTTGGCGATGAAGCTTAAGTCGTAACAAGGTATCCCTAGCCGAAGCTGGGGATGGATCACCTCCTTTCTTTTTTTTTAAGAACAGGGGAAGACAGGAAACTTTTTCAAACAGATGTCTTTTGATAGCTGGGTGAACGAGGGAAATGTAGCCACAGATGAAGTGAGTAGCGTCTGGTTTTATCCGCAAACCTGATTTTTCAGGAAACTCAACACTTAGTTGGGTCACTTAGGATAAGATGAATTCTACTCTCGCTCTCCTACCACATCTTGGTTAGGAACCCCGATTTAATCGGGGGAGTAAAGTGTACTTAAATTAACAAACAATCCCGCTAAATGCGGGATTTTTTGCGCTAAGTCATTGTAAATTGACAATAAGTTAATTGAGTGTATAATCAAACCAATATATGACAGAACCACGCAGTGAGCGACCATTACCTCCCGAAATTTGGGATGGACCACAATCGCGTAAAAATCTTGAAGATCTTGGCAAGCGGCATGTAACGAGATTAGCTGCGATTGCCAATGGAGAATTTCCACCCAGAACACGAGGTAGGTTTGGTTTGAGAAGGTTTGGAAGAAGCTTCCGTTAAAGTTTGCACACATGATTTGCTTAATCAATGTTCTGAAATAATCCCGCAAAAAGGCGGGATTTTTTGTGACTTTTAAGCCACCCACACCTCTTTTTTTTCAGTTCTTACAATAATCTAATAACCCTCTTACAACGTAAATTTGGATAAACTGAGATATGTTATGGCACTAGCTTAGCCATGAAGTTAGCAGTTTTGTAAACAAATTGTGTTCATTTGACAGAAGTGGTTTTAAGCTTTAGTATGGGTAAATAATGAAACTGAAAAAAATAACTGCCACATTACTTCTGATTATATTATCTCTGATTATTGTAGCCCAGATTGATAAAAAAGCTAACGCATTACACAACCTGATAACCAGTCCTGTCACCGGACCAGTAACTGGTCCAATAACAGGACCCCTTACGAGTCCCGCCTCTCTTTTCAAAATTTCAGGTAATATAAGGTATCATTTGTTGGGTATGTTAAGAAGAGGTGCTGCAAGATTTGTACCTGCGGCAGGAGTAAAGGTCGAGGCAATAGGTTTTTTCAATAATGATGTTTCTGTTGCAACTACCACAGATGCAAGCGGCAACTATACATTAAATACCGCAGAGCCAGGAATATACAGGGTAAAGGTATCTGGGGGAGAAACATCTTTCTATGTTCCTCCAATTAAAGTGGTGCCACTTAATAAACCCGCTGAAAAGAAGGCAGATTTCCAAGGCTTGATGTTCAAGTTCTGATATGGCCTTCCCAGCATTAATAGTTGATAATTCCCTGATAGTGTAAAATGAAATCGTGGTTTCTTATCTGATTCTATTTTTACTTTTCTTTCTCCAATTTGTTTACTTCCCGATGGGTCCGGGTTCTTTTGAGGGCTCCAAAGTAATTGTTGCTGAATTAATTATTTCTATTCTTTTAGTATTTAATGTGATTTCAAGCGATAGCATTAAGCACAAAAATATTAATAGGATATGGCTTTTAGGCCTTGCTGTATTGTTTATCTTATCTATAATTCATCTTTTTTTTAATCAGACCCAGACTGTTTTATTTGGAAACCAATTTAGGCTGCAGGGCACATTGCTTTTGTGGTTTTTGATGACACTCGCATTTTTAACAAGTAAAATTTCCATTGAAAATAGAATAAAGCCGTGGGTTGTCTTTGCTGTACTTGTTATCCAATTTATATTATCTATTTTGTTTATTGGCGTTGGAGCCGATAGACCAATCGGCACGCTAGGGGAGCCCAATGCATTGGCTGCAACTGTACTATTTTTATGGCCCTTTTTATTTTTCCCCAAACCAAATAACCGGAAGTACTGGATAATCGGATTTATAGGAGTAATTATAATTTGTATTATTCTTCTTATTACGGGATCAAGATCGGGAATTATTGCATTTGGAATACAGCTGCTTTTTCTTTATTTGGTCCGTGCTTTTTATGGGAGATCTTTTTTCCCCACCATAATTTCAATATTGCTGATTGTATGCAGTTTAGCTATTCCTTTTTATATACAGGGGAATTTGTATGAGAACCGATCAGAAATTTGGCAAAGCAGTCTGAGCGCAGCCTCCAAATCTCCTCTAATAGGAGTTGGGTTTGGAAATGTAGAATACGCATTACATGAAGCAAATGTGAGGATCGGGAATCATCTGCCCGGATATTATGTTGATAGCGCGCACAATATTTTTCTAGACTTTCTGGTGCAGGGAGGAATTATCGGATTTTTGATATTGATATATTTAATTCTTAACACATTCAGAGGCTTTATTTTCCACAATAACACGCGTAACATCGTTCTGCTTCTTGGCTTAACAGCATCGCTTTCTTTCAATCCAGCAAGTGTTGTCTCTCTTATTCAATTTTGGTGGTTAATAGGGCAAGGTTCTGCAAGGCAGAATTCATAATCGGATTGTCTGATGAGGCGCGAAAGGGAGTCGAACCCTTGCATGGAAGTTTTGCAAACTCCTGCGTTAACCACTTCGCCACCGCGCCATACCCACAATCTTACCACAGCCTGCCTACGCCTGCAATATTAGATAAAATATAGTAAAATAGAAATAATAAAAGTCTTACACAATTTATAATTTTTTATCTTATAATGTGAATCGAGAGATAGAAAGGACGATTATGGCAGGAAAAGAAACAGGACATCAGAATACAGGAGTAGTCGAGCAATACAAAGGATTTAATAAGTTAACCAGAAACATCGGCGCAGGAGTGTTTGTAGGCGCATTAGCATTGGGTGCTGCGGGAGTAGCAAGTGTTGCGGCTTTAAGCGTAATGGTAGATCAAGGTCAGATTAAAGTTATTGATAAATATCAGAACTGGAGAAGTGAAAGAAATTCAAAAAAACTTGCACAGTCAGCAACAATTATTGAGTTTCCGAAAGCTGGAAAACAGTTAAATCAAAAAGCTGCCTAGGAAGAAAATTATGTCAGCAGAACATGGAGGACAAGGACAGAAGAATTTTAGGGCTCGAGATGCTGTTGGAATAGGAGCCGAGGTTGGTGGATTGGGAATAATAGCATATAATATTGTTACTGCTGCACTGCTATGGCCTATTGCAATCGGAGGAGCGATTTTTCTCGTGGGACGGGGTATAAGAAAATCAGGCGGAAAGCAGAAGACGCATCACTAAATTATGGATAAAGAGAGACTTGAAATCATTGAAGAACTTACAGGCTATAGCGAAGAAAAAAATGATAAAAAAGTTGATAAACCAGTAGATTTGACAGCAGGACAGTGGTCAAGCGTTTCCAATAGTATATTATTTACCAAAAAGAAGAAAAAAAATCAGCGTGGTTAAAAGTAAAATATAGAGTTATAATTTAAGCTTTTATTTTATGCCTCAACAGCCAATGGTCTATGCTCGTTTAATTTGATATAATTGCTTATCGGTGTAAGAAATTGGGTGCTTAGTTCAGTGGCTAGAACGCTTTCCTGATAAGAAAGAGGTCAATAGTTCGATTCTATTAGCACCCACTAATAATTAAATATGGAAGGGAACAGCGAATCTTTGCCTCCGCGGACAACAAGCGATATACATGATAGGCCTCTTGCGGAGTATGAGGATAGATTGAAGTTTCCCACAGAAGAGTATAAGGGTAAAACTGTACTGGATATTGGATCTGGAAAAGAGCTTAAATTTGCCAGGCAAGCCGCAAAAAAAGGTGTTAAGGTAATATCTATAAATCCTGAACTTCGATCTCCTGATATTAGAAGAAATTTAGGTCATCCACTCAAGCGAAGGGTTCTAAACAAAATTTATCATACACCGCAGCCTGATGAAAGAACGGTAGCAGCAGTGGGGCAAGATCTTCCCATACGTGATAATTCAATTGATGCAATAACTGCTGTTGAGTCAGTACCTCGCTATCTTAAAGAAGAAGAAGACATACGAAATGCTTTTACTGAAATGATAAGAGTTCTCAAGCCAGGTGGAATTGCATATGTGGGTTATGGCGAGAAAGCGTGGAATGAGCGCTATATAAATGCCACATACGAATCTCTAAAAAAAGATGGACACAACGTGACAGTAAATGAAACCAGATATTACGATCCCAGAACGTAACTTCCAGTTACGTTTAAAACATTACATTTAACTAAAAAAAATGCTTGAGTTTTATTACACATTTCTCAAACTTCCAAGGTATAATTCACAAATATGGATAAGCATTTGAAAGCAGCTGAAGTAATGGCCAATTTTCTTGATGGAAGATTTAGAATTCTCAAGCTTAAGTTTGGAATGAATGGAATATTTGGGCTTATTCCTGTAGTGGGGGATTTTGTAGTATCATTTTTATCTCTTTATCTTGTCTGGATCGGGATAAAAATGCGCTTGCCTGCCACAGAAATTTCAAAAATGCTCTCCAACATTATGACAAACTTTCTCATAGGATTAGTGCCAGTAATTGGTGACTTTGTTGATTTCTTCAACCATGCCAATCTCAAAAACCTCAAAATTCTCAAACAATATGCCAAAGGTGGAGTAATAGAAGGGAAAATTTTAGCTTAATATGATTCTCTTTACAACTTCTAATACCAATTAATTGGTGAGCTGTCGTGCTTTGAGGACGCGTCCTTTATTTGTCTCCATCAAAATAATTTTATTATCTTTTATTTTGGACCATTCTTTGATGTAGGGAAGTTCAAGCGAATATTCTGCCACCTCATTAAGCTGCTTGAGATTGTCGCCTTCAATAAGGAGTGTACCCTTGCTATAAAGTCTTGAGAATTCCTGTTGTGGATCTCCTTCATGCTCAAGAGCATGTGCAAACGCATAATGCGTTTGGTCAAATGCCCTTTTCATACCATCGATGTCCAGTGTATAACTGTCTCCTGTCTCCTTGGTATCTCTTGGAACAGTGACAGTAAAAACGGTATTGGGGGAGGCTCCGATAGCTGTTGGAAATCTCGCCTGCATTGATCTCAGCTCTGTTGTCAATGCAACAATTGAAGGGTTTATCAATTTTTGGGTGGTGTAAAGATCAGGATGAGATTTTCTTACCTGCTCAGCAAAAAGATTATGTCTTCTCATAAAGACCCCGAATTCATACGGAATCTCTTTTTCAGTAAGATGGGGTATACCGTTTCGGTATATTTCTGATGGATCATACCTGCCTTCAAACCCGCTTCTCAAAGGAATGGCTGAGCGTATAATTAGATCTTTTCCCAATGACGGAATAAAAGACGCCAGCGGATAGAGTATGCCGGTACGGTGATCCTGCGTTACGACAAGTGTCGGACGTCTTGAAAGTTCGGCTATCTCATGCCCTGTGTATAAGCCGTGAATAAAAGGGTCGGAATGAATTATATATTTATCAATGTAGCTTGCCGAATACTCTAATTTTCTATGTGGTTCAACCTCATGTCCCCCTTGCAGTGCTTTGGCACCCAATCCTCCACACCCTTTTGGCATCTGGCGGGGTGTTACTGTTTCACCGTCATGATGGGTCATTACAATAACGGCTCTCGGATTAAACTTCTCATTGAGAACGGAGTCGTACAATTCAGGTAAAGCTGTTGCTCCGATACTACGCAGCAAGGCAATACCTGTTTTGGAGACAATTAGTCGTGGTTCTGAGCAGCCAAGAATCACTGATATATTTTGAACATAGAGGTCTTCATTCCATCTGCTCAAAAAAATTTCAGCAATTGGAGACTGATTATCTTTAATAAGTATTTCTGCAGTTAGTTCATTTTGCGGATTAATCATTATACAGAAATCAATTATAGAGAATACTTCATGTTTTGTAAAATGCACGAAGCATTTAATTGAATCTGGTGAAGTGGGGATTCTCGCAAATATTCTTTCTGATGAGCATAGGTATGATTTGAAGAACAAAATAGATATTTCTATTGACATGCATAAGTCAAAAGGAATTTTGGTGAGTGGAAGAAGTTTGAAAATCCATCTTGTCATGTTCTAAAAACTATTTTATAATAGATTTTATACCAAGAATAGTGAGTCTCCTCGGTGGTTTTAAGTTCTCTTGGCAAAAAAAAGTGATTTTGTAGTCAATTTATTGGCAAAATTTATGTCTGAAATCAAAGAAAATCCACATCAAAAAAAGAAAATTATCGCACTTTCTATTGCTGCTCTAGGTGTTGTTTTTGGTGATATCGGCACTTCACCGCTGTACGCAATTAATGAAATGTTTTTCGGACATACAGACACATTGCCATCAACGGCAGATATTTATGGGGGAATTAGCCTGGTAATCTGGGCGCTGACAATACTTATTTCTATAAAATATATCATGTTCGTGATGAGAGCGGATAACGATGGGGAGGGTGGAGTATTTGCCTTATATGGACTTCTGGATAAAGTCTCATCCCGTGCAAAGGTAGCTGTTGCAGGACTTCTCATAATTGCTGCTGGATTGTTATTTGGAGATGGGATCATAACCCCTGCTATCAGTGTATTGTCAGCTGTTGAGGGGCTTTCTGTTGCGACAAGTGCATTTGATTCATATATAGTTCCGCTTACGATTATCATATTGAGTGGATTATTCTTAATACAATCAAAAGGCACCTCAAGTGTCGGGCGTGTGTTTGGTCCCATCGTAATTTTATGGTTCCTGAGTCTTGGACTGTTGGGAATAACTCAAGTTTTAGATAATCCTCAAATTATAGCTGCTATTAACCCAGCAAATGCTATTAATTATTTGTTTCATAATGACCTCAGGAAAGTATTTCTTACCCTCGGCTCAGTGATGCTTGTCGTAACAGGAGGAGAGGCTATGTATGCGGACATGGGACACTTTGGAAGGTCGCCTATACGGATAAGCTGGTTCTCTCTTGTCTATCCTGCATTGATTATGAATTATTTGGGACAAGGTGCATTTCTTCTCAGCGGAAAATCAATCGTTGAGGGAAATCTATTTTATAGCATGGTGCCAACATTCGCAATTTATCCTATGGTTGTTTTAGCAACCTTTGCAACTGTCATCGCGTCTCAAGCACTTATATCGGGTGCATTCTCGCTTGCTGCACAAGGAATTTCTTTAGGACTATTTCCATACCTTCCCGTTGTGCATACAAGTAGGGAACATGAAGGACAAATATACGTGCCTTTTATTAATTGGGCATTGTACATAGGATGTGTTCTAATTGTGATCATTTTTAGAACAAGTGGAAATCTGGCATCTGCATATGGACTAGCTGTATCTGGCGCAGAGCTTGTAACAAGTATCGCGATGTTCCAGATAGCAAGACATTATTGGAAGTGGAGTTCGCTTAAAGCTGCCATGTTGTTTGTTCCTCTTCTCATAATTGATAGCACATTCCTTTCAGCAAATTTGATAAAGGTTTTTGAGGGAGGATATATACCACTTGTGATTGCGGCCGTAGTCCTTATGATCATGACTACATGGAAATGGGGGAGGAAGAGAATATCAAAAGCTCTCAATAATTATCCCGAAATGACTGTAAAGGATCTGATTGATGTAAAAGTAAAAAGTGATACATTTCTTCCGCGTTCAATAATAATTATGTCGCCTGAGCTGATAGATTCTCCTGATGATAAGCTACCTGCGCTCAAGCAGATGTTTTGGGAGCGCTATGGTATGCTTCCAAAACATCTTATATTTTTAACTGTCGCAATTAAGAAAACAGCACGCGTTAAAGAAGGAGATAGATTTGCAGTGACCGTGCTTTATGAAGATGTAAAAAAAGGAACTATTACCTCCGTTCAGGTTAATTTCGGGTTTGGAGAAGATCCAAATGTTGAAAAAGTTCTTGAAGCACTAGCGCTTCATAAAGAAATTGCGATAAATGGAGACCCAAGCGAATGGCTTATTCACGTTGTGCATGAAAGATTGATATTCAGAAATACTAACAATAGATGGGATAAGATACGCTTTTCTCTTTTCAATTTTATGCAAAAGAATTCAAGATCTGCGGATCATTATTTTGGACTCGGGCGGAAAAATAATTTAACAGTTGAAATTCTTCCGGTAAAAATCCCTTAGATTTTTTCAAAAATAGCAATTAAAAGTTTTTTTCAACGAGGGGCGTAAATATATTTGGAGTATTGTCCTGGTGCACACCAGGATTGCGCGCTTGCGATAAAAAGCCATTGTTTTATTTCACAACGGTCGGGGTCATTTTGATTTTTCAAGATGGGCGACTAGATCATAAGTGGTGCCATCTGAATAATATGCATACCACCAACAATTGTAACCATCTCCCCAAGGATATCCAGCGCTGCAGCCGGATTGTGTTGGGTCAACAGGAACACTTTTTAGCTCACTCCCAAGAAATGTTTTCCACTGAGGGTCAGTACTGTAAAGCCAAAAGCCATGTATGGGATATGCGCCATTTGTAGCGCTGTAAGCATCTAGTGCATTGATAATTTGTCTAATCCCTGCTTTTCTTACGCTATCACGTGCATTGGCAAACTGTGCCGCTGGATTTAATGTAGCAATTATTCCTGTTGCCATTATACCAACTATTGCTATTACTATCAGAAGCTCAATAAGAGTAAAGCCCTTTTGAGATCGATAGATATATTTATTGTATAATCTGAGCAATATAGAACGCATTATTGTTACTTATATCTAGTATAAACTAGCTATCCTATATCCCGCAAGGTTATCCAAGCGATTAAAAAAAGAATAAGTTATTTAGTAGTTAGTTGGTCCTGGAGCATAAATGTAGTTTGACCAACCATAATATCCGCACAATGAATTTCCATCAACATATTTATACTGTTTTAACTCACAACGCTCAGGATCATTTCTATTTTCAAGATGTGCGACTAGAATGTAAGTGGTTCCATCAGGGCTATAGTACATATACCACCAGCAATTATACGAATCTACCCATGGATAACCTGGAGAGCACCCGCTTTGTGTAGGATCTACAGGTACACTCCTTAGCTCTGATCCAAGAAAAGTCTTCCAAACTGGATCATTACTGTATATCCAACCAGGAGTAGGATATGCGCCATAGGTAAGTCTGTAAGCATCTAGTGCATTTGTAATTTGTCTAATCCCTGCTTTTCTTGCGCTATCACGTGCTTTGGCAAACTGTGCCGCTGGATTTAATGTAGCAATTATTCCTGTTGCCATTATACCAACTATTGCTATTACTATCAGAAGCTCAATAAGAGTAAAGCCCTTTGGGGAGGAATAAGAAAGTGTTGCAAAAAATAAATACTTTTCTTGTAGAAAAGAAAATACGCTTCTAAAACTTTTCATAAACAGTACCTGATATGAGTATACTAGTAGATTACTAATAGTGTAAAGCTCATCTTGAGAGCACTATGGAGTACCGGGTGGGGCGCCGGGAATTGGTGGATTATTACTGGGTTTAATACCTTTGGTACTGGGTCTTCGAAAAACTAAAAATAAGTTTATGACTATTATCAATATAATCAAAGCGATAAGCGCAACAACAATAACAGGATTATTTTTTGGTTTTTGATTGGGGTCTTGATTATTTAGATTTGCAGAGGGGATAGGTGACTGAGAGGGTGGAGTGCTCCATGGTTGGTTATATATAACATCTGCCATACTATTAATAATATAATCATATACATTTCTTTTTGTCAAAATTTGATTGATTAATTCAGCTTAAATCAGCCAGCTGAGAGTAAGTAGCTATGGAGTTGGCTGTGCAGAAGGGGTGGAAATGGGTACGAATGATGGTTTGATAATGATATCCAAATCTTTTGCTTTTTTGAGATTAATCATTTTTGCATCTTGCTTTATAGAAGTTTTTGGAAGGAACTGTAAGGCTGATTGCTTTGCCACCCCAGAGTTAAAAGATATAAAATAAATTCCAGCTACAATATTGGAATTTGGATTAATCGATTTCCCACCCACTGCATAAGATATTCTTCCATTCCTATAATCAATTTTTTCGAGCAGAATGTGGGGATCGATAAAATAGCCCCCCGGTAGTATATTGAAACCATATAAATCTCCGGGATCAAAAGCTATCTCTAGTTGTATAACAGTAGGTGACGAATTGGTTTCCACCAGCACATTTACAGAAGTGCTTGCAGAAGCCGTGAAAATTGTGGGGTTGGGCTGAATTGAGAGTGTTGCATCTAAAGGTGCGGATGTAATTAATCTCTTATTGCTCAACTGTGGGTACTTAATATCTTCACGGTTCAAAAAGAAAACGACATAAATCAAAGCACAAAGGGTAAGGAAAAGCATAATAAGAGAGATAATCAATTTTTTTGACATGGTTTAATTGTATTGTAGGCAGGAATTATTGTCCATTCTGGACAGTAATTTCACGGAGAAAAAGATTGTAATCAATGAAATTCACTTTTCCATCATCGTTTATGTCTGTAATTAGATGATTTGTAGATGTACAAGATACAGCAGGCGATAAATCGCTGTAGCACCCGATAAGCATGTTGTAGTCCAATATATTGATTGAATTGTCTGAGTTAATATCTCCAGCAACAAACGCAAGCTCAGGTATAGCAATTGTTTGACCTGCGATAATTGATTGATTACCGGGAGCTTGTCGTCTTAAATGCGTACTAGGCTTTATCTTAACATTATATGATCCACTTGGAAGGATACCTGATGCGAAATTAGCGGTACCCTTAAAGCTTCCGCTAGCAACGTCATATGTAACGTTGCCATTTGTAGTTGCAATTACAGTAGCTGTTGAATTTAAGATCTCAACTGTTACCGGCCTTATTTTGGTAAGGGGATCTTTATTGCTCAGGCTGGCATTAGTTGGATTGGCATTATCACCACTACTCCCAATGCCATGCAGCAGTACTGAGAGTGAGAAATTTGTTGCACCGGTTGGAGGAGTTGGCGTACTTGTAGGAGGCAGAACAGTAGCAACAGGACGACAAAATTCTCCACTTCCACCTGTTGTTTCAGGTTGACATGATAGGCCATTTTGGCATAAAGGTGCAGTATTACAGCATATTTGATTGGTTCCACCGCATGCCTGAGTTGTTGGCGTTGGGGGAATTGGAGTGGGAGTTGCTGTAGGTGGAGGAGGAGTAGGAGGAATCGGTGTGGGAGTTGCTGTTGGCGGAATAGTTGTAGGGGTGGCTGTAGGGGCACTCAATACAGCAATATACGCAGGGGTAGTTGTTGAAAGTACGTTTTCACTAGCTTGATCTCCGGCCGCAATTGAAAGTATTTGTGATTGACTACCAAAAGACACAACCGAAGGTACACTATTTGTCGGGGAAAGAGCTATAAAGTGGATAGTACCGACTTTTGTAACCTGTGTAATAGCATTATTGGGATCACTTCCGACATTCACAGAAATAAGCACGGTATTATTCCGGACAATTGGTCCATCGGGAGTTCCCGGGAAAGCAGCAGTGTTAATAGTGAAAGGAGAGGAGGCTGGCTGGAGTTTGGTATAATCATATGCAATTTCAAGTCTGACAAAAGATGGGCGATTATTTCCTGGTGTTAGCATAACATCAAGAGACACAGTTTCTCCGATATTTTTTGGAATTGCGCTTGTTGAAGTGCTGGTCGGAGAAAACGATAGAGTTGTGGAGGCTGTTGCGCGTGACCTTGTTTCCTGTTGTTGTTGAGACAGGAATACTACGGCCGGAATACCAATTAGAAATAAAGCCAAAATTCCTCCTAGTAGTAATTTTTTTCTTAGATTATTCATTTTTATTCACCGGGCTGGACTGAAAGCTCTCGAATGAATAGATTGTAATCCGTTCCATTTACTGGCCCATCATCATTAATATCTGATTGAATCTTCTTACTGTTCTCAGCGCAGCTTGGGGCTGGTTGAGTATCGCTATAGCAATCTAGAAGAAGGTTATAGTCAAGAATATTAAGTTTATTATTATTATCAATGTCACCTGTTACAAGTGTAATATCTGGAAGCGGATTATCTATGTTTGCTTTGATTAGTTGGGTTCCTGGAATCCTGCGTGCTAAATGCTGATCCATCTCTACGCGCAGGTTATAATTAGCAGATGGTAATGCGGTAGTGGTTTGTACACGTCCTGAGTAATTTCCACTTGCGCTACTATAAGTTAGCGTTCCACTAGCGGTTGCGAATATTTTATTACTGATATCATAAATCTGCACAGTAGCAGGTCGTGTTTTTTTGAGAGGATTTTTGTTGCTAAGACTAATACCTGTCGGGTTGGCATTATCACCACTATTGCCTATGCCATGCAGGAAGAGTGTAAGTGACAAACCTGTTCCATTTCCGCCTGATTCTGGCAAGTCAGGATTGTATGGATTGGTAATTACTCCTCCATTGTGACATATAGGGTCTAGGCCGTCGACAAGATTGTTACCATTATTATCAATGCCATCAGCACAGGTATTACCGGTACGTTCAGGAAGATTTGGATCATAACTGTTTGGGTTGTTTTTATTTCCATCAGTGTGGCAGATAGGGTCAAGAGTGTCAATCAGGTTGTTGTTATTATTATCGATTCGATCAGCACAGGTGTTGCCCGTTTCCGGACGGGTAGGATCATATGAGTCAGGGTTGGCTGGATTTCCATCTGTGTGGCAGACTGGGTCTGCAATATCGATTTTACTATTATTGTTATTGTCTATGCCGTCTGCACATGTATTACCTCTATTATTACCAAAATTCTGATCTGTAATAACATTTCCATTTGTGATGATAAAAGTATATCCATTTGGATCAGTTGGCAGGGTTTGTCTCCATCCGCTCTGGACAACTTCTTTTAACGTGTAGGTTCCATTACAAAGTCCTGTTATGTTAAAACCCGTAATGTCACTTATGAATGTTTGAGGAGTGGTTGATCCGCCTCCAGTTAATTGAAGCGTCCAGCCTGCCAGTTTTGCTTCCGTGGTTTCATATGCTCGGTTATTGTTTGCATCATTGAATACAATTCCAGACACAGATCCCTGTGCTGCAATTACAGAAATCTGCTGATATATGGCATTTAGCTGATCACCTGTTGGGCTTGCAAAATATTTACCACCTGTAGCATTTGCGATTTGTTGTAGAAATTGGGCATTTATTTGCTGACCAAGGCCAATAGTGTAGAATACAGTTCCTTTTGCTGCATTTCCTGCTACTGCTGCTGCAACTGCTCTTTGTTCTGCAAGTGCTGTAGCCACCTGATTGGAATCTCCTTCAACAAAATTGGCAATACCGTCAGTTAGAAGTACTACAACTTTTTTATTTGCAGAGTTACTCTTTGCGATTTCCTGATTGGCTTTAAGTATTCCACACTCAGTACAGGTGCTTCCTATAGCGGTTAAGGTATCGATCTGACTTTTAACAGAGGCGTAATCGGTAGTAAGTGGACTATTTACAGTTGCGGTATTTTCGTAGGATACAAGACCAATAGTATTTGATGTTTGTTGTGAGATAATATCAACGTAGTTTTTCGCTGCAATTTTTGCCTGAGAAATTTTATTTACATCTGCTGCAACACTCATGCTTCCTGATTTATCAATAACCAACATGGTGTCACTAGGATTGACAGACGTGCAAGCATTTGGTGGGGAAGTAGGCGCTACAGTCGTAGTTCCTGAGACTACAAGAAATGCTGGAGTAGTATTTGAGATCACATTTTCAGTAGGTGTGGAATTGGGATCAATTGACAAGGCTTGTGCTCCCGCAGAATAACCAACTTGGGAAATTCCAGAAGAAGAAAGCGCTCTAAGCGTAAGTGTTCCTACTTTTGCTGTTGACTGAATGGCTTGAGTTCCATCCCCGCCTATTGAGATTGCAAATGAAACCTTTCCCGGTGAATAAAAAGGGCCTTGGAGGGTTTTGGGGAAAGCATCCTGATTGACCTGGAAACCTCCTTCGTCTACCTGAAATTTTGTAGCGTCGTAGGTGAGCTCCGTTTTCAAAAAGGAAACCTGGCTTGTTCCGGGATCAAGCATCAGATTTATGGATACTGTACCGCCAGGTGGAACATTAATAGGTGTTGTGGAAGTGGAGGAGGGTGTGAATGATAAGTTCACGGTTCGTGAAGCCCTGGATCTAATTTCAGTGGATCGTTGCGTCAAAAAAATTGCAGCTGGTAAGCCTACGAGAATAAGGGCTAGTAGCCCCAATTTAACCAATGGATTCTTTTTGAAAAAAGACATAAAGCCATATTCAGCATAATTAATAATAGAGAGCCCTGTCAAGGGCTAAGTTCAATCACCGCTTTGGACTGAAAGTTCGCGAAGAAAAAGGTTGTAGTCAGCACTGTCCACAATGCCATTATCATCAGTATCTATGTTTTCAGTAGGAGCGTGTGCTTTGCATATGCTTTTATTGAAAAAAGAGTTATCATCATCTACTGGCAGAGGTTCAAGTTGACCGTATCCACAGTCCAAATAAGCTGCATAATCCAGTATGTCCAGAGCATTGTCACCATTGGTGTCACCTGCGACCAAATCGACTTCAGTTATACGATTGTCTTTTCCTGTCACGATCTCAAAAATTCCAGGAATTCTCTTCCTCAAGTACCTTGGTGTTTTTACCTTAATACTATATTTTCCTTTTGCAATATTTTTGGGAAATCCGATGCTTCCCTTGAACGATCCTGAACCAGCGTCAAAATTAATTGCTCCTGAGGTGCTACCAACTGGTTGGTTATTGATGTCAGATATTTGGACTTGCAATTGTCTTTGGGGATGAAGGGGGGATTTATTGCTCAGTGAGCCATTTCTGGGATTGGGATTATCTCCTGTCGAGCCAATGCCGTGAAGAAGTATGGTGAAGCTTACGGTTGTTAAAGCTGTGTCAGTGGGAGCAGCTGTAACTGTGGTAGTTGGACAAGCGGTGCCTGTACACGGGTCTCCGGTAACTGCTGGGGTAGTAATACCGGTAACACCTGGGGTAGTGTTATTAGTAGGGGTAATATTGGAACTTCCTCCAATTACGATTGTTGCGGGAGTAGTTGATGCCAATACGCTTTGATAAGAATTATCATTTGGGCCTGAAGAAACGACTTGTGTTAGTTGCGTAAAACTCACCAGAGTTGACGTTCCATTGGTACCCTCAATCGCTGTGAAATTGACTGTACCAACTTTTGCTTTTACCTGAATTGCCTTAGTGCCATCTGCGCCTATAGAAACTGTCTCACCAAGTAATCCACTGGCGAGAACCGGGCCTTCAAGTTTGGAAGGGAACACTTCAGTATTTATCGTGAATGGGTTTGTGGTGGAAATAGCCAGTTTAGAAGGATCGTATTTTATTTGAAATTTTATTGAGGAAACCAGATTGGTTCCTGGATCTACCATCATATCAAGCGAAACTGCTTCGCCAATCTTCTTATTTATAGGATTTGTTCCAGTAGACTCAGGAGCAAAAGTAAGAGTAGTGGATGCATTTGCAGCGCGGGAACGGATTTCCTGCGGTTTTTTAAGAAGAGAAAGCATGAAAGGTAGGCTTGCAAGCACCATGAAGAAAAGCATCAGAAGAATCAGCTTTTTATAATCTTTCATTAGTTTAATCGTAATTAACTAATAGTATGGTGTCAAGCTGGTTGTCAACTGTAAATTGTTCTGCTAAACTTTCGTTATGGTTTTATCCGATCAGGACATCAAAAAAGCACTCCAAAGCAAAAGAATCACCATCAAACCCGCACCCGACCTTACCACTCAGCTTGGTAGCTGTTCCATAGATTTGAGATTGGGAAATAATTTCAGGATTTTTGACCACAGTCATCACGCATATATTGATCCCTCCAAAAAAGATTACAGCAACGAGATTACAAAAGAGATTAAAGTTCCTAAAGACGGAAGTTTTGTTATGCAGCCGGGGGAATTTGTTCTCGCAGTAACTCTCGAATCAGTTAAAATTCCAGCTGACTTGATGGGGCGGCTTGAAGGCCGTTCGTCACTTGGGAGACTTGGTCTAGTTGTCCACTCAACAGCCAGTATATTTGATCCGGGGTGGGATGGAAATCCAGTGCTTGAGCTTGGAAATCTCGGACGCATGGCAATTAAGCTGACTGTTGGTATGCGAATTTGTGCCATGACTTTTGAGGAATTATCCAGTCCTGCAGTGACTCCATATACAAGCCGTAAATTTGCAAAATATAAATTCCAGAAAGGCCCTGAGGAGTCGAGAATACACGAAGAGAAGTGAGGGGGTTAGTGATTAGGGCTTAGTGTTTAGTTTCCTAATCCCTAACACCTAATCCCTAGCTATGAAATACCACTTAGAATTCGACATTGAATTTAAGAGAAATCCATATAAAGGACAATATATTGTTCTTGAGGGAATTGACGGATCTGGCAAGACCACGCAAATAGATCTACTCTACGAATATTTCAGAAAGCAGGGGAAAGAAGTGATCAGAACACGTGAACCACGAAAAGATGAAGGACTGATAGGCGAATTAATTCAGAAAATCTTAAATGGAAAGACTAAGGTTCCATCCGTTGCTATCCAATATTTATTTTCTGCTGATCGGGGGATGCACCATGAGGAACTTATTTTACCCGCGCTAAAAGCAGGTAAGATTGTAATATCAGATCGTTGCTTCTGGTCGGCTGTTCCATATGGGGTTCTAGATCTTGAACAAGAATTCACTGATAATACTGCAAAATATATATTGGTCTCACAAAGTATATTATCAATGTATCATCAATTTACAGCGCCTGATATTACATTCTATCTTGATATACCGGTAAATCGCGCTATGGACAGACTTGATAAAAAGCCACATGATAAGGAGATCTATGAAGAAGAAAAGAAAATTTTGAAAGCAAAAGAGGGATATGACTGGCTTCTCAAAGAATTCCCAAGAGAGTTCAAGGTTATTAACGGTGCTAGACCGGTAAAAGATGTTACAGAGGAAATCATAGATGTAATTTCGAGATTAAAGATTAAAGATTAAAGATTAAAGATTATGGTATTGGGACCGAAAAAATTATTACAATTAGTTAAAAAAATAAAGCTGGTTGAGAATTTGTCAGAGCGTGAGTTGATAAATCCGGAAGGTGCAGGATTTGATCTGCGGCTTGATGAAGTCTATAAAATCTCTGGTAAAGCATTTCTTGGAGTTACTGAGCGGCACACTGCAGATATAGATTTGGTGGAAAAATTTGATCCCAAACAGGTCCGTGACATCACAATTAAGCCCGGAGACTTTTTCTTAATTAAGACCATAGAGTCTGTAAATATGCCCGATAATTTAACAGCGAGTATCACTCCGAGATCAACAACTTACAGATCAGGCCTGGTAATCCGTACTGGTAATGTTCCTCCAGGTTATTGTGGGGGACTGACATTTGGTCTAAAAAACGAAGGACCTGTTCCGGTTACGATCGAAATGGGGGCTAGGATAGTACACATTCAATTCTCAGAAGTAGCAGGTGGGGGAAATATGTACAGGGGACAGTGGCAAGGCGGACGGGTAACAACTACTAAAAAAGAGAAACAGGTATAAGAGCACTAATATGCGAGGAGTCTGCCAACTGGCGGCTGCCAAAGAAGCCTACATAAAAAGCTTAATAATCTAAATAGCAGGGGCAGCTATTCGTTTAAGAAAGGCATCTATGTTTCCTACAAGTTGTGCAGGATCAGCAGTCAAACTATGTTCCAGCGGAGAATGTCTATCATGAGTAGGCTTTTTTGAATCCTTTGGGGTATTAATCGTAACACTTTCCCCAATTTCATCAGGGTTTGGTGATGATTGAATACCTATGCTCAATTTTTTATAAGGAGTGCTTCGTTTTCCGCCTATTATTTTATAGCCATTGTTCACTTCTACCAAAAGTTTTCGTCCATAATGCCCAACAGTTACTATTCTCGCAGAATCTCCGTCCCGGGTTCTGTTTTCCCAAGCATTTACGACAGCTTTAGTGTATGCGGGCATGCGATGAAGTACATCAAGAGCTTTAGTTCTTAATACGGGAGCTTCAAATCTTAACTTAGCCAATAATTCTTCTGAGAGTTCAGCTTTTGGGTCAGTTGCTATATCGAGTTGGGCGGGTTTGCGAATTTCCATTCAGATAGGTTAGCATTTAATATGTTAATTGTCAAAACACGTAGGTCGTTTTACCTCTTGTAAATTTTACGTTAAAGATTTATAAATGAGCATGTAATATGGCAGTGTCAAAACACCCCGAATATCAGTATCTGGATCTTCTCAAAGATATTAAGAAAAATGGCTCTGATAAGCCTCTGTTTTTTACGCCTGAAGTACTCGAGGAATATAAAAAAAGAGGAGTTGAAGCGCCTTTTATAAGAAGTGTATTTGGAAGACAATTGCGATTTGATTTATCCAAAGGATTTCCTCTTCTGACCACAAAGAAAGTATTTATGCGGGGGATTATTCATGAATTGCTATGGTTTTTGAAAGGCGACTCCAACATTAAATATTTAGTAGATAACAATGTGCATATTTGGGATGAATGGGCTTGGAAAAGATATAACAAAGCAGCTCTTGCAAGTAAAGGAAAAATGAAAATCATGAATCAAGTGGATTTTATAGAAAAAATAAAAATTGAAAAACCTACAAGTGCATTTGTTAAAAAATGGGGGGATTTGATAACAATTTATGGTCGCATGTGGCGGAAATGGCCAGCTAGTGATGGGCGGGAGATTGATCAACTGGGGTGGGTGATTCAGGGTCTTCGCGACAAGCCTTATAGAAAGTCATATGTTGTCTCTGCATGGAACCCTGATTTTATTTATGCGATGGCAAGTCGCGGAAATGTAAATGAAGTCCCGCCTTTTTGCCACACAACTTACCAATTTGCAGTGGTTGGAGGGAAATTAAATCTCGGATTGTATCAGCGAAGTGCTGATTGTTTTTTGGGAGTACCATTTAATATAGCAAGTTATTCAATGCTTCTTTTGATGGTGTCACAAGTGACCGGGATACCGGCTGGGGAATTCGTTCATTTTTTTGGAGATGTGCATTTGTACTCCAATCATTTTGATGCGGTGAAAGAGCAGCTATCAAGAAAACCAAATCCAGAACCGATTCTGAAGATTAATCCAAAAATCAAAAACATAGATGATTTTACATTTGAAGATTTTACAGTTGAGAATTATGATCCGCACCCTGCAATAAAAGCCGAAATTGCGAATATTGGTGGTTATTGATGGAAAAAATAAAGATTTATGTAGGTTGTTCTTTAACTCATGCTTCGGAAGAATTTAAAGAAGGAATAGAAAATCTAAAAAACGAGCTCCGTAAGAAATACATAGTTTTTGATTTTCTGGGACTTGAAAAAGGTACTGCAAGGGATGCATTTGAATACGATATAGAATGCGTAAGAAAATGCGATTTATTTATAGCTGAATGTAGCTATCCGTCAACAGGGCTTGGGTATGAAATAGGCTTTGCAGTATCTTTAGATAAGCAAGTTCTAGCAGTTGCTCAAAATGATGCCAAGGTAACCCGCCTTATTCTAGGAGTTAGAAATTCGAAATTTGCTTTCAGAAGATATGTTAAAATAAGTGAAGTTGTGGATATGGTCAAGGAGAAATTAGAAATATATGAATAAATCAAGAATCTCAATATTTGCAGCGATTGATGAGAAGAATGGACTTGGGAAAAATAACGATCTTCTTTTTAGAATTCCTGAAGATTTCAGGAGGATGAAGGAAATCACCTCCGGCCATCCACTTGTGATGGGGAGAAAGACTTTTGAATCACTAGGAAGACTCTTGCCAAATAGAACGCATATAGTCATTACCCGCGATTCACAAAGAATTGAAAAAATTTCATATCATCCGGAAGCAGTTGTAACCTCACTTGAGGATGGAATTGAGATAGGTAAAAAATCTGATGGAGGAGAAGAGGTATTTATTTTCGGAGGGGGAGAAATATTTAAGCAGGCGATTGAAAAAGGATTGGTTGATAGGTTATACCTGACAGTTGTAGAAGGAGATTATGGAGCAGATGTTTTCTTCCCCGAATATCCTGCATTTACAAAAGTAATATCTGAAGAAAAAAAAGAAGCTGATGGATATAGGTATACATTTTTAATCCTCGAAAATAATTAATTACTGGGGTTAATTTTGTTTTCTTCTTCCTTAGTGGCAGCTGCTATAAATATAATTCCTCCTACTATTCCCAAAGCTTTACCTCGTCTCTCCTGGCCTTTTCCCTTCTTTTCAAGAGAGTCTGCAGCTTTATCGATATCTCTTCTTACCTTAGCCACGTTGGGGTTTTTAGATGAAAGACTTTTTTCAATATTATCCAATGCTCTAGTGCTCATTCCTTTTTGTGCCATCTCGGCTTTTGCTGATTCAACAATTCTCAAAGCCCAGGGAGTACTAAAGTCTTGGGTAGTAATTATTGTACCTTCATTACTGCTTGCTGGGTTATTTGGTAAGTAAAGTGATAATGGGAAATCTGCTTTTCTAAGAGGCGCCGCTATTTCCCGGCCAGCTTTGTTGATCTTGGTACCTGTGGTCGTGTCTGCTACTCCAACTCCTATTGTAAGAGCAGCAGTTAGAGTGACGTTTCTGACAAACTTCCATTCTTTCATAGCCGTAATATTATCAATTAGTTGGTTAATTTACAATCGGATAATCTGAATTAGATTGATGACACCTTATTTATGTGATATTCCCTATTGCAAAGGACAAAATTAATTTGTATATTGGTTGAGTGATTAACCTCAAAAAAACAGATCCGCAAATTTATAAATTGGTAAAAGAAGAAGAAATACGTCAGAAAGATGTACTCGAGATGATACCTAGTGAAAATTACGCTTCAAAAGCAGTGATAGAGGCACTCGGTACAGTCCTGACCAACAAATACTCAGAAGGCTTCCCGGGTAAGAGGTATTATCAGGGAAATCAGGTCGCTGATAAAGTTGAGACACTGACAGCAGAGCGTGCCAAAAAACTCTTTGGTGTTCCATACGTAAACGTCCAACCGTTATCTGGAAGTCCCGCGAACTCTGCTGTATATTTTGCAGTCCTCAAAAACGGTGAAAAAATGATGGGGCTTTCGCTTGCAAATGGGGGTCACATCACTCACGGTCATGCGCTTGGACTTTCCGGAAGATTATTTAATCCAGTACATTATGATCTCGGAAAAGATGGAAAATTGGATTATGATGCTATAGAAAAGCTGGCAATGAAAGAAAAACCAAAGCTTATTATTTGCGGATTCACAGCGTATCCTAGGAAAGTTGATTTCAAGAGATTTGGTGAAATAGCTGATAAAGTTGGTTGTGTTCTGATGGCAGACATATCTCATATCACAGGACTTATTATCGCCGGTGAGCATATGTCACCTATGAAGCATGCGCATATTATAACTACAACAACTCACAAAACACTTAGAGGTCCTAGAGGGGCTATGATAATGGTTACTGATAAAGGTTTGAAAATGGATCCTGATCTTCCCAAAAAAATTGAAACAGCTATAATTCCAGGGCTTCAAGGAGGACCACACGATAATCAAACAGCAGCAATAGCAGTGGCACTTCTTGAGGCAAGTAAGCCTGCATTTAAGAAGTATGGTGCTCAAATAGTCAAAAACGCAAAGGCATTGGCTGATGAATTAAATAAACTGGGGTATGATCTGGTAAGCGGGGGAACTGACAATCATTTGATCCTTATTGATTTGAGAGGTAAAAAAGTAAATGGCGCAACAGCTGCATTGGCACTTGAAACAGCCGGAATTGTGCTCAATAAAAACGGAGTACCTTTTGACACAAATCCACCTTTTTACCCATCTGGGATTCGTTTAGGAACTCCTGCTCTTACAACACGCGATATGCGCGAGAAAGATATGAAAAAAGTTGCCCTATTTATGGATAGAGCGATAAATGAAGTAATTGGATGGGAATTCCCAGCTGATAAAAATGAAAGGCGAATAGTATGGAAAGGGTATAAAGAAAAAATTTATAAAAACAAAAAATTATTGCAGATTGCCCGTGAAATTAAATCATTCTGTATTAAATTTCCCGTTCCATAGATATATAGGTAGTTACATTGGAGCCTTTGTTGTGAGCCGTAAAGTGTAGTATACTCATCAATCTTATGGTGGAAACTCCAAATTATACTGATGAATCTGTCCGGGAGAAAACAATTCTGGAAATTAGGCTCAGGCAAAAAGCATGTGAAGTTGCAGCTGGTGAAGAATATGGGGGCATTCCTGATAAATTAAAAAAAACTTCAGTTGATGTGGCAATTGCTGTTTTATTAATACCACGTAGGGAGTTATTTAACGAAATTGAGAGGCTTGATGAGGAAGCGGTAAGGACTCTCCAAAATTCTGCAGCTCACTATGATAAAGAGCAAAACCGACCATTACTGGATCATAGAAGTAAAAAAGTAGATAACATTGGAAAGAGAAACTTAAACGAATATCATCGCAGTATATTGCTTACTCGGTTTGATCGCATGCTGATTGCTTCGCGTTGGTCAAGAATTAATCTAGCTAAGCATTATAGGGGAAGGAGATATTCAACAGTATTCAAGAAGCCTGAATTTCAAGCTGCTCACAAGCTATGTTTAAATATCATAAAGACTAATTTTCAGTTTCTTCCCATCTCTGAACAAAGGAATCCAAATTTACAACATCCAAGTGCAGAAAAACGCGATGTCAGGCGTACGTAAATTACCTGCTGCAATTTGCCCGTTAGGGAAAAATCCGTTTGACAACTAAACCACTTAGGTGGGATACTTTATGTTGTGGAGAATACAGAGCATTCAAATAGAAAAACGATATTAATTGCTGCCGCTGCTATTGTTGTTACGCTACTTTTTCTTATGATCGCTATTTTTACAATGAGTATAAGTAATAAAAGTGCCTCTTCTAAGGATTCTAAAAAATCAGCTTCTGAAGAACTAACACCAGAAAATCCAGAACAACCCAATCAGCAATCTGATGCCTCAGAAGTTCCCTCGGTTAGTAATGGTTGGAAAACATATAAAAATGAACAATTCAGCATAAATTACCCTCAGGATTGGGAAACAAATGAGCTAAATTTTCCAAATGGAAAACCAGCCATTAGCATAAAGCCAACAGTTAATACTAGTAATTCTTCAAATGTAATTCTAACAATTAATATTGAATCAGCAGCATTTATTGATTCATTCAAGCAAAGACAGCAAGGGTATGCAGCACTTGGATTTAAGAATAGCAAAATGCAAATAGATAATATAGAAGCTTATAAATTGAGAGGTTCTCTTGCTCCAAAAACAGCATCAGCAAGTGCTTCGGCTAAAGCTATTCAAACTACATATATACTTCTTAAAAAAGGAGATGAGGGTTATGTTTTTGATTATTCGTATACAAGTTCTGGAATAGATGCTCAACTTGAGAAGATTTTTAACAGAATCATATCTTCATTTAAATTCATTCAATAATCAATTGTTCCACCCCACTCAACTGCTGTATAGCCAATTCTTAGAGGTGGTTTCTCGGGAAGCACCAAAGGCTTGAGATTGGTAGGATAAGTCTTAAGTGGTTTGAAATAAGCCAGGAAAGCAATGAATGTATCAGGTTTTGGAGTTATCTCAACATGATCGATTCTTTCTTTTTCAACAGGATCTATGATAGAGAAGAGTACTAGAGGCGCATCTAATTTATATAACTCAGGAAGCCAGTATTCAAGAAACTCCTCTTGCTCAATGCCTTTCAGTCCCAATCTGGTGGTGAATTCAGTCAGTTTTGACTTCAGATCTTTTTTGGCAATAACCATTCCATTATTTGGTGGATTGACCTTATCGACATCAGATTCAAAAAAAAGCTCTTTGTATTGTTTATTCTTATACAATAGTGATCCATCGGGATTTGCCAACACATTTTTCCATCCTCCTTCCGGATAAAGTGGATCACTTATGAATATTTTGCCAGGAACTTTTACCGCAACGTCAACAAATGTTGGAATTAGGGGATAAAGGTAAATTACAGGTTTGGCGATACATGCTTCGACGCAATTTGGATCGTTCTTTTTTTGGTCGAATCCTGCCTTATTGACTGTCTCTATATATGCGCAGGTATATGGAGGTTCATACCAACCCATAAGGTTATAAATTCCTCCGGATCCAGTACATGTTGGTTCACTTTCTTTGCATAGCATCGACTCTCCGTGAGTACAGGTTGTGCAGGTCGGGGGTTTTATTTGGGTTTGACAGGTTTGATTTGTGGGTGGTTGGGTTGGTAGAGGTGGGGTAGTCGGAGCTGGGGTAGTAAATCCAAAAGTGTAGAGCTGAAGATTTTTTTTGCCAGGGTCTGTATCAGTGTTTTGTAGGATTGGAGTTACCGGGGCTGGTGTTCCGGTAATTGTCGGAATCTGGGTCGGTACCAGACCATTTGTCATCTGTGTTCCCATAAACCCAACCAGGACCAGAAGCCCGATTAGATAAAGGGTTCCAGTGCCAACACTTCCTTTAAAAGTCAGCTTAAATAAGTTTTTTAATATTTTTTTCATTATTGTGCTTCACAAATAGATTTTAACACGTAATCAAGAATAGTAGTCAAATCATTTCCATCAACACTCTCGTAGAAATATGTTGAATCAGGATCTGATGAGACATCTTGGAGAAGCTGAAGTAATTCCGTTTTCATAGGTTGGTCCTTTGGATCTGTGATCGCAATTGAATAGATATCAACTCCCTGTAATTTTATCTCTTCCGGAATATTTGTCGGAGTTCTTGGATCCTGTGCTCTCGCGAAACACCTTGTTGCACCTATGTTGATCGGGTCTGGGGAAGTTGCCAGACAATTAGTACTATTTTTTTCACTTTCAAACATTATTGTTTCAGGTATACCATCAGATAAGAAAACTAATGAATAATTATATCCCGGATACCTGTTTTTGGTGATCGCTTCGGTGAGCTTCAGTTTTGCAAGACTGAACGCTGAGCGCGTACTGGTAGCGCCACTGGCAGGAAGATTATTGATAGTAGCTCGTACTTCATTTTTTACATCTTTAAATAGGCTTAAAGGAATTATCTCGCGGACATTTGTTGGGTCACTAAAAATCTGAATACCGATAACTGAAGTGTCAGACATTCTATCAGCAAAGCTATTTAACGCATTCATCTCATTAACCTGCTTGTTGCCAAATGCCATTGAGCCAGAGACATCGATCAAGAAGTCAACTGCGAGTTTATCTTCACAAGTATTTTTAACTGTGAATGTTTGAAGCTGGAGATTTTTCTTTCCTGGATCTGCATTTTGCTCAAATTGAATTTCCTGCTCACCTGTATTTTTTGGTGCTTCAACTGAAGCTTCTGGAGCAACAGGTAAGACACCGCCCATTAAAACAAATGCAAATGAAGTGAGTGTGGCCATTATGGCCACGATGAAAAGAATACCGTTATTTGCTCTACCTTTTAATAAGAGGCGGTTGGGTAGTTTACCGGAAAATAGTTCGGGCATATTTAAATAATGACAAAATTTGATTAATTCCGCAAGTTCGGTTCTGAGCCAGGACATGGTATCCACTCCAGGGGCCTAAGTCTACAGATATATTGTCAAGGAAAACTGGTGGTACTATCCTGATTCTATCATTAATCTCCGGCATCTGTGAAGATAGGTGCTGAAAGGGAGTTTGTC
>DATLDE010000014.1:0-6588 GCA_035526025.1 Candidatus Limnocylindrales bacterium | reverse complement strand
ATCCTTCACTTCGTTCAGGATGACAATATGATATATGGACTCTATCAAAACCGTTCTCAATAAATTTGATCCCGTAAAGGATAAATATGTCTCCCGTGAATTTCAGACTTTTGCCCTCAAGCTCGCAGATGAATTAGATGACTACAAGCACAGAGCTATTTACATGCGCCTTGCCAAGACCGTGCACCGTTCAGTCCTAGAGCGTGCTCTTAGTTTTGCAATTGACAGCAATGCCAATAACAAAGGAGGATTATTCATGTGGAAATTAAAAGAACTCAGACAAGGTGAGAAAAGAGCAAAAGCATTAGAGGCATCGAAAAAATCAGTTTAATAACACACCAAATTGTTAAATTGCTCCTTTGCTAAATTGCTCGCAAAACTCTTTTAACAATTCAACAATATAACAATGAAACAATCGAAAAGTCCTTTTACTAAAAAAGTAATTGATGCGGTGCAGGTAATTCCCACAGGTAAAGTAGCAAGTTATGGACAAATAGCTTTATATATTGGTTTCCCTAGGGTAGCGAGACAAGTGGGGTGGACTCTGCGGCAAATTGGTGCTGAAATTAATTTACCCTGGTGGAAGGTGGTAAATAAGAAGGGGGCTATTTCTATTAATGGGAATCTGCATGCGGATCGGGATCTGCAGAAAAAGCTTTTGCAGGCAGATGGAATAGATGTAGAAGATTTTCAGGTAGATATGGAGAAGTACAGGTTCGTAGCGAGTCCGCAGCAGTTGAAAGATTTACAACTTAGTGAAGATTATATCCAAAGTACCGTTACAAAATTTTCAATTTGAAATTTTCAATTTACAATCAAATCAGAATTTTAAAATTTAAATATTAATACATTTATTTTTCATTTCAAATTTTAAATTATAAATTGGAAATTAATCTATGACACAAGCACACATTATTGTCTCAGGTTATGTCCAAGGAGTTTGGTACAGAAAGTTTGTCAAAACAAATGCAGAAAAACTCGGCCTGACAGGCTGGGCCCGTAATATACCAGAAGGTAGGGTGGAGGCATTGGTTCAGGGCTCCCAAGAAAGCATTGAAGAGTTAATTGAACTTTGTCGAGAAGGCCCTCCCTTTGCAGAAGTTAAGGATGTTGAAATAGATTGGGAAGAAGGAGAGCTGGCTTTCAAAGTTTTCGAAATAGTTTGATGGCCTACTTTAGCGGAATTATTGCAGTTTGGCACTGCTTTTCAATTCCTAACTCCCTGCATATTTCATCAACTGCCTTCTCAGCCATGAGGCGGTGGAGAATGAACTTACCACCCACAACACTTATAAGGTTATTAATCCCTTCATTCTGATGATTTATCACCTCAAATGACCTTTTATCAAGCCTTCCATTACCACTTGCCGACGCGGGTGCATACAGTGGCCTTACACCTGCAAAAGCACGTTTTATTACTGATTTTGATATGCCCGGAACCATCATTTCTGCTTCTGAGATCAACTTATCAATTTCCCATTGCTCAACTTGATGTGAGTCTATATCTGTTGTTTTGGTTGAAGTAGTGCCGATTATGTATTCGTTGCCTGCTGGGAGAAGCTGGTCGCCATCTGATGGCATTCTGCATCTGTTCAGTAGTGCTGTTGAGAATTTTTCTTGTAGAACCACCATCGCTCCTTTATCGCCAACCAAATTTATGCTTAATCCCAATAAGTTACTTACTTCAGATGCCCAAATTCCTGCCGCATTTATTACAAAATCAGCCTCAATTTTGATATTTTCTCCATCTGTCTTAGTTAACAATAATCGATTTATCCCGTTATTATTTTGTTCAAATCTTGTCAGTTTGCTGTGAGTCATTATTTGTGTTCCTAGGTTTTCAGCTGAGTTTTTTAGAAGTGCCATTGTATTGGTTCCATTTATATAACCGTCGGGAACAGCAAGGGCACGTTTTAGAGATTTATTAATTCGTGGTTCTCGTCTTAGCGCCTCAGAAAGTGGCAGTTCTTCGATTGGAATTTTGAGTTTTTGGCAGGAACTAAAAAGCTGTTCTGAATATTGTAACTCAGCTTCATCAAAAGCAAGGAAAAGCCCACCTGTGTCTATTATCGCGGGTTTTAACGTCTTGCGAAGAATCTGGTTTTCCTGATAGCATTCAACTGCTGATTCAGGATCAACCACTGCGTATCTTGCCCCGCTGTGAAGAATGCCGTGGAAAGATCCGCTGGTTCCTGAGCCTAGTTCGTATCGTTCAATGAGTGTTACCTTAAACCCTCTCATTGCAGCATCACGGGCAATACCAAGTCCAGTTATACCACCACCGATTACGACAACGTTTATGTTTTGCATAACTATATTTTCCATCTATCATTTATCATTGTCCATTCATTGTCAATTGGCCAATTTAAAATTTATCAATCAATGGAAAATGGAACCTGAAAAATGGAAAATTATTTCTTCAACTCTTTTTCGATGAGGGCTTGAAACGCGCTGAAAGGTTGGGCACCAACAAGCTTGGTGCCTGTAATTGTCCCGTTATTAGTAGATTTTCCGATAAAGAATGTTGGTGTACCAGTGGCTCCCACCACGCCGGCATCGGCTATGTCTTTTTCAACCTCAGATTTGTATTTGTCAGAGTCTATGCATGATTGAAGTAGATCTCCATTTAGACCGAGCTCGTTTGCGATAAGGCTAAGTTGGTCAAGCGCAAGGCCAGTACCGTTTGAGGTGGTACGTTTAAAGATCTCATCGTGGTATTGATAATAAACTGAATCTCCGCCTTGTTCGCGGGCACATTCCGCTGCCTGTGCCTCTTTTGGGGCGTTTGCATGAAAGCTTAAAGGTAGATCTCTATATACTAATTTTATCTTTCCCGTGTCTATGTATTGAGTTTTGATTTTTTCATATGTCTCATCAAAATATCTTTTGCAGAAAGGGCACTCATAATCTGAGAATTCAATTAAAGTAACTTTTGCATTTTTTTCCCCTAAGATGGGATCATTATCAATTGAAACTTGTTTTGGGGTTGTGTCTTCTGTAGGGGCTGCTGGTGGCGTTTGTTGAGCAGCAGGCGGTGTGGTCTGAAGTGCTGCTATCTTTTTCGCATTTTCAAGATAGAGAACTTTATTGGTAAGCATCCCGAGTAGAAAAGAAAAGACCATAGCAACTATAAGTAAAAAAATAGTGGTGGGAGTATCTTTGAGAAGTCGGGGCAAGCGAAACTCCATATACTCTGATTTTTTAGGGGTTTTGGAAACCATTCTTTTTAATTCTAAGATTATTAATATTGAATGTCAATTTTTACGTAAAATTAAAAGCTGAAGGATCCTAATATTTTAGAATAATTTATTTTAACTAATAATTTAATATTACCTATACTTACAAGAAAATTAGTTACGCAATTTTATATATTATTTGTTAATTTTGCTCATAAAAAATCGTAAGCATAAAAATCTATTTGAAATTATCATTTGGTTACAAAAAACTTAAAAAGCAGCATTTGACATAGGGATTAAGTTTATCTGAAAAGGGTAATCTTGACATCTTAAGTTCACATATATCTACAAATTGTTATATAATCATCATGTAGCTTTATATTATGGATAATTCGACCTCTCAGGATAACTCCCAAACTGAACCTTCGGTGACTGAAGCCGCTAGACCTGTTAAGCCCTTATCGCCCTTGGCAAGCATGCTTAGAGATGCTCTGATAGAGAAGGAGCCTGTGTCGCATGAAGAAAAGAAAATTGCAGTAAATCCGATAGTCACCAAATTTGCAAGCTGGTATGAGCGCGTACGAAACGCAATGGAATTTAGAGAAGATGAGGTTATACTTCGTGCAACTATTGAAAGAATTCTAAAACGTCGGTTGCTTCTAGGAGGAAATGGCAAATCAACCGCCCAGCCATTGGTAAAAGAGCTCTTGTGGGCAAGGTATTTGCCTGAAAATGAAATTGCAGAAAGCAAGGTATATAAAGTTTCGGAGTCTATTGATCTTCACTTGGCACTTAGATTGCAGGTGCTTGAGGAGCACCGCATGCCTGATTCCCTGATAAATGAGTGGATTTACGATCTGATGTCAGCAGATATTCAGTATATTCTCAATGCAAAGCGGGAGAAGGAAATAATTGCAAATTTCATGTTCCAGGTCTTAAAAGACGATATATCAATACTTGAGGATACACAGGAAACAAAGGACGCGCAGGTTTTTATGGCTGTTAGAAAAGCTTATGCAAGAGATGATTTAGCGTTTTTGCGCTATCACATGTTCAGGCAATATTTCGGTAAATTAACACATAAAAGCCTTGAAGACACCATCAAGAATTTCAGGGAAGGGTATGAAGAAATATTAAAACAGCTTGATTATCCTTTAAAAGACAGAGTTTACTCATATGTCAAAAGAAGAACAGCAGCATTTTTTATATTTGAAGATGTATTGTTGAAAAATAGGGAAGACCTCCAAAGATTTTTGGAAAATTCAGATGAACTTGAAAAAGCAATAATTAATGGATGTGAAAAAAGGTATAAAGGCATCTCAGTCCGGGTAAGAACAGCCGTTATCCGCTCTGTTATTTTTATCCTTTTGACCAAGCTTGCTTTTGCTTTTGTGGTTGAAGGAACATATGAGAGAATTGTGTATGGGCATATAATTTGGTCATCAATTATTATAAATACCACTGTACCTCCTCTTCTTATGATCATAGTCAGTCTTTTTATAAGAACTCCTGGAATTGATAACTCAAAACTGATATTGAAATATATTCATGAGCTTCTATATAGCGAAAATCCACAGCTTGGGGATAGGCTCACGCTTTCACTTAAAGCTGAAGGAGGAACAGCATTTAATGTGGTTTTCTATTTGCTTTGGCTTGTTTCATTTGCATTATCTTTCGGAGGAATCATATATGTATTATCTTTGTTAGGTTTTAATCTGATCAGTAAGTTCATATTTGTTTTCTTTTTGGCAATTGTTTCATTCCTGGCATATAGGATAAGCCTTCTTGCCAACGTATATAGAGTAGGCGAGAGACAGGGATTCACGACTCTTTTGGTGGACTTTTTCTTCATGCCAGTCATAAGAGTTGGCCGTAAATTAACCCAAAGCATTTCTCAGGTAAATATATTTCTTTACTTTTTTGACTTTTTTATCGAGGCACCATTTAAGCTTCTCTTTGCATTCTTTGACCAGTGGTTCTACTTCCTCCACAGAAAGACAGAGGAGTTGGAGTAAATCCAAATGAAATTCCAATTCGAAGCACCAGTACGAGTTCTCGCGGAAATCCTATAGTTGAAATTTTGCAAGTTTAGTAATATAATCCCCGCATGGGAGTTCCACAAGAAAGATCAGCGTCATTAACAGAGAAGCGCGCGGAGGTTTCTCTCCGAAGGGGAGCTATTAGAATTCCATTTCGTTTCGGAAGGCAGCCTGTGGCAAATGACGCTATGAGAGCGAGCCTTGATGTATTTGCAATTGCTGGCGCAAAAGTAGTAAATCCTAGCTGGTCGGATCTCACAGATGAGGAGATTAAGGAGGAGTTAGATGTTACGGCAAGACACCCATTGGATAAGGCTCCATACCAAGCTTTGGGAGTTGTGCTTTCAGAACAAGGTTTTAACAAGTACGAGAGGCCATTCCGTAGTTTTGACGACAATAATTTACGGAATCTGTTCAGAGCTATTGCAGATCCGATCGTAAAAGAGCCTTATTATACTCCTGCTCAAATTGCAAGAGCTGTATTATTTAATCCAGATATTAAGTATCAGGATGACGCAAAAAGAGAATGGGATTCGGGGGAGTTGGCTTCTCATCTTACGATCGCTTTGGCTGAGAGGGGAAGGCCTTTTAATACGAAATACGATGAGCATGCCCCTAGGATAAGCTCAGTTTATAGATGGCCGGCTGATCTTGCTGAAATGCTCTGCATAGGTTACTTGTTGGGTGAGGGAAAAATAGAGGAAGATATTAAGCATCGTGTTTTGGACAGAATGAAAGAAAATTTAGATACTATCACTGACCTGGCGAGGTTATCAGATGCTGATCGAACCCAGATTGCCGTTAAGGCAAATGAATTAGCTGGTGCTAAAGTAATTACATAAGTTATAACTTCCTTGACACAAGGTTAGGGCGCTGCTAGTATTAATAGACTATGAGTGATAAGACATTTACAGACGCAAATTTCAAAGCAGACGTTATTGACAGTAAGACAACAGTTGTAGTTGATTTTTGGGCTCCATGGTGTGGACCATGTAAGATCGTTTCTCCAACTATTGAAGAACTTGCAAAAGATTATGAGGGAAAAGTGGCAGTTGGTAAAATGAATGTTGATGACAATCCCCAGACTGCAGGTACATATGGCGTTATGAGTATCCCAACTATTATGATTTTCAAAAACGGACAACCAGTTAAGTCCATGGTAGGAGCGCAGGGAAAAGACACCTACAAAAGAGCAATTGACGAAGTCGTCGCCTCATGAACCTTCCTCTAAATTCGGTTCTGAGCCAGGACATGGTATCCACTCCAGGGGCCTAAGTCTACAGATATATTGTCAAGGAAAACTGGTGGTACTATCCTGATTCTATCATTAATCTCCGGCATCTGTGAAGATAGGTGCTGAAAGGGAGTTTGTC
>DATLDE010000007.1:0-8420 GCA_035526025.1 Candidatus Limnocylindrales bacterium | reverse complement strand
GACAGGTGCTGTGGGAGCATATTTCTTAATCAAGACATTTAGTGACCATGATTCTCACAATAAGCACAGTATCTCACAACACATGATTCCATTTCTCGGGGCGTTTTTTTACCTATTTAATCTCGCGACTATCCAGATGTTCTATGTGCCCTACGAGGCATTTTCTGCTTTTTATGGTGCTCTACCCTGGCTCATCCTTGCAAGCATAAATTATTTTTCTGCAAAGCAGAATTCGCGCAAACCACTTTTGATTCTCGTAACTATACTTTTGCTTTCAACTCCTGCGTGGTATGTTCAGACATTTTTTGTTGTCTTCTTGATGACACTTTCCATAATCCTTTTAACATTTTTACTTAAAAAACCCATATGGGAAAGATTTAAAAAATCCATAAAACTCTACGCAATAATCTTTTTCATTAACAGCTTCTGGCTTCTACCGGTTGCCTACTTCTCAATCACAAGCTCGTCTGTAAATATAAATTCAAAAATAAATCAGATGGGAACAGATAGCATTATCGCTATGAATAAAGAATTTGGGACAATACCTAATGTGATGCTTCTGAAAGGATTTTCTTTCAACAGCATAGACCCAAATGCAAAAGGAGATATTGAATTCATGCTCAAACCATGGAGAAATCATCTCAACAATCCTTTTATCATGCTCTCAGGATTTATAATCTTTGCAGCAATATTTGTTGGATTTATTAAAGCCATAATAAGTAAGAATCCACTAACTAAAAGCTTTGCAGTTCTTTTTATACTTTCATTTGTAGCACTTTGCATCGATACTCCCCCATTTTCTTATCTCAATTCTCTTTTTAGAAATATACCTGTAGTGAATCAGATTTTCAGATTTCCATTTACCAAATTTGCGACACTCGCAAGCCTTGTCTATGCCTTACTGCTTGCACTGGGTACACAAGAAATAACCAGAAGAATATCAAAAATTCCATATATTTTAATTATTCTTATCTTCTTAGTTATCTTCCCGGTATTTAATGGGCATTTATTCTATGACAAAGAACGCACAAAAATCCCCCAGGAATACACACAGCTTTTTGATTTCTTCAAAGACCAGGACCGTAACACCAAGATCGTTAACTTCCCCCAGCAAAACTTCTGGGGATGGAATTTCTACAACTGGCCAAATGGTGGTTATGGAGGATCAGGATTTCTTTGGTACGGTATCCGTCAACCAATTTTAGATCGCAATTTTGATGTCTGGTCCAAAACAAATGAAAATTTTTACTATGAAATCTCACAGGCTCTGTACAGTAAAAATATGTCACTTTTTGAAAATCTACTGGATAAATATCAAATCACCTGGCTATTGATTGATAAAAATGTTTTTGATGTGGCAAGTAACAAAACCCTGTTCATTCCTGAGCTTGAGGAAATGCTGATCAGTTCGGGCAAAGTAAAAAAGGAGGCTACATTTGGAAAACTTGAAGTTTATAAAATTGACTTAAAAGACAAACCCAAAGATTTTGTCTTCATATCAAAAAACTTACCTGTTGTGAATAAATATAACTGGAATAATGTCGACCAGGCATATATCGATCTGGGCAATTACATAAGTGGCCCGACAAATGGAAAATGGGAAATTGCAAATGGCAAATCAATAATCTATCCATTCCGCTCTCTCTTTACGCTCAAAACACAGAAAGAAAAAGAATTTAGCATAATTGAAAAACGCTCAAACATAGAAATCACAACAGAATTGCCACCCGGATTTAAGGGTACTCTCACAATTCCTTCTTTCACTGAAAAAGAAAAACAAATTCCGGTATATTTGAAGACTCAAAAAACAAATAATGGTGAGGCACAAATTGTGGCTAAGGTGCTTCTGCCTGAAATAGTTCTCGGAGGTAAAAAAGTAAATAAAACTGATAACCCGACCTTTCAAATACAATTACCAAATGTAAAGCCAGAACAATACCCGTTAATTATTAATATTAATGGATCAAGCTTCCCGGCAGTTGCAAATGATAATAAAGATATTGGAGTTACATTTTTTATCCCGCAGGTTACTAATACTTTAACTGTTTCAGATAATTCTAAAAAAACTGTCGCTGAGGTGATATTTAAACCTGAAGTCCTGGCGCAAGTTCCAACCGGTCCCCAGTCATTTCAAGTCGATACAGAGAAATCAAAAACGCTGACAATAAGTATTCCCAAAATTGATGCAAGCGCAGCGAGCTTTCACCCAACTTTAAAAGATGCAAATAAAGTAAATAACTGTGATGAGTTCAGAGGAAAGGATATCTCATCCAGAACATCAGGCAACCAGTCTCTAAATCTAAGGTCAAATGGCGCGACAGCGTGTACAGCTTTTTTCGCCCCAAATCTATCTCATGAAAAAGGATTTGCAGTATTTATAAAAAGTGAGCATAAAAAAGGCCAGGCATTGAGATTCTGGATTGAGAATACAGATCAAAAATCAATACCTCTTGATACATTCTTACCAAAAGACAAAAAGCAGACTACCAGCTCATTTATCCTCTCCCCGATGGAAGCATTTGGAAATTCGTACGCATTTCATTTCTACAACACCTCAATCGGAAGAGAGAAAACTGAAAATGATATAAATAGCATTTCAGCCTATCCGGTATTTTATAATTACCTTAAATCAATCCAGATCAAAAATAACACCAATTCAATTAGTGGAGCAGTAAATACTTCAACCATGAAAGTAACACATCCCAACGAGAGCCTATATGTCATCAGTGACCTGCCAAAGCTCACAAAGACTGATACCAATACCATTGTCCTCTCACAAGCTTATGACAAGGGCTGGAGGGCTTATACTGTAGGAGAGAACAACTGGTTCACAAGAACTTTTCCATTCATATTTGGTAGAAAAGTCAAAGAGCATGTCATGGTGAACAATTGGCAAAACGGATGGACACTCAACAACTCTCATCTCTCATCCCTGAGCGAAATCGAAGGGCCTAAATCTCAAATCGTAATAGTTTACTTGCCGCAGTATTTACAATACTTTGGTTTTGTCCTCTTATCGATTGCTTTATTATATTCATTCTGCATAAAGAGTACTCGGAAAAGAAATAGCAAAGCTGATACGGCTATTAATTAGTTGGTCAATCTGTTAAAATAACACACTTATGCCTGGAAACGAAGATTTAAAACGAAGAATACCGGAAATACCATCAGTAACTCCTGTTACTTTACTGGAATATTCTATTAGTCCAAGTAAGAACGATCCTGACGTGAATGTTGGAAATTTTACTTTAGATGTAAACAGAGAAATGCTCGCCGGTTGGGTAACCGACTTAAGCGCATGCTTACGTGCTCACAGACGCAGTAGGGAATTTACCAGCGATGCACCTTACGCAAACTTATTCACCAATACCTTCGTACTACGAAAGGTGGGAGAGGACGGGGTTAAAGTTCAATTGCGGGGCTTAAAGGGCTTACAGACTCCTGTGACACTTTTTTTAAAACCTGATGTTGCAACAATTCGTTTTCCGTTGAATTTTAAGGAAACTGCTGAAGATCCGAAAGTAGTGGTAGAGCAATTGGGTCCAGCTTTTTGGTCAGAGGTCCCATCTCGTGTAAAGGAATACCATGATAAGCGGGTATCAAAACCTGACTACTCAGGAAAAAGTCACCATAGTAAGAAAGAAAAGCTGGCTCCTGCATTTGATCCTGTCATTACGGAAAGACTTACAGAAATTTTGGTAAATCGTTTTGATGGAAGTGCAGAGCCAGATCAACTCAGGAAAGCTTATGAGAGAACATATCGAGAACGATTGCCCGAAGCTGCGTCATCTTTATTGGAAAAAATTACAGGCAATGCCAATTAATTATTATAAATAAATATTTCATTTCTTCCCTAATCCTTCATCGTGCGGGCCAACTGTACGCAGAATTATTTCATCTTTATGTTTTTCAAAGGTAAATCGATATGCCCTATCGATTCTTCCCTCCCATAAATTAACTCCTTCCATCTTCTTGGTATTAAGTGACGGATAATACATATTATTGATCACAAATTTAAACTGTTTATCAGCTTTTTTCTTAATTGATAGAGGAAGCTTGCGGTATCCTTTAAGTGCTTTATCTGTAAATGTAATTGTCACTTTAAGGAATCAAGGTATTTTTCCATTTCTTTTGTGGAATTAAACGATACAACTCTCCCCTTTTTAATATCTTCCGTTGCTTCAAGCTCTGATTTTTCCCACCACAACTTACTCCCGTATGGAATTATCTCTTCGGGAATGAGCATCAAAACATGCTTCTTGAATTCCTCAAACTGCTCAAGCTCTTTAACAAGTTTTTTAGCTGTATTTGTGTCTATTGTTGCTGCTTTTGCCATATGCTGTTAGTTTAGCATACGACCCACGATTTGACAAAAGACGCCCCATTTGATAAGCTTTATTTACTGTCACACATGAGGAGGGCTCCCGGAGAAATTATGCCCGGGACCACAATTATTAACTGCTCAAACTGCTAATTAACTTCTAAAGATTTTTTGCCTATGATTCTTAAAGAAAATACTGTATCTATTATAATGCCCGTATACAACGCAGGAAAATTCCTCACCGAATGCCTACAAAGCCTCTCAGACCAAACCTACCAAGACATCCAGATAATTGCAATTGATGATCTTTCCCGTGACAATTCGTGGTCAATTCTGAGGAAATTTCAAAAAGAGATGAAAAATCTTAAGATCTATAAGAATAAGAAGCATTATGGCATGAGCGTCTGTTATAACAGAGCAATGAAAATGGCCTCTGGCCAATTTCTAGCCTTCACAAACCCCAACGACCTCAACCACCTCAATAGAATCAAACGCCAAGTAAGTTATCTCCTCCAAAACCCAAGAACTGTAGCTGTTGGCACCCAATACACAAGAATTGATGATGAAAGCGTCAAGATAGAGCGTATAAGCCTGCCGCAAGAGCATGAAACAATTTATGAAAATTTGCTTCACACCAAATCTCTTTACCCCGAAACAGTCATGATCAATAGGCTCTTAATCCCTAAAGATTTACTTTATTTCACCTCAAATCGGTATCCATTTATTTTTAATGAGGTTTTTGCCAAATTCTTCCAGTATGGAACAGTAGCCAATATCGGCCACGCTCTCTATCATCACAGGGTAGGTCTCAAGCGCAACAAGAGAAAAGCATCTAAAATCAATCATATCGCAAATACATTTAAGCTCTGGCTCAAGTCTCGAAGAGAACACGATTATCGTCCATCAATGCGTAGCACTCTCTCTTCCCTAGCTAAGCGTGCTGATATCAAATCCTCCCTCCCCGGCCTTCTCAGAAACGCGTAAAGAAACGTCAGATAAATCAAAATATTTTTCTATTTTCTTTAAAAACTACTTAAAAAATACTTGATTCTTAACTCTGTCAAGAGGGAAAATTAAATCCCAAAGTTATCCACATGTTTGTGTACAAATAATTTAGCTTGATTTGACAATCTATTTTATGTATAATTTACTCTAGGGCATATGATATTTTATGTCATATTTATTATAGGTTGACAACTCTGAAATTATGTGTTACTATTTGGTTAACTTATGAAACTGTCACTTGCCACAACTTGGAAGAAATTAAAAGAGTTAATAGGAGTTCAAGCTAAATCCTCAAAATCTATTGCAGATTATAACCGCGAAGTAATGATAAAAATGGGCAGAGATCAATTCAAAAAACTAATTGACAAAGGCTTGAGTGTGCCTGTGGGGCTTTTATAAGCAAAAAAAAGAGCATCGCTTTCGTTACACAAAAAATAAACTCAGGTACGATAAGCAATGCTCTTAAGGTAAAGGCAGTTAGTCCTTCAGGCAGGAATAAAACTAATTGCCGGATTAGAGAATATAACAAGGTTCGGTATATTGTCAAGAAAAATGAGCGAGGCAAAAAGCTGTGAAAAGGATTGACAAACCAATACTTTTCACAATGTAAGATTTTCTTACAATTGAAGCTAAGTTTCGTCTTCTGAAATGAGGTAGGGATCTTGGAACGGAGAATGAATTGACATTGTTGGTTTTGAATGAGGTAGGGATCTTGGGCAGGGATCCTTACCTCTTTCAAGCTAGTAATTAATTCATTCGAGTTCGCCTGCAAGCGTAGCGAAGACAGGGGCGGAATGGGATCCTTACCTCTATTGAGGGGATGAAATAGGCAACAATTTAGACTTCACAACTCTTCTTAACGCAAAACTCGATTCTACTTAAAGCGAAATATGAAGCTTTATATCTTTTTGGCGAAGAGGATCCTACCGGTTGCTGTCTGAATTACCCTAGCGACCACAACATCAAGGCTCTTTCCTACCTGCTCACGTGCTTCTTCAACAACGATCATAGTCCCGTCATCAAGATATCCAACGCCCTGTGCAATTTCTTTTCCAACATGGGATAGCTTCACATGAAGTGCCTCACCGGGTACTGCTATCACCTTAAGCGCATTTGATAACGCGTTGATATTCACAGCCGTAACACCCTCAATAGTTGCTTTCTTCTCGAGATTATAATCACAAGTAATCACTTTCCCCTTATGCTCTTTTGTGGCCTTAATTAATTTCTCATCAACCTCAGTGTATTGTTTTCCCCGCCCTGAGCGTGTCGAAGGGTCAGTTTCTTCCTCCTGAAGAATTACAACTTTCATTTTACGGCTTTTTCGAAGCTTCTCCATCGATTCAAGCCCTTTTCTCCCCCGCTCGCGCTTTACAGTATCTTGTGAGTCTGCGAGATGTTTTAATTCAAGAAGAATACTGGATGTCAGAACAATCGTTCCATTCAAAAGACCAAGATAAATAACATCAAAAATCCTGCCATCTATTATCGCGCTGGTGTCAAGAAATATTGCGCTCTCTATTTTCTTAGCCTTTTTGGGTTTGGATTTTTTGCGTGGCCTCATAAGCATCCCGGGAAGCCTAGTGACCAGAGTCTTTGAAACCTCTTCTGCAATCGCACCTATCATTTGAGGTGAAAAAACAGGAGGTCTTTTATGCTCTGTCTTTTCTTCAGCTGGTTTTACTTTTACTTTAGCCATAGTCTAAAAATTTTTAATTTACAATTTAAAATTTGAAATGAAATCTAAATGTTTAAAATTTAAATTTGAAAATTATTTATCCAATCCCTCCATCACTTCTCTCAAACTTCTGTGCGTTCTCGCTGTAATTATACTCTTATATCCGAGCTTTGACGCCTCTTTAACCCTTTTTTCAAGACCGGTTACGCTTCTCAGCTCTCCTAACAATCCGACTTCTGAAATCCCAACAGTCTTTGAAAGCGTAATATTTTTAAGACTTGAATACACCGCCAGGCAAATTCCTAGATCAATTGCAGGGTCAGATAGCTTGAGCCCTCCTGCTATATTAACGAATATATCCATTGTGTCAACAGGCAGTCGGACATGTTTTTGCAAAACAGCAAGCAGTAATTCAACCCGCCTGGGATCAACACCAGAGACCACTCGACGGGGCATAGGAAGCTTTGAGAATACTGCCAATGCTTGTAACTCGACTATGAATGCTCTTGACCCCTCAAGCGTTACAACAAGGACACTACCAGGGACCTGTGGCCTTTTGTCATCAAGAAAAAGCTGCTCAGGATTTTTCGCTTCGATCATTCCGTTTTCTTCCATCAGAAAAATACCGACTTCATCAACCGGTCCAAAACGATTTTTAAGAGACCTAAGAATTCTGGTCTTTGCAAATCTCTCTCCTTCCAAAAAAAGTACTGTATCAACCATGTGAGAAAGGACCATGGGACCGGCAACCATCCCCTCTTTTGTGACATGTCCTACAATAATAATTGGGATGTTATTTTGCTTGGCAGAACGTACAAATTGCAAAGCAGAATACCTTACTTGCCCGACGCTTCCTGATAGTCCTGATACATTTTGTGACTCGATTGTTTGGATGGAATCAATGATCACCAAATCGGGTTTTATTTCCTCAATTTGGACGACAATTTCATCAGCATCAGTTAAAGAAAGAAGAAGCAATGAATCAGATTTTTTTTCACGATTTTTGTCTTTTTCAACTACTCTTTCAGCTCTCATTTTCACCTGATCAACTGATTCCTCACCTGAGACATATAGCACCTTTTTACTAACTGATAAATCAAGTGCTAGTTGTAAAAGTAAGGTAGACTTTCCAACACCCGGGTCCCCGGCGATTAAAGTGACTGATCCATAAACAATCCCTCCACCAAGAACAGTATTTAGTTCCGTAAAATCTGTCTGGATTCTAGACTTTTCTTTATAAACTATGTCTTTTAGAGCCTGCGGCTTCGCGCTACTTAAATTGGCACCAGTTGCAGAACTAGATGTTTTGATATTTGATGTTTTAAATTCCTTAAGAGAATTCCAGTTGCCGCATTCCGGGCATTTTCCAAGCCATTGAGTTGTGTCATACCCACATTCCTGACAGACAAAGTTGGT
>DATLDE010000008.1:0-54551 GCA_035526025.1 Candidatus Limnocylindrales bacterium | reverse complement strand
ACAAACTCCCTTTCAGCACCTATCTTCACAGATGCCGGAGATTAATGATAGAATCAGGATAGTACCACCAGTTTTCCTTGACAATATATCTGTAGACTTAGGCCCCTGGAGTGGATACCATGTCCTGGCTCAGAACCAGATTTAGATAAAATTGTAAAATTTATCTTATTATTCCAAGCCCCAAAAGACCGATTATAATCAAATAAACTGCTATTAAATAATTTAGAAATTTTGGAAATACCAAAATTAGTACTCCAAAAAGTATAGAAATGATTGGATCAAGATTGCCTAAACTTAAACTCATATTAACTCACCCCCTAACTCAATAGTGTAATATTAAACAGATTGTACAAGATATCTATGTGAAGCGGGTAAAAAATATGTATGAATTTTCATCCATTTACAGAATGCCCCCCATTTACGTGGATGGTTTGTCCTGTTATGTAGGACGCGTCATCACTGGCCAGAAAAACAAAAGCTAGTGCCACTTCATAGGGTTGTCCTGCACGACCTAAGGGCGTATCTGTCCCGAATTTATCGACCTTCTCAGGTGGAAATGTCGAGGGAATAAGCGGCGTCCAAATAGGACCAGGCGCAACTGAGTTCACTCTAATGCCTTTTTTCGCCAAGCTCAGTGATAGAGATCTCGTAAAACTGGTTATAGCACCTTTTGAAGACGCATAATCAAGCAATTGTTCTCGTCCCTGATAAGCAGTAACTGATGAATTGGTTAATATACTACTTCCCTTTTTTAAATATGGAAGTGCAGCTTGAGTCATAAAAAACATCGAGAACATATTGGTTTGAAAAGTTTTTCGTAGCTGATCCTCTGAAATTTCTTCAATCTTGTCCTTGGGATGCTGCTCACCTGCATTATTAATCAGAACATCAAGCCTACCAAATTCTTTCATCACCCTTTTAACAGATTCATTGCAAAATTTCCTCACCCCAACATCTCCCTTTATTAAAATACATTTGCTCCCTTCATCCTCTATTTGTTTTTTTGTTTCCTTCGCATCTTGATCAGTAGTGTGATAAATAATTGCGATATCTGCGCCCTCTTTTGCAAAACAAATAGCAGTTGCTTTTCCTATCCCACTACCTCCTGTAATCAGAACTACTTTTCCGACAAATCTATCTGCGGATTTATAATTGGGATTATCACTCTGAGGAATTGGATCCATTTTCTTTTCAACTCCGGGAGGCTTTTGCGCTTGTCCTGGTTGTCCTTTAGAAAGCATCTACTTAATTTATCATTCTCCATTTAAGTATTAATTAAAAATAGATATGAAAAAAGTAAGAGCAAGAATTGGTTCATGAAACTAATCGTTAAGATATTTATTATAGAACTCAATTGTTCTATCCATCGCCGTCACAAAACTTCCATCCTCGATATCATGTCCTCCAATCTCGTATTCATTCAGTTCATGAGGAACTTTTGTGTTATCAAGCTAAGTATTTAAATCTCGACTGTAACCGACGTAAAGCACCCTATCATCAACCACGTGATTTAATAGGACAGCGCCTTTTAGATCTGAGAGATAGTTTATTGGCGCTACCCATTTCCCAAATTCACCTTTTATCACATAGCTTACCATTGGTAGAATATTGAGTAGGACGAATATAACCGGTACAAAAATAACTTACAGATATACTGAGTTAAAAAGCAATGATTAATTCAAAACCCTAGCTCATCAGCCCTATCGTTGCTCCCATTGCGAGGAGCGCTGCAAGCTGATATCCTGTGTTTATATAAAAAAGCTTCCAACTTTTCTTACCGCCAAATAAAACATCAGTTGCTTGAGTAGGCATAATAAACCCAAGCCATGACCAAAAAGCCGTCATTAGACCTGTCATCACCATTGGATTGCCAAAATATGCCTCAGACATGACCATAACGTGATAAAGAATATAAGCTGCGACAAGTGACAACATAAAACTTATCGAATATGATTTGCCTATATTTGCTTTTTCTTTTTCCATGGATTCGCGGGTTTTTCCCATCAACTTAGACCAAGGCTTACCAAACAAGAACATGTACCAGACAAATCCAACTGCCATGCTGACAATCGCTGCCACCAAAACCACTAAATAATTAACTTCTATCATAATCTTTCACCCCCTTGAGATAGCTCTTTCAGAGCATCTCATGGGGTCCCGTGAAGTGTCCCGTTAAATAAATATTTCAATCTAATGGACTACTTCACTGGGACATTCTCAATCCAAACTCTTTCAAACTATCACTTAAATTTTACTTAAATAATTTTTCAACCTATTTTTAATATACCGCTTTCCCCAAGCTGTTTTAAGATAAATCTCTCTATGTAATGCATCCGTTTTACTTAATCCACCTTCCATATAAACTAAATTCAAAGGCCTTCGGTATTTGGTTGAAGTCACAAAACCCTCATTGTGTTTTCTAATTCTATTTTCGACATTGTCAGTAAATCCTGTATAAAACTCCCCATCTTTTTGGCTTTTTAAAACATAAACGAAATACATAAGACCATACCGGCTAACTATGTTTTGATAATAGTACACCTGCTCCAGCATTTGCAATATAACAAATTTTTAAGGCGTGATGCCCGACACTATCAGGCCTAGCATGTTATAAGCAAAATGAAGCCTGAGATCTTTGGATACCTTTTTTATAACTTTCTCAATAATGTCTATTGACTTGAGCGTTCCCAAAACAGTAGTATATGTAAATGGCAAATGCAGAAGATAAAAAAGTAGATGACGGTGTGTGTCCCAAATGCGGCGCACCGCTTGGTGAGATAACAGTCACCAAAACAGGACGCAAACTTCAACGCTGTTCAAAAGGTAGCTGGGACCCAACTACCAAACAAAACGTTGGGTGTGACTATGTTAAATGGCTTGAGATTGAGCCAGAAGAGCTTGATGAAAAATGCCCCAAATGCGGATCAAATCTTATCCTCGCAACTACCCGGTTTGGGAAAAAGATGAAAAAGTGCTCAACTGGTGTCTGGAATAGCGAAACCAAAAAAGTTGACGGTTGTGATTATGTCGAATGGATAAATGGAACAACAGAACCACTTGATGAGGATTGCCCGGATTGCGGTGAAAAGCTCGTACTGTTCACAACCAATGCCGGTAAAAAAATGAAAAAGTGCTCAACTGCTGGGTGGGATAGCGCCAAAAGAGTTGCGACTGGCTGCAGATACGTTTATTGGCTCAAGCCCTCTGAATATCCTGAGAAAATTGATAATGCTGGGGAAGAGTTTTTACCCCCAGAACCGGAAGAAGAAAACTCCTAAACAACTACTCCCTGAAATTTCAAGACTTGCGGACTTTTTAAGTATTTCTCTTTGCACTCTTTTTTACAAAAAGCCAATCCGGTTTCTTTATCCATACATTCAATACATCTTATATGATGATAGTGACATATATCATATTCACAATTTACATAGGTGTCACACGCTTCTTCACACTCCATGCATCTCCCAACAATTTTATGCTTTGGATCAGCGGTATTAAAACCAATTGTCAGTCTATTATCAAAAACATATAGCTTACCCAGAAAATGTTCATTTGGATACATTTCCATATAAGTTTGAATTCCGTCTTTGAGTTGATACACATCGTTAAATCCGTTCATCACAAGAAACCCCGAAGCTTTTTCACATCTTATTCCACCAGTACAGACTGTTACTATGATTTTATTTTTGAGATGTTGTAACTTTGGCAAAACGTCAGGTAGGTCAAAGAAATTGTGAATTCCTGATGGAATAAAGTTCTCAAAATGGCCTGAGATATACTCATAATCATTTCTCATGTCGACTATATAAAATTCCTTCTTTTCATCAAACCATTTATGAAGCTTTTCTGCTGTTATATATTTTCCGGTAGTTTTATTCGGATCTATAGGTATTCTTGCAGTAACTACTTCGGGTCGTGCCTTTACTATCAATTTATTAAATGCGCTTCCAATCCCGGTACTTTTTTTGAATTTAATGTCTTTGAAGAGCCTACTCTTCCCCATCCATTTCATGTACTTTTTTGTATTTTTTGTAGTTCCCTCGACTGTTCCATTTATTCCCTCAGTTGCGACAATAATTCGCCCCTTAAGATTTAGATGCTCACACATTCTTTTATGAAAATCCCGAATTTCTTCCGGATTTTCAATCTTTACATATTTATAGTATAAAAGTACTTGGTATGTAGAATTTTTCATATGATTAAACTCATTTTAATACAATTCCAGATTCACGGCAATATTGTTCGAATATAATTTCAACATCTCTTACGGTTTGGTACTTTTTCAAAACGAGCTTGTCGCTCCCGGAAATCATCGCAGAAATACTCCTACCTTTAATAGGTCTAAATAAACATAAGATACTTTTTCCCATTTCTTCAGCTTTGGCGATTTCATAACCTACGCCCAGACTTGGCGTAGTCACTTCTGCAAGGACAATATCTGTTTCAACAAGGTACTTCATATCCCGATCATGAGTTTTTTTTGTAGGTCCTGCATCCCCTTTAATCGTCATTTTCTTGTCCCCTACGTGTTCAGTTAGTACCTTACCATACTTTGATAACATCTCTATAATTGATTGGTATATAGCGCTGTCACCACGCCCTGCCCTTATTGATCCTGCAAAAAATATTTTCATAGTAGTTGATTATAGCAAAGTTGGCATAAATAATGGAGTGATGAGGAAAATATCCAGCTGAGAACACTAAACTTTTTTGAGCAGTGAAGCCAATGTGCGCGAGCGCTTCACTGGCTTCAATTTAAAAATCCAAAACTGAATAAATTTTAAACACTTCGAGTTTGTGACCCATTTTTTGAACTCGCTGAACGAGAACTTGTCGTTGATTTTTTTGTTGTTTTTGACTTACTAGCCTTTGCGCCATTTATTTTACCTGCTTTAGTTCTCAATTTTTGTACTTTTTCCCGAACATTTTTTTCTTCTTTAAGTACCCTATCGAGACCCTCAGACGCTCGCTTGGTCAAATCACCACTTTTATTTTTTAAATCTTTAAGCATTTTTCCTGCTTTTTTTCTATTATCTTTATTAGAAAGCGCCACTGCTGCAACACCCGCTGCAACTGCTGCAGTACTTGCTATACCAACAGTTAATGGACTTAATCTTCCTTTAGTTTTTGTTTTTTCTGCCATAATTTTTCACCCCCTTCATGTTTGCAATCTAAATACTATCATACATACAAACTGAACCAAGTATAAAGTCTGATAGTAAAAGGATTATAAAGGTCAAGTAAGAATAAGGAAAGAGTGTTTGGCTTTAATTTCTCGGTTGATCAGCTTTACAATGTAATCTGTTGTAGATTTTATTTATCACTTAGAGGGACAAAAAGTCACCTCACCTACTTTAGGGTAGGATAAAATGCGATCCAATAGTCATAAAAAACTTTATTTAAAATAATTTTAATATTTTCTGTAATTTTCATACTCATACAATATCAGAGTAGATTAATAAATATTTAGAAAAGAGGTAAGAGAAATGAAAGAAATTATTCTTTTACAATATATCCAAAGCCACGAACTGAGGAAATTAGCTTTTTCTTTGAAATGCTGTCGATCTTTTTTCTCAAATAACCAACATATACATCAACAACCCTGCTATCTACGTCCATTGAGTACTTCCAAACTCTGTTAAGTATCATCTCACGAGTTAATACGCGGCCTTTATTTACCAAAAGATAATGCAGTAATTTAAACTCATGTGGCGTTAACTGGATATCTTTACCATTTCTGGTAACTCTTACAGCTTGCGGGTCCAAAACCAAGTCATCAATCTCAATCTTTGTACTTGTTTCGGATTTGAGTCTGACAGTTATCCTAGCCATCAGTTCTTCCAACTCAAACGGCTTGCCTATGTAATCATCAGCTCCCAATTTAAATCCAGTCACGACATCAGTTGTTTGATTTTTTGCAGTTAGAATAATTACTGGCAGTTCGGGGAATTGTTTTTTAATCTCCTGACAAACTGATTCTCCAGTTATTTTTGGTAACCCGAGATCAAGAATTACCAAATCAGGCTGTCTTCGACGTACTGAATCAAGTGCAGCAGCCCCATCCTCCACCGCATCAACCATGTAGTTGTTATCTGTTAAAAATGTTTGGATGCCCTCCCTTATTGATGCATCATCTTCAGCGACCAGGATTCTATTCATTTGTTGCATTATTATAACAGATATTAATTTAAATTTCTCTCTATTGCTTCAAGTAGCCTTTCTCTCTGAAACGGCTTAGCTATAAATTCATTAACTGATAACTTTTCGGCCAGCTTTCCTGCGTCTGTATTTGCCGACATCAGAACTATTGGCAACTTATCACCCGCTGCTTTACGCATATTTTCAATAATTTCTTCTGCTCTTTCGCCTGGGAGAAAATAATCGAGCAACACAAGATCAGGCTTATCGAATTTGGCTCTCTCAACCCCAATTTTTCCAGCAGAGAACGAATTAACCTCATAACCTTCAAGCTCAAGAAGCATACATACTATTTCGCCGATTGATATGTCATCATCAACAACAAATATTTTTTTACCTTGATTTTCCATCAACACCATCTATTCATTGTATCGTTCCGAGCCTGTGCATATGTGAAAATTTGGTAAGAAACCTGCAAGAGCGAAGTAAAATCCTACTTACTTAATGTTTTTGAGATATAATAAAAGCAGTGCACGGACAGAATGATAATTAAATTACCTAACTATTTAAAACCAGATAAAAGTAAATCACCTTTACATCGGTTATTTAACTATTATTTTGCTGTCTTCCTACCTTTAACAGCCTTGCTATTAACCATCATTCTAAATGAACCATTCCTTAGCACTCCTTTACTTATATTTTTCCCGATTGTAGTCATAAGCACTTACGTTGGTGGTCTAATAGCTGGAATCATAACTAGCATACTTTCTGCGATGATTCTGATATTGTATTTTCCTCCAATTACCAACTACAATTCCCTTCTTTATGGAGAACGCATTTTTCAATTTATTCTTTACTTAGTTGAGAGTATATTCCTAAGTTATCTGGTTGAATTCCTCAAAAAACGGGATCGTGTTTCTGAATTCAAAAAACATGAAAAGGAACTTAATAAAAAAATTATTGAATTAGATGAGATTAATTTAAATCTCCAAAAAGAAATACGTTCTCGCGATGAATTTTTATCAATTGCTTCACACGAGCTCAAGACTCCCCTAACATCTATGCTTCTTCAAACCCAGACAGCTCTTCACAATATCAGAAATGTTTCTGTCGCACGCTTCTCATTTGAAAGTCTTCTAAAAATGCTTGAAAGTGTAGAAAACCAAACAAAAAGACTTTCCAAAATGATCAATGACCTTCTCGCTGTTTCTGTATTAACAGTTGGGAACTTACAACTTGAACCTGAAGATATTGACCTGAATGAACTTGTAAAAGGAGTGCTTACGGACTTTGAAGCAAGAATTGAGAAAGAAAAATATATTCTAAATTTTGACCCAAAAGACAAGATCATTGGATTTTGGGATAAGATACGTATTGAACAGGCTGTTTCCAATTTTATATCAAATGCGATTAAGTATGGTGAGCACAAGCCTATTGAGATAAAAACATCAAAATCAAAAAATCACGCCATCTTTTCTATAAAAGATCAAGGGATAGGAATATCCAAGCAAAAACAAAAAATGATTTTCGAACTTTTTCAACGGGCTGTAACACCTGAACAATACAAGGGCTTAGGAGTTGGCCTTTATATAACACAGAAAATTATTCAGACACACCAAGGAAGCGTTGAAGTGGACAGTAATCCTGGAAAAGGATCTGAATTCAAAATGAAATTACCTTTAAAAATTTCGCAAGGCTAACTTCTCTATTGGTGATTTCAAAATAAACCTCCAGTTAGGATCATTTATTTCTTTTTCAGTCCCGGGAATATTTATACGATCTTTTGTAAGCAGCCAATCCTGAATGGGAATAATTACTGTTTTTGCATTTGAATTTATCACTGCTTCCCGAAGTGAGAGAGCAAATTTAACATCCTTTGGAGAATACATCGCATTTGCATATATAGCCAACTGTTGTTTTTGTTCTGTGCTTAACATTTCCAAATACAATATAAGACTTTCCGTATCATGAGTTGTCGTATACACAACTGTATTTATGGGATAATTGGATAAATCCGCATATTCTTTATTTAACTTCTTTTTTTTCTCATTCAGTGCAAAACGGAAAATTTTAATTCCAGGAGTTTTTAATTTAACTAAAGTCTCTCTCAAAACACTTAGATTTTCACCGCTGTCTTCGGCAAATATTGACAATCCACATCTCTCTCCAAAAAGCATTAACTTTTCAAATACCAAGGAGCCTGGCCCCTTAACATACCTATCTTCACTTTTATTTTGTAAATCCACAACCCCATAATCAAATAGCCCTTTTGCATGATCAAATCTTATTGAATCAAACAATTGCGAGAGGTACTTAATTCTTATTTCCCAAAATTTAATTACATCCTTCTCATGCTTTGTATCCCATTTATAAAGAGGATGTCCCCATACCTGCCTACCAAAATGAGCAGCTGGAGTATCAGGGATTCCCGAGACATATCTCAATTCAGAATCTTTCTCAAACTGAAAGACATCTTGATGAACCCACACAAGCGGGCTTTTAACAGAAACATAAAAAGGTAAATCACCAATGAGCTGTATATTGAGTCTTTTAGCTTTTTCTCTTAATGCTTTATACGCAGAATCAAGCCTCCACTGAATCAAAATGTGATCTTTTATTTTCTTTTTTAAGCTATTCCTAACTTTATTCAATGCAGATTGGTCTCTTTTCCTAAGCCCTTCATCCCATTTCCTCCAGTCATCTGTGCCAAGATCATCAGATATAGCACAAAATAAAGCATAATCACTTATCCAATCATTATTTGTTTCCATGAAGAAATTTAGCTCATCTTGTGCTGGGTTATTATTTGCAAAGGCTGAAGGTAGATACTTGGGATCTAGACCTACCCCATATCCTTTATATGGGGATGGAACTCGTGTGGTCCTGGACCCTGTCTCAAGTTGGGTTAGATTCAATGGAAGAATTTGCCAGGCATTTTGCCCTACTTTATGAAGCCAATCAAGAAAATACATCCCCGTTTCAAATGTCCCCTGATCTTCCTTTTTGGAATTGATACTCGTAAGAGCTGAGAGCGGAACAAGCGTGCCAATGTTTTTTTTATTTTTGCTTAATTGACTCACACGCTAATTATATCATTCATTTTGGGGAAAAATAAAAATTTTCTTATGCTTATCTTTTGCTGGAAACATAAACAGTATATTGAGTGACTGGTTGACCGTCGACATTTCTAGTTCCACGTCTCAGAGATGGATTTTTATCAGTAGCACAATTGACATCATCTATTAATTGATCTGGGGTTCTAGTATTTGGATCAATCCCGTTATTAGAAAGTGATCTTTTTATCGATACTACGTTGTTTGCGTCAGCAGGAGTTTTCTCACCTTGACCAACAGGATCGCATTTTACTTCGTCCCTACCAAACAAAGCAATAAGACCTCCACCCGCAAGTCCAGCCAACGTTAAAGCACTAACCCCAGCTACTACCTGACGTCTGAGAAACTGATTAGGCATTGGCTTAGGCTTATAGACGGTATGCTCCCTAACATATGTTCTATCCGTATCTACTGATCTTAATCTTGTTTCTTTCCTCATAATTTTTACACTGTGTAATAACTTTTATTATATATGAATGTGGAAAAAATGTCAACACTATAAGCTGTAAGTGGAGAAGGTATTGTTCTTAGTAGAACTTTTTAGTTTCGTCAACGTATTCGCCAACTATTTCACGGACCTTATCTGTTAATTCTTTTGGTGTTATCTCAGCTTTTATAAGGTAGGATACTGCTCCCTATTTAATTGCTGCCTCAACATCCACTGTTTTATCCCCTTGATTGGTGAACATAATTACCGGAATGTGCTTAGTTTCTTCTTTTTCCTTTAACTTTTTTAGAACTTCAATTCCGTTTAGCTTTGGGAGCTTGACATCTAGAAGACTAAGATCAGGATGAAATTCATCTACTTTTATAAGCGCCACTTCCCCATCAGTTGCAGACTCTACGGTAAATCCCTCATTTTTTAATGCGTCAGAGAAGACTTGCACCAGAAGATCTTCATCTTCAACATATAATATTTTCGCCATAAAAATATGCTAACAAACCATTTAGGCCATGTCAACAATTTAAAGCGCTAGTACATCCCGGTTATAAGCAAAAACACACATAATCCCGCAGTGAATACTGAAAAAAAAATGCTTGTCTTTATCACTCCTCTTATGTATAAAGGCGCATTTAACCCCATGTGCTTAGTAGCAACATGCAGAGAATGATATAAATACAGCCAGTTGTAGCATGCAACAATGATAGCAACTACCAAACATAATACAATTAAAACTTGTTTGAAACCGCTTTCCTGCAAGAATGTTGTAAGTATGGAAATATTCATATAGCTATTTTTGGCCTGATCCTCGCTCTACCCCTTAACCAAATAGTCTCTCCTGCCATTTCTGAATTTCTATCCATAAGCTTTTGCGTCAAAAATTTGCCAAGTTCATCACAATCCTTTACATCCTGCAGAATAAACTCCTCCTGATGTGTGGGCCTGTCAAATGTGATTATCAAATCGCCCATATCAATTAGTTCGTGAAAAAAACCCTTTGAGCTAAGATCTATCTCTGTACAATTTACTTTATCCAAAAATATATCATTTACAACGTGGGCAAAAAGGGGTGTGTATTTTACTTCCAGAATTTTTCTAGTCGTCAGTATATAGAGATGAAAATACCAATAAATATATGAGTAGATCATGAGACTCATGCTAAAACTGCAAATAAGAAGAGTCGTTGCTATAAAAAGAGGGAATGAAGGAACTATAAATGTAAAAAGAAATTGTGAAAAAAGTGAAAATATGACAGTAAATGTGCTGATTAAAAAAAGCGGATAAATTATAATGAAAGGATGTCTGCGTTTTACAAATAGTAGCTCTTCCCCTTCCAAATTAAGAAAGTTATCCCAATCCCCTTTTATGACCATCCCATCTTTCATTTTACCTCCAAATATATTTTGATAATTTCAGATCAGGCAGTCAGGGATTTATAAATACAGCATAATTGTACTCTTCCTACATCTAGTGTCAAGAGTATTATTCATTGCTATATATATAAAAATAGTACACTTTTGCCATAGTAAGTAGTATATATAGTAATTATACCTTAAATTTGTTAAAATAGACTACTGCTCAGAAATACTGATATGGGACTTGAATTAAGAAGGAACGGAGCTATTCCTGAAATACCAAAGAGGAAACATTTAAGAGAACTTATAAATGTCTTCGCCTCAGAGAATGATCCTGCTATAGTTGCCTCAAGGACGAGATTATTTAATCAGTTGGAAATTAGAGGCGTTAGCCAACAGGATACTGGGGAATTATATGCGTTTGCTTCGCTTGCGAACTGGCTGCATAAAGACGAAAGACGATTAACCGGCGATCCATTTATCACACATCCACTCGCAGTAGCGTTAACTTTAGCAGAAAGTATCCATATTCCAGTTGATGAACTTAAAGAGCATTGTATTAGCGCAATTGGTCATGATTTAAGAGAAAATACAAATATTAAACGCTGGCAATTAATGAGATTTGCTAAAAGAAATCCTGCTAATACTATTGAGCTATTAAGCAAGGTTGCCAAATCAAATGAGAAAGCAAAGAAAAAAGACATAAAGGGGTACTTTCATCAACTCATGACGTACGGAAGGCTACCTGATTGGAGAGTAAAGATTGCAGACTGGAACCATAACCTGGAAACAACTCCAAAATATAAAGAAGAATATCCACTGGAAAAGTGGGATAAAATAGATAAGCTTCAGAGAAAGTTTGCCCAAACCTCAGAGCACATTCTTCCACTTATCAGAAAAATTCCTGATGGAGAAAGAGCATATTGGTACGACATAATTGCCAGCACATATGACAAATGTAGGCCTGAGGGAGCTCCCGATTTGGAACCTCTTCAAACTGCTGCATAGAAAATATTTACTTTATCTGGTAAACTAATTTCAACTGTCCAATGAAATTTATTAAAAACTACGATACTCTTGCAACAAACGATAACCGCAAGTTAATTCTTGAACTCATGGAATCAGCTTTTGCCTCTATCCAACCTCGTGAAGTATTTAAAAATCACTTTTCTTTAGATGGAGATATTTTAAAAATCCAAAAAAGAACTTTTGATCTGCGAAATTTCGAGAAAATAACACTTATCGGATTTGGGAAAGGATCGGCCGAAATGTGCAGAATTATCGAGGCTACACTGGGGGAAAGACTTGATGCTGGCTATGATATAGACGTAATTGATGAATCCCCTTTTACCAAAGTAAAATACACCAAAGGCACGCATCCTCTGCCATCTGAGGAAAATATCAAATATACTCAGGATGTTTTAACACACTTAGAAGGAACGGGTGAAAAAGATCTGGTTATTGGAGTTGTGTGCGGTGGCGGTTCTGTTCTTTTTGAAGCTCCTTATAAAATAAATCTGCAAAAGTTAACTGAGATCAATGATGCACTTCTTAAATCCGGTGCAAAAATCTCTGAAATGAATGTCATAAGAAAGCACTTGTCCCGTGTAAAAGGCGGAGGACTTGCCAAAATTCTCTACCCTTCGACCTTTGCAAATCTCATATTTTCAGACGTCCCAGGGAACGATTTATCTGTAATTGCTTCAGGCCCGACTGTTAAAGACCATACAACAATGGATGAGGTAAAACAGATTCTTGAAAAGTATAAAATAAGTGAAAAAGCTGCTACAACTCACGACGATTTCACAGAGACCCCAACTGATGATAAGTATTTTGAAAAAGTACATAACATCCTAATGCTGAGTAATCACACTGCACTTGATGCTATGGAGAAAAAAGCCCGAGAGCATGGATATAATGCATTTGTTTTGACAGATGCGTTGCAGGGTGATGCACGGGAACTGGGTAAAAAATTAATTGATCAGACTCCACCCGGACAAATTCTTCTGGCAGCCGGTGAATCAACCATAAAAATTACAGGTAAGGGAAAAGGAGGACGTAATCAGGCTCTAGTTCTTAACTCCCTCCCCTATTTAGGTGAAAATACTTTAATAGCAAGCTTTGACTCTGATGGCTGGGACTTTTATGAGTTAGCAGGAGCAATTGCAGATCATGAAACTATTGAAAAAGTTAAAAAAATGGGACTTGACGTAAATAAATTTGTATCGGATGATAATAGTTATGAATTCTTTAAAAAAGTTGGAGACGGTGTACAGACTGGAAAACTTGAATCAAACGTGTCCGATTTATTTATAGTATTAAAAAAATGACAGAAGAACTGACTCCTGAAAAATTAAAAGATTTAAAGCTTAAGGCCAATGAGGTCAGAAAATTGCTAATTGAAGAACTTGATGCCGCAAATAAAAATTCTGGCGCAGGACACACTGGAGGACCACTTGGAATGGCCGACATATTTACTGCGATGTATTTCCATGTCTTAAAACATGATCCCAAAAATCCTGATTGGGTTGACCGTGACCGCTTAATCCTTTCAAACGGTCATATCTGCCCCATCAGATATGCAAGCATGGCACAAGCTGGTTATTTTCCGATTGACGAACTTAAGACTTTAAGACAAATCGGAACACGATTGCAAGGTCATCCCCACCGTACAGCACTTCCGGGAGTTGAAAATACATCCGGTCCGCTTGGTGAAGGAATATCTCAAGCAGCGGGCATAGCCCTTGCGGGAAGACTTGATAAAAAAGATTATTTTACTTATGTGCTTACTTCAGACGGTGAACACCAGGAAGGAAATATCTGGGAGGCTGTGATGTTTGCGGCCAAGTTAAAACTAAATAATTTAATCCAGGTAATTGACTTCAATAACATCCAAATTGATGGTCCCGTAGCAGATATCATGCCACTTGAACCATTTCGCGCAAAATACGAAGCATTCAACTGGCATGTGATTGATGTTGATGGAAATGACATAAAAGCATTTATAGATGCGATTAGAGAAGCGCAAAATGTAAAAAACAAACCAACTATCATAATCGCCCACACTGTTCCGGGGAAAGGTGTCAGCTATATGGAGGGGAATTACAAATGGCATGGAATGCCACCGGGACTTAAAGATGTTGATGGAGCCCCATCTAAAGACGAACAGGTAAAAGTGGCGCTTGATGAAATAGAAACAGAAAAACAACGGATAGTAAGCGAGAATTAAAATGGGAATAAATCCGGTTTGTGATTTTTGCAAAAAAGAATTGACAGATTTTGGAGGTTTACTTTTTGGCCCACCGAAAAAAAAAGGTGAAGTCAAAAAATACCATTTATGCCAAACCTGTTATAAGAAACTAATAAAAAATAATGTTAAATCCTAATTTAAAACTAAATCAAAAAATATTTGATGAGGATGTTGAGAAAGACGCAACTCGTATCGGATATGGCAAAGGACTTCTTAAACTCGGTCAGGAAAATCCAAATGTCGTAGCGCTTTGTGCAGATCTAACAGAGTCAACAAATGCACATTTATTTGCCAAAGAATTCCCAGATAGATTTTTTGAAGTTGGTGTTGCCGAGCAAAATATGGCGGCTGTAGGAGCAGGCCTTGGGGTCAGTGGCAAGGTAGCTTTCATTTCCTCCTATGCTACTTTCTCACCGGGTAAAAACTGGGAAACAATCAGAACTACAATTGTCTACAATCAGGCCAATGTCAAAATCGCAGGACATCATGCAGGAATCATGACCGGCCCAGACGGCGCAACGCATCAAGCAACAGAAGATATCGCAATCATGAGATGCCTACCAGACATTGATATCTTCGTACCATGTGATGCAATTGAGGCCGAAAAAGCAACGATTGCAGCAGGCCGAACGACCAAACCTACATATCTTCGCTATTCACGTGACAAAACACCCTTCATGACAACTATGGAAACACCATTTACTCCAGGAAAAATGCAGGATTTTTGGGTCAGTGAGAATCCACAAGTGACTATTTTCGCAATGGGCTACATGCTCAACTATGCACTTGTTGCAGCAAAAGAGCTCGAAGAAGAAGGAGTTCATACAACAGTTGTAAATGTGGCAACTATCAAACCGCTGGACATAGATGGAATTCTCAAATTCACCAATCAGACAGGAGCTGTCGTGACAGTTGAGGATCATCAGGTTGCAGGAGGCATGGGATCAGCAATTGCTGAAGCACTCGCTAAGAACAATCCACTTCCGATCGAATTTATTGGTCTTCAGGATAGATTTGGCGAGACAGGTAATCCGAAAGAATTGGTTGAAAAATTGGGAATGGGAACTGAAAGCATTAAAGAAGCTGTAAAAAGAGTAATCCGTCGGAAAAAGTAATTTTTAATTCGAAATTTGAAATTTTCATTGAATGATTCAATGTAATAAATTTAAATTTTAAAACATTTAGATTTCACTTCAAATTGAAAATTGAAAATTGAAAATTATTATGAATTCTGCCCTAATCGAAGAATTAAAAAAAATTATCAGAGGCGATGTCGCTACTGATGATGGAACACTCACCAAGTACTCACATGACGCGAGTATTTTTGAGATAAAGCCACAAGTAGTCGTTTTCCCCAAAAATGTTCTTGACGTTCAGAATCTAGTTAAATTTGCAGCAACAAATAAGCTAAATAATCATGATCTATCCCTGACTGCCCGTGCTGCAAGCACTTGCATGTCTGGAGGAGGACTCAACACTTCAATAATTATTGCATTTCAAAAATACTTCAATCACAAACCTCATATAACTGGCAATACCGCGACTGTTGAGCCTGGGGTATTCTATCGTGACTTAGAGAAAGAGACTTTAAAACATCATTTGATTTTCCCATCATACCCCTCATCCCGCGAAATCTGCGCACTGGGAGGAATTGTGAATAATAATGCAGGTGGTGAGAAGTCACTTGGATATGGCAAAACTGAAGATTATGTAAAAGAATTAAAAATGGTCCTATCCGACGGAAATGAATATAGGATCAAACCTCTTAACGAACATGAATTAAAGAAAAAGATCGCACAAGATGATTTCGAAGGAAAACTTTATAAAAAAATATTTAACTTGATTGATGAGAATTATGACATTATTAAGAATGCCAAGCCTGATGTGTCAAAAAATTCAGCTGGATATTTATTGTGGAATGTATACGACAAAGAAAAAAAGATCTTTGATCTGACTAAGCTTTTTGTTGGCGCACAGGGTACACTTGGACTTATGACAGAAGCCAAGCTCCATCTGGTCCCGACCAAAAAACACACAGAAATGATGATCCTTTACATGAATGATTTCTCACGTCTTGCTGAACTGGTGAATGATATCCTTCCCTTCAAGCCGGAAAGTATCGAAGCATATGATGACAAGACTCTTAAGCTTGCTTTGAAATTCTTCCCAGAATTTGCCAAAAAACTCGGAACCCGCGGAATTCTTTCAACTGCTCTCAAATTCTTGCCAGAACTTGAACTCTATAAAGAACATAAACTGCCTAAGCTTGTAATTCAAATTGAATTTGCATCAGATGAGCTAGATGATCTTACCAAAAAAATTGAAGATCTAACTGAAAAGTTGAAATCGCTTCACCCAACTACAAAAATAGCAGTTGATGATGAAGAGAAAAAATACTGGCTCATCAGACGAGATAGCTTTGGGCTATTACGATCCCACATCAAAGAAATGTACTCCTCCCCTTTTATAGATGATATTGTCGTAAAACCTGAGCACTTGCCAAAATTCTTACCTGAATTTTATGAAATTATGGATAAATATCCATCAATCAAAGAAACATTTGCAGGACACATCGGAAATGGAAATTTCCATGTAATTCCTTTGGTAAAACTTACTGATCCGGATGAGCAAATCCTTATCCCACAAATCTGTCAGGAAGTTTTTGAGCTTGTGACCAAATACAAAGGCTCAACATCTGGTGAACATAATGATGGCTGGATAAGAACACCTTATCTACATCTGCAGTTTGATAAAAAGATCCTCGAGCTATTTGAAGAAACGAAAAAGATTTTTGACCCACATGGCATTTTCAATCCACATAAAAAAGTCGATGGCGATCTAGAATTCGCCATGAACCACATCAGAAAGAGTTGGTAAACCTTCTTTCATGGCTCAATTGTTTCCAATACCCATTAATATTCCACCCCATCAATATTATGAGGAGATTATAATCTATCTCTTTTTGCATATCCCGGCGGTACGTATCTTCCCATCTGAATCACAGCTACGTTGAAATCTTTCCCAAACGTTGGGTCAGGCACTAATTCTCCCCGGTCTTCAATTCCAGCTGGATAAATAGGTTTCCCTTTAATTGTAATTCCGAGTTTTTGGCCTTCTTTTCCAGGAATAGTCACTAATTGAAAATCCCTTGATGGAATACTTTCTTTTACATCTCTCCGAGCAATTATTAAAGCTGCTGTAACTGCAAGCCAATATGGCTTATTGGGTGTGTTTGATGATGCGCCAACCTCTCCCCCCTTCTCAATATCTCGTAAATCCTCTTCTGAAAGGTGCGTAAGCCTCTTAAACTCACTAAGATCCATCTCGGTATTAGTTGATACGTCTTCCATGCTCATAGCTTATCATAAAGTTATAATATTTTTGATAGTATTATTCTTGTATTTTCATGAATTGACAGCTTAAGTGCTTCTTTTTTTGTGAACCAACCGATGTCATTCAACTCAGATTTGTTTTGCTTCAACTCTTGCTCTTCAACTTCAACCACGTAATTAATGTCCAGATGAAAATGTTGCGGTTCATCTCCATGGGACGGGATATTTTGCTCCTGTAAAAAATCCGGGATTGGCAAGAATTTATCAGCATTGCTCAATACATCTATTTTATTTCTAAGAAAATTTATATCCAACCCTGTTTCTTCTTTTACTTCCCTTATAACCGCCTCAACTGGATTTTCAAACTTTTCAATGTGTCCCCCTGGCTGCAACCACTTGTTATGCTTTTTATGATGGACTAGAATGATCTTTTTAGGAATGGATTTAGAGAGTATCCAGGCAGAGGCAGTGAAATGTTTCTCGCCTTTCGCAGTTTTTGGCATGATTTTATTATATCACTTGAAAAATTTCTATTCGATCACTTGCATTTTACATTTCAAATGTTTAGGATTAGATAGTAATGAATAACGAAGAACTAGAAAAAAACGCTAAGAGCCTCGTTGCAAAAGGGAAAGGCCTTTTAGCAGCTGATGAGAGTAACGCAAGTTGTAAAAAGCGCTTTGATGGTGTCGGTGTTGAATGCACAGAAGAATCAAGACGAGAATACAGACAGCTCATGATGACCACCCCAGGGGCTGAAAATTACATGAGCGGGGTCATCCTGTATGACGAGACATTCTGGCAAAAGACCAATGACGGTCAAAGCATCCCTGATTATCTTAAATCCAAATCTGTTGAGCCTGGTATAAAAGTAGATAAGGGACTTATTGATCTACCGGGTTTTGAAAATGAAAAACTGACACAAGGACTTGATGGACTTCCAGAGCAAATGATCAAATATTATGAATCGGGTGCAAGATTTGCCAAATGGCGCTCTGTCATCACCATAGGAGAAGGAATTCCCTCTGAGGAATGTATCCAGGCCAATGCATTTGTGCTAGCAAGATATGCCAGGATTTGCCAAGATGCTGGAATAGTCCCTATGGTTGAGCCCGAAGTGTTGTTTGATGGCACACATAGCATACAAAGCTGTGAAGAGGTGCTATCACACACTTTAGACGTACTCTTCAAAACACTTAAGTCATTCAAGGTTCATAACCCTGGACTTATTCTCAAAACAAGTATGGTACTTCCAGGCAAAACAAGTGGAACAGAAATAGATCATGAAGACACCTCAACGCGAACTGTTAAAGTGCTTCACGAACATGTACCGCAAGACTTGGCTGGTGTTGTTTTCTTAAGCGGTGGACAGACAAGCAATGACGCTTTTATCAATCTCAATAAGATTGCGCAAAAAGGGCCACATCCATGGGGAGTTACTTTCTCGTATTCTCGTGCTCTTCAGGATCCAGTACTTAAGCTCTGGGCAAAAGACAGAACTGCTACTAAGGAAATTCAGGATTTATTCCTGCACCAGTTGGAACTCGCAAGTGCAGCAAGCATGGGAGAACTAGATGAATCACAATTAAAAGATGATAGTTTTGTATCCCACGCACAGGATTTATAGCTTCTCTTGAATTTGAGACTTGGTTAAAAGACCGGTTTCAGCACCCACTATACCTACGACAGCCGCTGCATTTATAGAACCCCACTTCATTGCCTCCTCCAAAGATTTATCATGAAGTATAGCACCCAAAAATCCAGACGCATATGCATCGCCTGCACCTGTACGTTCAACATTTTTTCCTGGAAATAGTTCCTGACTTTTAAAATTCCCTTCGGAATCTTGCACATGCGAGCCCTCATGTCCATTGGTCATAACTATAATCCTTGGTCCTAGCTCTTGTAACTCCTGGCACAATTTTTTGATATAGGAATCAGAATTATCAATCTTTTTATTATAATGATTAAATAAAATCAACTCGGCTTCTTCTTTATTTACGAATAAAATTTCTGTATCTTTCATGATTTTATGAATTGTCCCTGTGTGATTGCGGAGTTGATGTGTCCCGGGATTAAAAGCTATTTGTCCACCATGCTTTTTTGCAAACTCAACTGCTTCCTCATAAGCTATCACCCAGTCCTCTCCCATACTAGTCAAATAAATATACTTGGCTGCTATCTCGTCATAACTGAATTTGTGTTCCCTTTTGAGGTCTTCATTAAATATAGTCCTATCCCCCTGAAAATTTATAATTACTGAGAAATTGGATTGTCTACCCTTTCCTTGTGTGACAAGTACTCTTTCAACATTTTCTTTTGCGAGATGATTGCGAATTTTGATCGAGAACTCATCATCCCCTATCTCACAAGCAAGCGTTGCATTAAGTCCAAGCCTCGTCAAGCCAACGGCCACATTTGCTGCATTTCCACCCATCAGGAAATCATAACTTTGAACATTTATCTTCTCGCCGTGCTTGAACTCCAGCTTTCCGCTTTCCCGATCATAGTTAACTTTATCCGAGGAGTCATGAATTGTCATGAATGCATCAATCGTCGCCTCCCCAATTGCAATCACATCATATATTCTTGACATACATTCAGATTAACACAGATAAATTTCAGATTGCAATTCGCAGTTTTAAATTGTAAATTTGTAGCTTTATATTTATAATGGTTAAACGTGAAAAAAATTTTATTATTGGTTCTATTTTTTGTATTGCTTATTGTGAGTTGCTTAACTGGGTTTTGGTATCACCTCAAGCAGAAATACCCCGAAACTAAGCCTCTTAAATCCGCAAAGTATTACCTTGAACATAAATTAAGTCCTAGTGTAGAAATGAAGAGAGAAAGCCTTGGATTTTTGCCTTACTGGAGAATAGATGATAGCAAATATACCCAACTTGATCTCATAACTGAAATAAACTATTTCGGACTTTTTGTAAATGGTGATGGAGAATTTATAACTGTTTACAATGGGGAAACAAATCCTGGTAAGCGTGAATGGGAAAGTGAAAAAATCAAAGACCTTATTACAAAATCACATATATTTGGGACAAAATTTACGCTCTCCATAATATGTCAGGACAATAATGACATCAAATCCATACTTGATAGCGTTCCCACCCAGCAAAAGTTAATATCCAACATACTAAATGAAATTCAGTCCCGTAAGCTAGATGGAATAAATATTGATTTTGAATATACTGGCGCTCCGGATGATAAATATAAACAAAAATTCACTGATTTCAGTAAAAGATTAAATGTAACGATGAAAAAACAGAACCCAAATAACAAACTTGAAATAAGCATTATGCCTCGATCTGCCAGAACTCCCGATATAAATGACTTTGAAAAGCTTGTGCCTTTTTATGACAATTTTATAGGTATGTCATATGATTTCAACGGAGGATCATCCCCAACAGCTGGTCCAATTGCTCCTATGACAGGTTTTAAGGAAAATAAATTCTACTTCGATGTTGAAACGATGTATGAAGACCTAGAAAAATATATTCCCAAAGAAAAAATCGTGATGGGTGTTCCTCATTATGGATGGGATTGGGCAGTCATAAGCGGAGAAACAATTCAAAGCTCCACTTTGCTCCAGGATAATCCTGACAATTATTCAGCAGTCATGTCATATGCCAGGGCCAAAGAATTTAAACACTTCAAAAAAACTCAGTGCAAATTTGATGATTACGCAAAGGAACCTTGGTGCTGGTACATAGATCCAAAGACCAAAATAGAGCATCAAGTCTGGTTCGAAAACGAAAAATCTATCGGAATCAAATATGATTTCGCAAATCAGCAAGACTTTAAGGGTGTGGCAATCTGGGTGCTAGGATACGATAAAGATTATCCAGAATTATGGAATTTAATGAAAGACAAGTTTGAAAAAAAATAAATATTCAATAAGCCACAACAAATAATCTAATTCATTTAAAAATGTATTTATTGACAAATATGTGCTATATGATTATAATCGCTAAAATATGGTTGAAGCTAGTCCCCCCGTCAATAGAAGAACGTTAAAAGAACTCAAAAGCGTAGCAAAAGATGTGGTCCACAGAGAAAGAAAAATCGCAAGGAAAAGATCAAGAAACCATGGATATGGCATATGGGACTTTCTAAAACCTGATTCCACAACACCTCCGGAGCTTCATAGAGGGCATGAGTGGAGATTAGTAAGTACTGGTCATGATGGAAATACTGGAGTAAGCGTTTCGTATGGAGCGAAAAAATTAAAAATTGATGTAACTCCTCCTAAGTCAGAAATTCCTGAGTCAGATATTCCTAAGTCAGATCCTTATACTATTGATATCCCTATAGGAGCTTATCGTAGGCGAGGTGGTGAAGCTACGGAAGGAACAGAGCCAACTACTCAACCATTAACAGAACAAAAAGCACAAAACGCAAAAAAACTTCTTCAAAAGCTCGCAACCTCAAAGCGCTAATCAACCCAACTAAATTCAAAATTTTTTTACCTTGATAATATGTTTCTCTATGTGATTCCCCTCTTTCCCTTTCCTTACATTTTTTTGTTTCATGTCTTATCTGTATAACGTATATTTATCTTATTAAGATAAATATACAATGAAAATCGCACAGATTGCACCACTTATTGAGCGAGTACCTCCAAAAACCTACGGCGGAACTGAAAGAGTAGTATCAGCACTTACTGAAGAATTGGTAAAAAGGGGTCATGACGTCACTCTTTTTGCAAGCGGAGACTCAATAACTACGGCAAGACTTTTCCCTATTTATCCAACTCATCTGAGACAGGCAAAACTTGATGATTTTAAAATAAATTCCATTCGGCTAATGGGTATTGGAATTCCCTACCAACGCCAGGAAGAATTTGATATCATTCATGATCACAATCTTCCTTTTAGTACCCCAACCGCTAATCTGGCGCAAACACCTGTAGTTGCAACCCTTCATGGGCCTATTGACCCAGGAAATCAAGAGCTTTATGAAAACCTAAATAATCCTTATCTAATCTCAATTTCTGAAGCCCAGGTCCCTAAAAATGCTGCCATCAATCACATCACGACTATTTATCATGGGTTTGATATGAGAAATTATCCCTTCTCTGACACACACAAAGATTATTTACTCTATGTCGGGCGAATTGCTCCTAAAAAAGGGCTTCATCATGCAATCGGTGTTGCACAAAAGCTGAACAAAAGACTCATTATCGCCGCCAAACTGGATGAATTACATAGACCATATTTCGAGGAAAAAATTAAACCATATCTAAATGATCAAATTTCCTGGATAGGTGAAGTAAACGAGCTTGAAAGGAATAAACTAATGGCTAATACGCTTGCGTTCTTACACCCGGCTTGCTGGGAAGAACCTTTTGGATTGACTATGATTGAGGCCATGGCTTGTGGAGCACCTGTTGTTGCATTTAACAGAGGTTCTATCCCTGAACTTATTAAAAATGGTAGAAATGGTTATGTGGTAGAAACACCTGATGAAATGGTAGACGCAATTTCACATATCGCAAATATTAATAGGAGAGTCTGTCGAAGATACGCTCTTCAAAACTTTAATGTAGAGAAAATGACCGACCAATACGAATTGGTATATCAAACTATTCTAAAAGGCAGAGACAAATCTATTAGAAAAATCTCAAAAACAGACATTTTTTCACCTGCGCTTTCATTGCCCCGGAAGAATACATAGTTAAGATTTCTAATTAACGCTTCACAGGCTTGACAAGTATTTTTTAACATGTTACATTGGGTCTTACACTGCCCATATGGTTTTACTACAATATTCATACAAATCTATTACACACCCCACAAAAGGAGGTATTCCGGAAGTAGTTTAAGAACTTTCTTCATGTAATTATATGACTACAAATGCTCTACGAACCAGTATCTATAACTCAATGTTAAGCTTTGCAACTGATGAGGGCATAAACGCTTCAAGTGTCGAGGAAAGATTTGGCTGCATTTTCGGACGAGATAGTTTTATAACCATACTCAAGCTTCTCAAAGTATGTGAAAACCCTGCAACAACTACTGCTTTTGATAAAAAACCTCTTATGGAAATGTGCCAAAGAGCGCTTACCACACTTATCACTCTACAAGGACGTTCAAGCAATATTGAAAGCGGTGAAGAACCTGGTAAATTCATCCATGAATACAGAAAAGATAAATATGAAAATCTCATCAATAGACCACGACCTTGGTATCTTTATCCAGATAAAATCCTAAGAAATTATGATTCCATTGATTCAACGCCCCTAGGATTAATCGCCATTTATAAATATTGGAAGCTGACAGGTGACAGCGTATTTTTATTAAAAGCACTCCCCGCTGTTGAAAAGGGACTTAATTGGATGATTACGTATGGGGATAAAGATAAAGATGGACTTTTGGAGTATGAGTTGCCAAAAGAAAGAGTACATGGTGGCCTTGTTGTTCAGTCATGGACAGACTCGCATGAATCATTAACTCAAGCAGATGGCAAATTCCCTCTCTACCCCATCGCACCAGTTGAGGTACAGGGTTATGCCTGGCTCGCCTTTAAACTCTGGGCTGAATTCTATGCGGACTTAAAAGTAAATAATCTTAACTCAAAACATTTCTCGAATAAACTTAATGAGCAGGCTGAGATAATTAAAACATCTTTCAACGAATCATTCATGTTTCAGACAGAAGGATTTAATTTTCCGGCACAAGCTCTTGATGGTAGAAAAAATCAGATTAAGACTATTACTGGTAATCCCCTTCTTCTTCTCTGGTCAACATATGAAAACCAAGGGAAAGTTGAGTCAATACTTGATAATAAATTTATACCTGATTTAGTTAATCGTTCTTTTATGCCGGATATGTTTGATCCAACAGCTGGAATACGCACAATGAGCACAAAATCTACTATTTTCAATGCCGATAAAGACTCATACCACAACGGCAGCTTTTGGCCAAAGCTAAATGGCATGATTCATGAAGGACTTATAAATACCGGTTATGTCGAAAAAGCAGAAGATCTCAGAAAAGCAGCACTTCTACCAATCGAGTTTTTTGGCTCACCAATTGAGCTTTATATCAAGACAAAAGAAGGAAAATATATTCCTTATGAAAATAAATGGGGCAAACAAAGCTGTACTCAGCAGGCTTGGTCTGCGGCGGTTGCGCTTGATTTGCTGACTCTTTAGAAAGGAGGTTTTTTATGTTAGGATTAATAATAATTATTGGAATAACAACACTCTTACCAGTTATTGCAGGTAAAATAAAACGCACTCGAAAAGCCTATGTCCCAGCTCGAAATCGCTAATCTATTTGATTAAAGCGGTAATTGGTCAATTGGTGATTGAATATTTTGGATTTGACCATTTAGTTGAGGATTTAATAACGTCTGCATATAATTCATCATTCCCAGTGCTATTGTAATAGTTAATAATATTGATATTGCTGTTAAGCAAATAGCGACTACTCCTACTACTTTGGCTTTACCACTTTTTTGAAATAGATATTTAATACCAGGAACCAAACCAAAGGGTGGAACGAAAAAACTCAATAAATATAATCCAACTTGTTTTCCGATGGATATAGAAAAAGGTTTGGGTCTAAGATTTTTCCCGCAGTTGGGACAAAAATAAAACATTGGGAGAATTTGAATATGACAACCAGGGCAAATAGGATTTATATCCATGAATTTATTGTAGCACGGTAATAGAATAATGAATCAAGAAGTATGAATTATGATTTATACATTTATCTAGGAAATAAATTATAACCTCAAGCGCGCCTAAATTCTTAACCCTTACTTCTTTGTAAAATCCAGCGCGCAGGAATTAATGCAATAATGCTTACCAGTTGGGGTATCATTCACTCCTTCAAAAACATGTCCTAGGTGACCTCCGCAGTTTGCGCATATTGCCTCTATCCGATTCATGCCCATACTATTGTCCTCCACCAATTCAACCGAACCAGACTCCGCTATCTCTGAAAAACTCGGCCAACCTGTCAATCCAGGGGTTTTTGATTCATGCTGAGCATCTGTAGTGAACAGCATCGCTCCACAAGCCGCACACTTATAAACACCTGCCTCATTATTTTCTGTATATTTACCACTAAATGGCGCTTCTGTCCCCTTTTCCCGCAAAACGCGGTACTGCTCAGGCGTCAGCTTCTCTTTCCAATACTCCTCTGGCTTATCTTTCATGTCATTCATAAATCTATTTTATCAGATTTTGTGGTAAAATGGACACACGTTTATGAGAAAAAGAATTGGTGTAAAATGGAAAGAATTTAAGCTAAAACCATTTTTGAAAAGTTTTGTCAAAAAACATAGACGCGCGATTATCTGGGTTTTTATTATCATGATTATAATTGGACTTTTGATTCCGCCTGCCACATATCTTTATTTTGCAAAAGATTTGAAAGACAAGCGAAGTGTAATCAATAGAGGCAAAACAGGCTTAACCCTTCAGACCAGAGACGGAGAAACATTCTTCACTTTTTACCAACCAAAAGAAATAAAATATATCCCAATTTCTGAAATTCCTGACTCAACACAAAAAGCCGTAATAGCAACTGAAGATAAAAATTTCTATACCAATCCCGGATTTTCTATCCGCGGAATTGGTCGAGCTTTTATTGTAAATATTTTTGCCGGGAAAATAGTTGAAGGTGGATCAACTATCACTCAAGAACTTGCCAAAAATGCTTTCCTGACATCTAGGAGAAATTTTCTCAGAAAATATCAGGAAATTGTTCTTGCAGCTGAATTAAATAGAAGATTTAGCAAAGAAGATATTCTGGAAATGTATCTCAACTCTGTTTATTTTGGTGAAGGCGCATTTGGTATTGAAAATGCATCTCTTGCATACTTTGGAAAATCAGCGAAAGAACTAAATCTTAACGAATCTGCGCTCTTGGTAGGACTGCTCCCGGCCCCCTCTGCGTATTCTCCGATATCAAATGACGATGCAAAGGCACTCAGACGCCAAAATATAGTTCTATCAGAAATGGTTGAGGAAGAATATATCACACCAAGCGAAAAAAAAGCTGCGCTCTCTAAAGAACTTAAATACGATCCTGCAACAATGGAAGACAGCAATATTCTAGCGCCACATTTTGCGATATATGTAAAAAATGAACTTGTTAAAAAATACGGCGAAGAGCGGATTATAAAAGAAGGTTTTCAAGTCAGAACAACTCTAGATCGAACTCAGCAGGAATATTCTGAGCGGGTTGTCAAAAATCAAATTGCCAATTTGAAATTTAATGATGCCGGAAATGGCGCCGTAGTGGCACTAGACCCAAAGACGAGTGAAATACTTGTTATGGTCGGGAGCTATGACTGGATGGACGAAAAATATGGAAAAACAAATATGTCTATCAGTCCTAGGCAGCCCGGCTCATCATTTAAGCCACTCATTTATTCAGAGGCTATTGAAAACAAAACTATTACAGCAGCAACTATTCTTGATGATAGTCCCAAAACATTTGAGGGCAATTACAAACCTTTAAATTATGATAAAAGATTCAGAGGTCCGGTTACTGTGAGACGGGCTTTGGCAAATTCTCTTAATATTCCGGCAGTGGAGGTCATGGAAAAAGTTGGCGTACAAAGCGGGCTTGATCATGCAAAAAAATTGGGAATTACCACTTTAAATAGAGACGCTTCAAATTATGGACTCTCATTGGTCCTTGGCGCTGGGGAAGTAAAACTAATCGATCTGACAAACTCATATGCAGTATTTGCCAATAAAGGTGTCCGTAATACACCCAAATATTTCATAGATATAAAAGATAAATATGGAGAATCAATTGATCAAAAAAATTGGTTTACAGCTTTATTTGGAGATTTACAATCATCCGGAGATCGACAAAAAGCAATTTCAGAAGAAGCCTCATACATTATCTCCAATATTCTTTCAGACAATAAATCAAGAGCTGAAACATTTGGCGGATCCCTCACGGTCTCAAGACCTGCTGCTGTAAAGACAGGAACGACCAATGATTACCGTGACGCATTAACTGTAGGATATACTCCAAATCTAGTAGTTGGGGTTTGGGTAGGAAATAATGATAATACACCTATGGATAATATCGCAGGATCTCTGGGTGCTGCACCTATTTGGAGGCTTATTATGAATAATTTTTTTATTAATCTCCCGGATGAACAATTTAAAAAACCAACTTTTGTTGTATCTCAAATGGCATGTGTTAATTCAAGACAAACATATATGGAATTCTTCATTTCAGGAACACAACCAAGTGATACCTGCGAACTTCCATCCCCTTCCATCTCTCTATCCCCTTCACCAAGTGTGAGCCCAACAGCAGCACCCTCAGATGCACCCACACCTACTCCAACACCTACTCCCGTACCTGAATCAACTCCTGAGCCTACAACGCCTGCAATCACAATTCCACCGATTCAAATAACTGGCCCATAATTTAGGAAAAGTGGGAAATAGGTTTTTAAATATAATTTAGGTTATGATTTGCGGACTTTGATGCCTTTATCAGTATCCTCCACAATATATCCCATTTTTACAATCTTACTTCTTATTTGATCTGCCATATTAAAACGCTTTTCGCGTCTGAATTGCTCCCGCTCCATTACCAATTCTTTTATATGATCTGGTATGATTCCCTCATCAGCTTTTACTACTTCACTTTTTTGCTGTAGTCCAAGACCCAGCACCTCATCCATCTTAAAAAGAGCTGCCGCTTTGGCCCCAGATGGCTTATCTGATTTGACCATCTCCCACATCACAGCAAGGGCTTGTGGCATATTGAGATCATCATTCACTGCGTCTTTGAACCTTTGCTCAAAATCTGCGAGTGAACCTGAAGGTTCATCCCACATTGCTACTTCCTGAAGTAAATTCTTTAATGCATTCTCGGCAGCATCAAGTGATGGGAATGTGAAATTCATCTCTTTACGATAATGAGTCTGAAGATATAAATATTTAAGACTTATGGGATGATAACCGCTTTTATCAAGATCGTAGAGTCTATAATTGTTTCCAAGACTTTTACTCATCCTCTCCCCTTGTACCAAAATAAACGCACTATGAATCCAATAATTTACAAACTTTTTACCCGTCGCAGCTTCAGATTGGGCAATTTCATTTGGATGGTGGGTCTGCTTCAGATCAACTCCACCAGCATGAATATCAAAACTTTCCCCAAGATACTTCATGCCCATCGCAGAACACTCTATATGCCATCCCGGAAATCCTACTCCCCATGGGCTTTTCCATTCCATATGGCGCTTTCCCGGTACTAGGGAAAATTTCCACAGTGCAAAATCCCGTGGATTTTTTTTCTCTTCATTTACCTCAACTCGTGCACCTTCTTTAATCTGATCAAGATCTGAGAGCTTACCATAATCTTTCATTTTCGAGGTGTCAAAATATACCCCATCACTTGTGGTATAGGTAAACCCTTTTTTCTCAAGGCGCGTTACCAGTTCTATTTGTTCCTTAATGTGATCTGTTGCTTTGGCAAATTTTTCTGGTTTTGTCAGTCCAAGAAGTTCATAATCCTTAAGAAATGCTTCTGTGTAGAATTTCGCTATTTCCCAAGCGGTCTTTCCTTCTTTCTTGGCGGCTTTTTCCATCCTGTCCTCACCAGTGTCCGCATCACCCAGATTATCTCCCGTCAGGTGACCTACGTCTGTTAAATTCATAATATACTTAACGTTATACCCGTTATATTTGAGAGCCCTTATGAAGAGATCTGCGGTTGTGTAGGTTCTGAAATTACCAATATGTGCAAAGCTATATACAGTAGGTCCACAGGTGTATACTCCGACCTGTTTTTCATTAATGGGTTTGAATACTTCGACCTTTCGTGTGAGAGAATTGTAGAGCTTAAACATATGTTAAAAGTACAAAGTTAAATATCAAAAGTTGCAGTTCAAAATTAAAAAATATCCAAACTTTTCGCTTTGCATTTTGGATTGTATACTTTGTATACGTATTATAGCTTACTTGAGGCAAAATTCAAAAACATACTAAATACTTTGTACAAAATAGTTTGTTACTTATCTACCCGCTTGAGCCCCGGAAGGTCTCTGTCTTCATTTGCCCCATCTTTAGACCCATATCTGTTTTTGGTTTTTTACCCATTCTATTTCTTCCTTTTCCGGTGGCTTGGGGTAGATCTTGCGATTTCTCGGCCATCTCCTGCTTCTTCTTATCATCATCCTCCTGTTCCTGCTTTTCCTTTTCCTGACGATCCTGCTGAGTCTTTTGCCGAGCTTTTTTTACCTGCTCCTCAAGAGTTCCGATAGTTGTATCGTAATAATATTGCATGTGGTGCATTGCATCATCAGCACCTTTCTTATCTCCTTTTTCTAGTAATGCCTGCATCGCAGCATATTTTGCATGATCACCAGAGTCTGACATCCCACCAAGCTTATGAACTTGTTTGGGAGGTGGCGGAGGAGGAGTAGGTTTGGGCTGATTGGCTGTAGCGGGATCTGCCTGATCATCACCTTGCGTGGATTTATCACTAAATCCATAGAGCTGATTTACAAAATCATCTTGGAATTTTTTTGCTTGTTGCTGGGATTGAGCTGTTACTGCTTTTGCAGGCTTATTTATAGATATTCCCTGCTCAAAGCTGGACTCCTCATTGGCTTTAAATGGATTTATAGGCATTAATTTATTATATCAGTAATCGCTTCTGCCTGTCATTGCTTGATCAAGAGTTGTAGAGTCAGCATATTCTATATCGGCACCAGTCGGCAATCCTCGACCGATTCTGGTTATTTTCAATTCAGGATTTTGCAATTTTAATTGTTTACTTATATACATCGCTGTTGCCTCCCCTTCCATTGTGGGATTGGTTGCAAGTATTGTTTCACTTATTCCCAGGTCATGATTTCTAACTCTATCCAATAATTGCTGAATGAAAATCTCATCAGGTCCGATGTTATTTAACGGATCAATTTTTCCATGAAGCACGTGGTAAACACCTTTATATCTTCCGCTTTTTTCAAGACTTAAGATATCCAAAGGCTGCTCAACAACGCAAATCAAGCTCTGGTTGCGTCTCTCGTCGCTACAAATACTACATGGGTCTGTTTCATCAACAGAATGGCAAACGGAGCAAATGGTGGTGTTTTTTTTGAGATTTTGCACAGACGCTGCAAATCTATCAAGCTCTCCCTGCGGAACATGCAATAAATAAAATGCAAGACGTTGAGCAGTCTTTGGCCCCACTCCTGGAAGTCGTTCAAAACTCTCAACTATCTGAGTGATTGCTTTTGGAATTCTCATAAATTTTCAGAGATCATTTTAGAAATTGACAGAACCTCAAGTTTGGGAAAATGCTTTTCCTCGGGTATAAATACAGAGTCAGTTGTAAAGACTTTTGTAATCGTTGATTTTTGAAGAATATGAGGAGCATCAGCTGAAAAAATCGGATGAGTTATAAATGCATAAATTTCCTCAACGCCATATTGGTTTAAAAGCTGAGAAGATTTAACCAGTGTCTTACCGCTTGAGGTCATATCATCAACAATAAATGCTTTTTTACCTTTCAAATCCTTGTGAGTTAAACCTGATTCGAACAAATCAATCTTTGAAATATCTATATTTCCGGTATCCAAATCGCGGTCTTTAACCGTTGCTACCCATGGCATATTATCTAGAAGATCTGACATTTTCTGTATTCTTCTGAGACCTCCCATATCAGGCGAGATGAGAATCGAATTTTTATCTTCTCCTTGGATTTTTCTAATTTCCTCAGCAAACAATGGCAATGCTGAAAGATGGATTATCGGGACATGGAAAAATTCAGGAATCTTAATACTATGCAAGTCCAGCATAATTACTTTATCAACATTTAATGATTCCAGAAGCTTTACCATAACTTGAAGAGAAACACTTTCACCGTCTCTAAAAACATGATCCTGACGTTGATAGCCAAGATATGGAATAACAGTTGTAACTGATTTAGCACCTGATCTTTTTAGTGCGTCAATGATGAAGAATAGCTCGGTGTAATTTTGATCAACTGGTGTTGCAGTTGACTGAATCACAACGGTATCATCATCAACAACGTTATCATTTAACTTTATTCTCCTCTCACCATCCGGAAAAATAAATAACTCTATTGGAGACACATTCAATCCTAATATTTTTGCTGTTTTTTCTGAAAGAGGCTTGTTGCTACTACCACTAAATATCTTCATCTGCTTTCTATTGTACTATTACGAATTGATTGAAGCAATAAATAAAACGTTATTTTAATATCAAATCACGGCTGATTGATTCCCCTGTCTGGATTCTCTGAATTGCTGCTGCAAGAAGGGGTGCGATCGATGCGATTTGAATTTTCTTTGTTTTGAGTATTGCTTCTGTAGGCTTTATAGAGTCAGTAATCATTACTTCTTTTATCGCAGGGCTTGCGATCTTTTCAAGTGCTGCGCCCGAAAACAATCCATGTGTTACTGCGAGCGTTACACTTTCTGCACCCTGTTTTTTAATATAATTTGCAGCATTTACGATAGTTCCTGCAGTATCGATTACATCATCAACTATCAATACGTTTTTACCTTTAACATCTCCTATCATTGCAAGTGTTTCTGATTTATTGTTAACAGCTACATCACGTTCTTTATATACAAGCGCCACTCCTTCAGCGCCCAATAACTTTGCATAACCGGTCGCTTGAATCAGTCCTCCTTTATCAGGAGATGCAACGACTAAATTCCTGAATTTGCGGGACTTGAGAACTGGTAACAATGCATAACTTCCATATAAATTGTCCCAAGGGATTTTTACAAAACCTTGTTGCTGCTGGGAGTGAATTTCAATTGTTAGAATTTGAGTGGCACCAGCTTGCATAATCATATTCGCAACCACACTGGAGCTTATTGGAACCCTTGGCTGCTCTTTTCTGTCTTGTCTGGAATATGCATAATATGGAATGATCGCAGAAATCTCAGCAGCACTTGACCTCTTGGCTGCATCTATCATAAGCAAAAGCTCCATAATGCTGTCATTAACATTTGGAGCGGTGGGTTGGATGATAAAGACATGCATGTTTCGCATGCTAGTTGGAATACGTACCCTAATTTCCCCATCAGAAAAAACACTGATAGGATGGTGAATTTCCTGTTTGAGAATTTTCGCAACATCTGTTGCGAGCTTTGGATTGGAACGACCTGTTAATAAAACGTAATCTTCAGTCATTATTATTTACCTCCGAGTAATCCTCCCAAACCACCCATTCCGCCTGACATACTTTGGAGTTTTTTAGCAGCAACTTCTTGAGATTTTTTAACTGCTTCGTTCACAGCTCCTTTAATATCATTGTCAGATTTGCCGTTGGATATAATCTCACGTATTTCCTGATCTCCTGAAATACGCACATATACTCCATGTTTATTAATTTCAACTTCCTCCATTTTAAGCTGCTTTTGGATCGCCATTGCCTGATCCCTCATTTTTTTAAGTTCTCCTAATTGTGAAAATGGATTATTCATAAAATATCACCCCCTATTAATTTTCAGTTTTAAATTTATAATTTGAAATGAATATCAAATGTATTAAATTTAAATTTTTAAATATTTATTTTTTCAATGAAAATTGAAAATTTCAAATTGAAAATTTATTTACTTTTCAATTGTACCTCAACTATCACTTCTTTTCCAGTGAGCAATTTGGCTACTCTTGAAAGCTCTGATTTGGTTTTGGGATCATCAAGTCGCTCTTTATGAAATTTATAATTTGTCTCAATTACCAACCGCTCCTTATCAAAACCGCTAATTCTACAACCTCTTAATACTCCTGCAATCGTGTGATTATATAATTTCATTTCTGATATTAAATTGCTCCACAGACTTTCAAGCCACTCTTTAGTGACTTCACTATTTGATGTGTGTAATAGTGAAACTTTTGATGCTTTACTACTTACATCCTCTTCTTCTTTAATTGGGGTTTTCAAAACAGGAGTACCATACATTGCATTTGTTTTTTTAATATTACCTATTTGTTTTCTTAACGAAGAAACAGAAACACCGTTATCAAACGTTACCGGAGCTTGAGCCATATTTTCTCCTCGGGAAGTTCCGAGTTCAAGTATAGCTAACTCAAGAGGCAATTGTGGAATTACAGCATTTTTTGAATCTTGATAAGCCTTTGATAAAACTTCAGCCATTACTATCAACATCCTAATCTTTTCATTTAATCCTTTCCCTTTTTCCCGAGCTACTTCATCCAATAGTTTTTCATGAATATTTTCAATTAAGCTTTGTGTGAATTGTTTCATGTCAATTCCCTGATCTGTTATCTGAGTTACCAGAGAAAGAGCGTTATTTATCTCTTGATTGGTTAAATAACTGACCATATCCTCAACGTTTTTGCCTATGGACACTACATTGTATTTTTCTTCAATTAGTTTTTTGGTGATTATTTTAGCTTGCCCTGAGCCTGCCGAATGGGACAAAAAACTCATTTCCTCAAGAATTTTTACACCGTCTCTAAATGCCCCATCTGAAAGTCCGGCAATAAATTTCAGCGTTTCCTTATCAACTGTTATATTCTCCCCTTTCGTAATCCGAGTGAAAGACCGAATTAATTCATCCTCCGTTGCTTTTTTGAAAGCTATGTGAAAACACCGTGACAAAATCGTTGCAGGAACTTTCTGCTGTTCTGTTGTGCAAAGGATGAACATCGCATGCTCAGGCGGCTCCTCAAGCGTCTTCAGAAGTGCATTAAATGCCTCAGTTGTCAACATGTGCACCTCATCGATTATGTAGACCTTCATCTTAGAAGAAAGAGGAGACAGACGTATTTTCTCTTTGAGATCTCTGATCTCATCAATTCCCCGATTACTTGCTGCGTCTATCTCGAGAATATCCATATTTAGTCCATCCCGAATGGAAACACAGCTCTCACATACTCCGCAAGGTTCAAAACCATTCTTACGCTTTTTTTCGGAAGCTGTACAATTTACCACCTTGGCAACAATTCTGGCACTAGATGTCTTCCCAAGGCCTTTGGGACCAGTAAAAAGCAGGGCGTGGGCTGGAGGAGTTTTGGATAGAATTGAGGAAAGTAACTCACGCACTTCACTACTGTCAAGATCATCAATAGTCTGCGGGCGGTACTTTCTATAAAAAACCATACTTTAAAAATTCGAAATAAGAATATCGAAACTCGAAACAATCTCAAAAATCCTAATTACCTAAACTCAAAAGTTATTTGAGCATTTGTGTTTTAAACATTTGTATTTGTTTCGGATTTCGTATTTTGATATTCGTATTTCCTACTGGTGATGTAATCCCAGTAGGTGCAGCATTCCATGTCTAACAAGCTCTTCAATCCGCTCATCAACCAACATCTCATCCCGCGCTGCTTCTTTTATGACCATCGGATAAGAAATTATAATGTCCCCAAGCCGCGTGACACCTGATGGAAGCTTGGAAGACTCACCTTCCGCGAGCGGAAACGAGAGAATATTGGTAGTTCCCTCCTTATCACGGTACTGCTTATTGAGCTTGGCCATTTTCCGGTCGCCGACAATCGCAATTGAAACTTCAATGGGACTCTGAAGACCGTTTTCTTCGAAGACATTGTAGACAGCAGACTTTATTTTTTTTCTGCTGACTTTATACCTGCTTTCAACATAGATTAGAACATTTACGTTTTCCATTAGAAAAGCTTGACCCGGGCAGCTTCTTCTTGCTTCATTTTTTTCTTTAATTTTTTTGCAAGGGATGGCTTGAGGTAAAATTTGCGTCTTTTGGCCTCCTGGACAATCCCAGCATCCATAACTTTTTTTGAAAAATTTCTTATTACCTGATCATCTGATTGACCAGGCATTTTTTTAACATGTACCATAATATAAAACACCCCCTTTTCTAGAAACTCTTAACGAACCGTGTTGCGAGTGAGTTCTAGAGTTTCAGAACCCGCCTAGGAACGCTCCGAGAGCCGTGTACGAATAGTACCTAAAGGCAAACGGAAAGTTCAGGAGGGTAAATTCCTTTGTCTGTCTATTCTACCTCAAAACCTGCCTTGTGTAAACAATAAGGTTGAACTATAATGCAACCATGAAAGAAGCTCAAGGTCCGGTAAGCAATGGCCCTGAAAACAGGCTAGCGCCTGAAAGGCTTGTCACTGAATCAAAAAGACTCGCACTTAAACTCAGAACAGGTTTAGGCAGTATTGTTGATACTTCAAACTCCACCGGTGTCGAATTATCAATAACGAAAAATGGAATAGTTTATAGATGTCGTGCTTCATGGAACTATCCCTCAGATAGCTCAACTCAAGATGCATCTCTATCAAAAGAAGGAATAAGTCCCCACTTCTCTCGAGAAGGTCGTTTTATATCCGCAGATAACTACGGACACATATTGGCGAATGGAATAGGAAATGATACTGATGGAACGGAACCACCTGATTTTCAGACTGAAACGCAAGTTGCCTCAGACACTACGGATAGACTGATCACAGAGTTTCTTGATGCATTTAAACCTCCTGAGACCGCCTAATTTACATCCCATCCGTTTTATTTAATGGACCCATGAGGTGGATATGAAGATGATTTATGTCTTGTGCGCCTCCACCATTAATTCCAATTCTATGAGGCTTATCTGTCAGGCCTTCTCTTTTTATCATTTGCTGAGCTACCTTAAATATTTTCTGAAAAAGTACCGGGTCATCAACAGCCTGAAATTCTGTGACATGTTTTTTGGGAACTATCAAAAGATGAACAGGCTTAAGTGGATGAATGTCAGGGAAAACCATCACATCTGAATCTTCATATAAAAATTCTTTCTTTATTTCCCCAGTTACAAATTTACAAAATAAACAATCCATACTAGAGCTTCTCGAGTACCTTAATTATATCACCCAATTTTAACTTTGTTGGGCGCATTTTGGGATTTTTGGGAGTGCCATTCAGAAGCATTTTTTTTGAAACATGGAGGAACCATGTAGCATCCGGATCGATTTTGCTCAATTGCTCGTAAGCAAGTGTCAAATCAATTCCTTTCTTCTCATCAGTTGCGGGAATTGTTTTTATACGGACATAACCTTTTCTCGGATCTTTCCGGACTACCAAGACATAACCCATTTTTTGAGCAAGTTTCAAAACAGTATCATTGAGCGTCTCAAATCCCATTGCTTTTCCATATTTAGTTTGGAATTCAACTCCTTTTTCTCTTATTTCTTTTTCTGCCCAGATTCTATTTTCAAAGGTATGAGTAACAGCATCAAGACACACAAATCCATAATTCACGTAATCCATATCCTGTCCTTGTTTTAAAAGCTTATAGCCTTCCAAAAGACCTAAAAAAGAAAACTCATGATAATCTGCAGCTGCATCTTTCCAAAATACTTCTTTGAAATGATCTGTAGCCACAATATACTTAACAATTCTCGAAACAGCTTCTATATGCTCACCAGTAAGCGTATTGCCCGATTTTTTAACTTCTGAAAGTACATAATCCCAGGTGCGGGATGCCGCTGAGACATTGGTGTCCTGTGTTTGATGATGATCAAGAGGAGTCAAGCCTGTATCAACATGAATTACTTCATCCTCTCCCATTTTTTCAATAGGATCCGTTTGATTCTCTTTCGCCTTGCCGACTCTTTCACCTGCCGGGACAAATTGCACGCTTGCGTTTTCCCACCCGGGTAGAAACTTTCTAATTAGCCAAACAGATCCAATCGCATCCCAATCAGGTGACATGTGTGTGACAATTATTTTCATCTTTCCTAGTATACCAACAATGACTTACTATTTAAAGTTCAGGCACTGAAATGTTTGCTGCTCTTGACAAAATCGTGTAAATAATCGATGATAAATATAGTATGGATCCTGCTTCACTGTCCAACCTTGATCCCAAGTTACGGGAAACTTATGAAAGAGTAATGGGTGCAACAACCCCAGCAGCTGGCACACCGCCTCCTGCTCCTGATGCCACCACTACTCCATCAACTGGTGAACCTGGTGTAACGCAGACTGTAACTACTCCACCTGCTGAAAACATACCAGCCACTCAGCCTACCCCTGATGGACTTAGCTCAACAATGACATCTTCAGTTCTTGAAAATTCAGCACCATCTGAACAACCCCAAACAGTAACTATTAATCAACCTCTTCCCGCAGGTAATGCTTCAGGCATAATTTCCCAGCCTCATGGACATTCAGGCCTGATCAAAGTATTGTATTATTTAGGCGCTGCAGTATTCTTTGTAATCTATGTTTTTTTCTGGATGAAGATTTTTAACATCAGCCTCCCTTTTTAAAAAAGTAGCTCCAGAGCCTTGTATCAGCCTCAATTTCGTGCTATAATTGTACCTTATGAAAGATAGACATGGACACGATGGACATGATTTCAGAATAAATAATCCGCCAAATAGGTGGGCAAATAGAGACGCGGGAAGTGAAAGATTTGATGGACATCCCCCATCAGAAAATACAATCAAACTTACAGAAGCTTTTAGAAAAAGACTAAAGAGCGGAAGACCTGCTGGAGATGCCCCTCCTCCACTGAGACGGCCAGGACTCAGAAAATCTTGATTTATTGATCTTCTATATCCCGGTATTAAAACTAATTCTATTTTTGAGATTAAATTATTTTGAAATTATGCGAAGAGAAATTGAAAGACCAAATCCCAGTGCAGATCGAAGACGAATAAGCTATTTTGATTTAGCGATTAGCTTACCACTTACTATGATTGTCTTTGCTGCGGAAAAAAAGAAGTCAAAGGAGCAAAGGATGAGGGATGCTGCGAGAAAAGATAAATCTCCAACAAGAGAAACAGCTGCAGCTAGATTAGAAAGACAGAGAGAGGAACACAGAAAAAAGCATAAGAAGAAGAAAAATAATTAAAGATTACAAGCTCGAACCTAAGTTTATATTTTTACTTTAAAAACTTCAAGACTTCATCAAAACTTAACAGCTTTGCTTCTTTACTCGCTCTCTCTTTCCACTCGATCTTATCTCCTGATTTGGCACTTACCACTAGCCGAACTGGAATTCCGATCAGATCAGCATCTGCGAATTGATTTCCAGCCGATATGTCTTCCCTATCATCGTAAAGCACTTCTACCCCAGCATCTTGCAATTTGTTATAAATTTCCTCTGCTTTGTCATTGCTTTTGATTGAAATAAGATGGACATCATAAGGCGAAACAGACTTAGGCCAGATAATTCCTCTTTCATCATGACTTGATTCAACTATCGCTCCAAGAGTTCTACCTATTCCAATTCCATAACAACCCATGTAATAAGGCGTTTCTTTTCCGTCTTTATCCATAAAAGTCGCTTTGTCCATTTTTTTAGAATAGTGATATCCAAGCTGAAAGATATTTCCAACTTCTATCCCTCTGAACGTTTCATATGGCTCTCCAGTTTCCGGATATAAGTCCCCAACACGCGTTTCTTTAAAATCATAGAACTTTTCAGGAAGTGGCAAATCACGACCAAAATTTATATTTATAGAATGAAAATTGGTTCTGTTGGCGCCCATTTCAAAATTAACTCTACCTTCCATGGAATCATCCATAAATATTTTCACTTCTTTTGGAAGATTGATAATTCCTGCATATCCCACTTCGGCCCCTGTCAGTTCTTTAATTTTTTCAGGAGCTATAAGCGTAAGGCTTTGACACTTTATAATTCTTTTAAGCTTTGTTTCATCTATATCAAATTCTCCACGAAGCGCAGCTGCAATTATTTGCCCTTTTTCCGTTTCAAATAGAATTGTCTTCGTTGTTGCCTCCACAGGAATGTTTAGAAATTTGGCGAGTGCTTCAACTCCTATTATTCCTTTTCCTTCAACCTCTTCCATCGTTTTTTGCTCTTCATTCTTCTGATCAAAAGGCAATGCTTTTGTTGGGGCAATTTCTTTATTAAAATATAATTTTTTTGAAGGTACGTAGAAAATTGTGTCTTCTCCGGCATCTGATTTAACCTGAAACTCATGAGCATATTCTCCACCGATATCCCCATTGTCAGCCGCCACCATAAAAGTGTCGATTCCTACTCTTTCAAATATTTTTGAATAGGTATTTGCCATTTTTTTGTATTCTTTTTTAAAATCTTCTTCATCAGCGTGGAATGAATATCCATCTTTCATGATGAACTCTCGTACTCTGAGAAGTCCTCCTCGGGCGCGAAGCTCATCCCTGAATTTTGATGCAAATTGATAAACCTGAAATGGCAGATCTTTGTAGCTTATCTGAAACTTACGAACCAAATCTACCATCATCTCTTCAGCTGTCCCCCCCAAAACAAAATCCATGTCTCGCCTATCTCTTATCTTAAGTAGGCCAAAATCCGCTTTATCACGATTTGTTTCCTGCCAAAGATAAAGAGGGTGAAGAATTGGCGCAACAATCTCCTGCGCATCTGCTCTATCCATTTCTTCTTTAACTATTTTGATAATTTTCTGCTGGACTTTTTGTCCGAGAGGAAGAAAATAATACCTGCCTGCGGTACTCTCACGTATAAATCCACCCTGATAAAGCAGTTTGTGAGACGCAAGTGTCGCATCCTTTGGCATATCTTTAATTGTTTTTCCAAATAATTTTGAATATTTCATATCAACATAGTTAGTATAACATTCAGCCTCTGCTATAACAATTCATTTTCCTAATGTATCATAAGTTAGTATATGATACATTACAGATCTAAATAAGTTACTTTATTTTTTGTCCACTCTAAATACTTCTTAAAATTTTCAGTATCTATAACTAGTGTGGCAGTATTTACATTTGGATGGAATGCAACTTTCTTATATTCCAATAAGTCTTTATCAACTACTACGTTGACAACTTTTTCGGAATCATTGATCAAACCAAATGGCGAAACGGATCCCGGTGTAAGTCCGAGATATTTCATCATCCGCTCAGGTGATCCGAAGCTAAGCTTGTCAGCTTCCAGCAAACCTTCCAATCTTTTTAAATCAACCTTTTTTGTACTCTTTACGATCACAAGAAAGTGCTTGTCGCCTTTTTTATTCCTCAGAAAAAGATTTTTACTTTTAAACCCATCTATACCTGAGTAGTGCAAATCCGCATCTTCAGCAGTAAAAACTGCAGGATGATCATATTTTTGATATATGATCCCTAGCTCCTCAAGCACTTTATAAATATCGTTCATAGTTTATATAATATTAACTTAAAATATTGAATTATGTAACTATTATTCCATTCTCTTTTCTGTCCCCCGAACAAATATATCAGCTCCTGCATTGGTCCTAACCCCAACGTACATTCCACTGCCAAACTCCTGATACCCTTCACCTGTCTCATGATTTAAAGTAACCTTACGAACATCTCTATGGCCCCTCTGTCTCAAATCACCAAATATGACAATTGTCCTATTGCCATTTGGAGATGTATTATTTACAAGTTTGTATTCAATTGACAGTTTTCCAAAACCAGTCTCTGCAGAACTCTCATCCCCTGTAAATGTTGCCACGACATATTTACCGGATTTATCCTTTTCAACATTTCTTATACCCCGCCGCTCTAAAAGTTTTTTTACCCCACGTCCGGTCAGTACAACTTCAGTTCTAAGTTCTTCTTTACTCATTTTTTTTCACCTCCTCAATAACTTTATTTATTCTCTGATATCCCTTATCCAAACTCTCCGTAAAATTCAAAGACACTTTTTTGTTATCCAAGCTTTTAATGATTTCTTCTGTTACTCCGCCTTTTGTAGCTACGGATTGCTTTAATTGAGAAGATGATAGATTTGATTTTTCAAGATACTCAACTGTGCCTTTGAACACCTGCAGAACAATCTTTTCTGAATCTTTTGCCGATAATCCATGTGTTGTACCGTACTCAGAAAACATTTCCATAAAATGAGCGATAATTGCAGGACTACAGGCAGAGATTAAAGTAATCATATCCAAGTCTTTCTCTTTTTTAAGATCAACAACTAAACCTAATCCGGAGAATAGACTAATTACCTCCTGCTTTTCAGTGCTGGTAGCATTTTCGTTTGCAATTAGACCAATTACACCTTGATTATGAGCAACTGCTATATTTGGCATAATTCTCATTATCTTTTGATTTCTATTTCCTACATATTTTTCAATATTTGAAATACTTACTGCTGCAGCAACAGATATAAGCAATCTATTTTGAACACCATCTTTAATTTCTTGGATCACCTCTGAGATTATTGAAGGCTTAACCGCGAGTATGATCCAATCAGCTTTTAATACAACATTTTTATTATCTTTTGATTTATTTGAAACAAAAAGATTATTCTTTTTAAATCCACTATTAATTAATCCTTTCATCAAGGATTTTCCCATGTGCCCGGCTCCGATTATTGCTATTTTTTTATCTAATTTGTCCATTTCCATATACCTCCCATTTGTACGTTGTTAATTCTTTTAACCCGACAGGTCCTCTTGCATGAAGCTTTCCGGTTGAAATACCCATTTCAGCGCCCATTCCAAATTCGTAACCATCATGAAATCGTGTCGAACAATTTATGAATACTGCCGCTATATCAATAGAATTTTTAAACTTATTAATAACTGCTTTGTTCTGAGCAATTATGCCCTCAGAATGTTTTTTACTATAAATATTGATAAATTTGATCGCTTCCTCCAGGTTTTTTACAATTTTTATACCAATCTTTAAATCAAGGAATTCCTGCTCCCACTGGTTGTTCACAATCCCTACCTTACTGTTTTTTAACGTCTTTTTTAGAATAAGTAAAACTTTTTTGGCGATTTTCTGATGAATAAGGATCGTGTCCAGTGAATTGCACGCCGCAGGCTTACTTGTTTTTGAGTTGATTATAATCTTCTCAACAATTGATAAATCAGCGCTTTCATCTATATAGATCCTTGCCCCTCCTGCGGAATGCGCCAAAACAGGAATTCTTGATTTTTCCATAACATTTTTCACCATCCCATATCCACCACGCGCAATAACCAGATCAATATAATCACTCCTATTTAATAATTTATTTAACATGATGCGGACTTCAATATACGTAACAGTCTTTTTTGATAATTTCGATTTATCCAGTGCCTCAATAACACATTGATGCAGCGCCCTATTTGTATTGATGGCCTCAGATCCCCCTTTGAGAATCACTGCATTTCCGGATTTAATACATAACGCAGCTACATCAATCGTGACTTCAGGACGTGATTCGTAAATCACCAAGATTACACCCAAGGGCACGGATACTTTTTTTAAAATCAATTTATTTTTCAGTAACTTCTCTTCCAAAATCGTACCCGTTACACTTTTCAATTTTTGCAAATTACCAAGTCTTAAAATTAAGTCGTTCAATAAATCTTCATCAAGAATCAACCGCTGAATCATAGAAGTGGACAGATTATTTTTTTCTGCATTCCTAATATCTTTTCTGTTCGCTTTAAAAATGAGCTCCTTGTGGTCCATTAAAGAATTCGCGAGATTTTTTAAAAACATATTTTGATCACTCTCTTTTTTTTGAGAAAGTATAAGAGCAGCATCTTTTATTTGGTTGAGATTAATTTGGTTTTTCATATTGATTGTAAAATAATATCTTTTGTTCTTCCGTTAACAATACTCGCCTCTATATCGCTCTCTGTAAGCATTGCTATGGCGTCTTGCTTGGCCTGCCCACCACCCACGCCATGTATTGATCCCTCCCACGTCGAGAGAATTATCAGTTTTTTTGTATTCAGCAGTCGTGTGACTTCCGCAGCCAAATGATCATTACCTCCAAAGCTGTTCAGATCAATTACATCATTCTCATTTATAAAAGTGATAAAATTGGACTCCGCATAGAATTCGATAAGCTTCTTAATCTTTTTTCTCTTGAGATCCGTGTTAAAAGAATCTTTAGTGAGTAACATTTGTGCCAGCTGTAGTTTGCTTTGATTAAATATATTGTTAAAAGTACAGGTTGTATACACCTGCCCAATGCCCGCTGCAGCCTGTCTGATTTGTTTTTGATTCTTGGATAAATCAATAAAATTTGATCCATATGCGACGGCACCAGAAATGACCAATACGATACCTATGCCTTTTTCTTTCAAAGCACTAACCTGTTTGGCAATATGAGCAATCCGAAACTCGTCAAGCTGATTGCGTTTCGTCATAAGCACACTGCTTCCTATTTTGATAACAATTATTTTTTTCATATTTTTAGCCATAAAAAAACCTCGTCTTCACCCATCAGATCAATTCTGATAGGCAAGGACGAGGATTCGCTCGTGGTACCACCTTGCTTTAAGTCCCTTAATACAAAAATCTCCGCCAACCAGCGGAGAACATCTAAAAAGAAACTTCTTATTTAGTGCTCCGTTACCGACACACTTTGGATTTATTTTTACGGTGTCCTTCCGTCATACTCATCGTATGCAGCTCGTTTGGCGGGAAACCAAACTCAACGCTTTTATAAACTAATTAGATTATAAACAATAATTTGAAATTTGTCAATAGCTACTATAGGATAAAATTTGCGCACATTTCTGCTTAGAGTCTTGAGGTTTGTCAAATTTTATTCACTTTATTATTTGACTTTTTGACTTGCGATATTGGTCATTTTGCGATAATAATCTTCCTGCATATGTATCTAATTCGGGCGAAGTTATGGGAAGAGCGACTACAATACCTCCTCTTTTTTTAAATTTGTCTATATTTGTACTATTACTATCATTTACTCTTTCTGGCAAACTAACTGCCATGTATCCAAATTTATCTGTTTTGAAATAGTTTTTTATGTATTTTAGTTTTCTACTAACAGTGCGCAAATTTGTTGCAGAAGCAAACCCATTTGTTTTACCTTTGGTTCCCGACTTTACCTCTATAGCTACCGGTAAGCCACTGGCAACCATTAATGCATCATATTCATCAAATTGAGGATATTCGGGTTTTAGCTCACCAATTTTATCTATATCAAGTACTCGCATCCCTCCCTCTATACTTTTTTTGAAAATAAAGTGATCTACTACCGCAGAATGAGGAATTGGATCAACCACAATATCACGATTCCTTGCAAATTCCATAAGTCTGTAACGCGTATATACTTCCGCCAGAATTCCTCTCGCCTTATTAGGCTCAATAACTCTATTTCGAGGACGAGCTTCCTGATGAATAATTTGCTCAATAATTTCATTAAAATTCTTAGGTTTAGCCCGCAAAAACTCAGCGAATTCATCCAAAAGCGGATTTGTAGCAAGCTCAAAACTTGTAGGTGATTCTGAAAATCTATTATTTTCTCTACCTCCCTGACCTTTACCAGGATGCTCATTTGTCCCCATAGCGACAAATTATACAACATATAATCTCGATCTTCAAACTACAGGATAGTTATACCTACATCTTGAGGAAGTTTAAAGTTGAAAAAGTCTTATTTCTAATTTTTTTCACCTAAATAATTAATTAACTGCCTAACCCCAGGATCAATATTGCTATTGACAAAAACAAACAGCATGGTAGTCTAGAAGTTGTATGGACGAAGCAATTGAAGGATCTCCTGGAAAAGACGGTGACATACCTAATTTTCGGCAACTTGCATTAAGCGTATCCCAGGATGAAACATTGGAGGATCCATTTTTCGACGGTGAAGGTGAGGACAATCCAACAGAAAGTCGAGATGCGTTGAAAGCTATTTTGACAAAACATTTTGGGTACACACCTGAAGATGTAGAAGAAGCGGGAGATCAAGAATGCCGCTTCACAGGCAGATATGGGCAACCTATTGCAATAAGAACGGCTGCTAACTCAAATGGTGAGACGTGTCTGGACTTCAAAGTAGGTGATGGTGAAACAAGAAGACTAATTTCTGCATCTCTTAAGCTTGGTGTCCCTATTGCGTTTGCACTCGCCCATCAAAATCCTGATCAACTTACAAGGATATATAAAGGAAGAACGAAGGAACCACACGTTAGCAAAGCATGCACGTTTGAAGTAAATCAACAGTCACCGGGATCACCTGACACAAGAACAAATATATTTACATTGCAAAGTGCTCGAGTTTGGAATAGCGAAAGTTTCCTTGGGGGTAGGATTTGATAAAAAAATTCTCTCCTGTTTAATCGCTTTGAAGATTTTACTACAATTGCCTCCTAAACTGCTTATCATTGTAGAGCGGTGATGAAGTGGGAGTTAAATGAGTAGAACGGAACATAGATGATTTATATCCCGTTTTGTAAATCCTATGCCTCGTCGACTGTTTGTTCGACTTCCTGCTTGCTTACAGGCTTTGACATGTGGATGATTTGAACAATTCCGAAAGTTAACAAGGCATATACAGCAGCGGCGATTATGATCGACCAATCAAAAGTCGACGTCTGAGTCTGGGTGATGCCAACCAATCCAGTAAATGGAAGAGCCAGCGGATCACTCAGTGCATATATTAATGTAGCAAAACCGCTTTTGGGATCTGAACCAAGCGCTTTTAGAAGCATCCTAAATGCCAAAAGTATCTCAATCACTGCAAGGAGAAACCATATTATTTGATAGGCTCTAAATATCTTTTTCTTTTTTTGAAATACTTTTTGTGTTGGATTTGGTACTCCGGGAGGTGGAACAACTGTTGTCGTGCTAGTAACCACATCTTGTGGCGGTAGAGTTGATGAAACCGTTACTGTTTCTTCTGTATGTACTGGTGTTTCGTCCATGTTATCCTTTCCACTCCTTTAGCATTGCTTGTAATGCTTTTGCTATAAAAGTTTCTTGTATAGCTTTATCATACTGAGATCTTTCCCGAAATGCAAGCGACTGCTCAATTACGGGAACTGAGATATTTGTGGTCTTTGCCTGCTCAACTGCCCACTTTCCGCTTAAGGAAGATCCGATTACACCATCAAATTGCGAGAATTCAGGATCTTTACTCAATGCATCTAGCACCATATCAAGTAAAAAGCTTGAGATAATGCCTCCTTCCTGCCATGCTGTAACTGAGTCTTCAAGACTTATCTGATAATCAGATTTTTTTAATATCGCCAACCCTTCTGCAATAGACTGCATCATTCCATATTCGATTCCATTGTGTACCATTTTTACAAAATGACCTGCACCACCTGTGCCAAAATATCCATGTATTCCATTTGGCTCAGAGAGACTATCAAGAACTGGAACCAAAAATTGGTATGCATCCTCATTTCCGCCTACTGTCAGACTATATCCATTCTCTGAACCATGTATACCACCTGCGATTCCAATCCCCAAAAATTTTATGCCTCTTTTTTCAAATTCTTCAAAATGCCGCTGTGTGTCTTTATAATTTGCATTTCCACCATTCACCACAACGTCACCTGCTTCTATAATGCCGTTCAACTGCTGAATAACTGTTTCTGTTGGCTCACCAGATGGCATCATGCACCAGACAATACGGGGTTTTCTGAGTACGTTCCTGAGTTCATCAATAGTATATGCGAGGATAAGTTTTTGATTTACTACATATTCTGCGTCTTCAATTCTAATCGCATCGAGACTTTCCCGGGTCCTGTTCCACACAACTACTTCATGCCCCGCGGTCAGAAGTTTTTCTGTGAGCATTCTGCCCATCTTTTCAAGTCCAAGAATTGCTATCTGCATAGTATATAATCAGTATAAAGTATTTGGTATTAAGTATAAAGGGTAGTTAATTACTGGATGCTTTATACTTACCCCTTCATACTACTTAAGCCATTTTTTCCCGTCTTTTTCAATGAGTTCATTTGCTTCTTTTGGTCCCCATGATCCCGGTTCATAAATTGGAATTTCTGAATTTTTCCCTGCAGAATCCCAACCAGTTAAGACATTGGATATCAATCTCCATGAGCTTTCAAGCTCATCTGATCTGTTAAAAAGCATCTGATCAGCATGGAAAATATCCAAAAGAAGCTTTTCGTAAGCGTCAACAATTTTTTCTCCAAATGATTCTTTGTAGGTAAATTTCATATCTACACTGCCGAGTGCGACCTTACTTCCAGGCTGTTTGGTAATTACTCTCATTCCTATTCCTTCATCAGGCTGAACCCTGATAGTCAGAACATTTCCTATTTCAGGGCATCCGTATTCTTTAAATAATAAATGGCAGGTCTGTATAAAGATAATTGAGATTTCCATAACTTCTTTGGGCATTTTTTTACCTGTTCTGATATAAAATGGAACATTTTCGAATCTCGGAGTATCAACAAATAATTTCATTGCTGCAAAAGTATCGGTATTTGAATCTTTTTTTACATCTTTTTCATCTCTATACCCCTCATATTGACCTCTTACTACATATTTTGACACATCAGCCGGCTCAATCGGTCTTATGGCTTTAATCGCATTGGCTCGTGCGTCCCGTACGCCTTCTTTTGAGAAGCTTGCCGGTTGCTCCATGGCAACAGTTGCCAAAAGTTGAAGTAGATGATTTTGCACAATGTCACGAAGTATCCCAACACCATCAAAGAATTTCCCTCTTGTTCTGACACCTTCTATCTCAGCCATTGTTATCTGAACATGATCAATGTAATTTTTATTCCACACAGGTTCAAAAATATTATTGGCAAAGCGAAACGCGATCATATTCTGCACTGTCTCTTTTCCAAGATAATGATCGACTCTGTAAATCTGGTGTTCTTCAAAAATATCAGCAAGCTTCATATCTAGCTCCTGTGCTGTCTCAAGATTGCGGCCAAATGGTTTCTCAATAGCAAGTCTAGTGAATTTCTCAGATCCCTGCCCGCAGCCTTCTGAAAGCTTGCTTTCTTTTAGATTATTAAGAATTGAAAGATAATTATCAGGAGGTGTAGCCAGATAAAAAAGCCTTGTGATGCATGCCCCAATTTTTTTATCAAATCCAGCAAGCGTATCTATAAGTTCCTTATAACCTTTTTCTTCATCAAACAAGCCCTGCTGGTAAAAGATATTTTTTGAAAACTCTGCCCAGTCTGGGTCTTTATGCGTCTCAAGCTCATCTCCAAGCATATGAGCATAATCTTCATTGCTGAATTCACGCCTGGCAAATCCGACTATGTAGAATTCTGAACCAAGTTGCTTTTGCTTGAAAAGAGAAAAGAGTGCAGGAATCAATTTATGCTGAGCAAGATCCCCCGTTGCTCCAAAAATGACAAGTACAAATGGAGAGTTCATTCTGATTCAATTCTAAACGTTTTGGTCGGTAATTAAAAGGGTTTTCTCAGCAACGCCCGGTCTTCTTAAGAATCTAGCTGGTATATCTTCTTCCTTTCCGTCTTCGAACATTAGATCCAGCGCATTCTGCTTTGCAGAACCAAAAGCTATCACTATCATCAAATCAAGCATTTCAAGCCCTAAAAATGTGGTAGTTACACGTTCTTTAAACTTCCCTGTCTTATCATTGAACTCTGAGACCAATAAAGTCTTTTGTTCCGCATCAAAAACAGGGTTTTTAAAATCGCTTCTATTTGGTGCTATGCCTGAGATATGACCATCCGGTCCAATTCCCAAAATCCCAACACTTTTAGGAAAATTTGCGTTAAGTTCTCTAATTTTCTGATCATAAATCTCTGCGGTTTCAACCCGTGGCAATCCTTGAAGCATAGAATAAAACGGTATATCAAGAATATCCAAATACCGAAGAAGCCCCGTATTTTTTATGAGAAGCTGATTACTATTTGAATGGAGCGGATCACCATATCTTTCATCAATCAGCCCTACAGCACCTGGTAGAATCTTTTCTTCCTTAGCTAACAATTTATAAAGCTCTGCAACGCTACCTCCTGAAAGATAAATTACTGTTTTCCTGTCTATGATCTGATACAAAATTTCTTTGGCTAGCTCGAGGCCTGAAGCGGGCTCTATTACTTTTGCAACTGTAATCCCCTGATTTTTGTGGGAAAATACATTTTTTTTCTTAAATAGTTCCTCTATTTTTGCAAACATAGGATTAAAAATTATTTTAATATCTGAAAGAGGTCTTTGAAAGTTACGAGAATTATAAGACCAATAAGAACTGCCATCCCGATTGCATTTGCATAGGCTTCAAATTTGGGATTTAATTTTTTTCTGGTCACAGCTTCTATGATTATGAAGAACAGACGTCCACCATCAAGTCCTGGAATCGGTAACACATTGAAAAATGCCAAAGAAATTGATAAAAGCCCTGCCAAGTTCAAAAGCTGCAATACGCGCTCTCTCATATTGGGAATATTTATTATCTCACCAACTACTGAATAAATCCCAACTGGCCCTGAAACCCCCTGGCTTATTGGCTCAGCAGTTTTATCCTTAATCGAGGTTGCGATTAGCTTTCCCATCACGTCAAAATTGTAACTCATCAAATTCAGAGGATGCGTAAATCCTGAAAATAATTTCTGAGCTTGTGTTTCATATGTCAGTACTGCTGTTTTTATGGGAAAAAAGGAGACGCCTAGTGCTCCCTGATTCTTCGGAGGATTTACTCGTGGAGTAAGTTTTATGGTTTGCTTATCACTGGTCTTCAAATCCTGTAATTCCAAAATAACTTCCTGTCCCTTGTTCTTTTTTATGAACTCTATAAAGAAATCCATTGTTGCCACTTTTTGACCGTTTACACTCAGTATTTTTGATAAAGGTTTTACTTTTGCTTTTTCAGCCGGTGAATCTTTTGCAACGTCACTGATTATAATCTCAGATTTATTCTGCTGATTTACTGCAAAAAACTTATGGTCCCCAAGAAGTGGAATTTCTGTCCTGAAATTTGTAATCCCCAGAAATGAATAGTAAATCGCTACAGCAAGAACTGTATTCATCACGACTCCAGCAACAATCACTGCAACTCTCTGCCATATGGGCCGTGAGAAAAATGCTCTGTCTTTGTCTTTTGATACTTCCTTATGCTCCTTAACTTTTATCCTTCCCGCACCAGCCTCATCTTCACCATATAATTTTACAAATCCTCCTATAAGTGCCGGATAAAAAGAATATGTAGTCTCCCCTCTTTTTACAGAAAATAGTGCCTTTGTCAGGGGAAGCCCAAAACCAAATTCCTCAACTTTTATACCCAATTTCTTAGCTACAAAAAAATGCCCCGCTTCATGAATAAGAACAAGAACAGAGAGAATTAGAAGAAAAATCAAACCCGTAAGCATTCATACATTATAACATGTAGAGACTTGCAAACAAGCCCAAAATTCTATAGTCTAAATAGTATGAGTAGCGGTGAAGGTGGTGGAGAAAATGATCAAAAAAGTCAAGGTGAGAGCTTTGTCAACAAGCATTCCATTCAGGAAAATCAACTATCCCCTCATAACCCTTTCAGGCCTGATGCAATAAGAGGATTTGATCATTTTCATAAAAGCAAAAATGCAGATCGTCATACCGGATTTAGACCTCGTGAGGCTGCTCCAGCAACAAATATAATTAGCTCTCTGGAAGCACAGCTCGGCAATGAGACTCCTGTTGTTCCCAGATTTGAAAACTCTGAACAAGCAATGCAAAAAGCAATACAAGACTGCCTCGGATTAACTCAGGAAGAATTAGCTAGGGTATCGCCCGAGGATATTAAAAATAAACTTAAGGAAAATCCTGAGGCTTTTAAATTTGAGCATTTAGAGGATATTTTAGACGGAAATAAAAATGATGTTCTAGATAGACAAAAAGAGCAGGATAAGCTACATCCTGAGAAAAGAGTACTGAGAGAAGCAGCAGATATTACGCAGCAATTCTTTTGGAAACACCCAAAAATGGATGATGCAGAAGAAGTATATGCAGTTAAAAGAGAAGATGGAACTTGGGCAATACACACAAAAAAACCGGATGACGATCCTAGTATTCCGTTTAGTAAAAATACATTGAGGGATTTACGTGAATCTCTAGACCTGCCCACAGCCCGCATGGACACAATTGATAAAATCAAAGCACATGTTACGGCAATGAAAGAAGGTAAAAAAGTTTCTGAAGACGACAAAGAGCTTGTTTATGGTTACGCACAGGCGATAATTGAAGATTTAATAAAAATCAGTGGCTTACCAAGTGACCAAAAAAGAAAAGGTGAAATAAATAATTATCTAGAATTACTTTATTCATATGCAGATAGAACTGAGGGTTACCGAGGAGGTATAATATCAAGACTTTCCAAACGAATGAATCTTGGTAAGAAAAATTAAAATCTAAATTTGCATTAACTCCTGCTCTTTTTGCTTGCCCCAAGACTCAATTGTCTCGACCGTATCATCAACTAATTTCTGAACTTCCTTCTCAACACGGCTTATGTCATCTTCTCTTCCAGCATATTCCTTTTTAATCTCTTCCATAGCTTCATGCCTTACCTGACGTACCATAATTTTCCCATTTTCAAGCTTGAGACGCATAGCTTTTATAAGCTCTTCACGTCTTTCCTGTGAAAGTGGGGGGATACTGATACGGATCAAATTACCATCAACACTTGGAGTAAATCCAGCATTTGCAGCCTCAATTCCTTTGGCGATCTCATTTATGATTGACGGATCAAATGGGGTGATGACAAGCGTCTGTGCGTCCATTGCTCCAACTGTCGCGAGCTCCATTACTTTCAACTTGGTAGATCCTCCGTAGGCTGAAATAATTATATTTTCAACAAGTGATGGTGCCGCACGACCAGTGCGGATGGTATCCAGATCTCCTTTGAGGATATCAAGAACCTTATCAATTTTTTTCTTTGTATTTTCTGCCAACGGATCCATAATGATTTATTTTTTCCCAGGTCCTATTTGTCTTCCTGTTTTCCCTTTTAATAATTTTAACATATTTGGATCATCTCCGCTTGCTTCCGACATTGCACTTCCTATTTGCTCATCCAGAGGAGTATCTGCGTTATCACCGCTTGCTTCAAAATTTTTCCAAACTCCTACTGGATTACTTTGACCTTGATTATAAGGATGAACCGAATGAATTATTTTCACAACGCCATCCCATGCATCGTGTAAGACTACATTTACACCACTTTTGACCCATCCCGTGGGAGATTTATGGTCGCGTGATCTCCAGCGAATCCGGGCTACAGGGCTCATTTTTTCCTCTCCTTCACCGTTTTGAATCGTTGTGACATCAACTTCTACCTGATGTTGAGGATTTCTTTGCCTATGACCTTTAACAGCAGAGACAATAGCGTGCAAAACGCCTTCTGCCTCCAACGCTTTTTCCGCATAAAATTTATCTGGATCTGCCAACTCTGGTTTTTCAGCACGATGTGGAATTTGTCTTTTGAACTCCGCTACTTCCCTATAGCCACTTATTCTTCTCTCGAGGAAACCCATATTAGTATATCTATATTTCAAATCTTTTGAAGTCGCCGATGGTTATATTTTCTCCCAATTTCCCGATAGCGGATTTGATAAGCTGATCAATTGTTATGCTTGAATCACGAATGTTATCTTGCTTTAGAAGTTCTTCAACGCTTGATGGGTTCATCGCTGAGATTTGCATAGCAACTTCATGAGCCAATTGCTTAAATTCTTCAGTCTTGGCTACGAAATCAGTCTCACAATTTACAGTAACAAGTACTCCGATTTTTCCCCCATTATGTATGTATGCTTCAACCAATCCCTCACCTGTTGAGCGTCCTGATTTTTTTGATGCTTTTTCAATTCCTCTTTTTTTAAGCCACTCCAAAGCTTTTTTGTAATCTCCCCCGGATTCATCAAGCGCTACACGACAATCAACGATTGATGCGGCTGTTTCATCTCTAAGTTTTTTAAGTGTTTTAAGATCAATATTTGCCATACATTTATCTAGTTGTCATCCTGAACAAAGTGAAGGATCTATTTAGATTCTTCGGCTAAGCCTCAGAATGACAAAATTATTTTGAAACTTTCTTTGTAGCTTTCTTTTCTACTTTTTCTTTTTTAACCGCAGCTTTCTTAGGTTTCTCATCTGATTTCTTGTCAATTACTTTTTCATCGGGCTTTTCAGCTTTTTTATCTTCCGCTTTCGACTCCTTTTTTTCCTCATTTATTCCGAAGAAATCAGCCTGTGGTTTTTCAGCAGCTTTGGCTTTCTTTGCTTCCGCTTCTGCCTCTTTGGAAGCAGCAGCTTCTGCCTGATCAGCTGCCACTTTGTAGGCCTTCTTCCCCTCGATCCACGAGTCAAAAATATAACTAATAACAAGCTTCAAACTGCCGACAGCATCGTCATTTGCCGGGATTGGGTAATTAATTATCAAAGGATCTGAATTTGTGTCTGTGATACCGACTGTTGGAGTCCCCATTTTCAGAGCTTCTTCAGCTGCTGCTCTTTCCTGATGCGTATCGATTATAAATAATGCATCTGGAACACGGGTCATGTCTGCAATTCCTCCATAAAAACTTTCCAGTTTTATGCGGGATTTATCCCAATCGCTTATTTCTTTTTTTGTATAACTTGCTTTTTCATTCTCGTCCTGAAGTCTATATGAGATATCTGTTAATTTTTTGAAATTCTTAGCAACTTCTGAGAAGTTGGTAAGAGTTCCGCCGATCCATCTCTTGGTAACAAAATACAGACCCTTCATAGAATCCTGATCAATTCTCTTTAGTTCTTCTTTAAGAATTGTCTCAGCCTGTCTTTTGGTACCAAGAACTAGGATAGTTCCACCTTTCTTGGCTAAATCACGGACAAATTTACCTGCTTCTTCAAGCCCTTCTTTGGTTTTTTCAAGGTCAATTATATGGATCCCATCACGGGTTTCGAAGATGTATTCTGAGGCTTTTGGATTTTGACGTGAAACTTGGTGACCAAAATGGCAACCAGCTTCAAGTAATTCTTCAAGAGTTACGTTTCTCATATTTTTCCCTTTTGCATCCATCTGATTACATTTTGTTTTAATTCAGGGAATAAAACCAGATGTGTAAAGATAGTATGTATTATACAAAAACAATCAAGGTATTGCAACATGGAACTTGCGGAATTATGTGCACAGGTCAGCACATGGTATACACTTTCGGCAAAAATATATCATCTACAGAAATGCGTGTTTAAGGATTGCTAAGATTAGGTACAGCATGATAGGAGGTGATGTAGATGATAACTGGAATCCATTTGGATTACAAAG